>QXYC01000001.1 GCA_009887095.1 Candidatus Poseidoniales archaeon
GAGCCCACAACAGCGCTATGGCTGTTGCTGGACAACTTGACAGCGACGCACTCGACGAAGAACTTGCAACCATGCTGGGCGCAGCAGCATCCGCTGCCGCATCCGCTGCAAGTGCTTCTGAAAGCACTTCTGAGGCACCAACCGAAGCCGAAGAAGAGGAAGAAGAGGAAGAAGAGGAAAGCTTCGGCGGACTCGGAGATCTATTCGGTTGAACTACACAATGAGGTGAAAAAATATGGAATACGTATACGCTGCTATGCTACTGCACGCTGCTGAAAAAGACATTGACGAAAAGACAATCAGCGCCATTTTGAAGGCTGCTGGTGTGACCGCTGACGACGCTCGAGTGAAAGCACTCGTTGCATCGCTTGCTGGTGTCGACATCGCTGATGCAATGACCCAAGCTGTTGCTGCCCCTGCTGCTGCTGCCGCTGCTCCTGCAGCTGGCGGTGCTTCGGAAGCCGCTGCCCCTGAAGAAGAGGAAGAGGAAGAAGAAGAAGCTGGCTTCGACGGTCTTGGATCCCTTTTCGGTTGAAACAGGTATCGAGCGCCGCCGAGCGCACAAGGACGCGCGTCTTGCACGCGTAGCCTCGTGATGTGCGGTTGTCCGATTCGGTCCCTCCTGCGGAACACCTCGCCCTTTGGGGCGGGACCGTGGGCTAACCGTGCACACGCATCACCAAACGGAAACGTTTGATCGAAACAACTCCACACAGCCGATAGGCTGCTTCGTGAAAACCGCATCAAAGCGTTGATGCGGCAACCATGTTTGGAACGACCATGGTCCGACGAGCTACCACCGATTTGGAGGTCAGCGTCTCGCCCGTTCACGCCATCAAAACGCTTCGACTTCTTGCAGAAGAAGCAGGTTGGCAAATGGAGCGGCACGAGGGTTCTCGACTCGTCGATCGATTCGCCATCATCATGCCGATGGCACAATCAACTCGCACCCTCGGCATTCGTCTTCTTGATGGCCCACTGCGAGGTCTCGAGATGACGGCATGGTCGGAAACTCGTGGATCTGCAGGCGCCCTGAACATTACCTCATGGGTCATGCCGGGCGGAATGGAAGATGAACTGAATCAATGCTTGCTTCAACATTGGGTTGCCAGGGTGCCGAGGTGCCCTTGGCAGTGGTCCTTTTCCGAACGTTCCAAGGTTGGCTACATGCTCCCTGTGTGGCGAAAAGCCAGAAAGAAATTTATAGAACTCGGTTTCGATGTCAAAAAGAACGCATGGCCGAGCGAACCAACTTCAGAATGGCCTCAGCCTTAATTTTAACAACGACCCTATCATGATAGGATTCATCCTTAGACCAATATAGGGTGCCTCCCCTTTAGGGGAGGCGGAGTCATGTTGAGCATCTTCACCTCCAAATCCCTCAAATCAGTTTTTTTGGCCGTGATCATGATCTCGATGTCGCTTTCGGCAGGAATTGTCGAAGTGAACAAGGCCCCATGGCTTATCGAAGATGCTCCAAGTGAACTTGAACCACCGGCACAAAAACCGATGTATTCAGGCCCTGCAGACTGGGAATTGGTTCCAAGCAGTGCTGCCGTAACGGCAACCAAAGACACTGCGATTTCAGATGTGACGTTCACATGGACTGGTTGGAGTTCTGGCATGGTCAACAGCACCTCAAGCGTCTACACTTCAGGTGATTCAGCACACTACAGCAGCATCGTCATCGACAGCAATGATAAGGCGCACATCGTGTTCTATCGGGATGACAATTCGAACCTCATGTACTCAACCAATAAATCGGGGTCTTGGGCGACTTCATCGATTGAAACCAGCAATAACGTTGGGAAATACTGTAACTTGGCCATAGACTCAAATGACGGTCTTCACGTTTCCTATCAGTACAACACCGGAACCTCGCTCAAGTACGCTTACAAATCGGCAAGTTCGTCCTCTTGGTCGAAGACGACCATCGATAACACAGGTGGAAAATTCACGTCCATTGCCATTGATTCCAACGACAAACCCCACATCGCCTATCGGGACAGTGGAGGAGATTTGGGTTATGCAGAGAAGACAGGGAGTTCGTGGTCCTTCAGTTCCGTGCAATCTGCTGGCGATATCGCCTTCACATCGATCGCCATCGATTCAGACGATCACATCCACATTGCCTACTACGATGCCAACAACAAAGACATGTTCCACTTCACCGATACCTCTGGCTCATGGGTGAGGACAAACCTCGAAGATATTGGTACGAACACTGGCGGAACGGCCCTTGACATCGCCATTGACCCAACAACCGATGAACCAGGCATCTCTTACTTTGACATGGACGCAACCTCGCTGAAATACACGTATTACACTGGCACTTCTTGGTCTGCAACGACCGTTGAGAACAGTGCAGATTACGGCCGCTTCAATTCCATCGCATACGACTCTCTGGGGAATGTTCACATTTCACACGAGCTAAACGGTGCGGACGATTTGTATTATTCTTCAGACAAAACGGGTTCCTGGGTGTCGACTGCCGTGCACACCGCCAGCAGCGCTGGCACATATACGGCCATTGCTGTGGACAGCAATGACGACATTCACATTGCTTACCGTTACAACACCGGTGCAGACCTTTACCACGCGACTGTTCAAGGGCACAATCCAGGCAGCGTGACTCGAACTGGCGTGACCGGTGCAACATGCACCGTGACGCCAGCCCTACCTGCAGGCTTGAGCCTCACTCCGGGAACCTGTACCCTTACCGGCACACCGACAGTAGGGAAAGCCACTGCAACCTACAATTTGACCGCCACTTCAAGCACTGGACTGAGTAAAAACGGTGAGTTCACAATCCAAGTCTTCGAACCACCTTTGATTTCTTATTCTCCAAGTTCGTTCACGTTGACCAAGGGCACTGTCATGTCACCAACAGCGACACCAACCAATACAGGTGGTG
>QXYC01000010.1 GCA_009887095.1 Candidatus Poseidoniales archaeon
CCTCATAAACCCCCTACCATTCAGCCGAATTGCTGGTGATTATCTTGGGTATGGCTGACGTCCTTCGCAAAATCAAGCAAGCAGAACAAGATGCCGAAAAGCAACTTGCAGATGCCCAAGCTGAAGTCGGAAAAATTGCAGCGGAAGCCCGCCGCCAATCCGTTCAACTCGTTGCGGACGCAACCGATGGTTCAGTCTCAGAAACTCAAGCCACCCTCGACGCTGCTCGAGCCAAAGCAAACAAAGAAGCAGAAGGTGTCGCCAAAGAAGGCCAAAAAGTGGTTGACGCCATCGAATCTTCTGCAGCAGATCGCAAGGACAAGGCAGTCGCCCACTTGCTCGAAAAAGTAAATTCTCAGTGAGTTGTTCCCATGTTCGCAACCGCAGAAATGTCCCGCCTCACCGTGGCGGCTCCCGTCGATAAGATGGAAGAAGTTCTGCGAATGTGCGCTACGCTCTCTTGTGTCCACATTGAAGAATATGGCCATTTCCAAGATGGAATCGGTGTTGGCCGTGCGCTTTCTACCGAAGGCGCAAACAAAACGAGTGCCTTGCTCACCAAGGTTCGTGGCGTTTCCTCCTCCGTCCAGGCAATGAACATCGAGGGGCCAGTGTCTCTTGGCAAAGTTAAGAAATTGGTAGAAGGATTCGAATCCAAAATCGATGACGCACTTTCCTACCTTGACACCATCCGGGAAAGTGAAGCCTCAATCTCCTCTTTGAAGGAGCAACACCAGGTCCTCGAACGCCTTGCTCCCTTGGACATCCCTCTCGAATTGATGGGCGGTTTCGACGGTCTAGAAGTCTACGTGGGCGAAACTCCAAGAGCCAGCAAAGCAAAGTCGGTCTTCTCAGCGCTTGGAACTGAAATTCTCCTTCACTCCGCACCAGGCATCGTCGCGGTTGCATGCCAGACTCAACACGCAGCGGAGGTACAAATCTGCCTTGCTGAACTTGGTGCTAAAGCGGTTCAAATTCCAGCAGGCGAAGGCTCTCCTGCCTCGAAAGCCTCGAGCGTACTCTCTCAAATCGACGCACTTGAGAACACTATTGCTTCCTCTCAGGAAGCGCTCGACGCTTGGGTCGATCGAAACGGTCGCTCACTTGTCGCTCTTGAAGAACACCTGACCCGTGAAGACGCAATCTACACCTCTCCAACCCTCGTGGCTGTCAGCGACCAAGCGTTTGCTTTGGACGGCTGGGTTCCGACCTCAGAAGGCAATATGGTGAAGGATAAACTCGGTGCCATCGCTTCTCACGTTTCTATCGAGGCCTATGTTGACCCACACCACGGTCACGGCCACGACGATGCCCACGATTCGCCCGAGGTCGCCAAGGAATTGGTGATGCTCTCTGATTACCTCATCAAGACCAAGCAATCCGTGTTTGAATTCTTCAAATCAATCGACTTGGATGATTCTGGTAAGATTGACAGCTATGAGTTCCAACAGGCCCTCAAGTCCACCAGCATCGGCGATTTGCCTCCTTGGGACATCGGTCCTCTTGTCAAAGCAATGGATTTGGATGGCGACGGGAAAATCAACCTCCCTGAACTCGACATCTCTCTCACAATGATCCGTGCCATGCCTTCAGTGGATGAAGACCATGAAGACGCAGTCCCTCCAATCGAATTCCAAAATGGAAAAACCACCCAACCGTTCGAACTTCTGGTCGATCTCGTCGGTCGCCCCAAGTACGGTACCTTTGAGCCATCAATGCTCATTATGATGACCTTCCCCTTCATCTACGGAATGATCCTAGGTGACTTTGGCTATGGTGCGGTTCTTGTCGCTCTCTCTTTGTGGCTTGGCTCTAAGCCCTTCGCCGTTGACCCCCTTGCACAGAAAGGCATGACCGTTCTCCGCTGGATGGGTGTTTGGTGCATCATTTGGGGCATCATCTTCGCAGAAGGCTTTGGCTTTGTGTGGGACGGCAGCATGTATGACGCAACAGGGGCACTCAAAGATGGGTACCGATGGGGCCCAGACATTGCCTTCCTCACCAGTATCTATGATTGGACACACGATGTGTTTGTCCTGCCCGAAGGACTTGCAGTCCTGCTTGGACTTGGCGACCCTGACCACCCATTCGTGATGATGCCGTTCCACCGTGCAAGTGCAGGTCACGGGCTGGAGCAATACGTTTCCCTCGCCGTCTACCTCGGCGTCTTCCACATCTTGGTTGGCCTTATCATCGGATTCCTCAATGTCAACAAGGCTCACGGATTCAGCGCTGCTTTCTTCGAAAAAGGCTCTTGGTTGATGATCCTCGTTGGAGGTTTCATGGTCTGCCGTAACTTCGTCATGGGGTACAATGAATTGTTTGAAGTTCAACCCCTCTGGAACCTACTCCTAATCGGCGGCATTTGCTGCCTTATCGTCGGTCTTGCTGTCTATGAAGGGTTTGGCTGGGCTGGTGGCATCATCATGGGTCCAATCGAAACATTCGGCCTTCTCGCTAACACCTTGTCCTACCTCCGCATCATGGCGGTCGGCGTTGCAGGTGTCAAGATTGCAGAAGTTTCCATTATCCTCGGTTGGGAAAACATCCTAGCCGGCCTCGAAACAGGAGGCGCCTCTGGATATCTGACTGCAGCCCTCTGCCTCGTCATCTTCCTCTTCGTCCAAGTTTTCGCCTTGGCTCTCGGTATTCTTTCACCAACCATTCACGCAGCCCGTCTCCACTTTGTGGAATGGATGGGCAAATTCTACGACGGAT
>QXYC01000011.1 GCA_009887095.1 Candidatus Poseidoniales archaeon
AAAGGCTGCTGAAGAGAAGGCCGCTGAAGCAAAGGCAAAGGCCGACGCTGAAGCAAAGGCTGCTAAGGCTGCTGCTGCCGCTGCTAAGAAGGCAGAGAAGAAACCGGCCACCAAGGAAGTCAAGAAGCAAGAGGAACTACAACGTGTAAAATCTCGAGCGAAGACGATCAACTTCAAGAAACTCGGTGAAGCAACCAACTCGACCCTCAAGACAGAAGTCAAGAAGGGTGCATCAACGCTTGAAGTTGCCAACGCTTCTGAGTTCGCCAATGAAGGAACGGCTGCAATCACGGATGAAGAAGGCAGTTCAATCATCACATGGACTGGCAAGGATGGCAACGCCCTCACTGGAGTGAAAGGAGTTACTCGTGTCTTTGGTACCGCATCGATTGTCATGGTGAAGGATAATCTCCAAGTCATCAAGGGCATCGGTCCGTTCATCGAGGAGAAGTTGAACGCACTTGGCATCACCACCTATCGCCAAATTGCCAACATGGATGCAAAACTTGAGACGCAAGTCAACGAAGCCATCGAGTTCTTCCCAGGTCGCGTCAAGCGAGACCAGTGGGCCAACCAAGCGAAGATCTTGCTTGGTGAAGATGTCAAGTTGGATGAGAAAGCGTTGAAGCAAGCCGAAGACTTGGAGCGAATTTCCAAGAAGGCCGAATCAATTGACTTCGCCACGCTTGGTGTCGCAACCGCTTCAGACAAGGATTCACTCCAGACGATCAAAGGCATTGGTCCCTTCATTGAAGAGAAGTTGTATGCCTTGGGAATCTTTACCTTCGAGCAAGTTGGAAACATGACACCAACCATTGAAGAGCAGGTCAACAAGGCCATTGAGTTCTTCCCGGGTCGAGTCAAGCGAGACGAATGGGCAAAGCAAGCAAGGGAACTTCACAACGGTAAGAAGTGATTCTTGACATCTTGCATTCACTCAAGTTGGGCAGGTCCCTGCAGAAGCAAGCCAACCCATAGGAGCGCAAGCAAGACCCCACAGATTTGGAAGACTCGCTTTCCTCTCGTTTCGTGAGTAAAGAAATTGGACAAGCGTGCACCAAGGAACGTCCAGCCAATCATGGCGGCGAGGCAAACACTCAGCGTGATGGAGAGGATCGTCAGAATGCCTTGCAAACCACCGCCCAAGGGTTCGATGTAATTGCTCATCAAAATGATGACAAAAGCCCATTCTTTCCCGTTGACGAATTGCATACAGATGCCAACCTTGACCCCTAACATCGATTCAACGCCCTCTGTGTCGATGGTGCTTGGATTGAATCGAAACATGCCGAGGACCATGAGAGCAAGAAAAATCATGCCAATCCAGTGCAAAACAGTCAGTGCTGTGGGCGAATCATTGAGGGTGTTGACGAGCAAACCAACGCTCATTTCAATGGTAACAAAACCAATCACCATGCCCCCCATTAACGGGACATTGCTCCTTGGTCCAAACATACCTGCGTGGGCGAAACAGGTCAATGCATTGGGCCCAGGCGTGATGAGCGCAATGCCGAGAAGAAGCAATACGCTTCCAAGTGCGGCATAGTACTCCATCGAAGGTCCTCTTCAGCCAAGCGTGACAATCAACGATTTCAACATTGTTGCATCAACAATGAGCAATCGAGGGTTTTAGTCTCCTTCGAAAAAGGTACCAAAAGTGTTCCTTCAGTCGAGTGGATCTGAGATGCCCTCTTCGCCAAGGGTCCACTTGAGGGTCTTGATGACGCCGTCGAGGGCTTTGTGATTTCGAGCAGCTTCCTTCATACCTTCACGGTCACCGTTCTTTCGGCATTCACGGAACCAGTCCTTCCACTTCTTCCGCTTGATCTCTGCTCGTTGGAGCATTTGCTCAATCTCATCCCATGTTCGTTCGTAAGACCGGAAGGGGGCAGTGGAGGTTTCGGACATCATTATCGAAGTCGGGCGACAACCCGTGGTTCTTAACTCCAGTGGCTACAAGAATCACGCATTGTCCGGGATTCGTACTTCAACGGCAACGCCGTTTGCTTCGATGACCACCCCATCACCGAGCACAGCCTGACGGACCACTGCGCCTTCACCGATGACCACGTTGCGTCCAAGAATTGAATCAGTGATGATGGCGTCTTTTGCCACAGAGCACCCTGACATGAGCAAGGAATCGCTGACCGTTGAATCCGTTGAAACAACAGCACCATCTGAAACGACTGAACCAGCGATGTTTGGATTGGTGTCAAGGCCGAGCGCAAAGTAACTCCCCCGATCGCTGAAGGTACCCTTTGGCAGTGGGAATGGTAGGGTATTCCTTCCTTCAATCAAGGCATGTTGTGCTCGAATCAATTCGAAAGGATGACCAACATCAAACCAGACTCCATTGATGGTCTGCGCATACATCGGCCAACCCATCTCCAACACCATTGGAAACAATTGTTTGCTAAAGTCAAACTTCTCTCCCTCCGGAACCAATGCCAACACTTCGGGCTCGAGGATGTACAAGCCGGCATTGATGACGTTGCTAAAGGCCTCTTCTGCCGTGGGTTTTTCTTTGAATTGACGAATGAAACCTTCTCGCAGTTCGCCATCCAAATCACCCAAGTGGTCCTCAGATAATCCGACAATGCCAAACTCGGTGGGATCTTCCACCTCCCAGAGGGCCATGGTGACCTTGGCGCCGTTTTCCTTGTGCGCTTTGAGCAAGGCCTGAATGTCGAAGGATGCAACGGAATCACCAGAACCTACGATGAACGTCTCGGTGAGTTCATCGAGCAACAATCGAACGCTACCTGCAGTGCCCATCGGCGTTGCTTCCTGATTGATGCGAGCCTTCATGCCGTTATGATGGGACCATTGAGCGACGTGGGCAGAGAGTTGCTCACCACGATAACCAGTCGTCACGACCAGGTGATCGACACCGGCGTCAACCATGGCGTCTTTGACAAAGTCGATAACAGGGCGACCAAGAACTTCGACCATCGGTTTAGGGCGGGTCAGCGTCAACGGACGCAAGCGAGAACCTTGCCCGCCTGCCATGATGACGCCGTGCAAAAAGCACACCTCAGCGTCGTCGGGAAGCGTTCATGTCAATGCGACGCATTGACTTCTTCTTGGCAGATTTTCCACCTTTCTTGAAGGTGCCTTGAGCGTCGCTGGTTCCGGTTCCGCCGAAGGTCACAGAGCCTTGGTTTTGGAGGCTGGAGAGAAGGGCATCAGCCACATCTTCGGATTCTGCACCGGTCTTCATTTCAGACTTGACAGCAGCGTTGTGGTCAACCATCCAAGATTTTCGCTCGTCACGAGCCATGTTGAGTTTGTCACGGATTTCATTGACGTTGACCATCATCTCGGTGATCTTCTCGTGCGTTTGATCTGATTTCTTTCGTAACTCAACAAATTCGTTGTGGAATCGATCGCCTTCTGCTTTGAGGAAATCACGGTGGGTGAACGCCTCGTCCACTTCCTTGGACATGACGTCGGCACGGCCGACGGCTTCGAGCATGGCTTGATGCGATGCGTCGGCTTCAGACTTGAGGGTCTTGATGGCTGTGTCCATGTCGCTGAGGTCAACGGCGATCATCTCGAACTTGACCACTTCAGGAGCGAGTTCTTCGATCCGACGACCCATTTCCTTGATTTTCTTGATCATTTCCTTCTCTTTCTTCTGACCAACAGAAGATGTCTCGAAGGTCTTCTCCAGTCCGGCGACCTCCTGCTTGAGTTGAGCGTATTCTGCAGTTGCTGACTTCTTGTCGCCTTTCTCCTTGCGGTGACCCTTGGCTTGGCCAATGATGTCACGGAGTTGGGCTTGGATGGCGTTGCGCTTTTCTTTGTGCATTTTGACTTCAGCACGGATGGCTTTGACTTCAGCAAGAACGAGGTCGACCTTCTCCCGGTGTTCCTTGTATTGGCCTTGGATGGCGTTCCGCTTCTCAGCGGAAGCGCGGGCTTGGTCGCTGAAGGCGTTGCGTGTGTCACGCAACTTTCGAACTCGAGCTTCCATTGCTTGTAGTTCGTCTTTCAACTCCCCATCGGGGCTTGGTGTCGCATCGTCCTTCATTCCGCGCATGGTTTGTCCATAGCGTAGCCCATTTCAAGGCTACGGAAGGGCCTCAACCTCAAGGTAGCCTCAAATGGCGTCAAAAATCTCGCGGATTTTGATGAAAACTGCAAGCACAAGGCCAAGTCCCCCAAGAAGATTGGCAGTGATTGAACTCGAAGCGCGCACACGCTCACGGTACTTCGATCGGACCCGGACGTTGATTTGACGACCAATCAACAAATCCCCACTTTGTTCTTCGAGACGAACCGACACGGTGGCCTCCCCAAATCGCTCAGGGAGCAAGGATTGCCATGCCATTGTCCCATCTCGGAGCAACCCCGACATGATACCAAGAACGTCCTCGTCACCTTCTGCGGCAAGGGGGAGACTCTTGTTCGACCACCATCGTTGTTCACCGGGATTCAAGCGATAGGTCATGGCCAAATCGTGAGGCCGGAAGTCGGGGGATTGCACTCGCAAGACGATGGTACGTGGTTCATCCGAAAGGTTGTGCATCAGTGTAAACAGGTTCGCCCGTTCGTGCACCACATTCTCCATGTCCACTTCGAACACAATATCGCCAGTGGTCGTGTCACGACCGGCTCCAAGGTCTTCTTCGATTCGACCGATCATTCGGAAAAAGGCGGGGCAAGAGCGTTCAACGTGGGCGATGATGGAGAGCCACTCTTCCATCGTGAAGACGGGGTGTTCGCGAACCATGTCCATGCCCTTTTTGTTGAGCACCTCGCCAAGTTCGCTTTCCATTGTTTTGAAATCGAGCCCTTTGGAATGTCGGTACAGCGTCATCAGAAGTTTTTCTCGAGCAAACTGAGCATCGATTTTGGGGAGAATGTACGATTCAATCTCTTTGGAATACACTTCGTATTCGGAGCGAAGCAGCGGGTCCATGTGAGTTTTCACCAAATCACTGAACACCATCTCCAATGTTGAAGGATGGATTGGAGGGTTGTATGCATCGAGCAAACCCGTGCGTTCATCCATGTTGAAAGGGCGGGTGCGGGTTGACATGTGTTGGCCCAAGGAAAGCATCGTGAATGAGAAGGAAAGCAAGAGAAGAATGCGACCGTTGAGGGTCACGATGTTGACGTAAAAAATGCCAATAAGCAACAAGATCGAAACCACTGCATACGAGAGCGAAAGAGTGTGCCTGGTGCGAACACTGGTCAGGTGATGTGCCAGTCCTTCGTAGCCGTGCAATGATTGAACCGCTCGGTGTTCGTCATTGAGGCGCTCGACCTCGGATTGGAAACTGGCGATGGACAGATGGGTTCGATGACGGTGGATGATTTGTGTGATGATGAACCCAAACAGGATTACGAACGTCAGTGAGATCAAGGCCATGGCAAAGGACAAATTCAGAGTGGGTTCAATTTTCGCCCACCAGTTCGGTGAAGTTTGTGCATAGGCAAGGGCACCAAAGGCGGTGAGGAATGAGAATGCAGGGAGTAAAAGAAGCAAGCGAAGGCCTGAACTCACCAGTTGCCGATCCAGTGCAAACCAGAATCGTTCGGAGGAAAGGATGGATTCTTCTGAGGTTTCAACCGATGCATCCTCAGCGACCATGATGATTCCATGGTGGCTGTCTTCTAAAGCCTTACATCAATATTTGATTCATGCGGGGCGAAACAAGAGTTGTGACTGGAAATCGGAGTCGAGTTCGACACGTGTGCCATCTTCCAACACAAACCCATTTTCGTCCTTGGCAATCGTCACACCAATGCGAAGTCCAACCGACTCAATCGTTGCTTTCTGAGACGGGGCCATGACCATGGCTTGGAGGGTGCCTTCCTCTCCGATTTGCATTGATGAGAGGGGGCGAATAAGGCGGTGATTGGCCTCGATGCGAGCGAGAATATCTTCAGTCGGCGAGGGTATTTCTCGGCCGCTTGGATCCACATCCGGTCGACCAAGCAGGAGCGAAAGAGCCACTTCCAAGTCGTCATCGATGGCGTGTTCAAGGCGGCAAGCCGTGGCATGTGCATCGCCGTCAAATGGTAAGATGTCTAAGAGGACCTCTGCCAACCGATGCTTTCGCTTCATTTTCTTCCCGTGAACCAGCCCGATTTCGGTGAGCCGTGCGCCTTTGTAAGGCGTGTAATCAACGAGTCCTTTCGAAGCCAGTCGCTGAATCATCTCTGTCGCAGAAGCTGGCGAGACCTTGAGTGCGTCAGAAAGGTCACCCGTTCGGACAAGAGCCTCAGCGTCGCGTTCATAGAATTCGTACATAGTTTCGAGGTATTCATCCTCGAATTCTTTGAAATGGCCACTCATGTACTCACCCTTTGGATATTCTTAGCCCTGTGCTTTGAAGACATGTTCACATGCAGGGCAACGAACAGAACCAGCATAACTGCTTGGAACTCGAAGCGATTGTGAACACTCGGGGCATGAAACCTCAATCTTTTCATCCACCGGTTCTTCTTCTGGTTCTTCGACCGTTTCGATCGCCTCATCCTCTTCTTCAGTAGGGACTCCTTCAACATCAAATCGGTTGGAACAGTCAGGGCATCGCACCGACCCGGTGTAGGAGGCTGGAACACGAAGTTGCCGAGCGCACTCTGGACAGCCGACCTGAATTTTTTCATCTGTTGCCACGGATTTTGTGCTGGTCTTCAATTTCGAAGATGTTTTGGAATTCTTCGAGGGCGAGAGGCCCTGCTTTTGTCGTATTCGAACTGCAGCAAGGATGACTCCAGCGAGGGCGACTCCACCAAACAAACCGACCCACGGGACGCTGAATGAATCCTCAACGACCGCTGCTTCAGCAGAGGTGAACGAACCCGGAGCAGTGATTTGTTGACCATCCACAGTCCAAACTGCTTCGAGTTTCACCCGTGTGCCCTCTGGCCAGTCCAACGAGAAGGACAGCGTTTTCGACTCGCCCACGCTCAATGCGTCTGTGGACTGGGTACCATAGAGGGTTCGATCTTCGCCCAACAAAAGAATCTCACCGTCGATGCCGTCAGCGTTTCCGGTGTTCGAAATGGTGACTTGAACCGTGGCGCCTTGTCCTGTGCTGGGCCTTGATGGCGATGCCAATTCGCTCATGACCATGCTATAGACAGGACGCTCGCTCGGCACTGACTTGCTATCGCTTGAAGGTCCAAATGCCTCACTCCAATTCATTGCATCCACTCGTATGGAAACCCGATCAGCGTTGACAAAGCCAAGGTGAAGTGAATCCGAAGTGATGCCAGGCGTCAACACAACCGTGTAATCGAGAAGGTATGTGTCGCCGGAGTCAAAGTATCCAATGCGGATTCGAACATCCCGGTCCACACCCTCACCAAGCGTCACAGACCAGTCCATATTGACGCCTTCTTCGGCATCCCATGTGACGGATTCAACCTTTGGGGTCAACACCTGCTTGGCAGCAACAGGGACCGTGACCGAACCATTGAGTCCTTCATCCACGCTTCCATCGCTGGAGACAAGACGCCATTCGATGGTTTGGTCGCCATCAGCAAGCATTGGGACGATCACAGAGACCTCACCGGCGGCATCGACATCAAGCGTGAGCGTTGGGCTCGTGTAGACGGCTTGGTCGGTTGTGCATTCAAGCGCAATCGACCCTTCAATTTCACCGTGATTGCGAACAAGCATGGAAAACCGTGCGCTGTCGCCAACGTGCCAGGGCCCATCAAGCACACCGGGTGTTGTGGAACCCGCTGCCTCAAAGATGGCCGAGACCACAGAGAAGTCGACGCTCAATGGGAACGTTGATGCCTCAGAGAGGCGCATGCCTTGTGCTGTACAAATCAGTTCGGCTGGACGGGCTTGAGTGGTGAAACTCAGCGTTGAAGAGCCTTGTATGGCAAGTTCTGTTGATTGGTTGAGGACTGTAGTTTGACCAAACATGCACACGACATCCCCTGAATACTCACGGCTTCCGTTGTTGAAAACGGTTAGATTCCAGTCGAGCACATCACCTGCGTTGTATGCTTCGGTGACCAGTTCCACGCTTCCGTCAAGCATTGGCAACGGTGGCGGTGCGATGGTGAACTGAACCAGTCTTGATTCATCGTTGGTATCACCATCACCACTGTCGTTGAGTGCAACAGAAAGCGAAGCTACGCCCTCAGTCATCGAAATGGATGTACTCAATGTTACAACAGTGCTCGACATGGCCAAGACTTCTACATTGCTGGTGTTGATCCATTCATTGAGACCACCGGAAGTCACCGAAGCCGAAAGCGTCCCGTTCCAGTCGTAGTCACCATTGTTGAGAATTGGGATTTGAATGGCGACATGATCGCCATCATTGACCGTTAGGTTTCCTGTCGCTAAACCGGTTGCGTCGATGCTTGTGAAGGTGAAATCGCCACCCTCGGCCACACTCACATCCAGGGGCACCATGCGTTGAATGGTCCTGTTGAACGATGTGACATGAGTGCTCGAATTTGGACCTGTGTCCCCTGTGAGGGTTGTTTCGACAATCGAGTAGCCGTAAGGAACTGCAGAAAAGGTGACGCTGAGTGATTCCACTGCGTTCATTGGCACCGTTCGGCTTTCATTGATGCTCTCAATGAGCACCCCAGCGATGGTGGAGAGCGTGGATTGGACGGTAATGTCTGCACTCTGACCGCTTTGTTCCTCAACATCAAAGCTGTAAGTAAACGAAGCAGATTCAATTTGTTGAGAGAGGTCAATGGAGATGCTTGCGGATTCGATGGTTGCCTCGCCGCCCAGAGCAGCCGCTTGGGGAGCAATTAAACTGAGGAAAAGAATCGACATCAAGCCTGTTGCCGTGGCCATCCGGCCCGCTTTCGCCCCCCCCATGAGAGCGGCTTGTCGAGGGGGTTCTTCACCTTCACGCCAAAAGGGGTCACTACGCAGTGTTTATTCAAGGTTGGAAGGTGGGGGGACACTGTATGACCCCCGAAGAGTTGCTCGGTGTGACCCCCGCCTTACTGGCGAAGTCCATTTTACACCGTCGCGAACGCCTTGCTGAGGTCATACCAGAGCAACTTGATGCCCGGCAAGAAGAACTCTTGGCAGCCGAACCTCTTGCCCGTGCCGCCAAAGAAAAGCGAGATGGCATCAACACCAAGGTTGCGAGCCTCAAGAAGGAGCGCGCCGATGCTCAAACCAAAGCACGAGCCTTGTTCAAGCGAGCCGGGGCCTTGAGAGATCAACTCCAAGCATCCGGTGGCATCAAGGACCCAGACCCAAAGTGGGCCAAGGAAAAACTTGATTCGAAGTTACAAAGCCTTGAACAGGAACTTGAGACGAACGCAGGCAATCACAAAACTGAACAAAAGTACATCCAAGAAATGAAGTCGCTGATTCGTCAACATGACGAATGGGTGGCTCAACGTGCATCAAGTCAAGAAGGACTTACTGAAATGGATGCATCGTTCAAAGAAGCAAAAGCACTGCTTGAAACAGCCCAGAAAGCCCACGATGCAATCCTCGAACTTGCCTCCGAAAACGAGTATTTCCACACCACGTATGTGGAACACGAAGCCCACCGACGGCGAGCTGATGGTCGAACGAAGCGGCTTGCTGAAGCACTTGACAGCAGTCAACGTGGCATCGAGCACTGGCAGAAAATCATCGATGATGGCTTTGATCGCCTCTTGAGCAACGCAACAAAGGTCAAACAAGGTGGTGTATCAAGTTCCGTTCGCAACCGAAAGCCCGCTAAAAAGGACGCTCCAAAGCGAGGAAAAGCACGGCGCACTTCCACTGCACAACCAAAAGCCGGAGGTGAAGAAGAGTGAGCGATGAATGCAAGACCACGGGCTTCACGCCTCAACAAGTCGCTCGTTGGCCCAACGTCCACAAGCACCTCTGTGGTACGCTTGAACTGCCCACACTCGACAGCGTGAGTGAAGAGGTCATCCTCAACATCGGCGAAGGCATCGAATCTATGCTGAAGTCTGAAGGACCAACGCCAAAGCAGCTCAAAGCCCGTGCAGGACTGTTCCGACACCTCAAGCGAACCCTTGAGCACAGATTCAAGAACGCTGAACTTCAACAATTTGGGTCTTCACAATCAGGGCTGACATTGCAAGCGGGGGACCTCGATTTGTGCCTCCAATTCAAGGGTGACATCCCAGCGAAGGCGCTTCGCCAAGTCAATCGAATCCTCAAGCAACACGACATGGAAGACATCGTCATGCTGCCTCGTGCGAAGGTTCCAATCATCAAATTCAAAGATGAGCGAACAAAAATTCCAGTTGACATCTCAATCAACAACACGCTCGCACTGCACAACACAGAACTGCTGAAGCGGTACTCGGCATGCGACGAGCGAATTCGAAGCGTCATCTTAGCGGTCAAGCATTGGGCCAACCGAAGGGATGTCAGTGACGCAGCATCTGGCACTTTTTCCTCCTATGCGTGGACCTTGCTAGCCGTTCAAGCACTCCAACAAACAACACCGCCAGTCGCTCCGGTCCTCCAAGAGGGCCAAGAACGCTCGATGGTTGAAGTTGAGGGCACCACCTATGACCTCACCATGCGTGAGGTGGACAGCATCACGATGGATCCGAAAAACAACCAAAGCCTCGGCGAACTCTTTGTCGAATTCATCTTCAAATACGCCGCATCTTGGCCGTTCAAAGACCAGGTTGTTTCAGTGCGAACCGGCAGCCCGGTGACTCGTAAATCCAAGAAATGGAAGCATGCGACGCCGAAAGCTGAAAAGGCAGTCTTGATGGAAAAGAAGACTCGACTCGGACAACACTCATTGCCGATTGAAGACCCATTCGACCTCAAGCACGACTTGAGCCGAGTGCTCCGACCTGCTGGCGCCCTCGACATCCAAGAGGAATTCATCCGCGCATGCCTCGCAATGGGTGATGGTGGCCGATGGGATGCAATTGTCGAAGCAAAGAACCCGGAACGGTTTGTTCCTGTGGCCGAGTTTGATTTGTTCGAAGACCTTCGCAAGAAATCCAAAGAGGAAGTGGCCACACTTCTGAGCGAGAATGCCACGGCAATCGAAGCATTGGACGAACGAATGAACGCCCTCACCGAAGAGCGAAAGCACAACGTTCGAATGTCCCGTGCGTTGCGAGGCACCATCGAAGACACAACCGAATTGCGCAATGAGTTGCGAACCATCGTCCGGACCCTGCGCCCACGATCGAAGGAGATGGATAAACTCCAGACAACTCGGGATGAAATCAACAAGCGCATTGGTCTCCCGCTGTACAGGATTGAAGAACTGCTCACCGATGTCTACAAACAACTCACTGGCGAAATTGACCTTTTCCAAGTCCCATCCCTTCGAAGGGAAGAAGACCAGTTCTCATGGTTCTTTGAATTGCAAGCCATGCACGCAGAAGCGACCAAAGCACAGGAAGCGCACAAAGCCTTCATCGCTTTGCTCAAGGAGCAAAAGGATGCAGTCCGCTCCCTCAAGGCGAACGAGAAAGAGCAACAGAAGCACAAGGCAGAATTGCTCGAATCTGAACCGATGTTGAAAGACATGGACCTGAACTTCAGTGACGCCATGCAGTTTGACAAGAAGGCGCACAAACTCCTCAAGGTCATCGATCAGCGCCGCACTGAACTTCGCAGACTGCGAAGAGAAAAAGGACGCCTCGATGCATGGGTACGCATCAGTTCGAACCCCTCTCGTTCCTCGAACCGGCATGGGAACAAAGGCGGTGGCAAACGAGGTGGTGGCCAAAAGCGAACGAAATCTGGTTCAGCAGATTGGAAACCACGTAACAATGGGCCTCGACCTGAAGATGTGCAACAGCGAGCCGCATCCGGTGGCACCCTTTCGCTCACCGATCTCGATGTTCTGCTGAACAGTGGAGGACTGAGCACCGTCACCAAGAAGCAACCTTCCCCAAAGGCCTCACGACGTCAAGAGCGGAAGAAGAAGGTCAATGCAAGGAACTTGACCCCACACCGTGGTGAACGGTCCCAGTCCAGAAAAGGGCGAAAGGATTGATCTCATGGCCAACATCCAATGGATTTTGGGTGTTGAACCAGCAAACCTCCCCTCGGAGTGGCGAGCCACCGTCAAAGAACTGTTTCTTCAAGAAACGGGTGAAGTGTATGCTGACGTCTCGATTGCGTCCCTCCCAATTCCTGCCTGGGACGGAAATTTACTCTTGGTGGACATGGATCGTTACCCCGACCCAAGTTCCTTCAAAGGCCTCATGTGGGCGTTGCCATTTTTGGAAGACGGGGTACGGATTGCAGCGTTTGCCCTTCAAGCAGAATACCAAGGGTTTGGCTGGGGTTCCCTCGCTTGGAATCATCTTGTGGGCGTTTGCCATGCGAATCAAAAGAACTTCATCCAATTGGAAGTGAAAGCATCGAATGACGGCGCCATTAAATTCTATAGAACGAGAGGTCTCGAAGTTAAAAAGCACCTCGAAAACTATTACAAATCCGGATTGGGCTACATGATGAACGGACCAGTCCCTTCCAATTCCAATTCCAATTGAATTTGGAATGGGGTCAAAGGTTAAGCGGCCCCTTCAGCATCCCTTGGTTGTGGAACAGCGCGTGCTCGATGGACTGTTGACCCACGACGGGGTTCAACAGGTCGCTCTCTTGGACAGTGATGGCTTTGCCACCACCACCTCGCCACGCCACGATGACACGGTTGAGCAACTCGCTCAAGTGATCGGCCCGTTGGATGCATCCAAGTCAACCCGGGTGTCCCTTCACGGCGAGAACGCCTGCGTGATGGCTGAACGATTGAAAGGCGAACGCGTGATTGTACTGAAGTGCAGCACCGATGCCAATTTGGGGAAAATACGCTCACTGCTCGCCCAAGCAATCGTCTCACTCAACGCTTTAGTCGTCTAATGGTCCTTGTTGAGTTCGACGTTCATATTTGGCGCAACCATTGCCCACCCATGCCGTTGCAATCATCGCTTCGCAGTGAAGGGATTAAATGGGGGTGCAAGGTCGCCAAACCGGTGAGAAGATGGGAATCTTCCACCGAACAGGTGCGATACAGAATGACTGAATTCAAAACTCAACTCGAAGAGCGACGCAAACTGGTCGATGGTAAAGCGACCAGCTACCGAACGACCCGTGACGAATGGAACGAGAAATCGAAGTCATTCACGGGTACCCGCAACGAGTTGAACGCTGAAGTTCGAGAACTCATCGTGCAAGTGCGCGAACAACGTGAAATCCGAGAACAAATGAACGAAATCGTTCGTGAAAAGAAAGCAACTCGCCAAGAAGCGAACACCTCCGTACGGGCAGCAAAAGAAATGCTCGAGGCCGCAAAGGGTCCACAAGCAGCACCTGCCCCAGTTGAGCCAGGACAACGACGTGGACGACGAGAGAAGCCACCAGAAACAATTCACACCCTCAAGCGAGAACTAAACCGACTCGAGAACGAGTTCGAGCGTGGACGCCACACTGGGAACAACGAAACCAAGGTCATGAAGCGCATGAAGGAAATTGCGGCCAAGATCAAGAAGATGAAGACCAGTGAAGACGGCAACACCGAACTCAAGGAAGCACGAGAATTGCTCCGTGTCGCCATGGAAGCACAGGAAGCGGCTCACGAAGAAGTGACCGCTGCTGCCCAAGCTGCCCAAGAAGCGCACGACTTGATGCTCCAATGGAACAAGGAAGTCGATCGTCAACGAGACAAAGCTGAATCTGCTCACCGAGAACTTCGCAAGTCGAAGAAGCAAGCAGACAAGGCACACCACCTCTACATCGTCTCCCTTCGATGCCTTCACTCGATTCAAGACATCCTCCGTGCCATGCGTGGCGCAAGCGCTGGTGCAGGACAACGTCCGTCGGCCCGTGTTGAAGTGCAGGATTTGATGAGCAAATTGATGTCTGGAGAAACCCTTTCTACAGACGAATTGATGCAACTCCAACGATTTGACTGAACATCGCCCTGCGATGAAATGAAAGACCCCCCCGACCACAGGGAAGATTACCGAGGGAGCACCCATGCTATCCAAAGATGAAATTGCTGCAATCGTCGATGATTACGATCGAATGAAACTCCGCATTGGGATGACCGCATCCCACTCTGCACTGGACATTTGTGACGGCGCTATTGAGGAAGGATTCCCAACGGTTGCATACTGCAAAGAAGGTCGACACAAGACCTATGCGAACTATTTCAAGGCCCATCGAAGCGGTTCTGGACGTGTGACCCGGGGCATGGTGGACAAGGCAATTGTCATGCCATCTTTCAACGATGTGATGAAGCCAGAGATGCAAGCCGAGATGCGCAAGCGAAACGTCGTCTACATCCCAAACCGTTCCTTCACTTCTTACTCCGCCATTGAGGATGTTGAAGACACCTTCAAGGTGCCATTGTTTGGTTCGAGAAACATGCTCCGTATGGAAGAGCGCACAGAAGACCAAGACTACTACTGGATCCTTGACAAAGCAGGCCTTCCATACCCTGAAGCGATCGCAGACCCGCAGGACATTGATTGCCTCGTGATCGTCAAGCTGCATCACGCTCAGAAGAAACTCGAACGTGGTTTCTTCACATGCGCTTCTTACGAGGAATACCTTGAGAAATCCAAGACATTGCTCGCCGAGGGCGTCATCGATGAGGCATCCCTCGAAGGTGCTCGAATCGAGCGCTACGTCATCGGACCAGTGTTCAACCTCAACTTCTTCTACAGCCCTCTTGCTGAGGAAGGCGAGAAATTAGAACTGCTTGGCGTCGATTGGCGATTCGAATCATCACTTGACGGTCATGTCCGTTTGCCAGCACCGCAGCAAATGACCATGCCAGCCCACCAACAGATCCCTGAGATGACCGTGGTTGGACACAACACAGCCACCATCCGTGAATCCTTGCTTGAGAAGGCTTTCGAACTTGGTGAGAAGTTCATCACCGCAAGCAAAGAGCACTACGACCCTGGAATCATCGGTCCATTCTGTTTGCAAACCTGCATTGACAAGGACATGAATTACTACATTTACGATGTTGCACCTCGTTTGGGTGGAGGAACAAACGTTCACGTGAGCGTTGGGCACCCATACGGAAACGCAACATGGCGCAAGCCAATGTCAAGCGGACGACGCATTGCTATGGAACTTCGAATGGCTGCTGAACAGGATCGTTTGCTCGAAGTCCTCACATGATGAGGGAAGCACAACCATCGTTGCTGAAAATCACGACCTTGCTTCAAGGTAGTACGCTGCGTTAATCGCACCTGCGAACGCAACCCATGCAATGTAGGGCCAAACCAACATCGAGGCGGTTGGTGCAGCTTTGTAAACAGCAAATGCGTAGATGCTTGCGAACACAACCATGACCACAATCATGCCCAATGCGAGAAGGTACCGCTCTGAGTTGAACACTGAAGGCCAAGCCAAATTTACAACCAACTGAATCAGGAAGAGTGCGATCACCAATGTGGATTGCTCCACCTCGTCACGCACAGCCAGCACGCTGCTGAAACTGATGGCCAAACAGGCGTACAACACGGCCCAAATCGGTCCAACAATCCACCCAGGAGGTTGAAAGAACGGTTCGTATGCTGAATCAAAGGTCATCGCATCCACCCCTCAAAACCTCATCGAAACCGGTTTTTAAAACCGTGTTCAAGGAGAGCGCTCAACCTTGGAAGGCTGGGTAGTATTGCTGTGTGTAACCAAGTGCATCAGGAGCAGGGTAGCCTTGAGCAAGCAATCCTTCGTAGTAGGTCCGTGCAGGGTCAGCAGCCACTGGTGCGGGTTGCGCAACCGGCTGTTGAGCCACTGGAGCAGCCTCGACCGCTGGAGCAGCGTAACTGGCTGCTGGTTGTTGCGCAACAGGTTGGGCGGCGAAGTTCGGCATGGCCACGGCCGCAGCAACTGGCTGTGCACTGAAGTCCGGCATGGCGACGCCGCCAGCAGGCTGTCCACCCATTGGTGGCATACCCGGCAGACCGCCTTGTGACTGGTTCCATGCTTTCTCTTCCTCGCTTTCACCGCGACCTCGTAACAAGAACGCACCGCCAGCAAGGGCTGCAATCAAAACAGCTCCACCAAGACCGTAAACGACTGAAAATCCGCCGGAAAGGCCGTCTGCATCTGCAGAGGCTTCCTTAATCCAACGAGTTGGGTCTTCGACATAGGCATCAGCGCCGTCGTCAATGGTCCAGTCAACGCTTGGGTTTGAGTACCCGTCGCCATCTTCATCGTAACATCCGATTCGATCTTGGGTCGAGTTTCCACGGCCGTTGATGCATGCATCTGCACCATCTGCGACTGTCCACGTTGCATCAGGATCCGAATAGCCGTCACCATCTGTATCAGCGCAACCAAGTCGGTCGATGGACGAGGTGTCACGAACGGTTGGGCAGTCATCTGGTGTGACGCCAGTCGGGTTGTCACCATAGCCATCAAGGTCCTCATCGGACCATTGAGTCGGCTCATCAGGGAATGCGTCGCCACCTTGGGCAGGCATCCAGTTGATGTCAGGGTCAGAACGGAGGTCCCCATCGCTGTCCACGCATCCGTAGCGGTCGAAGGTGGAGGTACCGGCTTGGTCTGGACAAGCATCGGGTTCGATTCCACTCTGATTGTCGCCAAATCCGTCACCGTCTGCATCTGCGTGTTGCGATGGTTCTTGCGGGAAGGCATCCATCACATCGTACCAGCCATCACCATCGGCATCCGGACAACCGACCATGCCTGCTTGGAAGGAGGTGCCGGCTTGTGTTGGGCAGGCGTCTTGACCTTCTGCATCTGCGTTGTATTCGCCAGGCCATGTGGTGCTGCGATCGCCCCATGTATCGTTGGCCCAGTTATCACCAAATCCGTCTTCATCAAAGTCGGACCATTGGTATGGGTCGTTGGGGAATGCGTCAGCGCCGTCTTCAGTGGACCAGAAACCATCTGCATCGGAGTAGCCATCTTCATCTGCGTCGAAGCATCCGAGGCGGTCAGCGGTCGATGTGCCTGCTTGACTTGGGCAGTCATCAGGAGTGGTCCCAGCGGTGTTGTCACCAAAGCCATCGCCATCAGCGTCTGCCCACTGTGTTGCGTCATTGTCGAATGCATCATCCAAGTCTGCCCAACCATCACCGTCAGCATCGGGGCATGCGTTCTTGCCGCCAAGGGTCGAGTCGCCTGCTTGGTCTGGACAATCATCGAAGGTATCGGCCCAACTGTCACCGTCGGAATCGAGGCATCCTTGCGTACCGTTTAGCGAAGTTCCGAAGAGCGTCGGGCAATCATCGTTGACATCATCAAAGCCATCTGCATCATCGTCGGCGTCCTCGTCGCTGTCACGGCATCCATCGCCGTCGATGTCATTGGCAGCATCGGAAACCCATGTTGGGCGAGGTGGTGCATAACTTGTGTACGGACAGTTGTCATCAACATCGTCAATTTCGTCGTTGTCGTCGTCAGTGTCCTCGACATCGTCCTTGCAACCATCGTTGTCCCAATCGGTGGAAGCAGAGGGGTTGGAGGTGTCTTGGCTGCTTGTCCAGTTGAACTGACCGCCACGTGGGCAGAGATCAGGGAAGTTGTCGGTCAGGCCGTCGTTGTCATCATCTGAATCGCAAGCATCGCCTTGAGCATCACCGTCGGTGTTGTCTTGAGTCGGGTTGGAAACGTTTGGGCAATTGTCTGCAAAGTCAGGCACGCCATCGAAATCTGCGTCTTTCTTCGAACTTGGGTCAATCGACCAAATCATGGCGTCCCAGCTGGTTGCCGAAGTGAGCGAGAGCGTACCTTTGCTCATGGAACCGCCGGCAAGAGCGCCCCCTACCGTAACAATATCAGATTCGTTGATGGCGAGGGAGTACAGCACTTCGTAGGCGGAACTCGAGGTTGACTCAAGCCACTCCCACGAACCACTTGCAGAAAGTGCTCCAATCACGCCGTCGTAGTTGCCACTGACCACGGCAGAGTAAGAACCACCTGTGTAGGTGTTACCGATTGTTGTCACAATGAAGACTTCATCCATCGAATTGATTGCAATATCACCCACAGAATCGGTGTCAGTGGTGCCGCCAGTTGCAGCCCAACTTGTGCCAGAGAGGGTGTTGAATGGATTCTTCAACACAAATGAGTCATGAGCGCCTTGTGAAGCCGTAATCGACCAAGCACCGGATGGACCGGAGCCTTGGAGGGTGCCGTCATACAAACCGCCGAGGTAGAGATCACCATTCATGCTGATTTCCATTGTACCGATTTGTGTGTCTTGATTTGGGGTACCAAGACCAGTGAGGGCCTTGACAACACCCGAGGAATCGTAGGTGAGGAAGAACGTGTCACTGTTACCAACTGGGAAGTAAGAGTTTGTTCCGAAAATAATGTTGCCAAAGGTGATGCCTGCAACGTAGATATCACCTGTTGAGTCGACTTCAACGCCCTCAACAATTTGGTTCCCAACGCCGCCGCCTGAAGTTGCCCACTTGAGGATGCCTTGCACACCGTCAATCTTCGCCACATACACTTCGGGGTTTGTCACATTGAATGTCGAGCCACCAAAGTCAGTTTCTCCTTGGTGCGTGCCTGCAACGATGACGTCACCGTTCTGATCGATTGTCACTGCAGCGGGTTCACTGAATTCTTGAGAATTGTTGACCACAGTTTGGAAGGTGTGAGCCCAAAGCCATTGCCCACTTGGATCGGCCATAGCGACGAATGTATCGGCGGAGCCGCTTGCGATGGTGATGGTTCCAAATTCGATGGCCCCGGTGTATGTGCCAGTCACAACAACTTCGCCACCCATGCCAACTGCAAGGTCTGCAAAGATGGAGATCCCACCATTCCCAACAGGGTTGTGGTTCGCACCAATCACATACTGATACTGGCCCGAACTGTCGACTGCACCAACATAGAATTCACTGCTGTAGGGACTTGTTGGAGCAAGGGTCTTCGTGCCAAAGGTGAGTGTTTGCGCATTGCTGGTGTTCCAGCTACCGCCAAAGGCATAGAAACCAGGGGAGTATTCCAAGGCTTCAGCAAATTCTGCTCCGTTGGCAGTACCTCCACCAACAAGCATTGGGTTCGAGGTGCTTGCACCGGATTGAATGCGTTGAACTGGATTTAATTCAGTCAATTCAACGACTTTATCGTGGTCTGCTTCGTAGGCAGGATTTGAGATCGGTGCAAGCAGGGAGATCAACATCAAGACGATGATAGAAGTCGCAGCAGTTCGGAGCATGACGGTTGCCATGCCCTCTCCTTGAGCCTAAAGGCAATGAAGGCTTCCATTGGCTGACCAAGGGAAGAGAAACACCCCATGGGGCGTCACGCTTCATTCGAGGTTGGTTTCAAGGGTGAGCAAATCACTGTCACCAGCATCGATGATGCTGATGGTGGAAACCGAGAATGGCTTACCACAGGCGATGCCGAGTTCACGGTTGACCATCGATGCACGGAATTTGGTCACTTCTGGGTGACGGGCGTGCAGGTCATCGGTAAATTCGGTTGGACAGTTCGCAGCTAGAAGGATGAGTTTTGCTTCACCGCGTGCACAAGCGTCGAGCGCTTGGCGTTGGCCAAATCGTAGGTTTCCAGTTGCAATTGCGTTTTTCAGTTGTCGGCTTAGATCCATATTTTTTTCCTCCATACTCCACTTTGTTTCTCATGGTTGGACAATCACTCAGGGATGTAGTACAGTTCAACACTGCCGGTTCCCAAGGAAATTGGTTGACCGACGATGATGTTCTCTGCAACACCAGTCAGGTAATCTCGCTCACCAATGATACCAGCCTTGAGCAGGTGGTTCACGGTGACTTCGAACGCAGCACGGGCCAAGATACTGTGCTTGGTACCCGACACACCGTGTCGACCAATCGCACGAACTTCACCTTCTGAAGTCATGACGTCGGCGACCATCAACAAGTGACGCACGTCGACTTCAAGTCGGGCGCCATCGAGTGTGGCTTGCAGTTCGTTGATGATGGCTTGGCGAGCAGCCTCAATACCAAGGAAATCGTAGATTTCGATGATGTTGTTGGTGTAGGTGCGGGTTCGGTCGATGGTTTCGATTTCGCTCACACGGGTGAGGTTGGAACCGATGGTCGAGAGGTAGTACTCGCCCGTCTTATCGTCAAGTTGCACGTTGGCTCGCTCGATGTTAGGGATTCCCTTGAGTCGCATGTCACGAATCTTCTCTTCGAGTTGAAGCAGCATGGTGTAGGATGGCGGGTTCTCGGCCAACTCAGCAAGATCTTCTTGGGAGTGAACGCCCGGGATGAGCGTCAATGTTCCTGGGTTCTTTTCCTTGTCAGGTTGGACGAGGAGGCGTGTTGCACGCTCGAGCTTGTCCTTGACTTCCAAACCGGTCATGTTCTTTTGCTTCAGGTTGCCCTTGTTGAGCTTGAGAACCAAACGGCGCTGTGCGACGTCAGTCTCGAGGGTTGCGATGTTGACCGTGGTGGTCACTTCGATGGCCGCTGCAAGTTTCTGAGCCTCTTTTGCGTCGTGCTTCTTATCGCCCAACAAGCAGATGGTCATTGTTGGCGTGTTTGGCACCTTTCGGGCGTCGACAATTTCGATGATACGAGGCAAACCTTGAGTCACGTTGACCGTTGCAACACCCGCATAGTGGAACGTACGCATGGTCATCTGTGTACCTGGTTCACCGATGGATTGAGCAGTGATAATTCCGGCTGCTTCGTAAGGATCGATGCTTGCCTTGTCAAGAGCGACAACGGCTTCTTCGACGACCTTCTTTGCTTGAGGCTTGGTCAACTTCTTCTTTCCACGAGCGTGGATGGCCACGGTAAGGTCGTGGTAGATTCGGTTGGTAAATCGAGTCGAACCGTTTGCTTCGACTGCTGCTTGGAGTGCCTTGAAGACTGGGTCTTCAGCCAACTCATCAACGTAGGTTGCGAGTTTTTCCTCTCCATCGTAGGTATCCATGTCAGCGGTGGTCTTTGCACGGGACAAACGGCCAGTGCGTCGCTTGAGACGAACCGAGGTTGTTGGTCCAGTGTTTTCACTGTTGGAATCGCCGCCTTTCTTAGAGGCGGAATCGATGGTTGCTTTGATGGTTGCAGCAGTTTCGGAGTCGGTCTCACACAATTGTGCGATTTCACCAGCGGCGAGGATTTTGACATCGTCCCACTTCTTGTCATCAGCAAGGGTGTGAGCATAGTTTTCTGCAATGCCCAAATCCATGAGCTTCTTCTTGGTTGCACTCTTTACGACCATCAGTTCTCACCTCCGTCAGTTTCACCATGTTCGAGATCATCAGCGTCAATTCGCTCCATTGGCTCGTAGGAGTCACGAGCGTCGACCGTTGCGCCTTCAGTTCCAAGAGCCTCATCGACGATGACGTCGATGTTGAACGGAGAACCGTGCACACCACGGGACGGGTCAATACCGTCTTCACCGTAGCTGAATTGGATGATTCTGTTGGCAGTGTTACGAACAGACAACATATCGTCGTCGAAGACTTTCAAGTCGTCCATTGCGTTGATCAGTCGGCGTTGCATGTATCCGGACTTTGCAGTACGAACAGCGGTATCGACCAGTGATTCTCGACCAGAAACAGAGAGCATAAAGAACTCCGTTGGCTCAAGTCCACGCTTGAATGAACTGGAGATGAAACCACGGTCTGCTGCTGCACGTCCACCACGGCGGAAGTGAGGCAGGACACGTTCGTTGTATCCACGCTCGAGACGCTTTCCACGAACCTTTGCTTGTCCAATGGAACCGGCCATCATGTTCAGGTTGTCCATGGAACCACGGGCTCCAGAGATTGCCATGTTGACTGCAGCGTTGGTTGAACCGGATTGTGCGAGTTCGTCCTTTGCAATGTCACCAGCTTCTTGCTTACCTTGGTCGAGCAAGACCATGATGTCTTCTTCGAGGGTTTCACGAGCGGTTCGACCAGGTCGGGATTCGTAGCCACGGCCTTCCTTTCCGAACTTGTCAAGTGCAGCTTGCACAGCCACACCAGCATCCACGTTTGCCTTGATGATTGCATCAAGCGCTTCTGTGCTGAGATCTTCGTCGTCGATACCAGTGGTGAATCCGAGCGAGGTACAAGCAGCAATCGAGAGTCGTGTGAACTCATCGAGGAAACGAGCGCCTTCTTCAGGTCCGTTGGTTTGAACGATGGCGTCAAGGAGACGTCCGTCTTCTGCACCAATGGCACGCTTGTCGAGGGTTCCTTCGACCTTACCGTTCTTGACGACGACTTCGTCGTTCGAACGGCTTCGGAATCGCAGGTGGATGTTGTCAGGGATGATCAGCGAGATGATGTCTTGGCCACGGAAGCATTCCTTACCGTTAGCGTCCTTGACAATCTCTGGCAATCCGCCTTCCCAGTTGATGCTACCGAGCATTTCCAATCCATGCCGTCGGCTGATGAGGGTTCCAGGGCGACTCAAGAGGTAAGCACCGGAGATGTGGTCGTGGATTCCACCGATCACCGCACCGCCGTAGCGAGGGGTGAGGATGTGTTCTTGGACACGCATCAAAATCTTGGCTTCTGCACGTGCTTCTTCTGATTGAATCACGTGGAGGTTCATTTCGTCACCGTCGAAGTCAGCGTTGTACGGGGTACATACTGCCAAGTTGAACCTGAAGGTGTGACCCTGCATGACACGGACTTCGTGAACCATCATGGACATGCGGTGCAACGAAGGTTGTCGGTTGAAGATAGCAACGTCACCGTCGATAAGGTGTCGCTCAACGAGCAAACCTGGCTTCGGGTTACCATTTCGGTCGATGGTTGAAAGACGATCCTCGACGCGAGTTCGGTCGCCCCATTCATCAGCTGGGCTGCCACAGTGTGGGCAGGTGACCTTGAGATGCTCTGGGAGAGGTTCTGGGTGAGCCTTGTCAGCTTGTGCCAAATCCCACATCCATCGGTAGTGGAGTTTTGCGCCGCCGTCGTCTTCGGGGAGGCGGTGTCCGTCAAGGGTTTCGCCACGAAGGTTTGCGAGGGTTGCTTGGTCATCCACAATGTACGATGTTTCGGTGGTACCATCGGTTGCGATGGAAATCTGAGGCTTGATGACCAAACCAGGGAGGAAGTTTGGTGCAGGCAACACAGAGTGGATGTCGAGGCGACCGGTCGTCTCGTCGTTACACTCAGGGTTGTGGCATCGGAATCCAGCGTTGATCAATCGGCTTCGCTGATTGATACGGACACGTCGGCCGTCACCGCGGATAATGTAGTTCACACCAGGGTGGACATCAGGACCACGGAGGATCATTTGGCGCATTTGCTCTCGGTTTCGAGAAGTCACACGGATCGGGACGGTCAGTTCCTTTGCAATCTTGGTTGGCACACCAACTTCGTTCACGCCAAGGTATGGATCTGGAGAGATGACAGACCGAGCACAGAAGTTGACACGCTTACCGGACAAGTTGCTACGGAATCGTCCTTCCTTCCCTTTGAGTCGCTGAGTGAGCGTCTTGAGGGTTCGGCCGGAGCGGTGGCGTGCTGGTGGGATACCAGAGGTTTGGTTGTCGAAGTAAGTCGTCACGTGGTATTGCAACAATTCCCAAAGGTCTTCAACAATCAACTGAGGAGCACCAGAGTCACGGTTTTCACGGAGACGTTGGTTAATTCGCAGAACGTCAACCAGCTTGTGAGTCAAGTCGTCTTCCGAGCGGTCGCCGCTGTCAAGAGTGATCGACGGACGAACGGTGATTGGAGGCACTGGAAGCACCTTCAAAACAATCCATTCAGGTCGGTTTTGCTTGTCCATACCGATAAAAATGAGGTGATCGGATGGGATGCCACTCAACCATTCACGGACGTCACGAGGGTTGAGCTTGCGCCATCCTTCGTCTTTGCCGCTTTGGCCCTTTGCTTCCTTCTTTTCCTTGAAGGTCGTCGGCTTGTCGAGTGCGATCTTGCCCTGTGCTTCACCACAGTGCATACAGACACCACGGCTTGAGTGAGTGGTGACCTTTTCGACTTCCTTGATAATCTTCGAGAATTCAGTGGAACCGACACCGTGCTTGATACGAATATCGTTGATACGGGTTCGGAAGTAATCTTGCTCGGAGAGTTCAGGGTTCGATGGGTGGGAACCGCTTTCCTTGTGGAGCAAAATCTCGCTGCACTTGCTGCATGTTGCTTTGAGTGCGGTCTTGATGAGGTTCACGAAACCAATGTGCATGACTGGAAGTTCGAGTTGAATGTGACCGAAGTGGCCAGGGGATTCGTCGTACTTACAGTTGTCAGTTGGGCAAACCAATCCAGGTTCGATGACACCCATGTGAGGGTCCATCAATCCTTGTCGGTACGCGTGACCATCGTCCTTGTAGGTGTCTGCTGTCTTTACTTCAACAGCGGACATCTTGCGGATTTCAATTGGGTCCATCAGGCCGAAGCGAATCTGTGCGATTCGCTTGGGAATCATTGTATTTTTTTGGCTCATCGTCGGTCCTCCAGTTCGAGTCTCATGGCCACACCTAAACTCTTCATCTCATCCAAGAGCAGCTTGAACGCGTACGAGGTTTGCACCTTGTACACTTCAGCGCCGTCGCCATGGATAGGGCTGACGTAGGTTCTTCGCTTTGGATCGTACCAAGCGATGTGTCCAGATTGAGCGCAGACGTACATGTCAATACCATCGGATTCGTCCAAGAGACGGTCCTTGATGACCATTGAAGCACCGTGGGCGATGAGGCAGTCACGTTCCATTTCACCGAATCGCAGACCACCTTGTCGAGCACGACCTTCGGTCGGTTGACGGGTGAGGATTTGAACACGGCCACGGGAACGGGCGTGAATCTTCGAAGACACCAAGTGGTGCAGTCGTTGGTAGTAGATGCAACCAACGAAGATTTCAGCAGGGTAGACTTCACCTGTTTCACCGTTGATCATGGTTTCACGACCGGTGTGAGCCAATCCGTTTCGGACGAGGCCGTCACGTAGACTGCCTTCCTTTTCTCCACGGAATGCGGTACCGTCAATTCGGCGTCCTTCGAGGGCACCGACCTTACCACCAATCATTTCCAAGACGTGAGCCACGGTCATTCTCGATGGGATAGCGTGCGGGTTGATGATCAAGTCAGGCACAACACCGTCAGCGGTGAATGGCATGTCCTCTGGATCAACGAGGCGTCCGATGACACCCTTTTGTCCGTGTCGAGATGCAAACTTGTCACCGACTTCTGGGACCTTGTGGCTTCGGACCATCACTCGGACCAAGCGGCCTGAGTCGAGGGATTCTGTCACGTACACGTTGTCGACCCATCCTTTCTCACCGTGGCGAACAAGCATGGATGATTCACGTCGCTCTTGGGCGAGCAAGAAGGCGCCACCAGCGGATTCTTCGAGGAACCGAGGTGGGCTGGTCTTACCGACCAAGACTTCGCCACCGATGAGTTCCTTCTCGGGCAATGGCAATCCATCAGCTTCGAGGTGTCGGTAGGCTTCTTCTGGCTTGAGTCCCTTCACTTCTTGGAGGGAACTGCCTGGCTTTTCGATTTCTTCGACTTGGCCACCTGGGAACCTTCGGCGTTCTGCGTTGTAGGTTCGGTTGAAGGTTGAGCGACCAAGAGCGCGGTCGACTGAACCACGGTTCATGATGACCGCGTCTTGCATGTTGTAGCCGTGCAAGGACATGATGGCCACGATGAAGTTTTGGCCACCTGGGCGTTCATCGAAGTGCGTGGTTTCCATTGCGTTCGTTCGAGTGATCGAACGGTGCGGGTAGTGCAGGATGTGGGCACGTGTGTCAGGTCGCATGCGGTAGTTTGCGCTTGGGAGACCCAAGGATTGCTTGACCATTGCAGTTCCACCAGTAACACGAGGTGTTGAGTTGTGTTCTGGGTATGGAATCAAGGACGCACAGACACCAAGAACGAGTTGTGGATCGATTTCACAGTGTGTGTGTTCCTCTGTGTACAGCAGGTCGACCTTGATGTCGGCAATTTCCCACTCGCCGTTTGGCATGCGGACACGAGCCTTGAGGTCCGCTTGTGTTGCGCCCGGTTCTCCAAGGTTGGTCCACTCGACGTTTTCGTTGGTCAGTGGCCGTCCAGCGAGCGGGCCGCTTTGAACAGTTTCTGGTAGAACAAACGGTCGAGGGGTGATGAACAAGTCTTCTTCTTCTTCAGCATCGACCCATTCGACGATGCCTTCGTTGACCAGTTGCTTGAACGTCATTTCACCAGCACGGAGTGCTTGCAAGTTTTCATTGGTCAAGCGTGGTGCACCATCGTAGAGGATCAACAACGGTCGCAAGATACGTCCCTTGTCGGTGTTGATGAAGATGTCCTTGTTCTCGCGGTCGTATCGGATGGACACTTCCGCAGGGATGGTTCCACGTCGGCGAGCCGACTTGAAGTGGCGAACCAAGTTCTTTCCATTCTTGTGAATACCATAGATATCACCGTTGACGTGAACACGGTCACCCGAGGTCCAGTCGTCTGGTTCGAAGACATCCAATTCATCGAGTTGTTGTCGGACTTCGATTTCGCTGATGTGTTCGGAAATGTCAATCATTTGTGCTGCGTTCTTCACAAGACCACAGTTCTGACCTTCAGGGGTCTCGTTCGGGCACAAGCGGCCCCACTGTGTCGGGTGCAAGTCACGTGCTTCGAAGTGAGGTTGGCTTCGAACGAGCGGCGAGGTAACACGGCGCATGTGCGAGAGGGATGCAAGGTAGGTTGTTCGGTCGAGCAATTGGCTGACACCAGAGCGGCCACCGACCCAGTTACCAGTTGCGAGTGCGTGCATGATCTTGGAGGTCAAGACGTCAGGTCGCAAGCAGGAGGTGATTTTCAGCTCTCGCTTGCGGTTGTGGTGGCGCTCGAGTTGGTACTTCAAGTCACGAGCGAGTTGTCCAGAGGAAACACGGAACAAATCTTCGATGAGGTCACCGGCGAGGCGAACACGCTTGTTTGCATAGTGGTCCTTGTCGTTTGGCTCACGGTTGGTGAGGGCCATTTCGAGGACTTGGCGGACGATGCGGCCAAGGAAAATTGCCTTCTTCTTGCGAGCACCAGCTTGGTCGCCCAAGTGAGGAAGGAGTTCACGGTCGAGCAGTTGGTTGACCCGTTGCTCTCGGTATTCTCGTTGTTGACCGGCTGCGAATTTCTTCTGCAACCATTCGTGAGCTTCTGTCATGGACTGGACTGCATACTCTTCGTTGTCGTTGACTTCGTTGAGGTTTGCCACGATGTACTTGAACGTCTCAGTTGGTCCTGCGATGGCTTGGAACACTTCTTGGTCGTTCTCGATACCAAGCGCACGCATGAGGAGAACCACGGGGATTGCGGTTGTTCCAGCGGTGCTGATCTTGACCATGAGCATACCGTCACGTCGCTTCTCAACGTTGAGTGGCTTGCGCATACCGTCTTTCTGGGAGAAAATCTTAGCGACTTCGGTTCGCTTTGCGTATCGCTTGTTGATCTCAACAGTGACACGGTTTGGTGCGAGGTCTTCCATGGAGATGAGAACACGCTCGGTACCGTTGATGATGAAGTAGCCTCCAGGGTCCAATGGGTCTTCGCCCTTCTTGCGAAGGAGGTTGTCCCACAATGCGGAGTCTTCAGTGGAGGTGGTTGGGTACAATTGGCGGTCGCCTGCGATGTGTCCAGCGTGCAAGTTGCATCGCTTCGAACGGACCATGATTGGCATGCTACCGACTTGCACTGCCTCTTCCTTTGGCGAGCGGATGCCGTTTCGGAAAATTTGGAAGTCAATGGTGACAGGTGACATGTAAGTCAACTTTCGCAAGCGGCATTCCATAGGGGTGGATGGGTGCTCTGCGCCGTTTGCTTCACGGATGGTTGGTTCGCCAAGTTGAATGTTCTTGAGGCGGATGGTGATGTCTTGGTCGACGACGTCGAGCTTGATGAAGCCGCCATCATCGTCATCGATTTCCTCGTCGGTTCCGACTCGGATGTTTCGAATGATTTTCTCCATTCGAGAGAGGTTGTTATCACCGGACGGAATGCAATCGTCGTACGATGCAAGTTGGTGGTTGACAAGGCTGCGTTCTTTGAAAAATGATTGAATAATTTCTTGCATGATAATCCCTCCTCAGTTACCCTCCACGATCAGGCGGTAGGCTACGGATTGTCCTGCCGACGGGGATCGGCGAACAACCTTCAACACACGGTCTGCGATCCAACCGGCGGCGAGTGGTTTGTGTTCTGGGTCTGCAGCGAGACGAGCGTTGTCTGCTGATTCTGCAGTTTCCTTGATGACCTGAACCACCGGGTCGGTGATCAGAATCTTGGGGAGGAGTTCCTTAGCGAGTCGGTCTTCACCGGTCTCTTCGTCAGGTTGAAGCATTTGCCAAGGGGCGAGTTCCTTGCTTTCGACTTCAAACTGCTCTTCTTCTGAGATGTTTGCAGCGCCAACCAATTCCTGGTGGGGGACCAGTTCGTGGTTGAGTGCGTTGAAACGGAGGGTGATTTCAGGGCGGTCGAAGTCGTCAATGGCCTTCGAACGGATGGTGATTTTCTTGCTCTTTTTCGCTGCACGTCGGCGTGAACCTTGCTCAGCGATGATGGCCATTGTGCTGACGAATTGTTCGGAATCCTTCGATTCGCCGAGGGTGGAGGCAATTTCGTCCGAGGACATGGCCTTGATATCGGTCATGTTTCGATCGGTAGCGAGTTTGTGTGCAAATTCCTCGGAGACGCCGAGTTCCATGAGTCGCTTCTTCGTTGCGCTTTTTACTACCATCCAAATTCCCCGCTCAGCCCTGCACTACGTGGCCAGAAGCTCAGTCAGGCGGGCCTGACGGGGTTCGAACCCGCGACCATCGGATTAAAAGTCCGACGCTCTACCTGACTGAGCTACAGGCCCAATATTGCACCTTGGGCTTTCTGCCCGACTTACCAACTGTTCATATAGGTTGCGGCGGCGTACATTCGTCGAAAAATCGAGCACAGTCGATGGATTACAGCAAAATACCATCCTGTAAAAAGCCCGCACAAGGTCGGGGTCGCCCGATTTTCTTCGAGCGGATACCAATATAGCCTCCTTGCATCTCGGAGAAATCGGGGCAAGGCATGGAGGATGGCATCTTCGATTTGAGCGACTCCGAGGCCGAAATTTCTCGGCTCGAGCGCCCGGCCTCAACGCGGAATTGGACCACCCCCGATGGCGCCATTTTGGAACTCATTGTCCCTGCCACGGTTTACCCGCCCCGTGAGGACACCGACCTCATGTGCCAAACGCTTCGATCGATTGGGCCTGGCAAAGGAAAACGCCTCCTTGAAATCGGGTGCGGATCGGGTGCGGCTTCGTTGTATGCCGCAAGCCTAGGCTACACCACCCGAGCCTGCGACATCAATCCATACGCCGTTGCTGCAACCCGCCAGAACGCAATGACATGGCGATACAACATAGACGCGTGCGAAGGTGGACCGGGCCCATCTGCTGATGGCGAGGTTGCCCAATGGGCCGGCACTTCGCCTCACGACATGATCATCTGGAACCTCCCCTATCTTTCCCACGAGGCGGCTCAAGGAGACGTGCTTGGACCGCTGGAAGAAGCTGCGCTTTTGGACACCGATCAAATTGGTTTGGTTTCGAGGCTGATGCGGCAAGTAAGGGAAAACCAACTCATCACCAAAAATGGCTTGATGTTGCTCCTTGTCAGCGGGAATGAGCGGGGGCTGGAAACTGAAGGTCTGGCACATGCAAATGGCTTTGCGGCACGTTGCGTCGCCACCCACACCTTCGAGGACGGCGAAGAACTTCGAGTGGTTGCAGTTTGGAACCCCTATGCCCAATCGAACGTCCATGCCTTCGAATCAATTGATTCCACGAACCGCTTGGCGCTCGAAGAAGGGAGCAATGAAGGCGATTTCTATTCCGCAAAACAACAGACTGCAGGTCGTGGCCGGCGTGGGCGAACATGGTCAAGCGAGGCACATTGCTTTGCAGGCTCGTGGTTGATTCGCACGGGCTCACCTGAACTCTCGCCTGGACTTTTGCAAATCATCGGCGGTTATGCTGCCCTGAAGGCAAACCAATCCATCGGCGTCCCCGTTGAGGCGATGGCCCTCAAGTGGCCGAATGATCTGTTCCTTCACGATGGACAGAACTTCGGAAAAGTGGCCGGCGTGTTGGTCGAGGGAAGAAGCAAAGGAGCCGCAGACAAAATCGTCATCGGCATTGGTGCTAATTTTCTGCATGAAAAAGGCGAGAATCAACCCTTCCCAATCGCAGATTTATCCAAATGGATGGGGCCCAATGAGAGAGAGCATTACACTGCTGTTCTCCATGCCATCATCGCCTCATACTTTGAGCGTCTTGACGGCATTAAGCCGACCGATGTCGCGCACCTCACAATTCACTTGGAGCGTGCGTTGAAAGCCAGCACACAACTCCTTGGAGAACCCATCTATAGAAATGAATCATGGGTGATCGATGGCCTCACAGACAGTGGCAATTTACGCCTTGTGCACCCGCAGCATGGGACTGAGATTATTGCCGATGGCGAGGACCTTAATTGGCCGTTGATGATGAAGAATTAATCTTCTAATTCAGCATCCAACACTTCGTCGGAATCCATGGATCGCTTGTACGCACCAAACGCAATGCAAGCAGCACCGATCGGGTAGGGGATGAAATCAATCATTGTGTTCCGGTTGACATCCACGAATGCTTCACCCTCGCCGCTTTCATAGCTCACTGTATAGGTGTAAAAACCGCCTTCTGTTGCAGTGAATGTGTATTCAAAATCCTCCCCTTCACCCGGCGACCATGATTCATCGGCCACAGTCGCTCCGTCTTCTGAAAGAACGATGATGGTGATGGTGGCGTTTTTACCAGGCGAAAGTTCGAACGTCAAGGTGTCATCTTTGAGCATTGAAGCCCCGCTTTCGAGGGAAGGTGATGCCTCATCGAGGGACGTGCTAGCGGTCCATGCGTGCATGATGATACCGCCAACAAGGATGCTCATGCCAACGAGCAAAAAAACATCGCTCATTTTCATGCTCGGAGCAGTGCCGCCACCAGCCATGATGACCCGTGATGGTTTCGTTTCAAGAACGTAGTGGTCAGCGTCGCCTTGGAGGTCGTTCCAAGGCGAGGCGTTCCCTCACAAGGCGGATCTTACCGCTGGAAGTTAAACTCATCAACGAAAGATCATTCAATGCTTCGGGCGAGTTGACAAGACTCCGAACCGCTTCGTACAACTCATGCGGCACTTCGAGAATGCCGTATCCGACACCGGCAACTGCTTCCTGATCACCTGAAAGGTGCTGTTCCGTTTCTACGGCCTGTTCGCTGCCATGGGCGTGAAAGTCCATCAGTCGGATTGGTTTTGCTTCGACAAGGTGGCCGAAAGCAGCCTCGATTGAGGTGTTGACATCTTTACGGGTTTGAAGATCCGAAGTAAAAGCAACGCCCAACCATCGTCGTTTGCCCCGAAGGGCTTTGGACAACCGCTTGGCCATGCGTTCACGAAAACCTTCTCCTTCAAGAGATTTGAGCGTCATAACGGCCATAAAATGAAAACAAGAGCGTTTCTGGTCTGTTCCGTGGAGACAGAGGAAGGCAATGCAGAAGCGCTCGACGCCGATGCTGCCCGCTTGAATGAACTTGCATCCGTTGATGCATCCTTGGTAGGCCTCTTACGCACCCTTCTCTCGTTCAAAACCCTCCCACATTTACTCGGCCTTGTTGTGTTTTCGAGTGTATTTTACGCCCTGGCAGACGGATCAGCAGGCTTTGCAGCAATTGGGTTTACATCCCTCGCAGTCGGTTATGCTGCCACGGCTGTCCTCTCCAACATCGAGGGCGTAAAATCGTGGACACTCTTGCAACCTTGGGGCGAAAACCGCCCAACACTCCAGAAGCGACTGTTGTTGAGTTCTCGGATTCTCGCCCTGCCGTTCGGCTTGGCCATCGCCTTCGCAGTGGCCTTCATTGCTCTGACGACTGAATCTGCCTCAGACTGGCTCGCCTTGGGGCTCGCAGGATTGTTTGTCCTTTGGGCCGTAGCACAAGGGCGCTCGTTTGCAGGATGGGCATCCTCCATCGCAGCACGCAAGAGTCCACAGCCCGCTCCAAAATCTGGCAATGGATACGTGGCCTTAACCACCCTTTTTGGCATTGTAATCGCCTTTGGATTGGTTTGCATAACGGCCTATTCTTCCCTCCATGCGGCAAGCATCACCCTACAACCTAAAACAGTCGACATGGTTGTGTTCACAGGGATCGCCATCGCCGCATTTGTGCTGATGAACACCATCACATGGAAGGAACGAGGGCTTGCCATGGCCGACAAAGCTCTTCGCAGGTTCCATTTTCGATGGTCGTTGTTGATTCACCTGTTTGTCACATGGCATTTGCTCACCGTCTACCGCCACGCAGCAATGAATCCAGGCACCATCGAGGTGTACATCGAAGAGGTTGCTCTAATGATGTTCACGGTGTTCATGGGCATTTGGTCCCTCACATCCCGGGGCTATGGCTCTGAACTCAAATTGCTCAATACGAATAATGCACTTCCATGGGGCCTCGCCTTTGGCTACGCGTACGCTGGAAGCGTTGCGATGATCAGTTCGGTGGTTGAAGACTTCCAAACGGTGATGATGGTTGGCCACATGATCGCTTCGGCGACTGGAATTTGGATGCATCGTTCTGTGTTGAAGACCTTGCTTGTGCGCCATGATGAAACCATTGAGATTCAACGCATCGTCAAGGAGATCGAACCATCGGTAGGCGGTCTGGAGGCAACGCCGGAAAACGATACCGAACCTTCACCCGCACCGGCGGGCCAGGACGATTGGGATGGCGACTTGAACAACGATTGGGATGCGCCGAAGGACATTGGCCTCCAAGCAGAAGTTGAATGGGAAGACGTCATCAACATTGAGGACTAATCGGAAGGCTTGATCCCTGCCAACAAGGTCACGACACGAATGGTGTCTTCGAGGTCTTCACTCACCCGAGCGCCAAGAATAACTTGAGCATCTGCATCGAGTGCGTCTGTGAAGATGTTTGCCACGGTATCCACTTGGCCAATCGTCATGCCCAGACCACCTTCAACTTGGATTAAACAAGCGCTTGCACCACCCACATCCAAAGCCGACAGGGGAGCCATCATGGCCGACTGAAGAATCGACTCGGGGTCATCTGGACGCCCCGTGCCCACAAGCATGGTTGCTTCGCCTTCTTGGTCCACAATGGCACGAAGGTCCATCAAATCCAAATTGATTAAGCCCATTCGCATCAAGGTGCGAACAAGCCCATCGACGAGATCTTCAATCCACTCGGCACCCATTTGCCAATTTTGGCCCTGTTGCCTCGCTTGGCGGGCCAAACGGTCAAGCGACAAACGAACGGTTACATGGGCAACATGCTGAAGGCGTTCAAGACCAGACGTTGCAATTTCGGTGCGGGTTTCCTGCACTTCGAACGGCATGGCTGCCACGGCGAGCACCAGCGCACCTGATTGACGGGCCTGACGAGCGAATTCATGCGCTGCACCGGTCCCTGTCCCACCGCCCAAACCAGTCAGCAAGATCACCAATTCAACTGGTTCAAGAATGGTGTTGGCAAGCGCTGTATAGCCCCGCATGCGTTGTTCAGCGAGGGGAGGAAGTGCAGCACAGCCCACCGAATCTAGGGTGTGACCGAGCCGGAGAACATGCGCACTTCCTGCGTCGACGAAACTTTCGTCATCGGCATCGATGAGCAGCACATCAGTCTCACTCGAGCAACGCTTTTTTGCGCCCTTGGCCCAAGCACAACCAAGTCCACCAACCCCTGCGATGAGGATTTGGTCTGCATCCATGACATGGCCTTCACACGATGCCAAATGAACTTTGGCGATAGGGGCGACGAGGTTCACACATAGCGCAGGTAACGGCGTCGAGCATCTCGGGCCCACGCATTATCTGGCTCGATGGCTAAAACTCGGTCGTAGTATTCGATGGCCGTCTCAAATTCAGAGAGGTGTCGCCCGTAGAGATGCCCGAGGTTTGACAGAACAGGAATGCACGACTCATCTGCCTCAAGCATCGAAAGCAGCAATCGCTCGGCTGCTCCCAGATCGTTTCGGAGCATCATCTCTTCTGCATTGTCGAGTTGCTCGAGTTGCTCCGTGGACAAATCATATGTGTTTTCAAAATTCGTCGACATGGGCTCACTAACCTACACCCTGCGCACCCCCTCAAAGAACCCTTCTGCTTCTTGATTGGGCGAAACGACATTGTGCGCAACATGGAAAATACGGCGGCGGAAGCCCACCTTGATAAATCAGTAATTTTTTTGACAAAAAACGGCACACTGCAAGGCACTGAACCAAGGATTCCACTGGTAATGTTTAAGGGGCCCACACGGGTCGGTTCAATCACTTGGGTGAGGCTATGCTACGCGGGTCAATTTCTTCACGGACCGGACTGGTTGCCGGGCTCATCCTTTTGTTGCTCTTGCCGGGGCTTGTTACCTCCTATCATACGGGCATCGGCGGCGAACAAAGCAACGCCGGTGAAACGATTGATGATGTGGCCAAGGAAGGCTGTTTGTGCCACAACGGAGCATCGGACAATTCAGTTCAAGTCATCCTTGATGATGTGCCTTACGGATGGGTCGGCGGTGAAACTTACACCATGACGCTCCAGTTAATCGGCGGACCAAGCGCCACTGGCACGTACACTGCTGGCTTTGCAATGCGAGTCTCCACGGGTGTGCTCGGCGGCGAAGAAGTCCAAAACTGGGAAGAAGACCCAACATCCCTCACTCACACCGAAGCCTCATCCGTTGGAGCCGAACGCCATTGGGTCATCACCTGGCAAGCACCAGCAACCGGCGAAGGCACCGTGAACTTCTGGATCACCGGCAACTCAGTCAACGGCGACCAACTCCCCGGTGTAGAGGACAAGTGGAATCAACTCCTCTTCGCCCTCCCTGAAGGCGACGATACAACCGATGCTCTTGGCACCCGAACCCTGTTCGCCGGCGACGGAAACGTCAGCCCTCCTGAACCAAGCCACCACGGCGTTGACCTCCATCACATGGGAGCAAAACTCCGAGCACACTGGCTTGGTTTGCTTGGATTCGGTGCGGTGCTTGCAGTGGTTGCCTTCGCTGGATTCCTGCTCCGATACAGCTTCTCCACTTCCTACAAGGGTCGAAGTAACCAACTGAGGCTTCGGTACAAACTAATGCGCAGAGGTGACCAGTGATGGACGATACAATTTCCACCCTTCTCCGAGGCGTAGCAAAAGGCACCATCAGTGTGGATGATGCCCGCAAGGCGCTCGAGAACGCTTCGCTCACCGAAGAAGAAATGGAATCCGCCATCGATCATGGCGTGTTCAACATCGCTGAACCGGGCACCATCGTCAGCGCCTCACTCGCGCCGTCTGGAGGCTCATACCTCACCATGCTGTTCTTCGTATGGGGTATCTTCTGGTCGTGCTATTGGGTCTTTTCAATGATTTATGGTCTTGCCAAAGGATGGGACCAACAACAACTCGCCTACCACCTTGCGCTCATGCTCGTCACCTTGTGCATGATGGGCATGGTTTACCTCAAATTCGTCTTGCCTGACACCATCATCGTCAAGCACGCTCAGAACAAGTTTGTTCCTGAGCACACCAAAGATTGGAAGGAGTACAAGTGGTGATCCATCATGGCACGTGAATACGACCTCAAACCAGCACCAAGCGATGCAGCTTCGGTGGCCGAAGCCAGCGGCTCGTTCATCAACCGACGCCAATTCCTCCGCTATGGATTCAACACCGCAACTGGTGTGTTCGCCGCATCTCTTGGCGTTCTTGGATTCGCAGCGATTCTTTTGCCACCTGGCGGCAGCACTGGGGGCGACCTCGGCGTAGTGTTCTGGGCAAAGGGCCGAGAAGACGAAGCATGGTACGGCGCAAAGCATCTGCAACTCATGACGAAGACTGACTTTGTCGAGGAAGCAGCAAAATCCAACACAGGAACCGCCGGAGCTTCCGGCATTTGGAACGGCGTTCCTGTCGTGGTCAATTACGTCAACCACTCCGAAAACAAAAACACTCCTGAATCAAGCGGACTTGCTCGCTTCCAATTCATGGAAGGCGTTGACGAGACTGGAAAAACGATTGGTCACTTCGAAGACTTGAGCGACCAAGACCCCCGTATCTTCCCATCCGAAGACCTTGTCATGATTTTTGGCCGGTGCACACACTTGTGCTGCATCCCAGGATGGCAACTCGTCTCGAACTCGTTCACTGAAGACTCGTGGACGCCCGGCGGCGGTGACGATGGCGGAACCAAACTGTTCTGCATCTGTCACTCATCCCGATTCGACCCAACGGCTCTGGAAATGAACACCAACCGAAACCGCTCAAATGGTGCGACATTCAATTACGCAGGAATCCGCAAGGCAGGTGGCCCTGCTCCAGTCGGTCTCCCACTGATCCCAATACAACTCAACGGTGATGTCATCGAAGGCATCACTGACTACATCGATTGGTACACATACTGCGACTGAGGTGATACAATGACAACAATGTTCTGGATTCTTTGGTTCTTCATCGCTTTCGTCATCGTCCTTGTGGCGCTGACCCTCCGCAAGGAAAACGACGACCTGCCTCGTCGTGAAATCCTCCGTGCGGTTGAATCAACCGGTAAAATGGGTTTTGCTGAACGGTTGTTCTTGTGGATTTTCTCTTGGCTTGACACTCGTTTCCGCCTTCAGGACTACTGGAACATGTCAAAAGGCGCCTATTACAACATGCACCGCCAAATGCCACTGACACACGCTGAAAAGTACAAGCTCCGTATCATTTGGTATTGGTACCCCCTGTACTGCCTCGGTGGCATATCCTTCCTTTCGTTCATCATTCTCGTGATCACTGGAACAGTGCTTGGTATCTACTATGTCCCTGGTGGCGAAGGCGATCCATCACCTGCTTACGCAAGCATGCAATTCATCATGACCGAACTTCCCTTCGGTTACATCATCCGAGCTGTCCACCATTGGGCGACGCACTTCATGGTGGCAAGCGTCTTCTTACACATGTGCCGGGTTTACTTTACCGGTGCGTACCGAAACCCTCGTGAACTCAACTGGCTCATCGGTGTGGCATTGATGGCCCTCACCATTGTCTTTGGTTACTCAGGCTACCTCCTTCCGTGGGATTCGCTGGCCTACGGTGCTGCTGTGATTGGAATCAACCTTGCGAACTCAAGCCCGCTTGTCGGAAAGTATGTCGCAACCTTGCTGTTCAGCGGCTCATCCCTAACACCTCGGACCGTGACACGAATGTACTTCATTCACGTCTTCATTCTCCCCGTGATTGTGACCACTTTGATCATTATTCACTTGTTTATTGTATGGGTACAAGGCATTGCGGAGCCACATTGATCTTTGGAGGAATGAATTATGGGACTTATAGAGAACCTAGGACGTGTTGCATCTTCCTACATGGAAGAAAAAGAACAACTCCAGACGGCTGGAGAAAAGCGTGTGCGCACGCGAACGGGGCATGGCTTCTGGCCACAGGAAGTGCTTCGTGACTCGATTATTTTTGCATTCATGGGCGCTGTTTTGCTCTTCTATGCATGGTTAATCCCACCACCACTTCACAGTGCTGCCGACCCGTATGCGCAAGCTGGGTTCGTGTTCCCTGATTGGTACGTGTTGTTTTCCTATGGATACCTGCGATGGGGCGAATACCTGCCTCAATTCACGGTACCAACCGGATTCATCGGGGAAATCGTCGGCCAACCAGTGTTCCCATGGAACGCTGCATGGTGGGGCGCTGCACTCACCGGCATTCCAGTCAGCATCCTCGCACTCCCGCCGTTCCTCGGTGGACGTGAGAAGCGGCCTGTGGAAGATCCGTGGTTCGCCACCGCTGGTGCGGTTTACTTAGCCCACATTTGGTTCATCTCCGTGTTTTCGATCAACATCTTCCTCGAGTTATATGGCAAAAACAGGTCTGACTATTGTAAGTTAGACAGCCATGGTGATCTGTTATGTGGAACTCGAGCGCCTTGGTTAGCCGATGCGTTCAATTCGATACCATGGATGATGACGGGTGTTTTGGCGTGGATTTGTATCTACTTCATCGCCCGTGCCTTGCTCGTCAAGGCATGGGGTGCTGGATTTACTCCTGGCCACGCAAAGCAGATTCTGATTGGATCCCTCCTCATTTCGACCGCAGGAACCGTTGCTACATGGGACACCTATGACGACGGATTCTGGGACCAAGGGGGTCTGCTGACCATCAAGGGACTCACACATGACCTGTATCCTGAACTCGAAGCAATGAGGGGACAACCAACCGATGTGCATGTGCACGATGTCAACGAATTCACAGACGAACGTGGATGGAGTGACGACGGAATTGTGCCAACCACTGCATGGCTGGATTGGAGCATCTATCAACCGGCTCGTTACATCATCACTGATTTCACCGATTCGAACGGTCACCAAAACGCGACCCTCGGCATCAACGCTGCTGCCAATTTCACCTCCTTCAACGGAGGCGATGGTTGGGTCACAGCAGGAACCTTCCTCATCACAGAAGATCAAAGCCACTTCCCAGATGGGCACCATGAAAGCATTGAGACAATCACGACGGACCTTGCATGTGAATACCGTGCCTCAGAGCGAAAGATCAACGACATCAACACCGTTACCATGATCTCATCGACCATGACCCTCATGGACAGCAATGGTAAGACCGTTGCAAGTTTCGACGATTGCGCTGGTGCAACCCTCGAACTCGCCGTTGGAGAGTACGCATACGAGTACACGGTGAGCGTGAACGGAGCCTTGGCTTACAACGACAGCATCATCACCGAAACCTCCTTTGAAATCGCAAGTTTCCAACCATTGCTCGTTTGGACTGAAGCCGCACCGAAAGCACTTGCCGGACGTACAGTCGACCTTACCAACAGCAGCCAAATGGCCCTCGGTGGAACGGCATACGCCTCGATTGAGAACCCAACATACCACACCAATCCAAAAGCACTCGATGCAAAGTTGACCTATGCAATGTTCATTCCGTGCCTAACCTTTGGTGCCGTTGTGTTCGTGGTCCTCCGCTCAATGGCCCGTGGCTATGAGTTCGAGATGAACAAGTGCTACGGCTGTGACCTATGTGACGATGCTTGCCCTGTTCGCCTCTTCAACGGTGGTGACAAACTCAACATCATCTACAACTCATGGAACAATGAAGACGACGGTGTTCCGCTGTATTCGTGTCTGACGTGCACAGCGTGTACCAATGCATGCCCACAGTTGGTGAACTACGACTCCTATGTCGACATACGCCGATCCCTCATCGTCGGTGGCCCACAAGCAGAGATCCCTCACACCGTTCTCCAAGCCGTGCTGTCCGCTGAGGCAGAAGAAGCAGCTGATGACGACTTCATCGCCGTGGAAGACTACCCAATCACCTCGAACATCGGCTACTACCCTGGCTGTGTTGACTACCTCGACCAAGAGATGGTCTTCTCCCACGTGAACGAGGGCGAGATGAACCTTGGCGACGCAACAACCTCGGCGTTCACCTTGTTTGACGACATGAACGTCGACGTCAACTACCTCGGCCGAGACTTCCTCAAGTGCTGTGGTCACGACCAGAAGTGGCAAGGCCTCGATGAAGTGTTTGAGAAACTCAAGGCGTACAACCAAAAGAAAATCGAACAGTCTGGCATCGATACCCTCGTGTCTTCGTGTGCAGAGTGTTTCCGAACCTTCGCTCGAGATTACGAACTTGAAGGCGTCAAGGTCATGCACACCACAGAATTCCTCGTGGAGAACGGCTTTGACATGAACCTCAAGGCAGAAGAAGAAACAACGGTCACCTATCACGACCCTTGCCGACTTGGACGTCAAATGGGCGTTTACGAAGAACCTCGTGAACTCATTGCAGGCGTTGAAGGCGTTGAAATCGTCGAGATGGAACACAGCGGCGAAGACGCCATGTGCTGTGGTGTCTCCAGCATGATGTCATGCAACGAAAACGCCCGAGCACTCCGTGTCACACGCATGGAAGAAATCCGAGCCACTGGTGCTGACACCATGTTGACCTCTTGCCCGAAGTGCGTCTCTCACTTTGAGTGCTTGAAGTTCGAAGGCGATGAGCGCTACGCTGACATCGAAATCCTCGACGTCGTATCCTTCCTCGCTCGCCAAGTCGAAGCAAAGAAGGCGAAAGCAGCAGCGGCAGTGCAACCAAGCACTGGCGTTGAAGCCTGAACCTCACGAGAGCCCTCAATGAACCCCAAGCGGGTTCAGAGAGTCTTGCATCGATTGTTGGTGGACAGATCCATGCGAACGAGCAAAACCAAGGTGATTGTATGAAGAAAATCGACATCAAGTGGAAGGCAGAATTGATGACCAGTCAGAAGGGAAAGACGGCCATCGTCACAGGATCCAACACTGGCATTGGTTACCACATGGCCTTAGCACTGGCAGACAAGGGCGCAATGGTGGTGCTTGCTTGCCGGAACCTCGACAAAGCAGAAAAAGCGCGAGCCAAGATGATGACAACATCACCTGATGCTCAGATTAAAATTGAGGAACTCGATTTAGCAAACCTTGCGAGCGTCGATGCCTTTGGAAAACGAATGGCAGAGAACCACGGTTGCGTGGACATCCTCATTAACAATGCAGGCGTGATGATTCCACCCCAATCCACAACTTCAGATGGCTTTGAACTACAAATTGGAACGAACCATTTTGGCCATTTCGCTCTTACATCCCACTTAATGCCGCTTCTTTCTGCAGCAAAGCATCCGAGGGTGGTCACCCTTTCCAGCATCGCCCACTGGGCGGGTCGAATTGACCTTGCGGACATCAATGGCCAGAAGAAGAAATACGACAAGTGGGGGATGTACAGCCAAAGTAAACTTGCCAATCTTCTCTTTGCTCTTGAACTCGATCGGCGCCTCAAAAGAGCAGGGTCACACATTGAATCATTTGGCAGCCACCCTGGTTATTCAAACACCGATCTACAGAGGTATTCAATCGCATGGCGTTGCTTGAATCCACTGTTTGGCATGAAGGCAGTGAAGGGTGCGGCCCCCACATTGTATGCGGCCACCCACCCCGATGCCACTCAGCACAGATATTGGGGGCCGATTGGTCTCTTGGAAGCACGTGGATGGACGGGGAAGGCGAAAATCACACCTCGAGCAGCTGATGAGGAAATGGCCCGTCAATTATGGGAACACACCGAAGCAGTCACCGGAATCAAGTTTCAACTTTGATTCGACCTAACATCCATTATTGGTCCCAAACAGACTTTCCAGCCGTGCTGGTGTCCTTTTGTCCTGCTGGGACTGCATCCCAAACGCTTGCGCTTGCGGGTGCAGATGGTGAAGTTGACTTTCTTGGTTCTGGAGTTGTATCCCACACTGTTGAACTGGGAGGAGAAGATGGCATGGGTGGGCTTTCATTTGTGGGCGTTGACATTTGAAACTGTTGTTTGTATGTGGGAAGGCTGTTGTCGATTCCATGGCTCATGAGGAAGGCGTTGATTTGATCCCTGTATACATCCGATGGGCCATAACTGAGCGACCATGTGTGCGTTGTTCCATCTTTGAAATTGAAATCAATCCAGCTGTTCATGGCTTCTCCATCATCGCTGCTTGCTTCTCGTCTTTGGACAAGACGGATGTCAGTAAGTTTTCCAAGTTCTTCCCACGCTGTAGGACGTAAAAAGAACAACCTTCTCTTTTTCAAGACATCAGCCGATGCATCAAGAACGTACTGCTGCCCACAGGTAAGAATAATCGAGAGAAACAATGAGATCAAAAAAATCACAAATGCTTCGGGAAGTGCCGAAAAAGTGGCGATAGCGAGGGTTCCAAGAGCATTCCAGTTTGAAATTTTACCTGCGAAAGTTCGTCCAGTACCTGGATTCAGACCAACAATCAGGTATTGCTCATCTAGTGTGCGAGACTGCACGCTAAAGTCCTCCGTTCACTCCTCGTAGACAAGCCACGAGGATGAAGCTTCATCCCAGTAAGACAGGGTGCCGTCTGCTGCTTTCGACCAGTTTACCCCGCCTTCTTCCCATTGTTGTGCCTCTTCAATCTGAGGAAGTTCCTTGGATTCGCCGCCAAAGTGCGCTTCAGACATGCTGTCTGCTTGGTTCGCTTCTGCAAAAGCAGAGCCAACTGAAGCCGACCCTTCGTTCCGCTTCACGACAAGCAGAGCGCCCAAGCCACAAAGAACAAGCAACGCCAAGACTGCGTACATGAGGCCACCGCCGCTTTCCTCTGGCAGAGCCTCGGAACGTGAAGCATCGAATGGTGCATCGTCGTAGCGGTCTGCGACGCCGTCACCATCTGAATCAAGGGTTTCGTTTGCGTCGAAGATGAAATCGTCCATTTCGTCGTTCACACCGTCCCCGTCCGTATCAAGTTGGTTGATGGCGCATCCTTCGTCGTTGATCACGGTTTGATTCTCATCCGTACCCTGACAACGGTCGGCGATGTTGTAGACACCATCGTTGTCGTCATCCTTTTGATATTCAGAACATCCATCAAGGTCTGAACCGTGTCCGAGTGCTGTGTCTCGGCAGAGATCATACGCATCCTTGATGCCGTCTCCGTCCTGGTCAGTTTGAGTCGTTGAACAACCGTCTGAGTTGACTTGTTCGCCGGCAGGCGTTGCCGGACATAGGTCGACCGTGTTGTCGATGAGGTCAGCGTCATCGTCGTACTGATCGAGTGAGCAGCCGAGGAGATCTGCTGTTGAAGCAAGGTCTGTGTTCGGACAATCATCGAGGTTGTTGTTGATGCCGTCGTTGTCATCGTCTCGCTGAGAATCAGAACAACCTGTGTCGTCTGCATCTTCTGTTGAAGGAGTCATGTCGCAGAAGTCATCTGCATCCATGACGCCGTCCATGTCTGCGTCTCGCTCGTCTGCTGCACATCCTTGACCGTTCACTGGGAGACCCGGCGATGTTGTTGGGCAATCATCCATATCGTTCGTGATGTCATCATTATCGCTGTCAAGTTGTGAATCAGCGCATCCTGCTGCGTCGATGCTTGCACCGAGCGGTGTTTGAGGGCACAAGTCGAACAAATCCATCACACCGTCGTTGTCTGTATCTTCTTGGGATCCAGAGCAACCTGATGCATCGACTGTTTCGCCAGCAGGCGTTGCCGGGCATGCGTCTTGAGCGTTGTTTACTCCGTCAAGGTCGTCGTCTTTCTGAGAAGCAGCGCAGCCATTCTCATCCACGGATTGACCCGCTGGAGTGTTCAAGCATTGATCTCCACCGTTGCCCATGGCGTTGTCGCCATAGCCATCATTGTCAGCGTCGGTCCATTGAGTGGCATCTGCAGGGAAATCATCTGCTTCGTTTCCTGTTGGGTTGTCACCATAGCCGTCACCGTCTGCATCTGACCACTGCGTGCCGTCAGTTGGGAAAGCATCGGGCGCGGTTCCTGCTTGGTTGTCACCAAATCCATCACCATCTTGGTCGGACCACTGGGTTGCGTCGTTGGGGAACGCATCGGCGTTGTTACCGCCTGCGTTGTCCCCATACCCATCACCATCTGCATCTGCCCATTGTGTGGCATCGCTTGGGAAGGCGTCGGGTTGTGTTCCAGCTGGATTGTCACCAAAGCCATCGCCATCAGCGTCGGCCCATTGAGTCGAATCGTTCGGGAATTGATCCCCGTTCGTACCCGTCGGGTTGTCGCCGTAGCCATCACCATCTGCGTCAACCCATTGGCTGGGGTCTGTGGGGTAGGCATCTGGATTGTTCCCGGATGACGTATCACCATAGCCATCACCATCTGCGTCGGACCATTGGGTAGGATCAAGTGGGAATGCGTCGGAGTTGTTGCCAAGTGAGTTGTCACCATAGCCATCACCATCGGCATCCTCCCATTGTGAACTGTCGGTTGGGAACGCATCTGGGTAATTGCCGTTCGGATTGTCTCCAAAGCCGTCACCATCCATGTCAGAGTACTGACTTGCATCGGTAGGGAATGCATCCACTGAGTCGTTGTAACCATCGTTGTCGCTGTCTTTCTGAGAGAGTGCGCAGCCATCAATGTCAACAAGTGAACCGGTTGCCGTGTTTGGGCACAGGTCATCTTCATTCACGACGCCATCATTGTCGTCGTCAAATTCGAGGTTGAAGCATGAACTGTCGCCAATGAGTTGCACATAGGCATCAGAGTAAAGCAAAACCTCAGCACAATAGGTGCCCGACATAGTGGGCGTGGTGTAAGTAAAGGTTGGTTGGCTCATGTTTTGGGCCGTGGCCGTGAAGTTGAGTTGCCCTGTTGTTGCAATATTGGCACCTGAAGCATCAGTCACTCGGACGGTGTAGATGTAATCATCACCCGTAACCAAATCAGCGCCTTTCACATCGACGTTGTTGGTCGAAGCAGTGGAACTGGTGGAATACGAATCAATCAGCATTGTTGGCAGTTGTGGAACGAACAAATCATCATGGAAGCCAATGTAGCCGGAGTTGTTATCTAAATCCAAAACTGAAGTTGGCTCGTACAGAATACCAACCAGTACGTGATCGTTCATGGTTGTGATCCCGGTCCAGTTGATGGACCAGCTCTCTGAGGTGGCAGTGGAAGTGAAGTTCACGGTGGCTTCATCAACGATTGAAGCGGCAAGAGCGGCATCGACATCATTGCTCACAGAGTAGTTGTTGATGAATTCGAGTTCTTCAAAGACAAACCACCACAGGGTGTAGTCTGTGTTGAGCGTCAAGTTTGTAGCGCTGTGCGAACCTGTGGTCGAAGAGAGTGCTGCCGATTGTAAAACTTCGATGAGGGTACAATCAAAATCATAGGAAAGCGTTCCTGCGGCATCCGTCAACTCCACATCCATGCAGTATTCGGACTCGACCATGATTGGAGAAGCGACCGTGGCATTGTTGGTGTAAGTGGTTCCGTTGGCCGTGAAGTTCATTGAGGTCGTTGCCCCTTGGTTGCTGCTACCGTTCAAGAAATACTGAATTGGTGTCAGCGTGATGGTGTAATTCATTCCAGAGGTGATGCCATCGACTTCAACGGCCGCATTTGTCAATGTTGTTGCTTCAACTGAAACCGTCTCAAAGGATTGACCACCGCCTGGCAAATCCGTTGTGATCTCAATCGAGTAGACATTGGTTGCTCCAGTGTACCCATAGACATCAACATATGAGGTTTGATTTGAAAATGAAGTGTAAGTCATTGATTCAAGGCTTCCAGTGCTGGTTGAGGAGTCGATGTAAGAACCAGATGCATCGTCCCACCCAACGTCAATATCGCCGTTGGAGCCAACGAATGTCACATTCACGTAATAGGTCACGCCTGCAAGGAGATTAATTTCAAAGAAATCGACATCTGTTGTGGAATCAATCGAGAGACCCGTGCATGAAAGTGGGAGGCCAGAAGCCATCGTGGCTGTTGCCGTCGAATCGTTGGGTTCGAGGATATCTGAGGCAAGGGTCCCGTTTCCAGCGCAGTTGCTTGGTGGAGCGGTCCCATTACCCCCTCCGCCCGAAGAACCAGTGGAGAACAACCAGAAGTCAAGGGTGTAGCTACCATAGCCGTCATAGCGGACGATTTGGAAGAAAACCGTACCGCCGTGTGGGCTTGTTGAGGTGTTGGTTGAAACGATCTCAGGATTGTTGCCGATGGAAACCTCAATCAAGTTCATCGACGAGTCATAAATCCACAACTCGAAGTCGTTGGTATAGGTTGATCCGTTTGATGATGTGTAGGTCGTATTGTAGGCAATCTGGAGTGTAACACCCTCATTGGCGTTCAATGTCATCGAGAACCAATCTTCGTCATCATTGACATCCAATTCCCCGTACAAAGCCCCTGAAGCCATTGGAGCGTTCCCATTCATGTTCAACACGGCTTGGCTGCTGTTGATTGAGGTCGAATTGTCTGGAAGGTCCATAGCAGAGCCTAAGTCGTTTTGATTTGCGCCAACGGCAGATGCCATTGGGGCCGTCAATGTAACAGATACCAGGGCCAATAGAAGCGCTAGAATGCCCGCCGAGAATTTCTTTCGAGCGAGGCCGATGTCGGAGTTCATGGCATAGCCAGTGCATGCCTGCTTATCAGCATCTCGCCGAAGGGGCTCAAATGGCCGTTGGTGCAACATGCCCATCTTGTTTGTCATCTGGCTTGCGAACCCTTGACCAAACGCCACCCATCAATTCATCGTGATGGATGGTGCAATAGTGGAAACGTCGATATGCTTCTCTGAATGAGTAGGCTTTCTTTCCTGTTGCAACAAGGTAGCCTTCAGGCGAGAGTCGAGAGACAATCGTTCCCTCTCCACCACAGCCTGGAAAATCGCACACTGCCGCTCCGCCCATACACAAAGTCAAACACTGACACCTCTTTAATGGTCGTACATGACCGGCACTATGAAGATCATTTGAGTGCATGAAATGAGCGCTACTCACTTTCTGGTTCAGCGACCGGCTCAATCACAACAAGAGGGATGTTCGCTTCAATCGCTTGCCCCTCTTCGCATTGAACAGAGACCACAGTTCCTGAGACAGGTGCTTGGATTTCATTCTGCATTTTCATCGCTTCAAGAATCAAGATCACTTGACCCTCAATCACTTCGTCGCCTTCGTTGACTTCAACGGTGACGACCTTGCCGGGAATGTTCGCAGAAACGGTTCCGGACTTCTTCTTCTTGCCACCACCCGAGCGCTTCTTCTTTGACACAGGTGCGGCGTCTGGAATTTCAATTTGGAACGTTTGACCCTCAACAGTAGCGGACCAAGATGTGCCTTCACCCTCGAGTTCAACTTCGAATTCAACACCGTCGACGACGACTTTTCTTGTTTCTGACATTCATTCACTTCCAGGGTGAGCGGCTTGCTCGTTGATGCATGAGGCTTGATTGTCCAGTGTTCATCCTTCGATGATCCTGTGACCATGCCAAACCGGGTTTGCGCGCCACTTGAGACACATCTTCGCCTTGCTGAGTCACTTCAGCAATCACAGCAGCAATGGCAGCCATGCGAAGGGTAGCCGAATCAGTTGCGCTCATACTAAAACCTCACAATGGGATGTTCCCGTGCTTTCGGGCAGGTCGCAACTCTTCCTTATCCATAAGCATCTCGAGCGCTCGAGCAAGGCGGCGGCGAGTCTCATTTGGTTCGATGACATCATCGAGGTAACCAAGCGCTGCAGCCTTGTACGGGTTTGCAAATTTCTCATTGAAATCTTCCGTGAGGCGGGCTCGCTCTTGCTCGGCATTTCGAGCGTGAGCGATGCGACGCTTGTGAATAATTTCGACGGCGCCATCAGCACCCATAACGGCCAACTCACCGGTCGGCCAAGCGACGTTGTAGTCGCCGCGTATGTGCTTTGAAGACATCACATCGTACGCTCCACCGTAGGCCTTGCGCAAAATCACCGTCAACTTTGGCACCGTCGCTTCAGCAAAAGCGTAGAGAAGTTTCGCACCGTGACGAATGATGCCACCCCACTCTTGATTGGTGCCGGGTAAGAAACCTGGAACATCCTCAAGGGTGATGATTGGAATATTGAACGCATCACAAAAGCGAACAAACCTTGCTGCTTTGTCACTGGCATCGATGTCGAGACAACCGGCCAGAACTTTTGGCTGGTTTGCCACCACACCAACGGTGTGAGTGCCAAGGTGTCCGAACCCGATGACGATGTTTTGAGCCCAATCTGCTTGAACTTCCAAAAACGCTCCATCATCGAGGATTTCACTAATGACATCAAGGACATCGTAGGGTTTGGTAGCGACATCAGGAATGATGCTGTCAAGGGCATCACACGAACGGTCGATTGGATCTGAAGTTTTCTTGTCGGGAGGGCGCTCGAGGTTGTTTTGTGGCAGGAGGTCGGTGAGTTCACGAGCGAGCAGGATAGCACCTTCGTCGTCGTTTGCAGTGAAGTGGGAGACGCCTGATTTGCTACCATGGGTCATCGCCCCGCCGAGGTCTTCGAACGTCACCACTTCATTCGTGACGGTCTTGATCACTTCAGGACCGGTGATGAACATGTGAGCGGTTTGGTCGACCATGATGACAAAGTCAGTGATGGCTGGTGAATAGACAGCACCTCCGGCACAAGGACCCATGATCACCGAAATTTGTGGAACAACGCCTGAAGCACGCACGTTGCGGAAGAAAATCTCAGCATAGCTACCAAGCGAAGCCACGCCTTCTTGGATTCGGGCACCGCCTGAATCGTTCATGCCAATCACGGGTCGGCCCGTCTTGAGCGCCATGTCAAGCACTTTGCAAATTTTCAGACCGTGCATCTCACCGAGAGAACCGCCATAGACCGTGAAATCCTGAGCGAACGCAAACACTTCTCGCCCGTTGATGGTACCGTGACCAGTGACAACCCCGTCGCCGGGGATAATGTTAGAATCCATGTTGAAGTCTCGGCAGCGGTGTTCGACGAGTGCATCAATTTCCTGGAATGAACCATCGTCAAGCAACATTTCCATGCGTTCACGTGCGGTCATTTTGCCTCGGTTGTGCTGAGCATCAACCCTTGCTTGTCCCCCCCCAGCCTCGCTGCGGGCCTTTCGATTTCGCAAATCTTGGAGTCGTTGCTCTGTCGATGACATAGGCTTCCCTACCCCTCGGACTGAAAAGACGCCCTTATGCGTTGCCACTCAAGGACCGCCTAAGAGGCGAACTTCCAACCATGTCATTGAACGCAGAAACAAAGCGAAGTGCCTCATTTTTGAAGGGGTGTGTTGATAGGGAAGCGTTTCATCCTCAGTTCATGGGCGAACCGTTGCGAGTTGTCGTTGCAAAACCCGGACTTGACGGTCACGACCGTGGTGCGAAAGTGGTGGCACGAGCACTCAGAGATGCTGGCCACGAAGTCATTTACACCGGTCTTAGGAGAAGCGCTCAGCAAATCGTCGACACCGTTCGGGACGAAGACGCTCGATTCCTCGGACTCTCTTCACTCTCAGGGGCGCATGGGCACTTGTTTCCCAAGGTCTGTGAATTGTTGAGAACTGAAGGTCTCAACGATGTCATCGTCTTCGGAGGCGGGATTATTCCAGACGACGATCGTGATGCCCTCTTTGATTGCAAAATTCGCGCCATCTTTGGCCCAGGCACACCCACATCGGAAATTCTTGAATTCATACAAGCATCAAATGCAATGGATGATGCTGGCGTCGGGCAAACAAGCGACTGGCACTGGTCTTCTGAAGCATGAGGTGAGTGCATTGCAAGCAATGATTGAGGCAGCCATGCAAGGCGACCGTCGGTCGTTAGCGCGCACCTTAACGGCGCTAGAAAACAGAACCATCACCCTTGACGAAATCAAAACCATCACCGGTGAACATCAAGCCACGACCGAACACTGGGAATCACTCGCCATCACAGGAGCCCCCGGCGTTGGCAAATCTTGCCTCTTGGACGGCTTGTTGACGCAATGGGCTGGCTCTGGATTACGAGTGGCTCTTTTGGCTGTCGACCCATCATCCCCGCGTTCTGGTGGTGCGTTGCTCGGGGACCGTGTTCGAATGACAGTCGTCGACCATCCGACCCTCAAAAACAACGTCTACCTTCGCTCCATCGCCACCCGAAAAGCATCTGGAAGCGTCCCCCTTATCGTTGCCGACATGACCGAGTTCCTGTTGATATTGGGATGGGACAGGGTGGTCATCGAGACTGTTGGTGCCGGGCAAGCAGAAGTTCGATGCGCAGCGATCGCAGACCGAATCTTGGTGGTTGAGGGTCCGGCAAGGGGCGATGGTGTCCAAGCGGAAAAGGCCGGCCTGCTCGAACTTGCTGATGCAGTCATCGTCAACAAATGCGACCTACCAGGCGCACAACGTCATGCTGATGAACTCAGAGAATCCTATGAGTTGGGAACGGGAACGCCACCTCCTGTCTTGTTAACTTCAGCGCTTCATGGAACCGGGATTGAAAACGCCTCAACAATGTTGCTTGAACTGGCCTCATCTGGACGTTCTGAGCGAGCACGATGGCGGGAGCGATTGCTTGCCCACCACGAACGGAAAATACTCGAATCTCCACAATTGGACGATTTCCTCGAAAAATTAGCCTCAGGTTATATGTCGCTTGACGATGTGATACAGTCCATCGGGGCGAACAAGAATGAGTGAACATGTCGAGTTAACCAACCCTGTAGACCTTTCAGTCGGCGGCATGAGCGGCCATTTGTTCCGCCGTGGGATCCACATTGGAATGGCGGCGGTCCCGTTTGTGTATTTCGAATGGGGCGAGGCCTTGGCCGATTCAATTGGCGCCGAAGTCCCTCAAGTGGTCTCCCTGGTCATCCTTGCCATCCTAGCAGCTGAGGGAATTCGTCTTAAAATGGGCTTCACGATCTTTGGTCAGCGCTCGTATGAGGCAAAGCAAGTATCCGCCCTCGCGTGGGGCGCGTTTGGCGTTGGCATGGTGTTTCTGCTTGCACCAACCAAAGCCTACGCATGGCCACTGATTCTTTCTCTGGCGTTCGGCGACCCGTTCATGGGCGAATTAAGGCGCCGTGGTACTGAAACAAAGAACGTGATTCTCTATTCGTGCGTGTTCATCGCACTCATCTGGGTCGCATGTTGGCATTTTTTTGCCACACCACTCTGGCTTGCCATTGTCTTTGGACCCCTCTGTGTGGCCGCAGAATGGCCAAGATTACGCTACATTGACGACAACGCCACCATGACACTGATCCCTCTTGGCCTGCTGTTGGTGCTCGAACCGTTCCTCAAGATTATATCTTGAAACGAACCATAGCCCTCAATATGTTCAAATGATGGTGTCGGGTGGCCAAGATTGGTGACGTCAATGAGCGACGAGACAAACTCTTCAGAACCCCCACAAATCACCTACTTCGTTGGCTTTTCCTTGGCCATCATCCTCATGGCAGTCGTCATGGTTCGATACCCCGTTTGGTGAACATAACCGACCTGCATGGATTGAAGAAGGGCGAGCCTTCGACCCTACATTATGTGCGGAATTTCAGGTATGTTTGGGCGACCAGACATCAATGTGATTCACACCATGAACAGACTTCAGAAGCATCGAGGTCCAGACGGTCAAGATGCGTGGACAGACGACACACTCGCATTAGGCCACACCCGTCTGGCAATTGTTGATCGTGCTGGTGGTGACCAACCAATCTTCGGACCTGCTGGTGAAATTCTCGTCGCCAATGGTGAAATCTACAACCATGCCGAACTCCGCCACCAAAACAAAACCTACCCTTGGACCAGCAATGTTGATTCTGAAGCCATCATGGCGTTGTACAGCAAAGCCAAGCAGCAACAAAAAAATGGGCCCCTCTCGGCTCGTCAACATGCTGCATGGATCAACCAACTCGACGGCATGTACGCTTTTTGTCTCTGGGATCCTCGAGAACAACGCCTCTTGCTTGCACGTGACCCGCTTGGCATCAAGCCACTGGTTCGCACCCACGTCGATGGAAGCTTGTTATTTGCAAGTGAAGCAAAGGCACTTCGCGCCCATGAAAACCACATCCCGTCTTTTGATGAAGCCGCCTTAATTGCACGACTGGCTTGGGAGTATCCACTTGACGGAACAACCTTGCTCAAAGGCGTGCATCAAGTCCGTGCCGGCACCGTCGAAGTGTGGTCATTAGAGGATGGGAAACCGACCATGGTTGACAAGGCAAATGTGGAGCGCCAAGCCCTCAGCCCTGAATCAACATGGGATCCATCAACCCAAGCAGGTCACCTACTGGAATCCTTTGTCGATGGTGTGAGCCAGCGACTCATGGGTGAGGTCCCAATGGGCATTGTTCTGTCAGGTGGCCTTGATTCCTCCTTGGTTGCGGCCGTCGCTCACGAAGCGGCTCAACGTGCAGGCCAACCCGTGCCAGAATGCTGGACGGTGGCTGAAAGCGAAGACAACCCCGATTGGATCGCCGCCGAAAACGTCGCCTCCTCACTGGACCTCAAACACCATCAACACATTTTGGAAGCAGACTCGTTCGACAAGCGACTTCCAGACCTCACTTGGCATGGAGAAGACTTCGACGTCACCGTCTTGTTTTTCCAACCGCTGTTCCAAAAGATGGCTGAAAAGGTGACGGTCGGCTTGTGTGGTCAAGGTGCTGATGAATTGCATGCAGGTTACCCACGGTACCGTGACCTCGCCCAACACGCCCGCTTGATTGACGCACGCCTCGCCTCAATGGACCACCCGATGGCTCGCCAAATCGAACAGGGCAACCTGCCGGTCGGCGATGCGTGGTACACGAGCGATCACAGCGGCTCAGCCCATACGGACTCACTGGAATCCTTCCTCAATTTCGAGCTTGAACATGGCCAACTCACGAACTTCCAATTGCGATTGGTGGACCGCCATTCGATGGCTCACTCCTTGGAAGTGCGGGTGCCATTCCTTGGTAGCGCACATCGCAAGGCCACCAACAACCTCCCGATGGAATGGCGCCTGCCCGCCTCGCTCGAGGAAAAGGCAGCCTTGAGGTCGGCAGCAGATTTGACAAGGCTCCCCCCCGAAATCGTACGTCGTCCAAAACTACCTGCTGGAAGAGCCACTTCACCAGGCCTCATTACAACCCTCATCGAAGAGTTACGGCCGCGTGGGGATGAAGTCCTGAAGCGCCACCCAAGGCTTGCGAAGGCGTTCAAGGGTCAACCTGAATTGGCCATCGGCATCGGTTTGTTTGAAGCAATTCATATATTGGACAGAGGCGCCATACCTCCACAGAAAAGTGCAGTTGCACTGCTCGACGAGGTGATTGGATGAATTCATTGCATGCTTTAACGGCAAAGTTGGAAGCAAATCGCCAACGGATTTCTGAATGGATGGATCGAAAGCGAGCAGAAGTCCCAATCCCGTTCTATGGGAGCGTGGATGTCCGAGATGCTGAATGGAAGATTGCCGTGGTTGATGCAAACCACTTCCCTGCAGGATTCAACAACATCGCCCCACAGGACATGGATGAAATTTCTACGCTGATGGGGACGCACATTAAGCGGAATTATGGAGATTGTAAGTGGGTTCATCTTTATCCTGAAGCCCACACAAGGAACAAGGGCTATGTGGAGAACATTGCAACGATCCAGAAACTGCTGGAAATGGCGGGCTACCGATGCACGGTTGGCTCCCCCGTGTTTGAAGACCGAGGTTGGCTCGACGGAATCTCGGGTCCTGTTGAACTGACACCCGTCGAGGCGGCCAGCAAAGACGGCGAGGATTACTTGCTCGTAGCCGGAGAGATCCCGTGCTTAACGCTCCTCAACAACGACCTCACAGAAGGCATTCTTCCGGGACTTGGAAACCAAGTGTTCCCACCAAAAGAAATGGGATGGCACCGACGACGTAAATCCGAACATTACCTTCAACTCCAAGAGTATGTGGATGAAATGGCCAATATGCTGGAAATCGATTCATGGCATTTGATGAGCGAATGGTTTGTCTCTGAAAACAAGTGCCTCGAAAAAGAAACCTGCAGAGTTCGATTGGCTGAAGAAATTGATGATTTCCTCCTTGGATTAGCTGAAAAATATGCAGCGCTTGGCATCGAACGAGAACCCGTAGCCTTCATCAAAAACGACCGCGGAACCTATGGATTAGGCATTATGGTGGTGACGAAGGGTGAACAAATCCTCGAACTTTCAAACCGTAAAATGAACAGATTGATGTACGCAAAAGGTGGCGTTGATGTCGAGAATTTCTTGATTCAAGAAGGTGTTCCAACCTGTTTGAAAACGGAAGAAGGCGCACCCGTTGAACCCGTCGTCTACCTTGTTGACGGTCAGGCCGCATCTTGGTTTTACAGAATCAATCCAAAGAAAGGTGACAACGACAACCTCAATTCACCAAGCGCTCGCTTTGAATCAATTCATGACGTGGGTAAAACATACGGCGAACATGCGCAGGGATGGCACGCCCTTGTGGCTGAGTTGTCAATGTTGGCGATGGGCAAGGAACTGCTCGCCTACCAAGAAAACAACAACGCCGTCCAGTCTTAAGTGGCCACACCACTTCGCCCGACCATGCACAGGGCATGGGTGTACATCCTGACCATTGTCGTTGGCCTCTGGGTTTCGGCAACGGCGGCCGGTGGACTCCTCACATTCATTCTACCACCAGAGTGGCCGGTCAATGTCTGGTGTTGGGGCCTCTTTGCTTACATCTATGCAAAGGGGACCCGAAAAACCCGCATCGAAATGATCACCGTTGTTGCGTTTGCAACACCGATGGAATTATTCTTCAGCGAAGTCTGGGGAATTTACGAATACCAACGGGGCCTCATGCCACTTTTTGTTCCAGCGGGCCACTACTTCCTCTTCGACCTCGGGCGTATGATGGCTGAGAAAATGAAGGAGGCATGGGCGCTTCCATCGCTGATGCCGTTCGTGCCTGTCGTCGCCTATGGAGCGTACACGGGCGGCGATACTTCAGCAGTTGTGTTGCTCATTCTTGTGTTGGTGTTCACAAAATACGGACCTCAACCAAGGCTCTATGCGGCCATGGCATGGGCGGCACTTGGTATGGAAATCATTGGAACTCAGTTAGGGAATTGGACTTGGGCTGCGTCCGTACCATGGACGGGACTTACTGCTTGGAACCCACCACTCCTCGTCGGAGCGTTCTACTGCTTTGGCGATCTTTTGGTCAACATGGCTGTCGTCAAGTTTGAAGAGCATGACCTCGTGGAGGAAACTGCATGACCTCCTCGGACGAGCTGAAAAAGCGCAGAGAGGCGGAGGCCTTGCGCATTCGCAGTTCCCTCAACAGGCAACGGGGTGAACAACATGCAGCGGCCAAGGGCGGCGAGACAGCCGTGGCGTTTGTCGAAGAGCGCCTCTGCATCGGTTGCGACCAATGCACCATTGTCTGTGATGATGATGCGATTGATCTCTACAAAGTCGCAATGGCAAGCCCACTCATCAAAGTTGAATCGAATCGAAAGGCGAGAATCATTCGTGATGCTTGCACTGGATGTCGCTTGTGCGTCTTGGCATGCCCAACCGACGCCATCACCATGATTGACCGTTAAGGAGGAAGAAAAATGTCCAAAAAAGGAAAAGATGACACGGCGCAGCGTTTTGGTGGAGAGTTTGGTCCATACAGAAAAGAAGGGACGCCCGGCGTGACCCTTGGCACGTTCAAAACCCTCGTGTGGACTTCGAACATTGGCGGTTTGCTGATCCTTGTCATCGCCCTTGAGATGATGTTCGTGCGTCAGATGTTTGGCTGGGGACTTGCCTGCACGGTGCTTGCCGTTGCCGTTGCCATGTTCCCATCAAACTACGAAATCGTTGGAATGGAAGAGCCCACCGAATAGACATCAAGTCCAATCAACGTTCAGTTCTTCAAAGCCAAAAGCAACTGAAGCCCAGCCTCGCACCAACGGAGGTATGACCCTGAAGGGGCCTCTATGCCTGCCACTGTGGGCGAATTGTGTCGGATCAAACAACGCCTTGAGCAGCCATTGCCTCAGCGATCTTGAGGAAGCCTGCGACGTTTGCGCCAAACACGTAATCGCCAGGTCGACCGTACTTCTCAGCGGTCTCTGCAGCGTTCTTGTGAATGTTGACCATGATGTTGTCGAGCTTTGCATCGACTTCTTCACGGGTCCAGCCATAGCGGAGGGAGTTCTGTGACATTTCCAAACCGGAAGTTGCGACGCCACCTGCGTTGCTTGCCTTACCAGGTGCGAACATGATGCCGTTCTTCTGGAAGACTTCGACAGCCTCTGGTGTGCATGGCATGTTTGCGCCTTCTGCAACTGCCATGACCTTGTTGTCAACAAGCATTTGTGCTTCGGCACCGTTGATTTCATTCTGTGTTGCGCATGGAAGTGCAACATCGACGTTGACGCCCCAGAGTCCGTTGGAGGAAGGTTCTGGTGCGGATGCAGTGAAGGTTGCGCTGGTGAATTCAGCTGCGTATTCAGAAATGCGCCCGCGTCGGTTGTTCTTGAGATCCATGATCCAAGCAAGTTTAGCTCGGTCAATGCCTTCGGGATCGTGAATGAAACCACTGGAGTCGGACATGGTCACTGGCTTGCCACCAAGATCGAGGACCTTTTCGCATGCGAACTGAGCGACGTTTCCTGAACCAGAGATGGAGACGGTGGCGCCGTCGAACGACTTGCCTTGTGCAGCGAGCATTTCACGAGCGAAGTAAACAAGACCGTAGCCTGTTGCTTCTGGGCGGATGAGTGAACCACCGTAGGAGATCCCCTTGCCAGTCAGCACGCCAGCCTGGAATTCGTTCTGGAGTTTCTTGTACATGCCGAACATGTAACCGATTTCACGACCGCCAACACCGATGTCACCAGCAGGGACGTCGCAGTTATGGCCAATGTGTCGCCAGAGTTCCATCATGAAGGATTGGCAGAAGCGCATGACTTCACCATCAGACTTGCCCTTTGGGTTGAAGTCTGCTCCACCCTTTCCGCCACCCATAGGAAGGCCAGTCAAGGAATTCTTGAAAATTTGCTCGAAAGCAAGGAACTTGAGAATGGATGCGTTCACGCTTGGGTGGAAACGAAGGCCACCTTTGTAAGGACCGATTGCGCCGTTGAATTGGATTCGGAAGCCACGGTTAACTTGGATTGCTCCAGCGTCATCCACCCATGGGACACGGAAGTGAATCAAGCGCTCTGGCTCGACGATTCGTTCCACGATGCTGCGGTATTCTGGGTGTTGCTCAATCACTGGTTCGAGCGATTCAAGAACTTCCCAAACAGCTTGGTGAAATTCAGGTTGGTTTGGGTCGCGTGCGACCACTGCTTCATAGATGTCTTTTGTTGCACTCATAGAATCACGTATACAAGGGATGTATTGCTCTTGGCGAATTGCAGACCCTTTCTAAGCATTCCCACGGCATGGGCTCACTACACTGCCTTTCCTTGCGTAAAGCAAGGAACTTCAGTATGGGCACACGGTGTTAAATCGATTCAATCGTTCAATGCGGCGGTTGCCTTCATCATCGACTTCTGCCATGCCCCGAATTGCTTCCTCAATCATGGTGTGCTGATCAGCTTGGATGCCGATGATGGTGCGCAGTGAGTTCAGCATCGACCACTCATCTTCTGTAATGACTTCATCATCCAAAGCGGCGATAAGAGCGGTTTGGTATGTGGTGACATCACCCATACGATGCCCGGAATAGTCTTCTTCGAATTCGTCGAATGGATTGCGTGCTTCGCCCCTGGCCACAGAGAGGCATTCTGCAGTGTCGCTCGGACGAACACCAAGGGCATGAGCCAAGACCCTCAGGATTTGTGCTTCATCATCGGTGATGATTTCATCGCCCAATGCTTCTTTCAGCGTTCGCAAATAAAGGTACAATCCGCGGGATGGTTCGAGTGCCATGCTGCGACCAATGGGTGGCGGTATTTAGAGACATAACGAACCATGGTTGTGTCGATGCGGCGTATACAGAAAAATAACACTCATTGTGTTCAATTCGAACCTATCACAGACACAATCGGGCCACTGAGAAGAAAACGCACCCAAAGTTAAGCGTAATCATGTGTATGACAAAATGTCATCAAAACGAATATGTTTATATCCTGCATTGCATAGCACAGGTTACAGGAGACCCCAACGATGACCGCACCTAGCAACCTCGTTTCCCTCAGAATCACTGAGGAAGATATGATGATGCTTGACGCACGCATTGGATTGGATGGCGCTCGAAACCGCTCCGACGTAATACGTCAAGCGATTCAACAATTCCTCAACGGCCAGCCATTGGTCCAAGGCATGGATTCAGTTCGAATCCCTCTCGGCCACGGTGACAAGCGTGCACTCGGCCTGCTTTACGAACTCCAGGGGACCACGCCTGAGATCGCTGCCCAAGAAGGGCTTTCACTTTACATTGCAAACGCTGTCAAGGCGAGTGCAGAACAGAACAAACAACTCGAAGATTTGTTGGTCTCGGCCAAGGAATCAACGATGCGACACGAAGAATACCACGAGTGAGTGGGTGAGAGTGCTGGAGGGGATGGAATGAATTGGCAAAACGAAACGGATGAAACTCGTCGAGCCACCTTCAATGCTGTACAGGAAAGGTCCAACCTGTACGGATTAGCCGCTTTGTGTCAGCGTGCCCGTCTTGCACGCACAGGACAAACAAACCCAACACACCTCCCCCCGAAAGACGGGCGGGGGGACTTCGATTCCACCCCAGCTTGCTGAGTTGGTGGTTCCCACGTGCCCAGGCCCCCCACGATCCTGGGCACAATGATGCTCATCAGTGCAGCCGCTGGCTGCCGCTTCCCCCCCAATCCTTTAGAGGGGTCGACTGTGAAGGGTGATTATGACAACGGAGGCAGAACTCGGTTCGACGGTTGCCTTTCCGTACTTGGCCCACCCACAACCCCGTCCTGGTCAGATCGATATGATTCGCGAATCCCGTGAAGCACTTCGAAAAGGCGGGTACCATCTTGCTGCTGCACCGACTGGAATTGGAAAAACAGCTGCTGCGCTGGCAGCCGCCTTAGAAGTTGCAGCGCTCACGCCCGGCCAGAAGAGCATCTTTTTCCTCACATCAAGACAATCGCAGCATCGCATTGTCGTCGATACCGTGCGCAGAATTAACGAACGACGGATCAACCAAACCCCCGTCACCTTGGTTGACATGATTGGTCAATCTGGCATGTGTGTGCAACCTTTTGCCAAGGAATCACCACATGTGTTTTCGATGATGTGCAGCACCGCACGCCGGGAAAAGAGTTGCAAGCCTTGGATTACAAAAGCACCTGGACTCACCAAGCGAATTCTTGACAGCCCATTGCATGTTGATGAATTAGTCGAATTGGCCAAAATACACAGGGTTGACGGGCAAATCACCCAAACTTGCCCTTGGAAAGCGGCACGAGAAGCAGCAAATCACGCCGACATCTTTGTTGGCGATTACAACCACTTGTTCGATGAAGGCGTTCGCACTTCCAGCCTCGAGGCGATGGGCATCGCCCTTGAAGACATCATTTTGGTCGTTGACGAAGCCCACAACCTTCCCGACCGCATTCGGATGACGATGGAGCGAGTCATCACACCAACCATCTCCCGAAACTCGACCATGGAATTGGAAGAATATGTTGGCACATTGACCAACATCTATCACCAGAGCGGTGCGGATTCCACAGCCCTTGAACTCGATTTGGCGACATGGGCCCTCGAAGTGATGAAGATTGCACGTGTCAAAATTGCAGATTTATTCCGACGGTTGCACAATGAATTAACCGGTGATGCAAACGAATCCCATGTTGAAGTAGCAGCCTTCATCGATGTGTTCCACCGTGCCTGTGATGAGTACGAAGGCCTCTCAGGACAGCGAACTTTGAACGAAGAACCTGCCCCAACTGCCGATGATGGTCACGGTGTGAAGCGACAGCACCGATTGCCACTCCTTGCAGACATTCTCAGCAGATGTGACATTGATCTTGATGCTGGCGAGGGTGAAGATCCGATGGAACCAGACTCCCATCGCCTCGGCCACATCCTGAGTTGCGTCAATGAATTTGGCTCAACCACAGCGCTTTGCCTTGTGTTCAGCGCAAAAGGCAAGGAAGGAAAAATCACCTCGCACCTCTTGGATCCGGGCTTGGTTTCGGGCCCTGTGTTCAAGGGCACCTCTGGTGCAATCCTGATGTCGGGAACACTTTACCCGCCGCAAATGTATGCAGACATGTTGGCACTCCCGGTTGCTAAAACTACGAAAACAGCCTATGCGTCCCCGTTTGCAGGTGAACGAAGGCCCGTGCTTGTGGCGGGTGACGTATCGACAAAATACACACAACGCTCACCCGCAATGTGGGACAAGATTCGGGCTCATATCCAAGCCCTCATCGATGGAACACCCGGCCACATTGCTGTTTTCGCGCCGTCCTACAAAATGATGGAAGAGATCGTCAACACCACTCACTTCAAGGGCGTTCGGAAGGTTGTTGAGAGCAGGGAGTGGTCAAAACAAGACATCGACACACTGGTTGAACAACTCCGAGGTGAGCGTGATGCAGGTCAAAGGATTCTCTTATGCGGCGTGTATGGAGCACGCCTCTCAGAAGGCATCGATTACAACGGTGGCATTCTCGACGCAGTGGCCTGCATCGGCATTCCTAACGCACCCCCATCCGTCCGTTCAAACGCTCTGAAAAAGTATGCAGGTGACAGGTTTGGAGCGAACAACGCATGGCGCTACACCGTTACCCAACCAGCCATCAATGCGATTTTACAGGCGATGGGAAGACCGATTCGCTCAATTGGCGACCGTGCCCTGATCCTGTTACTCGACCAGCGCCACACCGACCGGACCTACGCTACATGTTACCCGAAGGACCTACGAATGAACGCAACAAATGCCCCAACCACCACAGCAAGCTTTGCACGGCGGTTCTTTTCACGGGTTCACACCCTTGATGAAGTGTAGGCAACATCCATCGATTGGAGGACGAAGGTTCATGGAGGCCGCACACAACCCACACCGCATGGCAACATGGGAACCCCTTGCAGTCGGCACCGACCCAACGCAGGTCACACCTGGTGAAATGGAAGCTAAAACAACCGGCGATTTGACCGCCAGCGTTGAGTCGTTGCATTCAGAATTCCACCAACTCGCAGACCATCTTGGCGAAGTACAGACCATGCACGAGCAAGTGCTCGTTTCCGCTGGGATGCTTCCTGAATCACACCTGGCAGAAGTCCAACCTGAGCGCCAACTCAAGTGGATGGTTGAAGCACTTCACGGCAGCGTCAATCTTGACGGCTTGACCATTCCATTGCTTGGCGTCACAGCCAAAGATGTTGTTCTCTTCACAAAGAAAGAAGGCGAGATCACCCATCTCAAACTTGTCATCGCCGATGGGGACAACGAGCCACTCGAACGCGAGATGCCACTTCCCGAAGCAGCAGATGGACTGAGCGCCAACTACGTCAACGGACGGTTGCACCTTCGATGGTGAGCCAAACGTTGCGTCGCCCAATCATCGAGCAGGGACCTTCGTGAGTCCTGAGATTTCTTGACCCATTCGCTCCAATGCCTGTTGCGCAGCAACTTGGTGCTGTGATCCAAGTTCTTCACGGCTGTATCGGGCTTGCTCAAACATGTTATCCAATGCGACGAGAGCGTCTTCGGAAATTTGTGGCATGGCCTGGCGAATCGCCATTTCGAATTCACGTACTGTTTCGAAGTCTCGGCGCAAGAACCCGTGTTGCTGGAAAGCAGTGCACAGGTTCTGGTAGCATGTGAAGATTGATTCACGGATTGAATCGCCTGCAGCGAGTAATTCAGCGGTGTAAGCAAAGATTTCAGCAGCTTCTTCGAGCAATTCCTGACTCTTGCGTCGGTAAAGCACTGTACCTGCAGCAGCACCCGCTGCAATGAGGAGTGCCAAAACATAGACCCACATTGGAACTGGTTCTGAAATTTCGTTGTAACTGTAGTTCGGTGCCCACGGAGCGTCAGCGGACTTTGCATCGAAGGCCAACTTGCTCTGATCCGAGAGCCGCGGGTCATCGATGATGATTTCGAGGTACACTTCGCCCCATACATTCGAGCGACCGTATGGTGGATCGGAATTGAATTCGAAGGATGCAATTCCATTCTCATCGGTCAGCGGTTGAATTGGCGTCGAAAGTTGTGAGCCGTTCGCATTGTAGAGGTAAACGGTGACCTTGATGTCCGCAATGCCTTCGTTTGTGTCCAGGGCCGTGATCACGATGTTTCCGCCAATGTCTTCTTGCTTGTCTTCAACAACGGTGTTGAATGAAGGCACAATGTCGGCATTTACCTTGACGTAGATGAGGTGGCTTTCAGATGCACCGTTCAGATACAGCGCATCGTTGCGGGGTGCGTCGATGTGGAGGTATTGGCCACCGGCATTCATCCAAGCAGGCGCAACACCGTTCATCGAGAAGTTTCCGTTGTTCCAAGCAACCTGAATGTTCTCAAGGCAACGAGCACCTTCGCGGTTTGAGATACAATCCGATCCGTTTCCAAGGTACAGAGTGAGGTTGTTGAAGACTTCACCTTGGCCACCGACTTCGGAGACTGAACCCGTGAGAACGATTGGCGAGAACACGTCATCGCTTCGGACGACAATGTTGGAAGAGGTCCCATCGATGGTGATGATGGTGTTCGACCATACGAGCGCAGTCGCACTTGTGGAGGCTTCAAGGTGAGCGCTGGTTCCAGTAAAGGCAGCAGTGAATGTGTGTTCACCACGGGCAAGTTCCATGGTTGCAGGAACGATGACCGACCATGAACCATCAGCAAGCGTCACCGTGCTTGCGACCTCGACGTCATCCAGTCGAACGCTGATCAGCATCGAAGGAAGTCCGTCGTTGTTGACCGTGTCGATGTCGAACAAGCGTCCCGAGAGCGACCATGTGTCGCCACGGGTTGCATCTCGCCCATCGTCGAAGACGAGCGTAATATCGGAGCGGTGTGCCAAGAAGAAGGTCGTGTTACCCGCATTGGATCTGTAGAAGCCTTGAGCTTCAGCGCGAGCCTCAAGCGTGTGATTGCCGAACGAGAAGATATCTGGAACGTTCCAGTCAAACGAGAAGTCGCCATTGGCGTCGGTGATCACACTTGCCAAGAGAATACCTTCAACCGTCAGGTCAACCACATGCCCTTCGATGCCCAACAACTGGTTGTCAACAACTGAACCGGAGATGGTGATGTTCTCAGCCACTGCGACTGGGCTTTCCATGTCGACGGTTACTTGCACCGGACTGTAAACAGTCCATGTACCACTTGCAGCGCTTGGGAGGTAGAACGTTGTGCCAATGAACCTGGTTTCAAGGAGCAAGGCACCGAGCTCTGCACCAGATGGAACTGGGTAGATCGCCGTGAATGTGCCGTTTTCATCGGTCGTGACGTTGGTCATCCATTCGCCACCAAGCCAAACTTCAACCGTCAGACCAGGGAGTGGAGCGTCGACCAAATCGAGCAAGCGACCTTGGATGGTCATCGTCTCTTCTCGGTTCACTTCGCCGCCGGGCGTTAGAAGGAGAATCTTCGTTGGAACGCTGACATTGAATTCAACCTGATCGTTGCTTGGCATGTAGTACTCTGGGTTGATCAAATCACCAACACCGACTGGGTCGACCCAATCTCGGCCGCCAAGGAAGCGGACCTCGATCATGTGGGCGCCAGCGCTTGTATCATCAGGGAGTGTCCATCCAATTGTGAAGGCCCCTGTTTGTGCATCGGTTTCGATGCTGGAAACTGGAACTCCATCCACGAGGAGGTGGACAATCGCAACCGAGGGCACGCCATTCACCATGAGGGGCAAGCCAAGGTCATCCATCAGAGTTCCATTGACCACAAAGGCATCACCTGCAGTGAGGGTGGATGGCGCTTCAGCAATGGTCAGGTTTGTTTGACCAAGGACCACAAATTGTGTGGTTGCGTTCGAACCAACCAATCCTGTTGAGCCTGGGGTGCCTGCGAACTCAACAAAGAGGTCAGCAGGTCCAACGCTTAGGTTCTCAGGCACCGCAATGATACCAGCGGCTGTACCGTTTGCAAACGTCGTGAAGGTTGAGAGCGCAAAGCCAGGCAAGCCCACCAAGACTTGTTGATTTCCAACAGCGGTGTCTGTGTTGTCGCGCAAGAGAATCTGGAACGAGACATTGTTCCCTCGCTCTGTTCGGTCGTTTAATGAAGGTGCACCAAGGCCGTCGAGGGCTGGTTTGATGAACACCAATGTTGTGAAACCTCGACTGTCAAAAGTTTCGTTTGCTTCTGAACCGAGGTAATAATTCACAGCAGGGATGAACGAGGCTTCAATGGTGTTGTTACCCGCAGGGAAGGCAGCACCGAGCGAGATTGTAGCGTTCCAAATACCGCCGGCTTGAACCGTTCCTCCGTTGACAGTGAAACCAACTGGCTGGCCATTAATGGCAAACAGAATGTTGGCTGGCAACAGACTACCGTCCCTAAGTTCGAGGCCTGATCCGTTATCACTTTGCACTGTTCCACTGACGTCGAACGAGGTGCCAGCAACCGGATTAGCGGCAATCGCATCAACCACCAAAATCGTCGTTGAACGTACGGTGATCGAGGAGAGGTTAACATTGGTTGCTAAGAGGTCCACGCTTCCGTTGAACACCAGTGTGACGGTGATCAGTCCAAGTGGGTGGCTTGTAGGAATCAGGTAACTGAAGTTGGAAAAGCCTGACCCGTCCGTTTGTGTACCTGGCAACCAAGTTTCATGGAATTTAATATCCACATCATAGGCAGCAAGCGGCAAGAAGAGGTTTGATGATTCGACCAAACGAGCGCTAATGTTTACTTCGTCGCCTCTGTTGACCAAGATTGGGTTGAGCGGTTGGATGTTTTCAAAGCGAGACACACCCATTACAAGCACCCCGTTTTCGATGCTTGCCGTTAGATAGAACGGCGAAGAACCTTCGATCACAGAGATGACAAGCACCTTGTTTCCGCGCAGCGTTCCGTTACCGGAGGTATCGGTTGGGATGCTCATGTTGAAGGTACCATTGACTGAAGTCTGGTAGGTTGGCACGAGCAGCTCATCAGGATTGCTCAACCAGAAAGCGCTGAGTTCAACTGGTGCGATCAGCGGCCGGGTTGCATCGTCACCATCGAGTACTTGCCCAAGGACGTTGAAGTTGATGCCTGCGGTCACGGTGCTTGGGATTGAATCAATACGGAAGTTGCTCGGTACTTGAACGGTCAAGTTGACGAGGGTGGAGTTTCCAATTCGTCGAGAGTTTCCAACCGCCAGTGGATCCGAGAGATCGTCATAGACGATCATTAAGATGTCATAGTAACCTGGCGCAACACCAGCAGCAGTCCAGCCAACGCTGGCAAACCCTGCTTGATCTGAGATTGCTGTGCCAATCGAAACATTGGTGTTTCCATAATCGAAGATGAATTCAACCGATGCATCGCTGACATTGGACTTGTCCGCCACATCAGAAACTGTAGCGTTAAAGTCGAGCGAACCATTGACCTCAACGATGAGGTTTCGCTGCCCAGTATCCACGACGAATTCAGACTCGAACCCAACCAACGTAGAGGGGAGGGTCGGTGTTGCTGGTGGAACGGATGTGTCAACAAATCGATAGTAAGGGCCACCAACAGGTGCTTGGTTCTCAAAGTCCATGTTGAGAATGAACTCATAGGCATTCGAAGGGCTCGTTTCAGGAACTGTAAAACTGAGGTTGTAAGCACTGGTCGTGTTGTTCAGCAGCCCTTGAGCGAGGTCGATTGGTTGACCGTCTGCAGTCGCCATGATCAGGGAAAGCATGGTGATGTTGTCACCAAGGATCTTGCGATTGGTGTGAACAGCGTCAAAGATATCTCCGTAAATGTAGGTCGAGTTCCCAATGTGCGTCCAATCTTGAGCCAGCGTGAGGTTCCATCCGACTTCCGCAGCGACACGGACTGAGGAAAGTCCGGTTGAAGGCTGATACAAGTCCGAACCGTTGAACGAGATGTCGAGCGGGTAATCGCCTGCATACATACTGGCATCGAGCAGCCAATTCAACGTGATGGTTTCACTCTCTGGGTCCACAGTGGTGTTGACCCATGTTCCATTGAAGGTAAAGTCAAAGTTGCCAGAGGCGAGAAGGTCTGAATCAACACCTCGGTGGTCGGTCATCGAGACCAAGACCACTGCCTCAGTGTTCCGTAGTTGTGAGACGGATTGTGTGGTGAATTGAAGCCAGCCTCGCAAGAGGTATGGCGCTCCAGCCGACATGTTTGCATCGTCAGTTGCCTCAATTGTGTCGGGGAAGAACCGAACTTGAAGTTCAATCTCACCGGCTGCAATCTGGGCGTCTGCTGCGGTGAGCAAGTGCTGGACTGAGAACGTGCCATTGACACTGGCATTGAACATTTCAATCCAATCGGAGCCGCTACCGACAGAGCGCATCGAGAACGAAAGATTACCCGGCATCGCCACTGGATTTGCACCTGAAGTCACGGCTGAACCGTTGACCCAGATATCATCGTCAATGAGGATGATGCTGTTGTTCGCCAATGGACCTTCAAGCGTAGCAGTCAGTGTTGGGGCATCTCGGATGTCCAACACAATGGCCGTGGTCGATGGTCGCAAGTGGAATTGCACCGGCGTAATGCTTGGCTCGGACGTGTCTTGCCAACCGGAGAAGCCGAGCGTTGCAGAAAGATTGGTTTTGGTCTCAAACGGATCCAGTTCCACCTCGATGCTCCATCCGCCATCAAACCCGATTGGTGAGGAGAGGTTGATGGAACCGTTCACTGAAGAGGTGAACGTGAGCCAGACTTCTGGAACATCTGCGCTTGATGCGATGGAGGTGATCACATTGAGCGGGGCGTTCTCAAGCGAGAGCTGTCCGGTGACGATGGTGGTCGCACCGGCACCGACCACAGGCGCGTTGATGGCATTCGGTCCAGTATGATTGATCACAGAATCATCGGTGACGTTGACATAACCGTCGTAAATGATGCCGTCTTCAGACACATAGCCGGATTGAAGGTGTTTGATGACAACTCGGTGGATACCCGGTGCACCGGGTTCCAATGGACTTCCGGTGAACTGGAAGGTTCCGTTTGCATCGGTAATGAGTGCGCCAATCTCATAATTTGGAATGGCTGCTGGTCCAGGGACACCTGCTGCTTCTGCAAGTGGCACAAGGTAACCAACCATTGGCAGGTCGGGGATTGGTGTCGAATTTTCAGCGTAGCGAAGTTGACCTGTGACGTTGAATGTAGAACTGCCATCTCGATCCCATACAAGCGAGGAGATGGTTTGGTTGACGATCTCTATCTCTTCTGCTGCAGGGCAGGCGTCGAACGGAATCCAGCCAAGGTCAGTACCGCCATTGGCGCTGTTTTGCTGAAGCCGGACTTCGCCCCATGTTGTGCGGTCCTGTGGGAAAACTGCATACCCGTCGCCGTTCCATGTACCTCCGGCAAATCCACTCACGTAGCGAGCAGGCAAACCAGCAAGACGAGCCATGGTGACGAAAGCGGTGTTGAATTCGTTACACGTTCCCTCTTGAATTGCTTCAACCAAGGTAACGCTCATATCTTCGGTGTTTGGAATCCCCGAGCCGTTGTAATTTCGCTTGAATTCGGTGGTAGCGTTCCCTTCAGCGAGGAACGATTGAATGGCGACCGCCGTATCATAGGCATTGGTTGCACCTGCTTCCGTCACAATCGTGTTGGTGGTGTTGAGCAAGGAGCTTCGTGGACTGCTCAAGTTGGTGAGTTGGTCTGGTGTCTGAAGTTCGTACGCAAACCCTTGACCAGGAACAGTTGTTGATGCCAAGGAGGCCCAATCGAAGTAAAATTCTGGTTGTTGAATGAACACTTCTTGAATCGGTCCAGCGACAATATTGACGTTGTGTGAGTCGTTGGAACGTTCAAGTTCGGCACCAGAATCAATGTAGAAAGACATGTTTGACCAACTTGCCGGCAAGGGTAAACCACCCGTGATTGGAGGGCTGTTGAAGGTCATGAACCACTCAACTGTGTCATTGGCAAACGCCATGTCAGCAAGGTGGGTGAAATTCGAAGAGGGGAGTATGATGGTTTCAGAGGGGTGGATTTCTGCAATGTGCGCATAGGCCGTGCCTGTGTAGAAATCGTTCGTGTATTGGCGCCATCGCTGTGTAGCGTCGAGGTCGACAACACCGCTGGTGTTGTTGGCCCAAAACACAACCTCCGAGTCGACAAGGTCGTCAGTTGGATCAAATGGATCAAAAGGCGAGCCGAGGCAGTTAATGATCCAGAATTCTTGTGTGCATTCCAATCCATCAATCATGCCACCGCCGTCGGTATCGGGGTTGGTCCAGTCAGTGCCTGTTTGATTCTCAACGGCATCCGGAATCGTGTCACCATCAAAGTCAGACGGCAGCAAGTCATCCGCAGGATTGTTTTCCGGGTTGGTTCCGTCAAAGTACTCATCACGGTCGCCCACACCACCGGAGTCAGTGTCAATCGAAGCATCATCGGTGACCCATACGTCGGTTGAACCATTGGTGATGCCGATGTAAATGAGGTCGCAACCCGTGCTTGTTTCGAAGTAGTTGTTGAGACCATCTTGGTCATCATCCAGCAGGTTCGTGCACGGTTCGTTTGGATCTGTATTGGCAAAGACTTCCTCGAAGTCATTCGCTCCATCGCCGTCTGAATCAACGAGCGTTGGATTGGAGAACCATCCGAAGGTGCCCAGCAATTCCTGCCAGTCAGCAAGACCATCGCCATCGCTGTCAGTGTAGTCGTCATCACAGTACGTACGAGTTGTGGAGATGGTACCATCAGTTGATGCATCTGTGTGGCAGAATGAACCGTTTCGGTTGGCGACTTGCGTGGCCGTGCCGGGTGCGATGGAAACGCCTTGGATGACATCATTGACAACCGAAGCATAGCCAAACGGCGTCCACGTTCCCGAGACATTGAACCAGCCAACACCCCCTGCAGGGTTGAACCCGCTTCCATCAGCGACTTCCATCTGTCCGTTGCCGTTGTTCCATGTAACAATCGTGGTCTCAAAGTTGACCAGAGAATCACATGGGTCTGTTCCATGGGACACGTTTTGCTCATCGCCATCGTTAATGCCGCCAAAGTCAGTGTCTGCGACATCCCATAGGGTGCATGAGAGGTTTTCTTCCCAATTTTGGATACCATCGTTGTCTTCATCACCAGAATCTTCTCGGCGAGTCGGGTCTGTTTCACCAGCGTCGACCACACCGTTTCCGTTCACGTCTTCGTCTCCGTCGTCAAAGGCGTCACCATCGGTGTTGTTGTTTCGAGGGTCACTTGCTTGAGCTGGGCTGCCGTACTGGCCACCCACTTCGATACCATCGGTAATTCCGTCCCCATCTGTGTCAGACGAGGTTGGGTCTGTTAGCAGCGTCAAGGCTTCGTATGAATCGCTGAGGCCATCGCCATCGGTATCGGCGCGCTGAGGATTGGTTGATGTAATGCCGTCAACTTCCGCAGTGAAGGTTGCGCAACCACCCGGCCCGATGCCACGGACGGGATCACAGGGGGAAGTGGTTTCAGTCGGTATACCGTTCGGCCCAGGGCGGAAACAAGGCGAGGCACCACACATTGTGGTCCATGTTGGGTTGATGTATTCGAGCAAGTTGTTGAGGCCATCACCGTCTGGGTCGCCATTTGGACCATCGGCGTTGGAAGGATTGGTCGCATTGAGGCCGTTCGCTGCTTCCCAGCCATCGTCCATACCGTCACCGTCTGTATCCCATCCTGCAACGTCTTCGTCTTCGATGCCGTCGCCGTCATCATCGTTCGATGAACAATCTGCATCGCCGTCGTTGTCCGGGTCTGCAGAGTCAACAAAGCCGTCTTTGTCATCGTCGAAGCCGTTTGTACAAATGTTGCCAACCGGATCTTCGTCGCAAAGGATCACACTGCCAGTTCCATCCGAACCGCTGTCACCACAACCTGGTCGATTGTATTGGAGAGCGTTTTCTTCGTCCCAGTTGTTGACAGGCACAGTACCATTCCACCAAACACCGTTGTCAAGCACACCGCTGGTGCTTGAAAGGTCCCAGTTGGTCGGCTGGAGGTAGGAATATTCCTGTAGGTTCGACATACCGTCCCCGTCAGGGTCGCCAACAGCTCCATCGCCACCAGTGCTCGAAAGTGGGTCGAGGCCATATTGCCACTCCCATCCATCTGGGAGGCCATCGTTGTCGGAATCGGGATCGTTTGGTGCCGTGTTCATCAGGTATTCCAAACCGTACGTGAGACCATCGCCATCTTGGTCAGTGGCGGCAAGCGCCTCGAAGGATCCATATTGAATGGTTGCGAATGTAGAGAGCACCATCAGCGCAACGAGAGCCACGGATTTGACCGTGTCTCGGTGCTGAAGAATTTGCCATTGGGAGCGCGGCTTCGAGGGAGATGAAGGCGTACGCATGGTTGTCACAAAAACTCGGCTGTTTTGATGCCTCATAAGGGAAATGGTACGATGTTCATACAATGCTCGATTTGCCACTCATTGAATCGCACTGGAAAGACCACCGAAGGGGACCGCAGTACCACGATTTTGCCATGGGAGGGACGCTGCCTTGCTCAAAGAGCGTCGAGTTCATCCAAAAGTTCGAGATCGTCGTCGATTTCCTCTTCCATCACAGGTCCAGGAATCGTGGATTCCAATGGTTCGAGTTCCTTATCATCCTCATAGAGGAACACTTCGTCTTCAAATCCAGAGGTCGATGCTTGGCCACGTCGGTACACAGCAAAGACAAACGCAGCGCACAATCCGAGGCCGAGGACGAGTGTTTGTGGCTCAGGATTCACAATCTCGTTGAGGAAGCACGAAGCCCCATCACACGATGTACCGTAGACCTGTGTGCTGGTTTGCGTGTAGTCGCTGTCGTATGGCACTTCCTCGTCCATCGGCGTCACCTTAAGATCGAAGTCAATGTTTTCCCCATTCTTGAGGTTGTTAGGCGGGGTAATTGCGAGGGTGAAATCCTTGCTGGAGTAGGCAGGGAGGGTCAAAAGAAGGAACCGCCCACCTGTTTGATCCGAGGATGCACGGATGAGGACATCCCAGCCTTCTGGTTCGTTCTCAAGGGTGATCACCACTTCAAGAGGGATGTTGTTTTGGTTGTCAATGCTGTATTCCACCGTTTGGAACTCACCTGATGCGAAGCGCACAATTGAGCTGCTGGTGTCTGTGATTTCGAGGCGTCCGGGTTGGACATCTTCCTTCACTTGCACCGTCACTGGAAGATCGAAGTAGCGAGCGTCTTGGGCGTCCACGCCCTCTTCGACAACACGCACGTACACCGTGTGGTTGCCTGCTTCGACTTTGTCGCCGATGGTCATGCTCAATTTCAGGTCAGCGTACTGGTCCGATTCAAGGTACACAACAACGATGTCGGATTGTGAACCATTTGAGATGGAATAATCCCATGTGCCGTATGGCGCGTCATCCTCGGTGTTGCGATCGAGGTCTTCAGGGTTGATAATGCGCCACGTGGTTTGACCACCAGTGTCGCTGGAGTCCGTGATGCGCATTTGATACCACAGGGAAGCACCAGGTGAAACCGGTCCAACAGTGCCCAGCGTACCGCTGTCAGAATCAGCGGTCACTTCGACCAGAACGCCAAAGGTTCTGTGAACGGTGAACGACACATCTGTGCTGAGTTCCGAGTCGCCTTGGCTGGCCACGCTAACCGTGACGAGGCCGATGTCCTGAGCATCCCGCTCCGAGGGCGGGAAGACTTCCATACGCACTGTGAGAATTTGATGAGACCCAATGTCTGGCGTGATGGCGTAGATGCCTTCTTCTGTCAATACAGAACCCGTTTCGTTGTCATAGAACCTGTATTGCCAACCGTCTGGAAGTTCGGTAACCCGCAGTTTGAACGCATCTGTAATGAATCCGGAGTTGAACACATCGATGAAGAAATCACCGCTTACATCGCCTGAATCTACGTAGTGAGACAGCATCTCATCATACGCTTCTGGGCGGGTCGAATCAGCAATCTGTTTCTGGTGTTCATCGTCCTCGAACACTGAAACCCGAGGAGGTGACAAGACATCGGACTCTTCGACATCAAGGACAATGGTTTCAACGGCGACCTCGACTGTTTGTCCTTCGGTGTTCTCTGCATAGGCTCGAGCTTCAATCTCCAGTGTGTTTGGAGCAGAAGTCAAGTCACCATCAGGCACTTCAATGCTTAGAATTGGTCGGGCAAACGTGCCCCCGCCAGATAGGCTGTATCCGCCGGGTTGATCCCAAACGGGGTCCGACCATGTGGAAGGTAAGGATCGTGACAACGAAAACACGACATCGAGTTGAGAGGAGCTTGCACCAGTGTGTTCGATGAGGAATTCAATGCTCGAAGTTTGGCCCGGAGCAATCAGAACAACATCGGGCTGGCTTTCTGGAAGGGTGAGGTAAACATCGTGCTCGACGAACTCAATACCGCTGTGTTCGAAGACGAGGGTGTGACCTTGAACGTCGCTGATTTCGAGTCGCAACGGGTATTCACCTGCAGCGATCCCAGTCTCGTATTGGAAGGTGTAATTGCCAACCAATCCATTGTTGTCGAGTTTCAAATCGTCGTCATCAAAGGACTTTGAGAACACAGTCCCCACATCGTTGGGCGTGGTCATCACGAGGTCGACGCCTTGGATGTCGTCGCGACCAAAGGCGTCCCGGACGTCAACCGAGAACTGCATGTTGCGGAATTCAGGTCGGTGAGCAGGAGACCACTCAGTGACCTCGGGGTCGAGGAAGCCGCCACCGGGGCGGTGTACCTTGACCACTGAGTTCGCCAATGCGTTGGCTTTCATCTCGAGTTTGGAATATCCGTTTGTCTGTTCAACATCACCGAATGCGACGTTTACTTCGCAGTTTGGTCCACCGATGCCGCCGCCACCGCTGCTTTCGCAGGTTGCTTGGGCGTCAACATTGAGTTTCAGTTGCTTTCCGTTGGCGACCGTGAAGCCGTCGGATGGAACATCGAAATCAACAATTGAGGAAGTCCAAGAGCAGGAACTGGTACCGAATGTTCCCCCAGTGCATGGATCATCGAGCGTTTCAGAGACAGAGTCCACTTCAGAATCACCGGCTTTGAGCGAGTAGGTGATGTCAGCGGTCGAGCCTTGAGAGCCTGTGAATTGCAAAAAGAGGGTGAGGGTCACTTTGTCTGTGTTGTCACGGCCGTAAACAAGGAGATCTGAAATCATTTCAGCGCTGCGGAACTCAACGCCACCAAAGGCGCTCGCTTCTTGGTGAGCACCCGTTGGCTCGAGGGTCGTGATCGAGCCTTCGCCACCGGTTTCACTGGTTGATTCGTCGAGGTACAAGTTGTAAGATTGACACGTTGGGCAAGAGGAGGCCGAGTTCATTGGAACTGTAGGTTCAACGAGCACTTCTGCCTCTCGGTATTCTTGGTCAACCGTGCCATTCAACGGCGCCACACCGCCCAACATGAGCAAAACAAGCAAGACTGCCAAAAATCGGCCGTTTGATGAAGAAATCGAAGTCATGAAGGTGTTCACCGTACCCGCCTGTCCAACCGACTGTTAAACGGTTTTGCATTGTTTGTTCGGACAAAGCCCCCTCTACGAGGGGGGAGAATTGAGTGAAAGAAGTGCAGGGGGT
>QXYC01000012.1 GCA_009887095.1 Candidatus Poseidoniales archaeon
TTGTCGCATTGATGGTATTAGCGCCCTTCGCAGGTGCGGCCAATGTGACAACATTTGCCAACCAAGACAGCGAAGCAGACATCGAAATGCGTGACGGTACTGCTTTTTTGAACCGGGACGACGGCAGCATCGACCTTCCATCCGGCGACACGGTCACAAGCGCGAGCATGGACCTCTCAGTCAACATGCTTGAACACGCTGCTCACCAGCGAATTGACACCGACACGATGTCACGAGTTTGGAACCCAAATTACAACAATCAACTGACAAAATTCTCCAATGAATCTCATTTCACATACGAAGACGGCTCCACTGCAACACCTGTTTCGCTCACAGCCGAAGGTTATCTCACGGACTTTGAAGAAACCATGGGCGGTTTTGCCGACCAGCGTGAATTCTATCAGAACCCATTCGGATTTGATCATGGTCAACTTGGCGGAATTGCCAGTCCGGCCCCTCCTGGCGTCCCTGATTGCTTCTCGGGAACCTATTGCTGGGGGACAGGTTTGAACGATAACGATTACACCGATGCATTCTACAATCAAGGAAACAACAACGGCAAAAGTTACGCCCTCAGATCAGCGCCAATGTACATCGACCTTGCCCTGAAAGACACAACTGCGTACTTCGATTCATACCACGACCTTGATCGTATCACGCCCTCCGGAACAAACCCCGCAATCAAGTACACCGATTGTGCATATGTTCAAATTCGAACCTCGAGCAGTGGTGTTTTCCCTCCCGATCCAACAGGATTCCAGTACATCGACATCGACATTGGCAACTCCACGGGCGTTGGTTATTCAAATGGCTACCACCGCGTGAGCACAGGCTCAAACAATGCAGGCGAGATTTACAGCCAATGCAACGGAGACGGCATAAATGGGAACGATTATGCTTTGGGTGGCACATCTGTTAGCACTGGAAACCCAACCGGTTGGGCGAACATTGCGATTGATTTGATTCAGTACGTTGGCCAATACATTCAACTTCAATTTGTATTGGAAGACAATGACATCAGCGGATCGGACGGTGGAGCCGCAGGTTGGTACATCGATAACTTCCGACTCGGTGACGTCTTACCTCAAACTGCAACCATGGACATCAACGGTTTCCTTCCCTCTGTCCAGAGCGGCGAAAACCAACCAAACGGCTATGGAATTCTGACCATCGAATCCGAAACAACCTCCTCCGCAACCCTCTCTCTTGAAGTGATGGATTCTGCAACTGGGCAAACCGTTGTTGACAACCACGGCAACCCGATGGTTGGACTTCAAGGAAAAATCATCGAGTTGTGGGAAATCAACTCAACTCAGTACCCATCGGTGAACTTCAGGCTCTCCTTTGATTCAGGCTCTTCGAGGCTTTCCAGCCCTGTTTTCCACGGATTTAGTATCGGGACAAGAGTCGGTACTGGGTTCAATCAAACCGATGATATGACCACGGGCGTGGTCAACGGAGTTTGGGAGGCAGATGGAGGTGCGCCGATGGTGTATTCTCCTACCCTTACTGATGTATCCTACACGCCTGCGCTTGAGCGCAGCAGCTTCTCCAAACCGATCACTCGAGTCACTGCGTATGTCCAAGATGATTGTACAGAAGTTCCAACCATCGACCTGCAAGGGTATGGTGGCGATGGGCTGATCGGTATGATTCCAGGCACCGAATACATACTTGATTCCCCAATCTTCGGATTTGAAACTTTGATGTCTTATCAGAGCAACTGCAACGTCGCAGGAATGTGGTTTGACCTCCACTTCGGCCACCACGCTGACAACTTCCAGGTCGACATCGCCAATGATTCAAACATTGACTGGGGCTTCGACGAACCTGCGTTTGGCTCCTTTGGCCGCCAAACCAACCTCTTGCTCAACAAGGTGGACGGAATCAACTACGGCACGGATGCTGCCAACATTAGCACCGACCTCACGGGCGTTGCGGAAGGTGGAAACTTCATGCTTCCTAAGGGAGCAGTCGTCCGGTCAACTGACTTTGTCCTTGATGAAGTCAGCATTCGGTCCAGCACCGATCCAACTGAAGGGTTCAATTTCTCAGTGCTTTCAGGTACACAGGAAGTGAGCCTTGGTGCGGTTGGCAACGTTTCACGGATGCTTCCAGAATTCCTTGAAGCAACCGACCTCACCGCTGCGCTCAACTCCTTGTTGACCAACCCACTTGTTCCTGTGAGCCACGTCGATGCGTACGGTAATGAATGGATGACCTTCCGATTCAAGGCTGAATCACCAAGTTCCGAAACAGGAGCAACAATGGTGATTCGAGATATTGATGTCGTCTACAACTTGACCACAACCCTCGATAATTCTGATGGCCTCGACCTTGAACTCAACAAGGGTGTTGCTCTTTGGGATGGTGGCTCGATGGCCAACGTCGAAATTGCGGTCACTTCCACAAGCGGTGGCGGTCTGACCTTTTCGAACCTCGCAATTGTTACCGCAAGTGGGTATGATAACACACTCAGCGTGACAGGCAACCCTGTTGGATTTTATCCAAATGGTGAGTTGTACGAAATCGTCACAACCCACGCAGTCGCAGCTTCAACCAACTCAAACTTGGTTGAGAGTTTCTTGACATTGGAGTCGAGCACCGGCACTGTCATTCTCTCCTACTCTGATGCGATGGGCTTCGCTGAGGCTTCCGATGTCAACGACTTGATCACCCTCGAATCCACTTCGACGCAAACCGACATCACAAACGGGAAGCAAATCACATGGCGCTTTATCGTAAATTCCGATTGGGAAGATACCGATGAGGTTCGAATTTACGCTGGTTTACTTGCTGGAAACGGCGTCAATGGTCTTCCATCTGCAGTGTTGATGGCGCCTGCTGGTGGTAACGCTGTTGAGAACGATGCAGTGATCACGGCCTTTGAGGTTCGTAACGACATCGGACTGTCCCAAGACTTGGACAATGGTAAATCGAATCAAATCGTGAACATTGCTGGCAGCATTCGCCTCGAGAATCTTGACATCTCCCCTGACCCAAGTCGATACTACA
>QXYC01000013.1 GCA_009887095.1 Candidatus Poseidoniales archaeon
CGTTGCCGGTGCCAGTTCCATTACCAGTTCCATTCCCACCAGTACCGTTGCCGGTTGAGTTGGAGCCTTGGTTCGACCACCATGTGGCCAAATCAGGTTCGAATTCGACGTCAAGAAGCAGCGTGTCTTCTACTGAGCCAGCGTTGGTAACATCGACGCTGAAGGAGGATTGTGCACCAGCCTCCATTGAAACCAGCGATGATCCCATCGTGTCGAAACTGATGAGCGGGGCGTACGATGGTGCGACGCTCACATACACGGTGATGATGGAGGTGATGTTTTGAGATGGCTCAGTCACATGAATGTTGAACGAACCGCTGTCTGCAGGTACGGCGCCAACGGAGAGTTGAACCACAATCGTTGTGTTCTTGCTCCATGTAGGGAAAATATTCTCGACAACAGGTTCGGTTGCAGTGATTGACCAAAGCGATGAAAGGACACCAGTGTTGGTGGAAACATTGTAGGATCGGATTGAGGATCCATTGTTTTCGATTGTAAGGGTAACATTGCTTGATTGCCCAGGTTCCAGCACCACATGATGCGCATCGACATCCAGCAAAATTGCACTGTGCGCTGATGCAGGCACAGCCAACGGTGAAAGGCTTGCAAACAGCAATACAAGAACAAAGGCCACAGCACGAGCGGGACGAGATGACATAAGACCAAGTTAGGCCACACTTCACTACCACTTGAGTGAATCGGCCCTACGGGCCGTGTGAAAGGGGGATTTAACTGGCCGATATTCCTGCTCACTTGAGGAGGGCAAGGCGAGCATCATCAAGTGCTTCCCAAGGGAAGGAACCGTCTGCCCCCGGGGCTCGGCCAAAGTGGCCGCCAGCTGCAGTCGTCGAGTAAATCGGCTTGAGTAAATCGAGGTCGTTCGCAATCGCACCCGGGCGGAAATCAAAGGCGTTTTTGACACGCTTCGAGATCGCTCGAGCGGTCAGTTCAGAGGTGCCAAAAGTTTCGACACGAACGCTCACAGGTTCAGCAACACCAATCACGTAAGCGAGTTGGATTTCGCAACGGTCTGCCAGGCCTGCCGCAACCACGTGCTTGGCAGCCCATCGGGCAGCGTAGGCTGCTGAACGATCCACCTTCGAGGGATCCTTTCCAGAGAAGGCTCCACCGCCGTGTCGTCCCATTCCACCATAGGTGTCCACGATAATTTTCCGGCCGGTGAGACCAGCATCGGCGTAGGGGCCTCCTGGGTCTGCAAATCGCCCGGTTCCGTTGACCACAAGAATGCAGTCATCATCAAGCAGCTCGGAAGGGATGGCATAATCGACCACATGTCGGCGAACTTCGCTTTGAACATGGGCGAGTTCTGCCTCGATGGAACCTCCAAATTGGTCCTTGAGGGCTTTGTCGTGTTGAATGGCAATGATGACGGTGTGAACTCGAGACACGTTTCCTTGTTCGTCATATTCGACGGTCACTTGTGATTTTCCATCCGGCCGTGCCCAGGGGAGAATTCCTTGCTCTCGGACGGCCGTGAGCCGGCGTGTGAGCCGTTGTGACAGCGCTGCTGCAAGGGGGAAGAACCGCCCATTGAGGTCTTCGTATGCCTCTGTTTCAGTGCATGCGTATCCAAACATGAGTCCTTGATCGCCTGCCCCTTGAGAGAGGCCGTCTTTGTTGACGCCTTGAGCAATGTTGGATGATTGAGTTGTGATGTGCACCTGAACTTCCGTCCATTCGGGTGATGCAGCGTCCATGCCGATGGCGTGATCGTTGTACCCTACATCGACCGCAGCCTTTCGAGCGATGGATTCGTAATCAGGTGCTTCACCGTTGAGGGATACTTCACCCGCAAGGACGATGAGGCCGATGTTTTCCTTTCCCTTCACGCATGTTTCAACAGCCACACGAGCGTTTGAATCGACGGCAAGGCATGCATCGACAATTGCATCGGAAATTGTGTCACAGAGTTTGTCTGGGTGGCCTCGGGTCACGGATTCGGATGAGAACAGGTCGTCAGTCATGGGTGGGCGCCTCGACCGCGGATATATGAAGGCAACGCTTAATCACTACCAATGATATTCCTATTGGGAATAATTGTTGCGTTTATACCCCATCGAGGTCTGAGACTTGCTGAAAGTTCGAACGAATGGTTGATGTTCTCGACCTGCTGCCATCGTATCATGACCACATGGGTACCGACCTCCTATCGAACGCACACTTTGGGCCAAATTCAAGCGCTTGGAGCGGATTTGGTTGATCAAGAAGTTACGGTCGCCGGTTTCATGGAAGCCAACCGTGGAAAGGGCGCCATTTGTTTTGTTGACCTCCGTGATGGTACTGGTATAACCCAAATATTCCTCAAGAAAGACAACATCGGTGAAGCTTCACTTGACATGGTGCAGCGCATGACCCGTGAATCCACCCTTCAATTCACAGGCACCGTCTCGCAAAAGCGACCTCCCAAGGCCAAAGAGGGCGAACCCACGCCGCCACCAGCGTACGAAGTGGTTGCCACATCCGTCGTTGTTATTGCTCGAGCAGAAGCACCGCTTCCCCTAGGCGTCACCGATACGGTCCACGTCGCTCTGGACACTCGGCTCGACAACCGATTTTTGGACCTTCGCCGTGCCCAAGTGAATGCGATGTTCAAACTCCGGGGCAAAGTGTTGCAGTACGGTCGAGAGGCCCTCATCTCAGAAGGTTTCTTTGAAACTCACACTCCCAAGATCGTTGCAACGGCCACAGAAGGTGGAACTGACTTGTTCCCGATGATGTATTTCGACACGCCTGCCTTCCTGAACCAGTCCCCCCAACTGTTCAAGCAATTATGCATGTCTGGTGGCCTTGAACGAGTGTTCGAAGTTGGACCTGCTTTCAGAGCAGAAAAGCACGACACATATCGACACCTCAACGAATTCATCTCGTTCGATATTGAATGCTCCTGGGCGAACGACGAAGACGTCATGGGTGTGTTGGAGCGAATGATTCATCACATTTGGGTCTCGGTTTCGACCGATCCTGAATCCATTGCTCACATTGACACCATCAATGAATACAGAGCCACTCAGGATGAAGAGCCAATCGAAGTGATTGTACCTGAATTGCCATTCCCTCGCTTGTCTTATTGCGATGCGATTGCAACCATTAAAGCCAAAGGTGGCTCGATTGAATGGGGCGACGACATTGATGCTGAGAACTCCGATTTGCTAGCAGAAGATTTGCCACAATTTTACTTCCTGCCTCGGTGGCCAATGGACCTCAAACCGTTCTACATCCACCATGTAGAGGGCGAGGATGGAAGCACTGGAAAACAACTTAGCCGTGGTTTTGATCTTAACTTTGGTCGCGACGAACTCACTTCGGGTGGTCAGCGAGAGCACCGAATGGATGTCTTGATTGAAAACCTCAAGGACATGAATTTGGATCCAGAAGAATTTGAATTCTATGTTGCTGGATTCCGTCATGGCGTCCCGCCTCACGCTGGATGGGGTCTTGGTGTTGAACGAATTCTGATGAAGTTGACCGGTGCGAAGAACGTCCGAGAAACAGTGTTGTTCCCGCGAGACCGACGCCGAGTCAGCCCCTGATGTAGATACAGAAGCGTTCATCAACCGCCGAACTGAGCCGGTGACATGCACGAACTGATTTACTTCGCATCACCTGGTTATGCAGAACCAACTCGATTATGTTTGGAGATTTCGAAAGTTCCTTGGAAAAACACAGTGGTGGATTGGGACGGCTTTCAAACACTGAAAGACAGCGGTGATTTGCCGTGGGGATACCTACCAATTCTCAAGACGCCTCAGGGTACCATCGCTGAATCAAATGCATTGATGCGATACGCAGCAGCACTTGCTGGAATCGAACCCGAAGATCTCTTTGTTCGAGGGAAAGTGGATGAAATTCTCGATCTGATTCAAGGATGGCGCGCCGACTTCACACCGACATTCTACATCGATGATCTTGATGAGAAAATTGCAGCAAGGAAAGCGTTGTTTGCCAGTGGGGCCAAAATCGACCTTGGTCTCAAAGATCTCGAATCGCTGATTGAAGCATCCTCAACTGGTTGGATTGCGGATACAGAGGACATGACCCTCGCAGATGTCAAAGCGTTCCTCAATACATTCATGATGTTCTCAGGACAATTTGATGGCATTGAAGAGTCCATGCTCAAGCCATATCCTGCGTTGCTCAAGTATCATGATTTTGTTGCTAATGACGCCCGTGTCAAAGCCTACTACGACGGAGCGGATGAGACACGGTGGGTGTTCAAGCCAGACGCATTTTCGGGCGTCTAAACTCAAAGAAGGTCTTCGGGTTCGTCTCGTGAGGTGTAACGAGCGATGCTACCATCGCTTGAAAGGACGAACTTGGAAAAATTCCAGCGGATGTCGCCCGTGTACCCCTCAGCATCGCTTGATGCAGAAAGCGTTTGGAAAAGTGGGGCTGCTGCTTCACCTTTGACATTGACTTTGGCCATCAGAGGGAATGTTACCTGAAATGTCGAGGCAGTGAATTCACAGATTTCCTCATGTGTACCCGGTTCTTGAGCTCCGTATTGGTTGCATGGGAAGCCAACAACCGTGACACCGTCTTGCTGCGAAAGCGTCTGGAGGCCGGCGTATTGGCGCGTGAAACCACATGCGCTTGCAACGTTCACTACAATCCAAGTGTTTGTGTTCGCTCCACCGAGGTTTCGCAAGGTGGTCATCGTCCCGTTCATGTCTTCAAATTCAATGTCCAATGGGTGGGTCATAAACAGGCCTGCGGCTCTCCCGTCTTCAACTCTTGTAGGGTTCAAGGCAAGGGTGATAGGGAAGAGGTGTCCAAAGGCACTCATGGGCGTTGACCGGATGCAATGGGGCGCTGAGTCTTGGCAATTTGCTGATTTGCATATGCCAGATGATCCCTCTCCGTTTGAGAATGCGGCTGGTGTTCCTTGTATCATGCTCATTCATGGTGGTTTTTGGAAATCCGCATGGACAAGTGAATTGATGCGTCCAATTGGGGATGACTTGGCCGAGGCAGGCATTGCAGCGTGGAACATTGAGTTCAAGGGATGGAGTGATGGTGACGAAGGGGTTTGGATGGACACGCTTTCCGATGTCATGCGTGCATGGGGGCAACTTGCGTTGCTTCCCGGCGTTGACATCACCCGTTCGATGATCATGGGTCACTCTGCTGGCGGCCATTTGGCGCTGTTGCTGGCAGCGAAAGCAGAACGAAGGCCATGGCTTACCATCGCTCAAGCACCCATCACCGATTTGATCGGGGCAGACAGCGCCAAACTCTCCGATGAGGGAGATGCTGTGCGCCGTTGGATCGGTTCTGCACCAAATGAATCACCCGATGTCTGGCGACAACTCAATCCAGTGGACCACCCAGCCGATGCATCGATTCTGCTTGTCCACGGAGAAACCGATGTCGATGTGCCAAAGGGCCAATCTGAAACATACGCTCGTGTCATGAAGGCCAAAGGTGTTGAAGTGCAAAAGTTGTGGTTGCCAGGCGACCATTACTCCGTCATCGATGTGGCGAGTGATGACTGGCTTGTCCAACTCAACGCCATTATTGATTGGCTTTAAGCCACCATCCGAAGACCTATGAGAAGGCACCCGTTGCGATGGACATGGACCTCCTTGGTGCTGACTTCCCATACGCTTCAAACGCCCTAAAAGGAAAGCATGCGCTTGTGTGTGGCGCTAGCAAAGGAATCGGGCGAGCCACAGCAATGATGATGGCCAAAGCAGGTGCGAATGTGACCGTCTGCGCCCGAAACTCGGCATCCCTTTCAGATCTTTGTGACGAATTGTCCGGGCTTGGCGAAGGCGAACATGCAAGCCTTGTCTTGGACCTTGAGGACCAGGCCGCCATCCAGTCCTCAATCCCCGTTCTTCTTTCTCAGCGTGGTGCTGTTCACATTCTCGTCAACAACGCTGCTGGCCCACCCGGTGGACCCTTGCTTGGAAACACTTTGAACGACTTCGATGCACCGTTCAGACGCCATCTTCACGCAGCTCACACCCTCACACAGTTGATTGTTCCAGGCATGGAAGACGCAGGCTACGGTCGAATCATCCAAATCATTTCCACCTCGGTCAAAGAACCAATCCCAAACATTGGCCTCTCCAATACACTTCGCGGCGCCATGGCTTCGTGGGCAAAGTCCCTCTCTCGCGAATTGGCGCCGTGCATCACGATCAACAACGTCCTGCCCGGTTTTACCGACACAGACAGATTGGGTTCCCTCGCCGCCTCGATACAAGAGCGAACTGGGAAATCACTCGATGAAGTTCAATCTGGTTGGTTGAATCAAGTGCCAATCGAACGTTTGATCAATCCGTTGGAAACTGCATCTGCTCTCACTTTCTTGGCGCTCCCCGCATCTGGTGGGATCCGTGGCGTGAGTCTTGCCGTCGATGGTGGACGCTTGCGCAGTATTTGATCATCGGAGGATATCAAACCAGACCGGGTAGTGGTCGGATACATTGCTGCTATCGAACACCATGTCAATCCCCCAGTTGGAGGTGAGCCTGCCACTCAGGTCCCCGTTGGTGAGAATTCTGTCGTACGCACACGCGCTCTGTGCCACTGTTGTGTCAGCGTCATTGCCAACCAACCATGTGTAGTTGCCACCCGCGAGCGCTGAATTGGACAGGTCATACTCTGAAGCGTAACTGCAATCTGCGTTGAGATCACCCAAAATCACCAAATCGTCCTCATCCGGGGTGGCTTCCATGTATTCGCTTGCAACAATGCCAAGTGCGTTGATTTCCTCAACAGCAGCAGCAGGCTTGGTGTGGACTGTAATCAGGCTCAAGTCAAAGAGCGTTTGATTCCCGTTGATGTCCAAGAGGCTAAACCTGCCTTGGAACGGCTCTCGCTGAAAATGATCATTTTCGCTGTCGTTGTACAGGCTTCCGTTCCCGATGGCTTCGAACACTGCGGTGTTGTAGTAGAACGCATACTGTTCTTGCGAGGATTGATCGTCTTCTTGTAAGCCCGAACGTGGACTCAACAACATCGCCCATTGAGTGTCACTTTGATTGTTGATTGCATCGAGGAAGTCATATGGAACGGTTTGGTCAATGTCTTTGATTTCCTGAACTGAGACAAGGTCGTACCTCAAAACGGTCTCAACAAGTACAGACACGACTTCTGGCTTCCCCATCTTCGTTTCGCCAAACACCTTGATGTTAAACGTCGCAATTCGGGCCACATCGGACCTGTTAAGTTCAGGGGCGCGTGCTTCGTCGCTTGATGTTTCATTGGGCGTGGAATCGTCTTCGACATCAACAGGTACGGCGACATACACGATTTGGGTTTCATCCTCAGCGAGCAACGTTTGGAGGGCAAGTGGCGCCAAGATGAGAATCGCTGCGATACTTAGGCCCTGCAAGTAGCCATCATACTTGCCCATGGAGGGTGCTAATGCCACTTGCGTATGAAGGTTCATTGAAAGAATGAGCCAAGAGATATGTTCTTGACGCGATGGCACAGCGGGGAGGCATGGACGGCGAGGTTACACCCGAGCAGGCTCGACGAATCTTGGATATGTTAACCCAAGGTGGGGCAATGGAAGACATCAACACACCTCTTGCCCTTCGTTTGATTCCTCTCGCCTTAGAGTTAGAAGATGAGGCCCTCGCAAATCGCCTGCTGGTTCACGCAAAAGAACATGCGGCGGATGAAATCGAATCAGGTTGGGCTACATTTGAAACGCTCAAGATGACCAATGCATCCATTGATGAACTCTCAGAACTGACTGCAAAAGCTGAATTGATTGAACAGGGCGAACCTCTTTCGGCTGCGGTTGCCCATCACGTGGCTTTGCTCCACATGGCGAATGAGTCATACGAAGAAGCTCAAATGTTCGCAAGTCGGTCCTTGAGGTTACGCGAAAAGACCAGCGATACAAACGGCATTGTGTATGGACTTGCGCTCTTGGAAGCATTGGCTAAAAAACAGCACCGCCATGAAAACGCACTTGTTCATGCATCACGACGAATCGAGTTGCTCATGAAACTCAAGGACGAGGAAGGGCAGATGGAAGCAATGGCGGACATGGGTCACAGCCAAGCAACCCTCGGACAGTTTGATGCAGCCAAAGATCTCTACACACAATCGCTTGAGCTGGCCGTTGCTCTCGAAGATTTATCTGGTCAACTTGTGGCTCGTTGGGGCCTTGCAGACATTGCAGAAATCGAAGAAGATTACGAAACAGCAATGCTCCAACTTTCGGATTGCCTGCATGCTTTCATCAACGCTGGTCTGCCTACCCCAATCGCAGTGCGTCAGCGGATCGAAGCCCTTACATCGTTCAACAGTTCTTCCGGAGAACGAAGCAATTCCTGAGTGTTTTTTTCAACCAACTCAGCCACACTCGTTATGATGTGCCTCCCGCTGGGATGGACGGTGCCACCTATGGACCACGACATCTTCTTCTCAATCAGTCAGACTCCTGACGCAGCAGGCCGTGTGCCGTCTGAAGATGAAATGTTTGCGAACTACTTCCAACAACTTGAGTGCGCAGACAAGCTCGGTTTTGGGGTTGGGTGGATTGCTCAGGCCCATCTTTCCACTGATACTCAAAAGAGCAATTCACACCCGGTTGTACCCCATTGGCAGGGTGAAGTTGGTCTTTGCACAGATTTCCCACAACTCGCTATGGAATCATTTCGCAGAACCAGTTCAATCGAAATTGGAAGTGCTGTCATGGCAATTCTTGCCGCAGGTGGACCAATTGCACAAGCAGAGAGGATCGCCAACACGCTTCATCTCCACGGAATGAACCGAGACGAGCACCGGAAACTGCACGTTGGGTTCTCAGCAGGTCGGTTCGAATTTATGGCCCGCCCCTATGGCATCGTTCCTCGGAACGCTGTTGAAGAAGCAGCATGGCCTGCTCTCCGTGGACAAATTTTCATGGAAGCGGGTGAGATTTTCCTTCGCCTGCTTCGTGGTGATGTCGTCAATTCTGAATCCACCTATTCAACGGTCTTGACAAGGTCGAACTTCCGTTCCGATGGAGATTGGCAACGTGTGCAAGAAGCGGCTCTTGAGTTTGAAGGTCTCGACGCTTTACCAGACGAAGTTCCGATCCCAAAGCGGTATGTTTTCGAAGACTTGAAAATCGTTCCTAACACGTTCCGGAGGGAATTGTTAGAGCTGGTTGCAGGCACGCACGACCCTCGGGCTCAAACATTCCTCAACTCGTTCCTGCCCGTCAAGGTTTTCAATTTGTCAATCACAAAACCGGAAGTCATCGAATCTACCCACGAACGCATGGCGGCTGTGTTTCACCAAGATGGCGGGGAATGGCAACGCAGGGACATGCCTCGCACTTCGTTTGTGTTCCTCAATGCCGAACCTGGTCTGACATCGGAAGAACAGAGTGAAGCAGCAAACCGCGAAGCAAAAGCCGCTCTGGGTGCGTATTGGAATGCGCTCGAGGGTACGATTGACCCCTCCAAGGTATCGAATGCCGCCAACAATGCGCTTATTGGTAATGCACAAGAGGTTGCACAACAAATCACGGAGCGCTTCCATCCTGATGACAGGATCATGGCTTGGTTTGATTTCTTTAACCACGACTCTGATCGTGTCTGCAGGGACATGACTGCTTACATGGAACAGGTTGTTCCGCTGGTCGAAGCCTCGATGGCCAACTAGGTGATGCTATGCCAATCGAACACGATACACCTTCCGCAGTGGAACCGGGCCGGCCGGGAAGCACCCTCTACCCGAAGAGCCCGTTAGGTGAACAGGTGGACGGGATCCCTACGGGTCGAGAAGTTGCTTGGGAGCCACTGGTGGACTACCGAAGAAACGGCGTATCAGAAACCACAATACACGGTGCTGTGGCTTGGGCTCATGGCGATGAAGTGATTCATTCCTTCGGCGGGAACGTGCTTTGCTACGGCCGCTCGATGATGAAACCGTTTATGTTGAAGGCTTTCACGAAGGAATTGGAAGACACAACATGGGAACAAAAAGCGATTGCTGTTGCCTCTCATAATGGCGACACAGAACACGTGGCAGCAGCTCAGTCACTCTTGGCAGAAGCGGAATGGCCGCTCATGCTGACGCCTCTCGATGTACCATTGATTCAATTTGGACGCCAAGTTCGACGTCCTCGACGATGGTTTCACACATGCTCAGGTGAACATGCGGCAATCCTTCACGGATGCAAGAAAAAAGGATGGAATCGAGCTGGCTACACATTGCCAACTCACGAAGTGTTTCACGCCTACATGAAAGAAATCCGTACCTATCTCGGTTCGGATTGGACACCGTTGCGCGTCGCAAAAGACGGTTGTGGGTTGCCAACAGTTTCCAACACCGTTGCAGAATTGGCTCAAATCTATGCAGGTTTGGTTCGAGATAAGGACAAGGATTGGATTTGGGAGGCCATGGTCCGTCACCCGGATCTTGTTGGCGGATTCAACCGCTTGGATTCAACGGTGCTGAAAGCCGGGGAAGGGAAAGTCATCGCAAAAGAAGGTGCAGATGGACTTCTTGGGCTTGCTATCGAACATCCAGACTATCCAAAGGGGCTCGGAATTGTCGTGAAAATTGCACACGGTTGGAATTCTCAAGCAACTTGGTATGTGGCAAGAGCATTGTTGGGTGTGCTTGGAATCAACCTGCGAAATCCGTATCCACTCCACCGTCAGAAGGCGTTCATTGTCCCGGGAATTGTCCCACCAAAGTACCTTGAGGTCTTGGAAACATTGCCGACATGGGATGAATGGGACCCCGATGAGGATCGTTGGCTCTACGATGTGGAGATGTGATCATGAAGACGCTCATGAATTACATCGATGGAACGTTCGTCCCTGCGCAGTCGGGGGACACCATCGAAGATATCAACCCTGCAACTGGGATGGTCATTGCACACATTCCTCGTTCGACGAAGGCCGACGTGGAACTCGCTGCTGCGTCTGCCAAATCAGCCCAAGCAGATTGGAACGCTCTCACCCTCGACCAGCGTGCCGATTGGTTGGACGCCATCGCCGATGCGTTGCAAGCAAAGCACGAAGCCATTGCTCAGGCCGAATCCCTTGACACTGGAAAGCCGATTTCACTTGCGCGGAGGGTTGATGCCACGAGGTCAGTCGACAATTTTCGTTTCTTTGCAGATTTTGCCAGAAAGCAGCAGCCATTGACCTTCGAAATGAGCGATGCGATGAACTTTGTTGAGCGCAACGGTTTGGGTGTTGTCGGCCTGATTACACCATGGAACTTACCATTGTACCTCATGTCTTGGAAGGTTGCCCCAGCCTTGCTAATGGGTAACTCGATTGTCGCCAAACCGAGCGAAATGACGCCGCTGACAGCAAATATTCTCGCAGAAACATTGGATGAGTTGAACCTTCCCCGTGGTGTGTTCAATCTCGTCCACGGCCTCGGTCCAGAAGTCGGTCAAGGCATTCTAGAGCATCCGCTGATCAACGGCATCTCGTTCACAGGCGGTACTGCAACTGGACGGATTGTTGCAGCCACCGCTGCACCCATGTTCAAGAAACTCTCTTTGGAACTGGGTGGAAAAAATGCCACAATTGTCCTTGAGGATGCAGACCTTGACCAAGCAGTTCAAGGTGCAGTCAAAGCGGCGTTTACGAATTCTGGCCAAGTCTGCTTGTGTGGTTCAAGAATTATGGTTCATGCCTCGATTGCCGATGAATTCATCAAACGATTTGTTGGGGAAGTAGCCGCCATGCGAATTGGTGAGCCGAGCGATGAAGCCACACAAATTGGAACCGTCATCTCAATGGATCATCTTGAGAAGGTCGAATTTTACATCAACTTGGCCATCGAGGAAGGCGGGACCATTCTCACGGGTGGCACTCGCTCGATGATGGGCGGCGTTGGCCCAACCCCCGAGGGGGCCTATCTCGCTCCGACCGTCATCGGTGGATTGAGCCACTTGTCCCGCTGCGCTACCGAGGAGATTTTTGGTCCTGTCGTGACCGTTCACACCTTTGATCGCCTTGCTGAAGTGACCGAAATGGCGAACGCTACGGATTACGGATTGGCTGGTTCGATTTGGACTCAAGATGTCGAAGTTGGCAAGGCTTTGGCGAAAACAATTGAAACAGGTATTGTTTGGATCAACACATGGTTGCATCGCGACCTTCGCACCCCATTTGGTGGAGTGAAGCATTCTGGCGTTGGACGCGAAGGTGGTCAGTGGTCCCTTGGCTTCTTCTCGGAAACCACGAACATCTGCGTCATGAACCCTCGAGAACTCGGTGATTGAGAACACATCTTCAAAAGCAGGCCATCTGATTTGAAAGCATGACAGAGCAAGATTCGCTTCCACTCTTTGTCCTGCCAATGGTGCTCATGCCCGGTGAGGTTCAGGAACTCCGTGTCTTCGAACCACGCTATCGGCAAATGCTGGATGATTGCCTGCTCGACAACAAAAATTTCGGGCTCGTGATGAACGACCCCTTCGAGCCAAGCAACCATTGGGATGGTCCAAGAACGCATGGTTGCGAAGCGGAAATACTTGAACACGATACCAAAGGGAGCAATCATTTCATCTCGATTGTGGGACGGCGCAGATTCACGGTCGAGAACATCATACCCCCCGCACTTCCTCCTTTTGATCACCCCGAAATGGCCTTGCTCACGAACGAGGACGGTCTGTATCCAGATTTGCAAACATTGCTCGAACACATTCCTGACGAGGCTACGCATCACAAACTGTACATCTCGGGCAATGTACGCTTCCAAGAAGAAACCACGCCAACCACGCCCGCCCATCAACAAATGCTCAAAGACGTGCTGAATGGCGTTCTCAACCGAATCGGAGCCGTTCTTCGCATCGATGAGCAAATCTTGGACACGTGGGTTGCGGAGCGCGTTGACCATGTGATTGATGAGGATCCAAATTCTGTATTTACTGTTGCAGCTCTTGTGCTCAATGGACTCGAATCCAAACAACAAATCCTCGCTTGTGCTGATGCAGAAGAAGCACTCGCTGAATTGATGCATCAACTGTCTGCATCATACGAGGAAGAATAGCGTTCCATTCCACCTGCGAGGGTTTCAAAACACATGTGACGGTGGAAGGACCATGTCCGTACATCGCAATGCGCGCAAGGTCACGACACATACGCTTCTGGAAATGAAGCGTGCAGATGAAAAAATCACCATGCTTACAGCGTATGATTATTCATTGGCTAAGCTGGTTGACCAAGCAGGAGTTGATGTGATTCTCGTAGGTGATTCCGCTTCCAATGTAATGGCAGGCCAAGTCACCACCGTGCCAATGACATTGGACCACATGATCTATCATGCTCAATGCGTTCAACGAGCCGTTGACCGTGCACTCATTGTGGTCGACATGCCGTTTGGAACCTACCAGGGAAATTCAGCCATCGCACTTGAATCTGCGATTCGAATCATGAAAGAAGCCGAAGGCCATGCTGTCAAACTCGAAGGCGGGTCAGAAATCATCCAATCCATTGAGCGAATTTTGACTGCTGGAATTCCTGTCATGGGGCATCTTGGATTGACTCCTCAGTCGATTTACAAGTTTGGCACCTACACCGTTCGAGCAAAAGAAGAGGAGGAGGCTGAGAAACTCATTGCAGACGCAAAGTTGCTTGAAGCCGCCGGATGCTTTGGAATTGTGTTGGAAAAAATCCCTCGTGAACTTGCGAAGCGGGTCAGCGAATCCATTTCAATTCCAACAATCGGTATCGGTGCAGGTCCAGATTGCGATGGACAGGTGCTTGTCCTTCACGATCTCCTTGGCATCACCATGGATTTTTCTCCGAGGTTTTTGCGGCGTTATCTCAACCTCGCCGAGGACATTAACGGAGCCATCACTTCCTACTGTGAGGATGTTCGCTCTGGTGATTTCCCGAATGATTCGGAAAGTTACACTTCATGAGATTGTGTTGTAAACCGCTACTGCACCAGCAAAGGCGCCCAGGTCAATGCCCATTGCATGCCAGAGTCCGTAACTAAAGGGCGGTAATTGCTTTCGACCCCACAACATAGAAACGCAGGCCCACGCCAAGAGGATTGCGTACATTCCACAGAACAGGGCACCCCAGCCTGAGAGCCACACAATGCACAATGGAAGGGCAAGGGCGGCAAATCCAAACGTGTATTCGAGGCATCGTTCAAACGATGTGTGAACTAAGATTCGGTACATCAAAGGTGTGAGGGCAAGGATGACGAGCAATGCGAATTGCGGCGGATTTGGTGTAAACACAGAATCGAAGGCGGGAACGCCATACACTTGCCATCCGCTCCCAACGGCTGCACCGATGAGCGCAGGTGCTAAGATGTGCTTCGTCCCCGTCATCAGGTCTTGTTTGAGGGACACGGGGTTGGGCGCTTCCAATGGGAGCGTCACGGATTCCTCCATGTGGTGGCCAACTCGCCGTCTTGTTTGAGTCTTGGGTCCAACGCGTTGTGTTTGGATTGAACGCCGATGCCGATATAGCCGTTAAGCGCTTGGCTTGTAACATGACGCAAGGTGAAATCGTAGCAGGTTGTTTGGCTCCTCATCCACCGCACCTCGTCTACGCCGAAAACCCTCCACAAAATGAACCGGTTGCTGAAGGCGGTTGGGAGCAGTTGCGATGGGGCTATGAACGCCTTCGTGACTCCTTGAAAGACGTCGATTACGATGCCATCGTTCTCCTGTCTCCGCACTGGCAGACCTATGTCGGCACTCACTTTTTGGGACTTCCAAATTTCAAGAGCCTCTCCGTCGACCCTGTGTTCCCGAACCTTTTCCGATATCACTACGATCTCAACATAGATGTTGACCTTACCAGAAAAATCCACGACAAGGCTGCTGAGGCGGGTTTGGCTGTGAAGATGATGGAGAATCCAGACTTCCGTGTCGACTATGGCACCATCACCACCGGTCACATGTTTAACCCGGGATGGGACAAGCCACTCGTCGTGGTCTCTAGCAATCGTTCGCGTGATTACTACTCGGTGGAAGTCATGCAAGAAATGATGATTGAACTGGGGCGAGTTACACGGGAAGCCATTCTCGAAAGCGGGAAAAAAGTAGTCGTTCTTGCGAGCAATTCACTCTCTCACCGGCACTTTACAACCGAGTCTGAAATCCCTGAAGACATGAGTAAAGAGCACATCACCAGCCACGCAATGCATCTTTGGGACATGCGAATGATCGACTATATCCGCAGCGGACAAGCGCAGCGAATCCTCGATGAAATGCCGGAATTTACTGAACAAGCCATCGCTGAGAGCGATGGTGGTGGTCTTTCATGGCTGTTGTCGACGCTGGACACGCCGACATACCCTGGGATTCTGCACGGCTATGGGACCATCATCGGGACAGGTAACGCCATTGTTGAATGGCCAGAACGCAACCATAAGGAGGCATCACAATGAGTGAAGGCGGTATTGTTGGTTCGTTCATCGTTCCAGTCCATCCCCACACTGTCTTGGTGCCGGAGCAAAACGAAGGTTGGCAACGCTTGCGCAACGCTTTCGACGAAGCGGCTCAACGAATCAAAGATTCAAACGCAGACCTTCTCGTCATCTACTCCACCACATGGCCAAGCATCATTGGTCATCAAATTCAAGCCGATCCAAACCCAGAATGGGTGATGGTCGACCACGATTTCCACGATTTAGGCTCGATTCCGTATTCATTCAACATTGATTCGGAGTTCGCTCACGCATGGGACGAAGCAAACAAGAAGCGAGGCCTCAAGTCTCGCACGGTCAATTACACTGGCTTCCCGATCGATGTCGGCTCAGTTGTGGCGCTCAAACTCCTGAACCCGGAGAATGCAATTCCAGCCGTCATCGTCTCCTCCAATGTGTATGCAAACCGGTCCGAAACAACGGTTCTCGCCAAATCTTGCCTTGATGTCATCAAAGCAACGGGCAGGAAAGCAGTGGCCGTTACAGCAATGTCTCTCTCAAACCGCATGTTTACGACGGCAATCGACCCCAAAGACGACAAAATCCATTCCCTCAAAGACGACGAATGGAATCGTAAGATCCTCGAATTCCTTGGTGAAGGTCGCCTTGAGGATGTAGGCCAACTCTCCCGTACGATTCACAAGCAAATCCGCGTCCAAAAGGTCGTTGCGTTCAAACCAATGTGGTGGCTTGCAGGCATGAACGAGAACCGTAACAACCTAACCGGTGACGTGCTTGCTTACGAAGCAATTCACGGCGCTGGAGGCGCTGTCGTCCACCTTGATCCAACGCCATCAGGTGCCGGTGACAAAGAATACGACGAGGATGATGTAGAATTTTTCAGCGGTGAGCGAAATGTGCTCGATGCAGAAGGAGATGCGCCTTCATTTGATGCACAACTCTCCCAACCGCAACAAACCGCGACTTCTTCGGGCCCAGCATTATGGGAACCAACCACAGGTGAGTCATCGGTCAACAGCGATGCTGCACCCAAACCTGTTGGCATGTACCCTCACGCACGACGAGTCGGCGACCTGCTCTACCTATCCGGCGTTGGACCTCGCCAACCCGGCACGAATGCAATTCCCGGTGGACCAATCTGTGACGAACAAGGTGCACCGCTCAACTACGATATCAAAGCCCAAACAAAGGCCGTTGTCGACAACATCACGAGGATTCTCGAAGAAGCCGGTGGCTCAATCGACGATGTGCTCGATGTGACCTCGTTTTTGGTTGACATGGATCGGGATTTTGCTGGTTACAATGAAGTGTGGGCAGATACGCTCGGCAAGGTTGGACCGACACGGACCACACTTGCCATCCGTGCGCTTCCAACTCCAATCGCCGTTGAGATGAAAGTCATCGCCAGAGCACCCAAAGAGAACTGATTACATCAGCACAATTCGTGTGTGCAAACTGGTGGAGTGAAGTACCTTCGATCTTCCGGATTGAACGTGTCCAGCTGCAGTGTTGAGCCTTCTCCTTCCTGAACGAACACCACTGATGAGGTGCTGGCTGGAAGGTAATCTTCGCCCGTGGAGAGCAGGCTCAAACGGAGCCGACTTCCCGCTTCAAGTTCAGCGTCCAATGGCATAAATTCCATTTTCGCATTGATTGTTTCAACGAGGGGAGTCCATGTTTGAATGTCGTCACCGCCAGCGTAGTAACGTAAGTCCATGATCGCATGCCCAATGTGAATGCATTCATCGTTCTCATTGCATTCCTCCAGCAGCGCATACAACTGGCCGCCAAGTGTGGCCGTTGTCACATCAACATGCAATCGAGGTGTACCTGCAATGTACATCGCTTCCTCGAGCGGCTCAGACTCCCACACAGGTCCAGTGGTTGCGTCGGGAAGCACGGATGTTCCGCCGCCAACGTTGGACAGCATGCCGCCCAGATCCATTGAGATCATTTCCACGTCAACAGGAGGGTACCGATCTTCAAGGCGCCATGATCCCTGATTGGATTGTATCTCGACATACAAGCCGGGCTGTTCCCCGACACCGCGTAGGTAGAAATCAAACCATTCGAGTAAATCCTGCATCCAATCATAGCGGACCATTTCAGGGAATGCTTCGCCACCCCGACCACCTAAATCGGAGCGATCGTCCAATTGCACTGGCCGATCAGGGTAATCGTGGTCCCATTGACCGAAGAGCCCCTTTGCATCAATACCTGCATCCTTTAGGGCATTGATTGTTGGAACTGCCATATGTGGGTCGACGTTCCAGTCGTGCATGCCTTGAATGAGGTAGACACTTCCTTGGTAATTCTCAATCACTCTGTCGAGGAAGTATCGCTCAGCCCAATAATCACCTGCCACCTCTGATCCAAACATGTAAGCACTGACACCGGTTCCCGGTCCGATGATATAATCTGGACACAAGTTTTGGTAATCTTCTGCATCCCCGTCAATCCCGTATGACCCGTAGACACCGTTGTGCATGATTGGGGCACGAGCCTCAGCAGAGCCATTGCGCCACATCAATTCCTTGACACCAATCAATCCAGAAATTGGAACGATGGTTTTCAGATAATCATGCTCTGCTCCAAACATTGCAGCCTGCCAAGGTGTGCTTCCATCGTAGGATTTCCCAATCATGCCGACCGCCCCGTTTGACCATTCTTGTTCGCCAAACCAACGTACGGCGGCATCATTTCCGAGTTGCTCAGCGTTCCCCATGAGATCCATGCAATGGTTCGATCGACCCGTGCCTGAAACAGAAACTTGCGCAAATGCAAATCCATGCGGGAGAATTTGGTCGATGATCATCTGGCCCAACCAGGTGCCGGGCACTTCGATGCTCGGTGTTTCTACGCTTGCTTCTTGGAAGTAAGGTCCAAACTCAGCAATAACGGGGACGGTGACGCCTTCCGGAACGTTCGGTCGCCAGACTGCAAGACTGATGACGGCATTGTCTGGGGCGGCCCCTCCTTCTTCGATTGGCAAACTGTATTCGACAAAATGATGTGTGGAATTCCACTCATTATCAGTCCCCAGCACTTCGTAAGGGCCAGTTTCTAACGCAATACCAAATTCTCCACTGGTTTGATACGGCAGTGTGTTGCGCTCCCATACAGGTACACGCATTCCGGATTCGCTCTCTTGTTCGGAGACGAGGTCCATGACTGCCTCGCCAAAAAGAGCAGACATGAAGAGAAAGACTAGGGCGACTGCGATGGTTGAACCCAAGACCAAGTTGAACTCCCTCGACATTCGGGTTTGTTGAGCACCGTCGATGCCAGAACCTTGCGTCCCCTTCGTCACAGGAGGGCGTCGCTTGGGTCACTTTTGAGGTTGCCGAATAGAGAACTCAATTGCTTGGAGCAGTGCTTAATTGTCACCGGAGCGATGGTTGCGTGATTGGTTGCGGTTGCCAGACCGGTTGCCACCATTCCGATTTGAGCGACCTTGGTTACGACCTTGGTTGCGGTTGTTTTGGCCCCCTCCGCTTCCTGAATTCTGTCGGTTGTTCCGCCCGCCACCTCGGTTTGAGCGGTTGCGGTTCCGTTGCTTCTTCGGGGCGTTTGGATCCTTGACCTTACCTGCCTTTTGTCCAGGTTTTGGAATGGCTCCTATGAAATGAAATTCATGGGATGAATCCACGGGGATTTCCTTGCCAATCAATTGCTGAATGCCGACCAAATATCCAGATTCTGAATCATCACAGAATCCGTAGGCGATGCCCGTTCGACCTGCTCGAGCGGTCCGTCCAATTCGGTGAACATAACTCTCGGGTTCGTTTGGCAAATCGTAATTGAACACGTGGGTCACGCCATCGACGTCGATGCCCCTGCTTGCAATATCGGTAGCCACAAGAATAGGAATGCTTCCGTTCTTGAAGCCAGCCAGAGCCTTCGTGCGTGCACCCTGACTTTTGTTTCCGTGAATCGCAGCTGCAGCGATACCGCTTTGGTCGAGCTGCTTGACAAGTCGGTTTGCACCATGCTTTGTTCGTGTGAAAACGATGCCACATTCAACCCGTTCTTGCTTGATAATTTTCACGAGCAAGCGGCGTTTGTCTGCCTTTCGGAGGAACATAATTTTCTGGTCAATACGATCCACTGTGACTTCTTTTGGCGTAATGTCGACTTTCACTGCATTGTTCAAGAACGAACCAGCAAGGTCTGCAATTGACGACGGCATTGTTGCGCTGAAGAGGAGGTTTTGTCGCTTCTTTGGCAACAATTTCAACACCTTCTTGATGTCTCGAATAAAGCCCATGTCCAGCATGCGGTCAGCTTCATCAAGGACAAAGAATTCAACATTTGTGATGTCGATGTGACCTTGGTTGATCAAATCGAGAAGACGACCAGGGGTGGCGACCAGCACGTCCAATCCTTTCTGCAGGGCTCGGACCTGAGGGTTTTGATTCACACCGCCAAAGATCACTTTGTGACGAATGTCGAGGTGTTCGCTGTAAGCGGAAAACCGTTCATCAATTTGTGCGGCCAATTCCCTGGTTGGAGAAAGGACAAGCGCTCTAATGTGGCGTTTTCCTTGTGGCCGGTTGCGGCTCATAATTTGCAGCACTGGGAGTGCAAACGCAGCCGTTTTGCCAGTTCCAGTTTGAGCCACACCCAGCACATCGCGACCAGCCAACAAAGGCGGAATGGATTGCTCTTGGACGGGTGTTGGTGTGGTGTAACCTTCTGCCTCAACGGCTTGAAGAAGGGGCTTAGAAAGGCCTAATGTCTCGAAATTGGTCATGGAAATCCCTCGAACAGAGGGCAGCAACAAGATGCTGAAGCCAACCTGAACAGCCCGCGCTCTTCGCCTCTCCTCTAAAACAGGGTTGGTCGAAATCGCCAACCTCGGTGTATTGGAGGTCGCCGGCCTCTGTTCCGAATCAAAGAATTGGTTGATTCCGGAGCCATTCGAGGTCTGAAATGTAGAGTTGGCGGATGTCGTCCAAGCCGAGAACAAGCATGGCCAATCGTTCCAAACCCATCCCCCAAGCGAGGACAGGTGTTGTGATGCCCAAAGGTTCGGTTACTTCTGGACGGAAAATTCCAGCGCCACCGAGTTCCAACCACTTGCCTCGCCACTTCACCTCGATCTCGAGGCTTGGCTCTGTGTAAGGGAAGTATGCGGGGCGAACTCGAACTTCCGGGTAGCCCATCTTGGCGTAGAAGGTCTTCAAGGTCGCGACAAGCATCTGAAGATTCGCGCCTTCTTCCATAATGATGCCTTCGATTTGGTGGAATTCTGGAAGGTGAGTGCGGTCAATAGCTTCCTTTCGGAACACACGATCGACCGAGAACACTCGACAAGCTTCGTTTGGGTGCTTGGCAAGGTACTGAATGGTGTTGACCGTGGTGTGAGTTCGGAGCAAACCCTTCTCCGAAGTAGCCTTGGAAAATGCACCGCCCCAGCCAACTGAGCCAGTTTGCCCGCCGTGTTCATGGATGTCGCTCCATGCTTTTACCAAGTCATCCGGAAGCGAAATGGCTGCTGGGTTGTCGAGGTAAAAGGTGTCCTGCATTTCACGGGCCGGATGGTCTTGTGGAATGAACAATGCATCCATGTTCCAGCCTGCGGTTTGCACATAGTCATCCACCAGTTCAGAAAAGCCCATCTCAAGGAAAATCGCTCGCACTCGCTCGATGAGCGCTTGCATTGGGTGGCTTCGCCCCGTGCGAGGGGTGCTTGATTCAAGGGTGACATCGAACGCACGGTATTCGGCATTCTTCCAATCTTCCGACTGCAACAATTCAGCGGTGATTTCTGCTACTGCCACTTTTTCTTCAAGGTGCTTCCCTTCGACGGACCGGCCTTGCTCGGTCATCGTCCATGTTCGAGTGGTGTGTTCGATCACTTCGATGAGTCCTCGTCTCGACTTGAACAATTCAAGCATGTCACTGTCCGATTCCTCAACCGAACATGGGAGACTTGCGATGAAGGCAGTGCGCTGAGCGATGGCTGCCGTGACTTGACTTGGGTGTTCGGCTTCGAATTTTCCTTGATTGAGTTGGACCCCCAATCGCTTGAGCAACCCGACGCCGGGGCCAGCCTCATGCCGTTCAAATGAAGTTTGAAGTGCCGCCATCGAAGCGTCATCAGCTGATTCAATCCAAGCCCACAATCGGTGTTCGAGCAGTCCTTCTGCCGCAGCCTTGATTCCTTCAGGAGCGAGTTTGACGGTTTGACTGACGTGCTCGGTTGTGGTGACCAGCCCGTGGTTGGTGAGGCCGTGACCCGCACCAACCGCTACGGCTTGATCCTTCCAATCACAAGCGGCGAGGATGTCTTCCAATCCCCAAGTGTGGTTGCCTTTTGCCTGCATCACTTTGAGCATTCGACGCTCAGGGTTCAGCAAGATTGGTGCCTCCATGTCTGCTCGGGTGCAACCAACGCCCTTCAAATCTGTGCCTCCCGACAAACAAAATTCATCGTTCGTCAAGGGGTTTGCATCACTCACTCTTCTTCTTGCCAGAGTTGGGTGGAACACGCTGGGCAGGTGAAACCAATCGGCTTAGGGCCATCAACGAGCGTCACGGTTCCACAAGGTCCACAGAGAATGGACGAACGCTTTGGTTCATCGAGTGTGGTATCCACACGGTACATCACACGACCTGCATCGGGGAGTTTTTCTGCTGCGGGCGTCCAGTTTTCAATCTCTTCTGGCGACATCGTTCGTTCAGTGTTTACAGACATGCCGACAATGAACAGCACAAGCCCTCCAACACCAATGGTGGCGCCCATAGCATAAATGCCGCCAACGGTGAGAAATGCACCGAACACGAGGCAAATCAATCCGGCAATCAGCAGATTCTCTTTGCCATTTTTTACCAAGAAATCCACCTCAGTTCAGCGCATGTGCGAGTGCTTCAGCAACACGCTTGACTTGTGCCAATGGTATCGCGCACAACCCAATTCGAACACCGCCAGTTAGAGGGACGAGGTAGACATCTTGCTCCGCACAGGCCTCGGCGATTCGACCTGGGTCCTCGTGGTCAAGCCAAGCGAAGAATCCGTCATGGGTTGGATTGAGTGGTACATTCAATGCTTCACATGCAGCATTCAAAGCATTCCTCCGTTCCGTGAGGAGCGATTGCAAACGATCGCGTTCGTTGCTCCACGCTGCTCCGCCTTCATCCGAAGCATGCAGTTCGCTGACAGTGTATTGTGAAACACGCGGCGCAGCCGACCATGTTTGGCGACCCGTTACCCCCATCACTGTAGCGATGCGGTCAGTGACCGCTTGGTCGGGGTGGATGCTGACAATGGCTCCAGTTCGTAGACCGTACATGGTGTGCGACTTGGAAAGTGAAAGGGCAAATGTGATCAGAAGGTTCTCTGGCCACGGCCATCCATTGGACATGGCATCATGAATGGTTTCTGCCCATCCATGTGGCTCTTCTGCGTAGAGGTGGTAGGCTGCATCAATCAACAATGTGTGACCAACATTTTCGTTGACTGAAGCGCTCTCCATGACTGCTTCTAACATGGCCATCCGTCCATCAGGGGTTAACGAAAGACCAGTCGGGTTGTGGGCAGGGTCGTTGAGCCACATCATCACTTTGTCCTGGTGCAGACACATCTCGGCGAGTTCACCTTTGAACCCCTCAATGTCGACGAAGGGGTATAGCGAGCCGGCTTTTGGCAGCAAAGGGTAGGTTCGGGCCTTCAAATCACATCCCGCCAAGAACCCCTTGTAAGGGCCCCAGTGACGGTCGCGAAGGAGTACATGGTCGCCGCGATTTGCAAAGTTTGTCGCCGCGAGGTAAAGAGCACCCGACCCACCAGCAGACGCAGTTGCAGTGATGGCAATTCCCATTGCTTCAAGTTCAGAACGTCGTTCTCCAAGGGCGAGTGTCTTGGCCAAATCGAGGAAGGCCGGAAGACCAGTCAGTGGTGCATAGGCTGCGATTTCCACAGGTGGTGCTTGTCGGATGGCTTCATCGACCACAGCATTGATCGCTAGGTTGCCATCATCCTCGAGCAAAGCCCCGATGGTACCGTTCACAGCATCCCTCCCTTCCGCTTTTGCGTTCTGATATCGAGCCAACCATGCGAAAATGGTATCGCTACCCACTTTCGTCTGAGCGTAGGGGTTGAGCAAACCCGCACCTGCATCGTGGTCCATGGGCCAGCCAATGAGAGGCTCTTCTTTGAGTTGCCCCTCAAATTTAGTAGCGGATTCATCCGTTTGATTCATGAAGGGTTAGCCTTTGGGCGAACCGTCGCCTGTGTAGCATAGCTGGTAGTGCATCGGATTTGTAATCCGAAGGCCGGGGGTTCGAGTCCCTCCGCAGGCTCCTATCATCGATAAGACCGTGAACCACCTCGTTTTGGTGTAACCATGCGCCCTTTCCATCTGGCCTTTCCTGTTTTGGACCTCGAAACGACAGAACGGTTCTATGTCGATGTGCTTGGCTGTTCGATCGGCCGTCGGACAGAACGGACAATCAATCTAAATTTTCACGGACACCAAATTGTGGCCCACTGTGTAGACTCGATGCCGGATGTATCAGATGGTGGTCGCATCGATGGGCGTCAAGTCCCCCCGTTTCACTTCGGGCTGGTTATGGAATGGACCCAATGGCATGCCTTCCGCGATCATCTCAAGGAATTGGATGTGGCGTTCCGATTGAAGCCACATGTTCGGTATCCAGGTTCGGTTGGGGAGCAAGCCACGATGTTTGTCAATGACCCCTCTGGGAATGCATTGGAATTCAAATCGTTTCAGGATGATGACAGGCTGTTTGCTACGCTTTCTGGTAACGAACACGCTGCTGGCGGCGGACGCCTCTGAACCGAACGCTCAAGGTTGAAGAGTGGCTGGCCAAAGCATGGTCGCCCAACCCCTCGATGGAAAAGCCTGTGCTGCAAGCGTGGAAGAAGAACTCCACGAGCGAATCGCAGCGTGTATTTCCGCAGGTGTTCAACCTCACCTAGCGGTTGTGATTGTCGGTGATGACCCGGCCAGCCACGTGTATGTAAACTCCAAAGTAAAGGCGTGTGAACGACTTGGGATCAAAAGCACGCACATCGAATTGCCATCCTCCGCATCTGAAGATGAAGTGCGGGTTGTGATTCAGCGTCTCAACGGGGATGCTGACCTCCATGGTATCCTCGTCCAGTCCCCTCTCCCATCTCACATGGACGAAGAGGCACTCACTGACTTGATCCATCCTCGAAAAGATGTCGACGGCTTCCACCCAGAAAACCTTGGCCGGCTGGTTCAAGGGCGCCTCGATGGAATGCTTCCATGCACGCCAAGTGGTGTTATGCGCATGCTGCAATGGGCAGGCATGGATTTGACTGGGAAAAGAGCGGTCGTGCTCGGGCGTTCACGCATTGTGGGCAATCCACAAGCCCTTTTGCTCGGAGCAAAGGGGGCAGATGCAACCGTGACAGTTGTGCATTCACGCACGCAAAACGCACAAGTCATTTGTGCTCAAGCAGACGTTGTGGTGGCTGCCATTGGGCGGCCAGAAATGGTTCGAAGCGATTGGATCAAAGATGGTGCCGTCGTGATTGATGTTGGTATCAATCGAGTGGATGATTCAACCCGAGATCGTGGATGGCGCCTTGCAGGGGATGTGCATCCGGAAGTCGCCGAAAAAGCATCTTGGTTATCGCCCGTACCGGGCGGCGTTGGACCAATGACCATCGCCATGTTGATGGAAAACACAGTCCGAGCCGCAGAAACATTTCAATCAGAATGAGGTGGTAAGATGGAACAAAAAGCCCCACGTCTCTCAACTGCGTCGTTGGTGGCGGGTTCGATTTTCGTTACCTTTGCAATCCTCAACTCCTCGGTAAACCTCGTGCTTGAAAGCGGTTTGAGCATCGAGGAGTACAGCGCCCTTGCAGCTGCAGGCCTCTGCTTCATCACCTCCTATCTCGCTTCGAGGGAGCGCCCGATCCCTGAATTGGTCAACCAACCATCGATTCAAGAACAGTACGATGCAATGGAATCAACGCCGACCCCATACAGGGCGAGTGCCTCGATGCCAGCCCAACAATCCAATCACGACCTGTCGGCGTCTCCAAGATCTGATTTGACATCCATTCTCGCAATGGAGCCTACAGTCGTCGCAGCGATGGCTCAACCAGTTCTGCAACCACATGTCGCACCAGAACCAATTGATGTATCGGCGGCTTTAGATTCCCTCTCAACTGGTGAATTTGGCGCTGTGGCTGCTGAAATGGCGTCTGAGAACCCCGCCCCGCACACGGCAACATCGCAAAACCGACCCTTCACTCAATCAGTCGGCTCTTTGGCTTCTTCTCATGAGCGTCCGACCATTGCAAACGTCCCCCTTCCATCGGCTTCACCCTCTCCAGTGGAATCACTCCTTGAAACAACCACGGCCACAGTTCCTTCGATGCCAGACCTCGCAGACTTGTTGGGTTCCACTCCTGAGCAGGTGGTCGAATCACCCGCTCTAGCGATGCCAGATGTACCACTTTCAGGCGACGCATCATCTCCACCAGCACCACAAATGGACATGTTACCATCCTTGCCAGAATTACCAGAAGTTGGTGCGTCAAAACCTGACTTACCTGATATTGGCGATCTGTTTTGAGACTGGGAAGGTCAATAGGGGTTGAATGGATGGTAAACCACATGTGGTCCGATTTGTATGACCTTCACAGCCATTCAACGAACAGTGATGGCGAACATTCTGTCGAAACGGTGGCACAATTGATGGCAGCGTCAGGTGTTATGCATTGGTCGTTAACCGACCATGATACAATCGCGGGCTGGGATGCAGCAGCAGAAGCAGCCCTGAGAGAAGGCATTGGTTTCATTCCAGGAGTGGAAATCACTTGCGAGCCAGGTTTGCCAGTTGTTCCATCTGAAATGGAATTGCGGGACCGGGATCGTGCTCCTACATCATGGCACTTGTTGGCGTATTTCCCAATCGGCTCTGTGACCGATGACCAGCGAGCTTCGTTCAAAGCATGGCTTGAGCCTCTTGGCGAGAGTCGAGGACCACGCATGGAACGCATGGTGGCGCTTGCGAATGAGCACGGACTTGAGATTGATATTGATGCAGTCATGGCAAGGGCCGATGGCTCTGTCGGACGTCCACATTTGGCTGCTGAGTTGATCGCACAAGGGTATGTAGAGACCAAGCAAGAGGCATTCGACCTTTGGTTGGGCGATGGTCGCCCACTTGCCATTATTCGCAACAAACCCTCGATTCAAGATGCTGTCAAAGCTGTGCATGAATGCGGTGGAATTGCTTCACTTGCCCATCCAATGTATTACGGTGTCCCTGTGCAAACCCTCGTTGAATTCTGCAGCGATGCTGGCGTTGATGCAATCGAATGCTTCCACCGCAGCCATCCAGATCCATATCGCCATGAACTCCTCGTGGCAGTTCAAAAACACGGCCTTGCATCAACGTGCGGCTCAGATTTCCACGGACTTTCGAGCCTGCAAGTGCCAGGGAACATGCCACTTCCATTGGCGGCTTTACCTTCGGCGCTCAAAGCCTAAGATGCGTTTGATCGGGTCATTGCATCGAACACCAATGCAAATTCGAAGAGAATGATGACGGGCATTGCCACAAGGAAAAGCGACAGTGGATCAGGTGGCGACAAGAACGCACCAAGGACAAAAGCGGTGAACCAAATGTGGCGCCGATACCTGCGAACTTGCGTGCGTGTGACCACTTCCAATCGCAGCACGAGAAGCGTTACCACTGGGGCTTGAAATCCGATTGAAGATGCGACGGCAAGGTTGGCAACAAATCCAACGTAGGATGCCAACCGCCATTGCGTCGCCAAACCTGCATTTTGTGCGTCACTGGTCAGGTATTCAAGCAACATCGGTATCAGGAGGTTCCATGCATACCCAATGCCGCCAACTCCCAACAGAATGACGGCTAAGAAGGTACCAATCGCAGCTTTCGTTGGTTTTGGCGCATTCGCCTTGAGTTCATCCAAACGCATTTTGAGAGCCGGGTTTTTACCACCTCGCCAAGCACCCTCGACCATCAAAATCGCCAGCACGACGAATGCGGCACAATAGGCAGCCAGCCTTACTTGCAAGAGAATAAATTCCACGGGGGTGATGACGATGATGCTGACATCCGCGGGCAGGCGTTCTTCCGCAATTAACCATGATATGACGTTTGAGGTGACTGGGAAGCAGGCAACAAAAACCAGACCAAAAATGAAGGCAAGCAGTTTCATTCGCTTTCGAAGGTGGGATTTGATGTCCAGCAGCAATAATCCGCCGGGACTTTCTAGAAGTTCATTGACCGTCTTGGACAGTTCATCCGTTCCGGTCATGACACGAGCAGGGACCGCGCCCTCATAACACACACCATGGGCGTGCTTATTCGCTTTCCCAGATGTGTGAGGGTGTTGAATCCATCCAGCGTCGACCATGTTTGTTGAGTCGCTTGAGGCGATGAATCACAAAACCTGTGATCCATAGGGATGGCATGGACAAGAGCAGTGCCATCCACATGAGGTCTTGGTGGTAATCATTGAGCACACGAACCTGAACCACATCTTCTTCTGCAGTGCTTGGGTTATGCATCACAACGAGGCTGTACACTTTCGGAGCGTCTATTTCCAAAGCCAATGTTGAATTTGGTGCAACGGTGTAGTATTCACCCAGCGTTTTCATGATCTCCCAATCGATGCTCCCTTCTTCCATCGCAGGTACTGCAGATTCAACAATTAACACAACCACTTCGAGGGTGATGTTTTGATGAAGGTTGGTGACCGTTGTGTCGACGGTATCTCCCGGCTCAAATTTCTGAATGATTTCGAAGGTAGAGTCTTCTGGGCCCAATTGGTAGGACACTCGGTCGCCAACTGTGCTGCTTTGCACATTGACGGCCATGATGATCAGGGTCACCATGGCCAGTGTTACAACGCCTTCAACAAGGATGTGGCGTCGGATTTTCTGAGTGGTGAATCCTTTGAAGAAACTTCCATGATCATTGCGAAGCCTTGGTTGAAGATGATGGATAAACAACGCTCCTACTCCTCCGACGATCATACCCAACGGGATGTCGATGAACCAATGAATCCCGAGGTAGAGAATGGTGAACATGAACAACAATGTGTTCGCACAAACGAATATGTGGTATCTGTAATGCTTCCACTCTTTCATTGAACCTCCTTGCTCTCGGACATGCAACCAATTGAGCAAAATGATGCCAAATGGTATCGCAACATGCAGCGATGGCACGGCATTATCCAAAGGATCATGCGATGCATAGAAGACGCTGTACCATCCCTCGTGGTAGAGGAGTGCTTCCATTCCGGGAATCCATGAAGAGGTAACTTCGACATTGAAGAACAAGTAATACGGTACGGCAATGGCGTAAATCAGCAAGTAATTGAGCGTGACTTTATCGGTCATGTCTCGATCTCCCGTGTAGGCGAAATAGACTGTCGTCACGTAAATGAGGAAGAGGTAAATGAACAGGTAGTGGAAGTTCAAAAATGAAGTTAGCACTTCATTATGGAAGAAATTCTGTATGTGGAGTGTAAAGTCACCTTCGATGCTGTGGACCCATTCGGTCCAGTGACCAGTTTCCATTTTAATCGGCTCATTGAGGTTATCAGTCATCGCCTTCCATCGAATGATGATGATGTAGCCCATGGCGTGGAGATAGAAACGCTGGTTGTGAATGACTTCAGCCCATTTGCCCACTGGTGTTCTCATTTCCTTATCGTGAAGGGTGAAGAACCAACATATGATTGGTGTGAGCACCAAGATGAGCCCCATCATGATTCCATAGGGGTCCATGTTTGGGGGGCCTCGCTTCTCGTTTTAGGTATTATGACGGCGAGCGGGTGTTGACGATGTTTGGGTGGCCCTGAAAAAACGTGCAAGAGGTCAAAGGTAATGGGTTCCATCTCCAACCAGTGAGGGACATGTGGAAGCAAGCGCCAGAGAACACCCTCGAGAGCCTTCGCCATGCCATTGGCTTCCACGATGGGATTGAGTTTGACCTCCGTTTGACCTCTGACGGCGAAATCATCATCCACCACGATGCTGATGTCTCCGTGCCAACATCGCTGCTCACCTCTTCCAAACCTTGGGTTGAGCATTACACCCTCGATGAATTGGAGTCGTTTGGGTTCTGCTCGTTTCGTTCCTTGCTCGAAGATGCCACGGTACGGGAGCAGTGGAGGGACCATGGCAAAATGGGCTGCGTGGAACTGAAACGCCCGCATCCAAAATCCAAACCAGGTGGTGGATATTTCGGTCTCTCATCGCACAAGAAACACATCACAACCCTCATCAATACGGCAGATGCATTGTTGAATGAGTTCGAGATACCGAATCAAAACACAGTCTACTATGCCTTCCACAAAGGAATGAAATCTTCCATCGAAGCCTCCTCAACACAGCGGCCATGGGCCGAACTTCTCCCCTACATTCCACCTTTTGGAACCCGCCAAACCAAACGGCTGCGAGCCCTCCCGCATTTCCTCACACATTCGTTTTCACGCCTCGTTAATCACCATCGCACCTCCGGCGCATCGATGATCCCCGCTGCAATCGAGTACTTCGTTCCACCAATTAACAAATTGCCGTTAGGCAAAAAAGTCGGATTGAGCGGAAAAGGCGCTCTTAACCTCCAAGCATCGCAGAGGGGATTTCCAGTCTATGTGTGGCCTACCAAACCAGATGTCGAACACCGACTCCAAGCAGCTGGACTTACGGGTCTCACCGATCATGCAGATCCAAACCTCACATGGCTGCCATCGGGTCATGCACGATGGACTCGACCAGCAACGCTCCCACTTGATTCAGAGCAACAAGCAACGCTTGAGACTGCGACGAAAGAGCACCATCTTGACATCCTCAAAGAACTCAAGGCGAACGTGGTGCCGTGGATGGAATGTGATGCATCAAGTCGTGCATCGTTGATGGCCATGTGGTCGAAGCGATGGAAATGGCAATCTCTTCCGTCCTCAATTGGCCTTCCGGATGACCACACCGCAGAATCAAGTCCACCTTGGCAGGCTGTGCGGTTGATTGGCCACCGTGGTTCTGGCAAGACGCCGAGGCCGGTGTTGCAAGGTTCTCACTCGATATGACGCAAATGTTGCTCTTCAGCAATGTACTTCGGGCGATAAATCGGCGTCCCCTTGCCGTCACGCATGACACTGCGTTCATCAACAATTTGTGCACCAATGCCAGCAACTCTTGCCCATCCAAAGAAGGTGGTGTAGTATGTTGGGTCGGTGAGACCAATGTGGTGCAGAAGTGCTCCACTGGCGATGTCGACGTTGGCGTTTGGGTTACTGATTTTGGGGTTCTCGCTAAGAACTCGAGGTGCAACTTCACGAAGTGCTGTGATGATCTTAAAATTCTCATCATCAGGGCAGATTTCTTGGCCTAAAGCGAATTGAACGGTGGCCCGTGGGTCCTCGGTTCGCAACACAGCGTGGCCGAAACCAAACACAGGTCGCTTGGCTGCAAGTTCTGCACGGACAAACCGCTCCACTTCAGCCGGGTCGCTTGTTCCAACTCGGAGTACGAACTCCAAACACGATTGATTGGCTCGACCGTGCAACGGTCCTGAAAGAGCGTTCATGGCACCAGCCATGGATGAGTACACCGTGGCATGACCAGAGGCGATCGCTTTGCCTGAGAAGGTCGAAAGGTTGCCGCCACCGTGGTCCATGTGCAAGACGAGGTAGGTCGAAATGACTCGGGTCATTTTTTCCTTGTCCACACCTTTGAGGTCGAGGGCGTTGACAAATCGGTCGACGAGGGAGGCTTGAGGGTCGTCCGCAGGGATTCCATCGGCCCGTCCATCACGAATTCGGAAAATGAGCCCCATCAGGCGTGGCATTCGTGCGATGAGGTTCATGGCGTCTTCTCGCCAGTCATTTGTTGTCTCAAGCATGCCAAGGGTGTGAATTCCAACGCTGAGCCAATCCATGGGGTGTCCATCACGGGGCAGGGTCTTCAGCACGGATTCAACATCACCCGGTATGGTGGCTCTGGCTGCGAGTTCTGATCGAATTTCCCTTGATTGTTCAGGGGTTGGAAGCTCCTTGTTGAAGAGCAGGTAAATGATGTCCTCAGGAGCGAATGTTGCGAGTTCTGCAATAGGATATCCGCAGTAATGAACCCCTTCGGTCGGTGTGACAAATGAAGTTCGGCAAGTACCCACTGGGACGCCACGGAGACCGGTGTTCAGGTGGTCCAATGTGACTTCAAGCAGGACCTCTTTATCACTCATACTTCGCTCACCGTTTCCACCCACCAAGGCTCATCGTATAAAGCCGGTTGCATTGTGTCGCAGTGCACCACCAGTAGGTGTTGCTGAGGATACTTACTCACGGTTCATGAGCGTTATTTTTGCCGATTCCATGGAGGCCATGAACGGAATCCTTTGGATGATTCCCGATCGGCAAAGACATGGATTCGAATGGTCTCTCCTTCGACAGTGATGGCGTCTTCAGCAGTGACGCCGGGACAGGTCGCCTTGACCTCGTTCCATGCCCGGTCTGTTGCAAGGTTTTCCGACCACCAAGGAAAAGCCGCGCACTGTTGCGGGCGAACCTGGTAAATGGAACATCTTTTTTCTCCATCGAGAAAGATGCACACATCATCGCTTTGTCGACTCTTAAGCACATACCGGCCGTCAAGTGTTTGCCGGCAGTCCCGCTCCAACCATTCCTCAACGGGCAGTTCATGGTGAGCTGCGATGCGTTCAGCGTCGCTAATTGAGAGGTAAACAATGCCCCCCGGTTCATCGCAACATCGGCCGCAATCTGGTTGACATGAAAATGGCACTCCAGCCATCCACCACGCGGCTTTCATTCTTCTTCACCCGATGGCGATGATGCAACTGGTGTGAGTGTCGAAAGGGATATGGCTCGCATTGGCGTTGGTTCTTCGTCGAGTAAATCCAACATGTCAATGGTCGCTGCATCAACATCCCACTCGCCTTCTGGCACGAAACTGTCGAGTGCTTGGTCTGGCTTCATGTCGGGCTTTTTTCGTCGCCGTCCGACCTTTCGCCGCTTCTTCTCGATGTCTTCTTCAAACGGTGGAAGTGGTCCACGTTCAGGATCAATTTCAACGAGCTCTTCTTCTAAACGGCGCAACTCATCAGCAATTCGAATTAACTCCTCAATGGATGCATCGGGCGTCTGCTGCGCCAACGCCATCATTTTGTTTTCGAGGTTTTCAAGTCGCATGCCTCGTTCTGTGAACTCAGTTTCAAACGCTCCGATTTGCTGGTCAATGGATTCGTCAAGATCAGTGAGAATTTCGGCAGCCGTGCTGTAATCACGCTCTTCAATCCGTCCTGTTCGCGCAACCAAGTGTTCGTCACGCTCGTTGAGTGCAAGGACGGATGGCACCTTTAGATCGATGTCTTGAAGAGCCGTTTTCATGTATGACTCGTGGCGTGATTGAGCGTTTTGTGCCATTGTGGCCGTGTCAAATTCTGGTGGTTCATAGGCGTCTGCACCAATGACTGGTAGTTCGGAGTGGAGTTCAATTCCTCCAATTTTTGTGTCGCTGTAGATCACATCGGTGGCTTCAGCAATGAGGCGTGTGGCGATGTCTGACACATGTTCCCGCTCGAGGGTTGGCATCATACGGCGTGATTGTGGTTGTTCTCCAGACAGAACCGCCGCCACATCGTCTCCATCGAGCAACTCTTGGCCAGATTCGATGGCCAGAGCAACCAAATCGAGGTTTGCTATTGTCGCACGCCATGAAGGTTGAGTGTGCAGCACGATGCTCGCTAATTGCCCATCGTCCAACATGAGGCCTCGCTTTAGGGCGAGGTGCCTTGCAAAGAGCACAAGACTGGTTGATGTCGGCGACTCTAGATTGACCTTTGCAGCATTTTTCACCAAGTCCCAGAGCCTTGAAGCAGGCCAACGGCTCGCTTCAATCGTGCTCGAAAGGACCACATGGACACCCATATTGAGTGCGTAGTCAACCATTGTTCCAACCATGCTTGCTGTATCAGGACGGTCTGCGATGAGGTGCGCATCATCAATGGCGAGGAATCTCGCATGTGCCAAGGCTTCCTGCCATCCGTGCGGTAACCGTTCAAGCGGGGTCAAATCTGCTGCTTTTAGCAAGTAGACCTCTCCTTCCTGCCTTCTCATGACGCCTTGTGCCATGGCATGAATCAGGTGCGAGCGACCGCTTTCATTCGGACCAATCAACAAGAGCGGGTTGAGCGCAAGACCAGGTGAATCGACCACGGCCTCTGCCGCTTGCGTTGCCCGGAGGTTTTCTTCAGAGGTGAACCACTGTCTGAAACTCATTCTCGATTCAGGGCTGAGGCGTGGTGGCCAAGGGGCGTCCACAGGTGCAGCGGTGCTGTGGTGGAACGGCGATGATTCCTCCGGCTGTGCGAGGTGGTTTGGCAGTGCGTGGATACTCCGACCACGTTGGTGATCAAGGACGCTTTCCCAAACGGGGCGCCCGTCCTGTTCCAATCCAACAAAGAAGTCCTCTGATTGCTCATCTGCCAATTCTTGCTCAATCGATGCACCTGTACGTTCTCGCAAGTTACGCAATCGACTGGATACGATGCTCGCCAATGAATCGTCACGAGCGGATAGGTTCAGCGTCGGTTGATGTGTTCTGCTTTCTTTCCCGAGAACTGCATCGGCCACTAAATGGTATGTCGGGCGTTCGACCGCACCGAACCGTTGCAGCAATGTTCCTTGTTTCGGTGCTGGCACAGAGTGCTTTCCAAGCAATTGATTCAAACGAGATTTTGGAGCGATGCCTTTGGTGCTCGAATCTTGCTCTTCCTTTGGCAGTACGGGTGCGCCGCCGCTCTCGGCAAGACGCTGTTTAGCTCTGGCAATTGCCAAATCCAAATGTTCCCGTCTTGAACTCACTGTAGCCCCTCCTTTTCGTTGCGAAGTCGCTCGAGGTCTTCGCGTTCCCATACACTCATTTGGTCTTCAATGGTTGGGGGACTTTGGTCTTTGGACGCAATCTCTCTTGGGAGGTGTTTAGGTTGAGTTTCAGCATCAACGCCAGGTCTTGCTAGCAACGGTGAGAGGGCATGAGAGGCGTTGTGTGGGAGGCGATTGTTGACGGCTGCAATTGGTCGTGGTCCCTCGCCAAGGGGGGGCAATTCGTGATGGCTTTTGGCCGATTGCTGCTTGGCCGCTTGACTGAGTGGTCGCATGGATGGCGGTGAAGGTTTGAGCAGTTTCTCAACCGCCTTTTCTTGACGTTCCTGGATTGATTCTAATGAGGTGGGAATCGCAACGGGTTTTCGTCCCGAGGACAGTGCAGGGAAGTGTGATGGTCGCTCAGGTGCGCCGGCCGCTGCTGCAACTCGAGTTACATGATTCGGTAACCTCGGTTGCGCCGATGATTGTTTTTTACGCCGGCGAAGGCGTTGAGCAGGCCTCGGTCCTTTCTTTTTCACGACCTGTGGCGTCGCAGGAACTGATGTTGTGGGCTGATCATCTGCCACTTGAGCCACTTTCACTGGCAACGTGTCTTCTTCCACATGGGGGGCCAAAGGCTCGTTCGATGGGGCGACAGGCCTTTGCTCCACTGTTGGAGGTGCGATGTCTTGCTGTGGCGGAATCTCATCCTCTTCAAGAAGCGGTTGTTGTTCATCGACCCAAGACTCCATCTGGGAACTCAATGCCTGTGTGGCTTCAATTCGTTCGGCTTGTGTGGTTGGTTCCTGTCCGCCGACGAGGGAGGTGCCGGAGGGCGCAACTGCGTCGGGCGAATGCTCCACTGCTCGTTGGAGTTGTTGTTCAATCCATTGCCGTTCTTCTTCAGTTGGTGGTGCGCACAGCGGATGGTCAAGAATGAGGTCTGGTTCTGTAAGCCAATGCTCGACCTCATGTGCGAAAATGGGGGTGAGGCATCGCGTGAGCCGATGCCGAGGTTCCAATTCAAATGTGTTCAAGTCAGTGGTGATCAGCACAACGTGGTCATCCATTCGAACACCGTCAACCACATCTCGAATGAAGTCAATGGTTCGGTCATCGCCGTTCATGCCAGCCAAGTATTCCACGCCCTCGATGAGAACCACGGCTCGCATGTTTTCCCAAAGAAAAGCATCGATCGCCACCCTTACCGATTCGATGCTCGGATGGAGGGCGCGAGGGTGGGTGCCGTTGCTCAGCCAATGGCATGCGGCAGCGGGGAGGTTATGTTCCACACTGAGCGCATCCACGTCATGACGAGAAATCACAAGAATCGGGCGTCCATGATTGGCGAGGTGGCCGGCAAGCGTGAAAAATGAGGTTGGGTCTTGCGCATCGAGCAACAACGCATCACCAGGGTGAATCATCCGTTCCATACCCTCGAACCGTTGCATGTAGGCCCTGCTCTTTTGTCGAATTGCCTCTGGTGCTTCCACGCTGACTTCGAGTTCAGGAAGACGTTCTTCACGACGCCAACTTCCTGGCTTGAGCTTAACGTCTGACCACCATCGTTCGTCGTTTGTTTCATTGCTCTCAGTTGCTTCGAGATTGAGGTATGCGTTTGGGTGAAGGTGGCAAATACGTTGTGCATCAGCCGGAGGGAGTTCATGGATTGCAACAAGGGCATCGAGGGGTGCTGCATCATCTTCAATTTCGAGCAACGCTTCGAGACCAAACACGATGGCTTCTGCCTCGTGAATCGCAAGAACAGGGTGGCCTTCGATGAAGAGGATGTGGCCAACACGCGGCATTTTTTCCTTTGGTTTTCGCTCTGTGCGGATGAACCCGGTCGTTGCCAACTTGGCAATATCGGCTGAGAGGAGTCGAAGCGCCTCACGATCGCCACGGCGGATTTCCGTGACATCGCCCTGCGGTAATTCGACCATCTCTCACACCCCTACGGGGTGTAAGCCTGCTGAAGTGTTCTTGAAGGGTCCGCATGATTTTCTTCTGCGATAGCGGTTTGAAGCATGAACTCCTCGGGCCGACATGGGCGAGGCGAACGTCAACTCCGACATCCCTTTCCTCACAGGAGACGAGTTAATCCTGTGGAATGCTGGCTTAGAGGATTTTGACCATGGCCGCTACTGGCATGCTCACGAAGATTGGGAAGATTTGTGGAACGCACACAAACGACGTTCGGCCCCCACTACGGAAATCTTGTTTGTTCAAGGTATGATTCAAACCGCAGCACTGCTTCTCAATCATGAGAGGAAAAAAGAACGTGGCGTCAAAAACCTCACTGTCAAAGTGAACGCAAAATTGGCAGGTTGGGGCTGTGTTTGGGGCATTGATGTTTCCAAGCACCTTCAAGCCATGGATTCATTCGGGCTCGATGCGGGTCTTTGGTCGTTGGACGCGCAGGCATATACCCTCGAACGCTGCAGCGGCCGTGAAGTTCAAGATTGACGGCGTGGAGGTTGAATCATGCAGGAACAAACCACCACCCTCCCTGCTGGCATGCGACGGTTCAACGAATTGGATTTGGCGCAGCCATTCAAGACTCGCTTTTTCATGGCTTCAGCCGGTGCAACAAGCGTCGTGCTCATTCTAGCTTTCTTTACCTGGAACGCCTCGGGTACATTGATTCCAGCATTGCTTATGTTGGCCATTCTCCCGTTCGGCATCAGTCAACTTCACTCTCGTTCCGCTATGCTCAATGTACCGCTTGCTGTTGACATGAATCACCCGTTTATGGATGAAGATCCAATCGGGTCGTCATCGGTGATGGTCCGTCTCTCTGATGGCCAATGGGTGGACATCGGTGAAGGTCGGGTTAGACTAGCAGAAGATGACCTGCTCGGTGGAACAAACCTCGTACGCGACAACGATGACTACACCCTCATCGGTCATTTCAGCGAGTTGCCAATGAGCCACCGGGGCATCAGGAAACAAATTGTTGTCGTGAATCAAGCGATTGCGTTGAGGGATGTCGTGAATGGGGCCGAAGATACGATTGAAGATGCGAGGTCCCGCGAAACAAAAGAAACGGGTCTTCTCGATCGCTCTTGGATGGAAGACCAGACAGAAATTGAGATTGAGCCAGATGGCTTGATGAGCAAATTACGGGGCGAATAAAGGGTTTTCAAAGCAATATCGACCCCCCATCTTCAAAACCGTTCGCTCGGACCAAGGACTGTGACGGCACCGGTGCGTTGGGGTCAGACGCTCGAGAATTTGGGCCCTGCAGAGCAAGAAACCTTGCTCGGGACCTCACTTTCACGTCGGTTTACCAAGCTTCCACTTTGGTTGTCTCACCCCGCAAACATCGGTGCTTTCTACGGTTTTCTTGTCGCCTTGACGCTTCTTTTACCATACAGGTTTGCGGGTGAGGATACCAACGGTTGGTTGGCAAACTGGGTCTTCCATATGTCGATCTTGATGGTTGCGTGCCTTGTCATGGGCTTTGCGTCACTTCTTCTCATCCGGTGGTCGAAACGGTTTCCAATGTCACCCCCAAGAATTTTGCTCTATCCTATGCCGTTTTTGGGCATGGCATTGCTGACACTCGGGCGAACGGACATGGTGAATGTTCCAACGGTGTTGGTGTGGTTGCTGTTATTGTTGCCCGGGCCGATGTATGTTCACTTGTCATGGGCACCGCGCTGGCGGTTGCTATGCATGCTTGAAGACGGACGAGATCCGTTCATAGGGATGGAATCGAAGCAGACCGAGCCAAACGAGGACGCCGTCACACTTGCTGGTGATGACCATGACCTCCTATCGGTCGTTGAAGAATACGCAGAAGAGTGACTTGATGAATCGAGGTGTGCAACCTCTTGCCGCTTAATTCTGCAATCTGATGTAGTTAACTTGGCTCACTGCCACTAACTTGCCGTTGGTATCGTAGAGGTCTGCATGGGCAAGGCACATCGTTTTACCAATTCGAACCACATGCGCCTTGCACACCACATCGGTGTGGCAGGGCCGCAAAAAGCGGATGTTGAAATCGGTTGTTGCGACGTTCGCATCTGCGCCGATTTCGGTTAAAATCGACCAACATGTCACTGTATCTGCAATCGTTCCCAGCATACCGCCGTGGAATGTTTCGAAGATGCCATCCCATCGCTGGTGGCGTGGAACCGTTGCTTCACAGTGGCCCTTTTCCACTTTGACAATTTTCATTTTGAGTGTGTCAACAATGGGGATCGAGTGGATGCGTTCGTTGAGCTCCTGCAGTTCCTGTTCGTTGAGCGTCTCACTTTCCATTTGTTCACCTCAGATGAGATCGAGTGTGGGACCGACTTTCTCAAAGAGACGCAGCACTTCATCAAGGTCGTCCCTTGAGAGCCCTGCGGACATTTGCGTACGAATTCGTGCCTTGTCTCTTGCAACCATTGGAAACACAATCGCTCCTGCCATCACGCCTTCTTCACCGAGGGCTCGTGTCATGGCCTTGGCCACGCTTGAGTCGCCGCACATCACTGGAATGATTGGTGTCACTGAGGCGCCGGTGTCAAAACCGAGGGACTGCAATTCCTTTCGGAAATAATTCGTATTTTCCCATAGTTTCGCATGGTGTTCTGGTTCTTCCATGAGGACTTCCACAGCGGCTTTTTGTGCAGCAGCGACACCTGGCGGTTGCGATCCCGAGAGCAACCAAGATCGAGAGTGATTGAGTGCGTGGTTTCGAGTCATTTCAGTGCCTGCAAGAATTCCACCCTGAACACCGAGGGCTTTGGAAAAGGATCCAGTCTCAAAGTCCACCTTTCCTTGAAGGTTGAATTGAGCAACAATTCCAGCGCCTTTCTCACCAAGCACCCCTTCGCCGTGGCAATCATCGACGTATACCATGGCTCCGTACTCTTCTGCCAGAGCCGTCACTTCGTCGAGCGGAGCAATGTCGCCATCCATTGAAAACACGCCATCTGTAATGATGAGTTTCCGTTGTGCACCTTCATGAGCCTTCAGAACTGCTTCCAGTTCGCCCATGTCGTTGTGGGCATAGACACCCCGACTTGCTTTTGTGAGGCGTACGCCATCGATAATCGAGCCGTGATTCAATTCATCACTGATGATGACATCTTGTGGTCCAGTGACAAGGGTCGGGATCAGGCCCACATTCACGGTGTATCCGGCAGAATAAATCAACGAGGCTTCAACTCCTTTGAATTCAGCCACTTTTCTTTCGGCTTCGAGGTGGATGTCCATTGTGCCTGCAATGGCCCGCACGCTTCCGCTTCCAGCCCCGTATTTTTCGGTCGCATCGAGCATTGCTTGCTTGACTTTTGGGTGGGTGGTGAGGTTGAGGTAATTGTTTGCTGAAAGCATGATGGTTGGCTTTCCGTCCATGTGGCAGCGAGGTTGATTTGGACTTTCGAGGGTTGGAGGCTCCCAGAGGAGGGATTTTTCCGAAAGGTCATCGTATCGCTCCTTCATCCATGACATGTCGCCGGGCATAGCATCGTCTCCATTGTGCTGAAAGCGCCGTGCTTGATGTTCCTTTGGGTTGACCATGCTGACGCTTCCGTGCGACCATGCACCTCAAAAGGGAGGCGTTCGTCGCCGCACCATGGAGTTGGCCGGAACGGTAAGCAGCGGGCTCGGACGAGCCCATGTCTTCATGGCCCAACCTCACTATCAAGAGCAGTTTCGGGCTTTGCTTGGAAAAACTGCTTGGCCAGGGACACTGAATGTGACGGTCGTAGGATCGGATTTGATCTCCTACATCGCTCTTCGAAAAAAATCGGGAATTGACACGCTCGACGCATCAGCCGAAGACCGCCTTGCTGCCAAGAGCATCGATGTGAATGGATTTGAAGCCAATCGCATTCGTGGTTTCCTGCGTGATGGCGTATCGTTTGGAGGAGCGACTGCATACATAGCAGAATTCAAAACGGATGATGGAAAGATCCCATGCGCCCTTCTCATTCCTGATTTGACCCGTCACATCGATGTCGTAGAAATCATCGCTGGTGCGTGCCTTCGTGAACGTTTCAACCTCGAAGACGGAGCCATCGTGAGCGTACAACTCGATTGATGTTTAGCGGTGCTTAACGATGGGCAACTCGCCCAACCGAGCCCACTCGTTATGAAGCAGGCTCTTCAGTTCGTGCCTCGCAGCCTCTCTCCATCGCTTCCGCATGGTCCGCTCGACGGCAAGTCCTGCCGGTGGGGCGGAGAAACATTGAATGTCGACAGCGGTGGAATCGAGTGGAAGGTGTTCCCAGTGAACGCCCCATAGCATCAACCAGTCGGGTGGTGCTACTCCAAAATCTGCTTCTTTTTCGGGGTGGTCAATCGCTTCACGCACAGCCTCGGGGCTGATCTCACCAATGCACATGCGGTGCAACGCCATCGCCGTGCGACGAACTTGGTTCCACAGGAAGGCTTCTCCGATAATTTCGAATCCGACCACTCGCCCATCGACACGCCATGGTGTGCATGAGTGGATGGTTCGGATTGGGTTTTTTCCCTCTTCGAGGCGGGCAAAGTTCCTCGCATCATAGGTTCCGACAAACATGGCAAGCCATTCGCTGAACACTTCGCCAGGGTCTTGCCAAAATTCAATGCATTCGAGGCGGTAACGGTACACTCGATACTCGGCCATTCTGGGATTCCATTCTTCATCCACTTCTTTGACATCGAGGAATGCGATGTCATTTGGAAGCCGATCATCAAGGGCTCGAACCATTTTTCGAGGTGTCAATGCGGTCCAGAGTTCCTTTTCGATGCGCACAACGCCGCCGTTGACTCGCACGTGAACACCTGCATCGGTGCGACTGGAGAGCACGAGGTTATGACGCTCGTCATGAGGGTCAAGCCATTTTAGACTTCGAAAGACGCGTATAAGTTCACCCTGAACGGTTGAGACGTCAGGTTGAATTTGGCTGCCATGGTAGGCATCGCCCAAGTATCCAATGCGGAACGCCAAACGAACGGTAGAGCCGTCCGTCATACGAACACCTCACTCATCGGCCGAGAGCATCTCAATGGCTTCTTCTGGGGAGTAGCCCAAGCCACCAACAGCCCACTTCAAGGCTTGCTTAAGCCAAGGTTGAACCATTGGGTTCTTCTTTGAAGGGTCCATGACTTCGATGGCGTCAACGATGTTTCTGCTTGCATTGAAGAGCACTTCATCGGTTGGAATGTCATTGAGTTCAAGCTTCTTTGCGTAGCGTTGGAATTCCTTGACAGCGACGGGGATTCGTCGGCATTCGAGTGCGAATGTGGCAAAGTCAGCGATGTATTCCTCGTTTTCCTCATCAAGTTGCATGGCTTTCTTGTAAGCCATCATGATTTTTCCACCAGGGATCACATCGTCTTGTGCTTCCATGTTCTTCATGTTTGCAAACTCAGCGTACATGTGGTGGACTTGAGCGTTTTTCTTGTGTTGCCCCATCTTTGCGTCAAGGTCGGCAATTGCGCCGTCAAGGTCGCCGTTGCGTAGCATTTCAATCGGTGCTTGGAGGAGTTCGTCATTGCTCATGTTCATCGCCTAATGTGTGCCGGTATGTTCGGTCTTTTCAAACACTCGTTTGAGCGGTTGGAATTTCAATCCTCTGAAGCGGCTGCTACAATGGTGTCCTTCAAATCGCTCAGGAGGTGAGATTGACTGTTTTTCTTGTGCATTTCATTGAGGAGGCCCTTTGCCTTCTCCCATTTGCGAATGTTGTACATGCAGTGCTTGGGGTCAGGTCGAACGGTGCGGATGGTTCGCTGGTAAGTCATGATCCCCACGATGGTTCGAATCAGTCCTTTGCCAACCTTTTCAGCCGCATTGTCGTTTTCGCTCTCTTTGGTGCCGGGGATGGTGTGGTTTACGACAGGAACATTCGACTCTTCTACGATGCCTACACCCGAATCAGTGAGCACGGTGACGGTTGCAAAACCAAGGAGCGTGCCCATTGGTGAGCGCTGGACAACAACTTCGGAAATGCGGTCAAAAAGAATGCGTCGATGGGAGCGAGAGAGCAAAAAGCTGTGCTCAAAGATGATCGCATCGCTGGTGATGGCGTAGTGGAAACTTCGTTGGAAGTAAAACACCAAGGCGGTGTAAATGGCCACGAAGACACTACCAAACAAGAGCGGCTGGTAATCGGGGATGATTCCTCCGACGCCTTCATCCATGAACAAATTGGTGATGAACAGCAGGAGATCATCAACAAGGGCGATCGATGGTGCAAGTGACACGATGAGCAAGCCTACGGTCACCCAGCGACCGGAGGTTGAAACATTCATCAGTCGGTTCATCCATGTGACGAAGAGCATGACCGCGGTTAAGCCAAACGAGCCGCTTGTGAACAAGGCGGTTGCCAAGAGGTCCACGAGAAAGTTTTCACTCTCCGTTCCCGGTTCGAGTTCAAACATGACGTGGATGGCCAAAACAAGAAGTCCGAGGGCGTAAAGATTGAGGAAAGCAAAGGTGCTTGGGCGCTTGGTAAGCAAGATTTCTTCTCCCGCAATAATTCGGAATTTTTTACCTAATTTGGCTTGGTCAGCAGCGATTTTTGCTGCCTCATTGGCCTTTGTTTCAGCCAAAGCAGCCGCTTCGGTTTCGGTGTCAGCAGTGGTGGTTTCCTCGCTCATAGCAATTGCTCCAATCGATTGGTGGCCGGGCAAACCAAATAAGACCTTGCCTCCATGCATCGGGTTGCTTATCAATAACTTATGTCACAATCGGGTTTCATTCAGTGGAGCAGGCCCCAAGAATGCTCTGCGTTTCCACGGGCCCACTCGTAATCAGTTTCTTTCCGAATTCCATGCTCATCGATGATCCTAAGTTTCTCGAGTTGGAGGGGGTATTCGTTGTATGTGAGATGCGAAGTTAGCCCCCCTCTCGTTGGTTGATTGAACGTCCAGTGGGCCCTTTCGATGGCTTGGACAGTTAGTTCGATGACCGTGCGCCCGTTCCACATTTTGATGTTGAATTTCGGGAGGGGGGCGCCGGGCGAATGGCCATGCTTGCCTTCGCTTCGGTCCGAACCTACCTTTTCGACTGTGACATGTGTGAATTTCTCACTGCGTCGGTGCTTTCCGTCATGGAACAGTCCTCCTTGAGATAATCCGATGTGGCCGAAATCTCTTCGTTTCCACGGCCGGTTGTCCCTCGCCGTGACCGTGAACGAAAGGTGCGGTAGGAACCAATCAATGTACGAGCCATCATCGAGGTGAAGGACGCCCCAGTACCATGGAACTGAAGGTGCTTGGACACTGACCTTTTGGAAGTAAGCCGTCCCGTTGACTGCTTCTCCATCGAATGTCCCTGAGGCTTTTGTGCCGTGCAATCGCAAAATATCGTAGCCCATGTTTGCAGCATATGTCGCAGTGGCTTCTCTTGCCGTTGACATAGCACTGTTCCATGGTGTGAGTTTCAATCGCATTTCCTTTGGCACCATTGGGTGAGCGGCTTCTTGATCGGTGGATAGATTGAGCCAAAATTCACTCAAATCACTTTTCAAACCCATGCTCATGTCTTCTTCCAATAACGGAACGACTGCACCGCCTCCTTTGCCCACTTCGCTCTGGTCAGTGGGCCATTTCGGATGTGTGTCTGGCATGGCTACGATTCTGCAAATCCGTTGAATGACTGGTTCATGCATCTGGGTGCCGTCAAACCACCAAGCGCAGACCATCCCATCAAGCGCCATGCCATCATGTTCGTCGAATCCCGGACGGCCTTGAGGCGTCCAAGGTGTGCCATTGACCTCGACCAACGGATTGTCTTTCGTGGACCACAGAACCATCAATTGTCGCCCGCTTGGCTTTCCATCAGGATCATCAAGCATCACCAGCCACCACCACCAATCCCACGTAAGGTGGTGCAATGGTGGACGGTTTTGCAACCTCCACATGGTCGATAGGTCGCCTGCAAAGGCGGGCATATCTTCGCTCATTCGATTTCCTTCCCTTTGAAGATGGCACCGCCAACGAACCAAAGCACTGAGCCCTGAACAAGGAGTACCACTGTTGCGAACACTGCTGAAACCAAGCCTGAACCACCGACACCGGGCTCTGAGTAAAAGAAGTTCAACGCATTGCTGGTCGACCAGATGAGGCCAAAGTCATCCATCGTTCGACCTTGTAAGATGAAGAGTTCCATGTTCGGCCACACAATGACCGCTGCAGCATCGACAATCATCAATGCCCAACCGATCACAGAGAATCGAAGAATGGCCGCCTCGGGGGCGCCCATCGATACAATGCACATTCCCAGTTCCCATGCAGCAAACGGAATCGCCAATACAATGCCAAACCTCCACATGGTTCCAAGGGCACAAAACAGCATGCCATAGACAAACGATGCCATCATTGTGGCAAAAATAATTGCAAGCCATACGCCTAAATCTTGGAACCGGAAAAAGCTGTCACTCGGCCCGATGAATCCTGATATCAGAGCGAACAAGAGCCCAATTGCAATGAAGTATGGCCAGACGATTCCAAGGTAGCCCAAAATTCGGTACAGGAAGACCTCAGTCCTGGCAATTGGCTTTGCAAGCATGAAATGCATTGTACCGTCGTTCATTTCCTCACGGATCAATCCCGTTGCGAGAAAGAGCGGTAAAAACATTCCAAGCAGCAGCACGAAGCCCATTTTTCCGATGCCAAGTACGAACGCCATGTGGGTTGCTTCAGCTGCGTAGGCTGCGTCATCGGGATCTTCGTCGACAAATCGATCTGCGTCTACATTCCAATCGTCTTGGTATTGATTGTACCTGAGTTCAATGTCACAAACAATGCCGTTGCCGTTGGTGTCTTTCTGCGAATTTGTTCGATCAGATTCCCTGCAATCGCCATCATCGTCGTATCCCGTGGATTGGGTCGTAGCGGCGCCGTTGATGCTGATGTCAAATCCGTCTTCATCGATGTAATTTGATGCGGGTTCCGGCTCGATTGAGGGTGTTAAAAGACCTGGATTCGAAGCGGCCATGTATGGGTCTGTGCCGTACTTATTCTCTTGGCCAGTGGGGTATCCGTCCCCGTCAGGGTCTTCACTGTCGCCATCGTTATCGATGGACTCGAACCCAGTCGACATGACGTCGACGTAGATCAACATCACCAAAGAGATGGCAACCAAGCCCACACCGAGAACCACCCATGTGGATGCCTTGGTTCTGTATTGGCGCATTGTGAATTCGGTAATTGCTGCCGCCTTTCTGTCCAAAGCACGATAGATGGTGTTTGGTTTTGCTTCCATCATAATCCACCGCCTGATGTGAGGTAGCCAAGAATAGAGGCGAGGTCGTCATCGGGGTTATCGATGGTGTGGATTCGGTGCCCATTGTTGACAATCGCTGCTGGTAACTGTGCATGGATTGCCCCAAGGTTGTGGGTTTGAATCGAGAGATTTTTCTTGTCTGGGAAGGAGATGCCGTACACTTCATCCATGTCGATGACATCCTTTGCCAGTGCCTTTGCATCGTCGGCTTCAATTGTGATTCTGTGTGGGATCTGGTCGAGTTTTTCTCGAATGGCGTGCAAGTTTCCAAGCGCAAGCAAGCGGCCATTGTGCAAAATGACAATTTGTTCAGTGATGCGCTCGATTTCCTGTAAGATGTGGCTGCTTACAATGACGGTTCTGCCCATTCGTCCCAATTCACGAATCACGTTCATGATGGTCGTGCGAGCGAGGGGGTCGCAGCCTTGCAATGGCTCGTCAAGAATGATCAGTTCGGGGTCATTGACAAGGGCGTGGGCGATTTTAGCTCGTTGCCTCATGCCCTTCGAATACTGACCGATTTTCTTGTGGGCAACATCGGCGAGTCCGACAAAGTTCAGCACACGGTCGGCTTCGAGCATCGCTTCTGCTCGTGTCAATCCATTGAGCCGTGCAAACGTGGATACAAATTGGTGGGCTGTCATCCAATCATACATTTTTTCATGCTCAGGTACGAAGCCGACTCGTGCATATGGCGCAGGGTTCTTCCAAGGGTCAGTGCCAAACAAGCGAACCTTTCCTTGACTCGGTTTGAGTTTGCCCATTAAGAGTTTGAACATCGTCGACTTCCCAGCACCGTTCATTCCAAGCACGCCAGTGACACCGCCGTTGAGCGCCATGGTAATGTTCGAAAGTGCGAAGATTCGACCGTATGATTTGGAGACCCCCTCCAAGAGAACGGCTGGAGCCGAAAGGTCTGGCTGCCAGGCTTTCGTTTCGCCCTTCCCCTCTTGGTCAAAATCTGGCATCACTCTCGGGTCACCTCCATCGAAGAGACCCGTGCACTGAGCGTGTAAAGGGCGATGCCGTTCATTGCCACAAGTGAGGCGAGGGACCACGTCCATGAATATTGGTCGTAGGTTGGTTGCGTACCGATGATGGTTTGGCCAACATGGGCCATGCAATCGTAGGGTGATAGAAGGTAGAGAATTTCTCGATCAAACAATGTTGAGACCAAAATTGCCAACACCTTCGTTCCGAGCACGATTGACAACAAGCCAATTCCCGGGAAGAATTTTCCTTTTGAGACGCTTGAAAGAGCGAGCCCGATGCTTGTGTAGGTAAAGATGAGTACCATGCCGGAAAGGAAGGCTGCAAGGAACAATGGGAAGGTGTCCATAATCCACGCCCAGCCTCTTCCGAGTGCAATGATTTCTGCGAAGTAATACAACGCAAGGGTGAGAAGAACGACGAAGGATTGAATCAAAGCGACGGATACGAATTTCATGCCGACATAATCGAAGCGTGTGATGGGTCGTGAGAAGTACAACGCAGAAGTTCCATGTTGTCGGTCTTCAGAGATGACGCTACCAACCAAAAGGGCTGCCACAATCGGGTAGTAGAGCACGTTTCGCGGGAAAAAGCCCAGGACATGGCCGTAGAGGTTGTCACGGCTAACACCCCACAATTGGTGAAGCCCTCCATCGCCAATCAGGCCCGAAAGAAGCGTGAGCGCAGCGTCGCTCAGTGAGGCGATGAACACGATGAGAATGAAGAGTCGTGTCGGCATGCCCCATGGACGATGCCCCTTCTTGAAAATTCCAAGAAGATGGTGTCGAAGGATTGCCCAATTCCTCATCCAACGGGGGTTCAAGGTGCCTTTCCAAGGTTTGTAGACTTGCTCAAAGACATGTCCCGTTGTCACTGGTTCTGCGACTTGAGTTTTGGTTAAATCCTCATCACCTTCGCTCGACCCCCATGCGGCTTCCATCCGTCCTTGGCCTGTGACGGGGGCCTCGGCACCAAATTCGACGGCCCTGTCTTGTTGAATTTCTTCCTCACTCAAGCGCCGCCACCTCCCATGTGGGCCGGAGCATCGACCTTGCGAGCAAGCGCCGGCGATGCGAGAAGGTCTTCGCTTGTTTTGACTTCATAGCCAAGGTTTTCCATGATCACTAAGAAGAGGTCTTCCAATGAGGCTTCATACTCATGCATACGGCGTACTTGCGCTCCTGTTTGCGCAGCGCAGGTTAGGATTCGCGTTGTTGTATCATCACCATCGTGCGCAACTCGCATCACACGCCCCTCTCTTCGAACCTTCAATCCGTCAGCTTCCATCGCTTGGGCAAGTTTAGTGGCTCCACCCCATACGTGGATTTCGATTTCCCTGTCGATGGCTTTCAGGTCTTCAATTGCGCCTTGGGCAGCAAGTTTTCCTTTGTGCAACAACACGATGTTATCGCACACTCGCTCAACATCATCCATGAGGTGAGATGCCATCAATACGGAGCGATTTCCCGCTCTGACCGTTGTTGTCAGCGTTTGAATCATGTATTCTCTTGCCTTTGCATCAAGTCCGTTTGAGGGCTCGTCAGCGATGATGAGTTCGGGGTCATGAATCAGGGCGCATGCCAACTTTGTGGCTTGCTTCATTCCGGTTGAAAAACTCCCGATGTTCCGGTACCGCTGTTCTCCAATCCCAACGTATTGCAACGATTCGTGGGCTCGAGCAAGAGCCACTGTCGGGTTCATGCCAAGCAACTCCCCTGAGTAACGGACTTGGTGAATTGCATCCATGTCCGGGTTGAGTGCGTCATACTCGGGCATGTACCCAATTCGGGCGCGAATCGCATCACCCTCGGTTCTGATGTCATGCCCAAGGACAGTACCCTCGCCTTCTGTGGCTTGAATCAAACCCAAAATTGTCTTCAGGAAGGTGGATTTACCAGCACCGTTTGGTCCGAGGAGGCCTGTAGCGCCCTTTTTGACGGCTAAGTTCAGTTTATCCAAAGCCACATGAGGGCCGTAGGATTTTGTCAAATCTGTGGTTTTGATAATGAGTTCGTCAACCACACACAGCCCTCCTTTGCTGTTTTGTGGTCAGCGAAGGAACTTGAATCCTCCCCCGTCTTGTGGATTGTTTAGGGTGCTTCTTCGGAAATTCCACCGCGAGTTTTCACTGCAATTCCCTTCTTGAACCCGCAGAACTCATCGGCAGTTCCGTTCGCTAATCCGTGGCCGAGAAGTTCGCCCTTCTGGTTGACAATCAGGCATGTCTGTGAGGGTTGAATCCAAGGATCCACTGCCAACACAAAGCCGTGGAACACATTTCGCCCCTGCCGAACAAATGGTTCAGCATCATCATCGACAACAATCCAGGCAGGACCAGCGCCTTTTGGTCCGAGGTTGAAAGTCGGGTCAAGCGATGAGGGCGGTGTCATTTTCCGAAGTTTGTGAAGGGCTTTTGCGCCGTCATCAGTGATCGAAAGACCACCGTCACCTAGCCGAGGGCTTGCGATGTGTGCTCCTTCCTTGGTTTTGGCGTTCTTGACCCGGCCTTGCCTGTTGACCACGAAGGTTGCATCCTCAAGCAATCTTCTTGCATCGGCAAAATCGACGTTGAGAAGCACGGTTAATTTGTCGGAGACAAGTCGCCTGTACACAATTGATTTCGCAACATCTCTTCCGTCACGGTCAAGTGGGACAGCACTTGCGGATGTGTCATCCACACCATCGACCACGCCTGCTTCGAGGAGGGCTTCCATGCAACGAGCCTGAATGCCATCTCCAAACATGTCCACGGTGACAATTTTACGATCACCGAGGAAAAGACGATCCAGTTCACGACGAATCCATGGCAAGTTTGGTCGTCGGCGCCAGAGCCATTCAGGTCCATCGATGTGGGCAAACGGGTTGAGGTCCTCCAGTGAATAAGGTACGAGGCCAACTGGTGTGAGGATCAGCACTTCCAAACCGGGGCAATGATGGGTGAGGCGAGCCATTATGTCGCTCAAGCGCTCTCGCCATGGGCCAGAGCTTCCGTGCATGATCAACACAGAATCATCGCCTTTTCCTTCAATTCCACTTGGCTCCCAACGTTGGATGAATTGGCGCCGGGCAGCGACAATGTGAGGTCGAACAAATGTGTCTTCGCCCCCCCATGCTTCTCCACCTTTGCGTGGGGACTCTTGTGCATGGACAAGCCAGTCCCATCCCTCTTCCCAACTTCCTGCTTCTTCGCCGCGTTCACGACCTGCGTCTCGGTCGTTGAGGATGAGGTCATCGAGCATTTTCAGTTTCATCATTGCCTGTTGAGGCCGTGTTGATAGCCACAAAAACGCTTCTCGAAGTGCCGGATGTTGGTGGCTTCGTCGTTCAACCAGCCTCCAAATGGTTCCATCACGGATGGCTTGCTTGCACCGAGAGAGTTCGCTCAAGGTCATTTCAAGATTGTAACGAGCCAACAGTTTGGTTCGCTCATCCTTCGGCATAGCCCGTGCTTCTGAGGGGCTGATATAGGCGACGCAGGGCATCAGAATTGGCCAGTCAACCATGGATTCAATTCGTTCTGTTCCCCATGGAGTCAACAAGCGTCCATCCCTTGCAAAGAGGGCGTACGCTGCGGAATCAAACAGATCTGCACCCAATGCAATTGACATCGGGAACAACATTGGGTGGCCACATCCGAACATGTGGACTGGCCGCTGTGGTGGCAAGTATGGTAGACTTGCCAGCATGATTTTTGCATAGTCTTTGTATCGATGTTGCTCCATTACGGGAACGATTCCACCGATTGGATGAATTGCGAAATCATACGCAGCCATGCCTTTGGCTGATTTTGTACGGAGGTCACGAAACAATCCGCCTTGAATCGGACCGTTGAGCATCGTTCTGCCCGAGGTGGCGACGCTGGGGCCTGCTCGAACGAGGGTCTCATCGACACAAGCCTCCACTTGGGCATGGGTCATGTCGGGTCTAGAAAACACATCCAGCATCGTAGCGATGTCGACGCCAATGCTGTTCTGGAACTCAACAATTTGTTCCACGCCAACTTCGACGTCTCCGTAAATGTAGGATTGGAATGTGCCAGAATCTGTCATGACAACACCGGGGAAATCCAAGAGTGCATGAACTCCATCAGCGGTCGCCTTTGCCTTCAGTTCGTCGTGTTTCCAAATGATGTAGGAATTCGTAATCAGTGCGCCGATACCGTACCTGTCCCACATTTCTCTGGGCTCGATGGTTCGAATGTTGGGGTTGATGACGGGTAAAAGGGCTGGTGTCTCGAGAACACCGTGTGCTGTGTGCAATCGTCCGAGCCTCGCTCGCCCGTCCCGCGCTGTGATCTCAAACAAACCATTGTCTTGCTTTCTGCACGGTTTTGGGTCGTCTCTACGGCCTTCGTTCCATGCGCCCATGAAGGTCTCCCGTTGCCCGACGGCCTTGAATCCATCCGTTCGGCTGGACCGCAGGTTTGGGCGCTTCAGACAAATTGTACCTTGCCGTGAACGAGAATAAACTCTCGACCAAGTTCGTCAAATGTGTCCAAGAGTGCCTTGTCAAACTGGACCCGGACAATTTCTGAATCGTCTTCAAGGTCATTTTTCACTCCCTCCAGCGTTCCAGGGGCGGCACCGCAAGAAAGGCAAGCTCCCGTCAAATCAAGCACCAGGTCCAATGCTTCAGAACCGTCTTCAGCCCAGCCGAGCGCTGAGATGGCGATGCCTCCGCCGTGGCCGTCAAGTGCGGCCCTCACCTCTCCCAATCTCGAGAGCAACGCCGGAACCATATCTTCGGTGTTGATCAAGGTGAGAAGGGATGTGGAGCGAAGCCTTTTCTCCTCTTCTGGGTCAACGGTTTCGGCGATTCGCTTTGCAGCCTCTGCAGACATTGCAGCTTTTGCCTCAGCAGCGTATGCCGCAACCAACTCATCTTCCACCATGGAATCTGGTTTGTGCACCACCATTTCAAGGCTCGGATTAAAACCTGTGACGAATGGCTGTCAGTTGGGTGATTCATGAACGCAAGTCGACTACAGCCATTGATAAGGGAGAGGCGTGAGCATGAAGTGGGTGTGGCGATGAGTCAAGAGATGTTACGCGTTGAAAATCTCCATGTGAGCGTCGATAGTACACCTATCATCAAGGGACTCAACCTCACGATTCGCCGTGGCGAAATCCATGTCATCATGGGGCGGAACGGTGCAGGGAAGTCCACTCTGGCCAACGTCGTCATGGGTCATCCTGCCTACGAGATTACCTCCGGGGAAATCCATTTCCAGGGCCGTCCACTCGAAGAACTCGCTGTTTTCGAGCGAGCCCGTGCCGGCATGTTCCTTTCTTTCCAGTACCCGGCCGTCATTCCAGGTGTTCAAGTCGGTACCTTCCTCAAAAAATCGGTGGCCTCGGTACGAGATGATCCTCCAAAAGGGCGTGCTTTTCGAAAGGAACTTAATGAAGCAATGAGCAAACTTGAGATGGACAAAAGCTTCCTTTCGAGGTATGTTAACGACGGCTTCAGTGGAGGCGAAAAGAAGCGACTGGAAATCCTTCAAATGCTTCTCCTCAAACCGAGCCTTGCCTTGCTCGACGAAACTGATTCAGGCTTGGATATTGATGCCCTCAGGATTGTATCCAAAGGCATCAACGAAGTTGCACCAGAAGCAGGATGCCTCATCATCACACACTATCAGCGATTGCTGGACCATGTGAAACCACATTACGTTCATGCAATGATCGATGGTGCCATTGTCAAAACAGGCGGTCCCGAGTTGGCATTGGAACTGGAAGAACGCGGCTATGACTGGCTCGATGCCGCGGCTTGAGGTGATATCATGAGTGAAGAAGCATTTGAAGCAGTTGGCGATTACAAGTACGGGTTTCACGACCCAGAAAACCACACCATTCGATTTGACAAAGGGCTTTCCGAACAAGTCGTTCGAGATATTTCCGAACTCAAAAACGAACCCCAATGGATGACTGATATCCGAGTCAAGGCCTTCAAGCACTTCGAGGAAAGAGCCATGCCGGATTGGGGAAATTGCAACCTTCTGGAATCAATTAACTTCGAAAACGTCACCTATTTCCTACGCTCTTCAGACCAGACTGAAAAGAACTGGGACGATGTTCCCGATGACATCAAGAACACATTCGACCGGCTTGGTATCCCAGATGCGGAGCAAAAGTGGCTCGGTGGCGTGACCGCCCAATACGAATCAGAAGCGGTTTACCACTCCATACGCGAGGACCTCGAAGAGCAAGGTGTAATTTTCCTCGACATGGATACGGGTCTGAAAACACACCCAGAGCTCGTTAAGAAATTCTTTGGGACAGTCGTCCCGCACAGCGATAACAAATTCTCAGCGCTCAACACCGCTGTTTGGTCTGGTGGCTCGTTCATCTATGTGCCAAAGGGCATCAGTGTTGAAATGCCGGTGCAAGCCTACTTCCGTATCAACGCAAAGAACATGGGTCAATTCGAACGCACCCTTATCATCGCTGATGAAGGCAGCACTATTCACTATGTAGAGGGCTGCACAGCGCCAAGTTATTCGACAGACTCGCTGCATTCTGCTGTTGTGGAATTGGTTGCCATGGAAGGAGCAAAAATCCGGTACTCAACAGTTCAAAACTGGTCCAACAACGTCTACAACCTCGTGACAAAGCGGGCAGTTGCGCACAAAAACGCCACCGTAGAATGGGTCGATGGAAACATTGGTTCGAAATTGACAATGAAGTATCCATCCGTTCTGCTCAAGGGCGAAGGTGCTCACGCTGAAGTGATCTCCGTGGCTTACGCAGGTGAAGGGCAGCACCAAGATGCTGGCGCGAAGGTCCATCACCTTGCCCCCAACACCACCTCGAACATCCTATCGAAATCCATCTCAAAGAACGGAGGCCGATCTTCCTACCGCGGCATGCTCCAAGTCATGCCCAAAGCGAGCGATTGCCGATCAAAAGTGGTCTGTGATGCATTAATTCTTGATGAAAATTCACGCTCGGACACATACCCTACCATGGAAATCGGGAATTCATCCGCTGACCTTGAACACGAGGCAAGCGTCTCGAAGGTATCCAGTGACCAATTGTTCTATTTGATGAGCAGAGGGTTCACCGAGGAAGCAGCAATGGGCCTCATTGTCAACGGCTTTTTCGAACCATTCACCCGTGAATTGCCGATGGAATACGCTGTGGAACTCAACAAACTTCTCGAACTGGAAATGGAGGGTTCGATTGGATGAGCTACCTGCAAATGGCAGTCCCTTCACGTTCGGCTCATTTGTGGCGGTACACCCCTTGGAACCGAATTCATCCTACGAAACCAGACGAACTTCCCGATGTTGATTCGTTGAAGTTTGAGGTTGAAGGCTACGAGGTTTCACCGCTCGTAAAAACCAGCCACGGGTCCGAGATTGCTCGTGCATTTCTCTACGAGGTTGGTGGCGAGGCGCAAAAACTTACCATCAACGGGAAGGGCGAAGTGATTCACGTTCGGGCACGTGCCGGCGGCCACATCGCAGTTGGCCATCTTGACCTTGATGTCAAAGGTGAAGCAACGATCATTCTCCACCTCTCGGGCGATGCAGGATGGTGTGGTCTTCACCTTTCAGGTACGATTCATCCCAATGCTCATCTCGGCTTTGGATTCATCAACGAACTAGACCAGTCAACCAAGTTGCTTCGATGCGACGATTGGTCGATTGAACGGGATGCATCGCTCGATAACGCCACCCTCTCTGTTGGCGGGTTTAACTGCAAATCCGACATGAGGGCGACATTGAACGGGACGAATGCCTCCATTCGACAATCCGTCACCGCACACGGTCAAGGCGCTCGACACGACGATCACCACATCGAAATTCACCATCTTCATGGCCACACAAACTCTGACCTGGTCACAAACGCAGCATGCGCAGGACGCAGCCATTTCGTTGCCACTGGACTGCTGACCATTGCGGAAGGTGCAGACGGTTCTGACGCCGGCCAAGTATTCCGAAACCTCCTCCTTTCCGAGAAAGCACGCGCAGAAGCAATTCCTGAACTTGAAGTGCTTGCTGATGACGTGTCTGCTGCCCACGGCGCAGCCAGTGCGCCCATCGATGCGTCGCAACTGCATTACCTCATGTCCCGGGGGTTGAGCCCAGAAGAAAGCGAATCAATGATTGTCAACGGTTTCCTCATCGATGCTTTTTCCAATCTGAAGAACGACGCCCTCATCGAACAGATGCGATCACGACTCACTGTTCATTTGGAATGCGAACTCAAAAGGTGATGACATGCCCCTTCGAGATGATTTTCCAATTTTACGGCGTTTGGTTCATGGCCACCCGTTGGTTTACCTCGATAATGCAGCAACAACCCAAAAACCACAAGTCGTCATCGACGCTATGAACGACTATTACACCCAATCCAATGCAAATGTCCACCGAGCAGTCCACACACTTGCTGGCGAAGCGACGGATGGGTACGAAGCATGCAGAACCCGTTTGAAATCATGGTTCAATGCTGAGCGGGCAATTCTAACGAGCGGCACGACGGAAGCCATCAATCTCGTGGCCCATGCCTGGGGTCGAGCCAACCTCGTCAAAGGTGATGCCATCGTGCTCACCGAAATGGAACACCACTCCGATATCGTTCCTTGGCAAATGCTGGCTGAAGAACGCGGTGTTGAAGTTCGCTATGTGCCCGTGCTCGAGGATTTCACATTGGACATGGATGTCTATGCGGCCTCGCTTGAAGGTGCTAAACTTGTCTGTGTGGTTCACACTTCCAATGTCTTGGGTGTGCGAAACCCCCTCGAGGATATCATTCGCCTCGGCCATGAGGCAGGCGCGAAGGTGCTGATTGACGCCGCACAAGGTGTTCCGCATGAGCGGATCGACTTCGATGCATTTGGCGCAGATTTCATGGCTTTCTCCGCCCACAAAATGTGCGGCCCCACCGGTATTGGAGCCCTTCTTGTACGGCCCGAGGTGTTTGAAGAAATGGAGCCCTTCATGGGCGGTGGCGACATGATTGAAACGGTAACCATCGAAGGTTCCACGTACCAAACGAATGAACACAAATTCGAAGCTGGCACCCCCCGAATCGCAGAAGCAATTGGATGGAACGCGGCTTTTGGCTGGATGGAACCCCTCGATCTCAAACACGAACACAAGCGTATGCTTGAGATCGCTCGATACACAGCAGCAGAGTTGCGTACGCTTGGTATGACTGTTTACGGACGCCATGATGACGAAGACAGCGCCGTTGTCTCATTCCTCCACCCGACGCTCCACAGCGAAGATCTTGCCCATCTTCTCGATGCACGCGGGTATGCGGTTCGTACCGGCCACCATTGTGCACAACCTCTGTTGCACCGTTTGGGTATTTCCAGTACGGTGCGAGCCTCCTTCTACTTGTACAACACAATGGAGGAAGCTGAACAGTTCATTGCTCAAGTCAAGTCCATCTTGGAGAGGTTTGCATGACCTACCCTGCCCAATTGGTTGAACTCATCGAAGAATTTCAAGACGCTGATGATCAAATGGAACGCCTTGAAATGGTGTTCGAAATGGCTGATGAAGTGGTGCTCATTCCTATCGATGACTGGTCAGATCAAACCCGTGTCGTAGGTTGTCAATCCGAAGCGCATGTACGGGTCAGCCTCGATGACGGGAAGGTGTTGATGGCTGGCGCTGCTGATGCTCAGTTGGTTCAAGGTCTCATGGGTATTCTCACCATTGCTATCAACGGGAGCGCCCCAGCACAAGCATTGCTGCTTTCGCCAGAGTTTGCCCAAGAAATGGGCATCCTCAAATCGCTCTCCCCAAGTCGCTCAAATGGTTTTAGAAACATGTTTGACAAGGTTATGTTGGCGATAAGAGGGTTGGTGGAATAAATGGTTGAAAAGCAAGATGTCATGCATCATTTGGATGAAGTTGAAGATCCTGAATTGGAACTTTCCATCGTCGAACTGGGTCTTGTCTACGACGTTCGGTTTGAGACAAAGGATGGTGTCATGCACGCCGAAATTGACCTCACACTCACTTCTCCTGGTTGCCCCGCTGCCCCTGAAATCATGGCGGCAACGCACAGAGCTGCTCTTCTGACTGATGGTCTTGATTCCGTGCACATCAACCTTGTATGGTCCCCTCGTTGGGACCCCAAAATCCACGCAACTGAAGACGCACGGATGGATATGGGCATCTGGGACTGATCATCGCTTGACGACAATCGTCAGCAAATCACCGTCTTTGAGAAGATGGTCTAAACCGACACGCTGCCAGTCGAACTTTGCGCTTGGGCCTTTGACCCTTGCATAGCGGAATTTCCGAACGAAATCCCGATGCAATTGGTTGCAGATGTGCTCCACGGTTGAATCATCTTTGACAATCAGTGGTTCCTCCATGTCTGCTTCTTGCCCTTGTGGTTTCAAGAATACACGCATGAAACCGAGGTTGTCATAAATGAAATCTTTGAGGTCTTCCAAGCCAATTCCTTTGAAGGCTGAAATACGCATGACCGGCCAATCCTCTGGCAGGTTAGAACGAGCTTTGACCAATTCTTCCTCTGAGGCGATGTCGATTTTGTTGATGGCAATCACTGCCTTCTCGTAAATTCTGTTTTGTGCCAAACAGTCGACAATTTGTTCAGCCGTGGTGTTGTTTCGGAGCGTTACAATCGCTGAAGTGAATCCAAAAGAGCGGATGATGTCACCAATCTCTTCGTCGCTGAGGTGCGTTTGTTCCACCGTAGTCCTCACGTCAATGCCACCACGTTCTGTTCGCTTGATGAACACTGGCGGCCGCGTTTCGTTCAGCCTGAGACCGGCATTGTGGAGTTCCCGGTGAAGGACGTTGAAGTGCGCATCTTGGAATGGATCGACGATGTAGAGCACCATGTCTGCACTGCGAATGACGTTGAGAATCTCTCGGCCGCGGCCTTTTCCTTCCGCAGCACCCTTGATCAGACCCGGCAAATCCAGAATCTGTATCTTTGCACCTCGGTGCTCCATAACGCCAGGAATGCAAGTCAGTGTGGTGAATGCATAGCCTGCGGCTTCGGAGTGTGCGTCGGTAACCTTGGAAATGAGCGTGGATTTACCAACGGATGGGAAACCAACGAGTGCAACCGTTGCGTCACCCGATTTCTTGACTTCGAACCCCTTGCCGCCGCCGCTTGCCTTTGAGTGTGCATGTGCCTTTTCTTCTTTGATCTTCAACTGGGCGATTTTTGCCTTCAGTTTGCCAATGTGAGCGTTTGTTGCTTTGTTCTTCTGGGTCTTGTCAATCTCAGCGCGAATCAATTCGATTTGCTCCTTAATTGTGGCCACGACAAAACCCTCCAATCCGTACGGCGCGCCGCGCATTCTTCAATGCTGTTGCCTCAGCCTTCGTAAGGTGAAGGTTCATTTTCGAGATGGACGGGGTGCGGGCGCCGAGCCGATGCCATCAAACGGGTCGGGCACTACGCCTGCTCTATGGGGCTCGAGCTGGTTATGCTTCTCGTCGATGAGCCTGCCTTGAATGGGTTGCTCGATCGCACATGGGGCGAGTTGTATGCTGGCATGGAAAAGGGTGCATTCCGCTCGATGCGGCCCGAAGGCGATGCTCGGCTAAAACGCTCCTTCGATATTGATGCTGAAGCGGACCTGCTCGATTGGATGGATTCGTGTACGGTTGATACCGATGTTCGCTTAACTGATGCCTTCTCCTCAATCAGAGATGGTGAAGAGGGCTTGCTTCATCTCATGAAGTATGCAAGCCCCGGCGCTTGGGAAGTTTGGGAAGGACGAGCGTTTCTCTATCTTGACGTGGCACTCAAATCGAACGTGCCTCATGTTGACGACCTGTACAGCGAATCCACATGGCAACAGGCATGCGCCCGCCTCGATGGACTTTCTGAGGATGAGTTTGCTGATGCAGTATGCCTTGATTGGATGGGGCGAAGAAAAGAACTTGGTGAAACCCTCGACGAGAAAGAGGATCCAAAGATTGTACCAACGTACGAAGCCCACAATCGTGCAAGTCGCACAATGGTTCACGCTGTCAATCGTTGGCTCAATGAAGACTCCCTTGTTGGCATCGTTGGCCGCGAACATCTCCGTGCTGCTGAATGGGGCTATGGCTCGTGGAACCTCAAGGTCTTCCTTGAGCGTTGAACGAGGGGTTCAAAGACCACTTCCTGCACCGCGGCATCATGAGCGAAGACGATGTTGCTGACGACGAGGTCCCAGTCATCGAAGAAGGAATGGAAACGATGGACATTGGCGAAGAGATCGAGGTCGAAGTTCAAGACCCGCTTGAAGCGGCGCTCGAACGTGCCGAAACGGCGGAGAAGGAAATCGCCTACAAAGATGCTGAGATTCAGAATGTCCGAAAACGCATGATGGCAGAGAAGGCGGAATTGATTCAATACAGCGGCATGGGTCTTGCCCGTCGAATGCTCACGGTTCTTGCAGATGTAGATCGAGCGCTTGCGAATGTCGATGAAGCCGATGAAGGACCCATGGCGCAGGGCCTTCGCTTGACTCGCAACAAAATGTGGCATGAACTCCAAGCCGACGGTGTCACTGCAATTGATGCCAAGGGGCAGAAATTCGATCCTGCAAAGATGGAAGCAATCACGACCATTCCTGCCTCGGAGGCGTTTCCAGCTGGACATGTTGTCGATGTTCTCGAAGCTGGCTACATGTACAAACAACGCGTTTTGACAGCGACCCGAGTGGTTGTTGCATCTGAAGATTGACGGCCAAACCTTCTTGTGATTCACCCGCGAGTGGACCACATGGTCAAGAAGTTCGCAGGCAAGGTTGCTGGGAAGGCAACCAGCGTGGCAGGGAAGGCTGCAAAAACCGCTACCAAAGAGGCGGCTGGAGCTATCAAACGAAACGTCGTTGATGAAGCAACCAGACCGATCAAAGAGGCTGCCAAGAAAAAAGCATCAGAACTTACTGAGGCTGTTCGTTCGAAAGCAGAAGCGAAAGTTCGTGAAGCAGTGAAAGAGCAAGTCAAAAAAGATGTCAAGAAAAAACTCTTCAAAAAGTAATCAGCCTGCATAGACGCCTGTTTCAAACGTTGACAGTCGATACAGTGCGTCGTTTTCAATCAGCCATTCGACGACTGGTAAAGGTACACTCGAGGCCAATACCTCTCGGACTGCATCGTCGTCGTAGACAGTTGAGAGCATCTTTGCAGTTTGACGAACTCGCCACCCTTCGAACCGTTCTCTGTCTTCCAAGGGAAGGTCATGCACGGGGAACCCTGCATCGTTGTAGAGATTGGATGTCGGTTTGTCCGATGTGACGAGGGTCCCCTCGCCATGGATGGCACGGGCATGTTCCACCCAATTTGGTGGGTCGTTGATGTCTTCAATCGTGCAAATTTCAATTTCGATGTTGTGATGTGCTGCCCATGCGTTGATCATCATCGAACGTTCTTCCGCCGACCATGGATTGTTCGGCTCCCATTCGCTCTGAGCAGACCCAATTGCGACCATGACTTTCATGTCGGGATGAACGGCTGCTGCCTTTATGACCAACGATGCATGGCCATTATGGAAGGGCTGAAATCGACCCAATACGATGGCACGGTTCATGATAGATCCTCAGAAATAAGAGTCAACATCGACTTCAGGCAGTTCATGTCCACATGCCCTGAAGCATTGGATCATCCGCTTGCATCCCTCGACCATCTCCTCAACGGGCGTCTCACCCATCGAGCCAACTCTGAACATTTTCCCCTTGAGGTGGTCTTGACCGCCAATGACTTGGGTGTTAAACTCGTCCTTCAGTTTCCCCCGCCAAGCATCATCGATCCCTTCTGGATACATGATGGCCGTCACGGAAGCGCTGCGACCCGACATGTCTGCAAGCAATTCAAAGCCAAGGTCAGAGAACAAATTTCGAACGCCGTTCGCCATGTGTGCACATCGGCTCCAACGTGCTTCATTGGTTTCTTGTCGTAGCACTTCCAAAGCAGCACCCCAGCCCATGGCGAGGTTGATTGCAGGCGTCCAAGGCGTTTGGTCGTCGTCTCCTTTCTTCAAAGCAGACATGAGGTCGAGGTAGTAAGTCGGGTTTGCATCGCCTTGTTCACGAATCGCCTTCACTCGTTCGATGTAATGCTCATTAATGGCAATGGCCGCTATACCGGATGGCCCAGCAGTGCATTTCTGCGCTCCGGTCACAACCGCTTCTGCATGCCACTCTGCTGGGTTGACTGGCATGCCGCCTACGGAAGTAATGCCATCCAAGATGAAGGCGGTGTCGTGGCGAGCGCACATTTCAGCAATGGCTTCTGCATCTTGTGTGATGCCCGTGCTCGTTTCGTTATGACAAATCAAAACTGCCTCGTAGCATTTCCGCTCCAGTTGTCGCTCGAGTTCACCAAGGTCGAAGGCTCGCCCCCACTCTCCTTTCAAGTGCTTCACATTGCAGAAACGGTCACACATTTCAGCCACTCGCTCGCCGAATTTACCGTTGGTTGGGACGAGAACGAGATCATTGGTTCGAAATCGATTGGCGATGACCATTTCCATGGCTGCTGTACCGCTTCCGGATACGACAACGACTTTGTAACCGTCCTCACCGGCCCAAGACTCGGTTTTGCGTTCAGGGTTTGATGGTGACAAATTGAATGCTGAGCGGAGTCCTGAATTCAAGGTGGCCATGACCTGACGGAATTCAGTTCCACGTGCCGTCATGACAGGTGTGCCCATGGCATCGAGGCATGGCTGGCCCATTCGGACAGGGCCCGGGACAAGGAAGCAATCATCGTAGCCCATCGTATAACGCACTGCACGGAGGTTCTTCAAGACCACACATCACAGGACATTCTTCCGTCGCAATCCTGCCATTCCGTTGACCTCTTAGTGTGGCGTCTATTGGTCTGTGCATGGTGCGCATTGGATTGGCGATGTTGCAAGGGGCGCGCCATGAACACATCGAGTCGCTGCACGGTGCAGCAGCAGAACTCGGCATCGCGATCGAAATTGTTGAACTGCGCCGGGGCGATCAGGTTGATGCTCACCTTGATGGGCTCATTTTGCCCGGTGGAGAGTCAACCGCCATGAGGAAAGCAAGTGAAGGCGCAGCACTTCTTCCTGCACTTTTCTCTTGGATGGATTCGAATGAACATCGGCCGGTTTTAGGCACCTGCGCCGGAGCGATTCTATTGGCTTCGCCCGGAACGAATCGGGCTCCATTTATTGGTGCCTCAATCGCTCGAAATGCTTGGGGTCGTCAACGCCAATCCTTTGAGGCCACAATCGAAGTGCACATCACAACACCCCCTGGTGACGGAGTCGGCGAACACAGAAACGATGCCGATCGGTTCAACCGCCGCCCGCTTCCAGTCGCTCCAAACGCTGCGGCACTGGAGGATGAAGGCTTTCCTGGCGTCTTCATACGAGCTCCAAGATTTGATACAGAAAGCCTCGATTGCCAAACCATCGCCTCCCTCGGCGAGGAGGCTGTTGGCGTTCTCGATGGGAATCGGATGGCGCTGACATTTCATCCCGAATTGACGTTGGATCGTCGCTTCCACCGCTGGCTGTTAACTGAAGCCGAACGATGCAAGGGCGAACGTTAACATCGACGCCTTCAAACCAAACAGGTTCCACGACGGGTTGAGTTCCATGGCTACATCTTTGCAAATGGCCACCGAAATCCTTCCTGCTGAGGATGGTGAGGCAGAAGGTTGTGTGCAGTGCCAACTTGGCAGCAAACTCGTTCTTTTTGTGACTGGGAAGTGCCATTGGGGGTGTGATTATTGCCCTCTTTCAGACAACAGAAGGGAATCACCAGATATGTTTGCTAATGAGCGAAGGTGCACAACCTGGCAGGAAGTCATCGAGGAAGGCCATGCGATGCGTGCCACAGGAACAGGCATCACCGGTGGCGACCCGATGCTTGATTTGGAACGCTCTCTTGAAGCCGTCAAACAACTCAAGGCTGCCTTCGGGCCTGACCATCACATTCACCTTTACACTTCGATTCCCTTTGCAACAGATCGAGCCGCAGATTTTGGTGCAGCAGGGCTCGACGAAATTCGTTTCCATTTGCTCGATGGAACCGTCAACAAGTACACGGACGTCATGCAGGCATGTGTTGACGCCGGTATCGAAGTAGGCGTTGAACTTCCGTGTGAGCCTGACAAAGAAGACCAGTTGTTTTCTCTATTGGATCAACTTCATGGCTCGCCTGTATCATTTCTCAACCTCAACGAACTTGAAATCACTGTTGGAAATCAAGAAAATATGGACGTGCGGGGCTTCAATCTCAGCGGGGGGATCACCGCAGCCGCTGAAGGTTCAGCTGACCTCGCCATCCGGTTGAAAGAAGCCTCTGCAGAATTGGATTTCCATCTAAAATTCTGCTCCGCTCGCTACAAAGATGCTGGCCAATTGCGTGCTCGATTCCGACGAAGGGGCCAAGCAACGCTTCGGCCTTACGAAGTGTTGAGCGAGGATGACACCATTCTTTTCGGTGCCATTCCTACCTCGCTAGAGGATGCAACCGGCGATGTCAATGAGCTCCAGCACGAACTTGGTGTGAGTGAGGGGTGGATACGATATGACGCCTCTAACCAACGAATTGAGTTGCCATTGTCCGTGGCTGAAGACCTCGCAGAAGTCTTGAGTGTGCCTGTTTTATTGGTCGAAGTTCACCCAACACATGAGCGCCTTGAAGTTGGCGTCGTTCACCTCAATGAGCACCGTTGAGTCGAACCAAACACCTCAACGGCGAGGCTTATATCATCGGTGCTTTAGGACAGACTACCTTAGGGCTCGTGGTCTAGGGGTTATGACGTCGCCTTCACATGGCGAAGATCGCCGGTTCAATTCCGGCCGAGCCCACCA
>QXYC01000014.1 GCA_009887095.1 Candidatus Poseidoniales archaeon
AGTCAGGTGCTCTACCAACTGAGCTAAGCGAGGTATTCTGTCGCACTTGCCTCCACTACTTAACCCTCATCAATCACAGGAGAGGCGGCACTGCTGAAAATACCGCCAAATTCAGCGAAATTCCACGGTTCAATGCGTACCTTATCAAGGGTTGAGGGAAATGTATGAATCAGGTGCTTTGGTGTGCGAAATCTACTAGCAAAATCGGCCTCTCAATCCTTGAGGGAATGGTCGCGGTTAAGTAGGGAAAGAGTAGGCTGTGGAAATCAGGATGTGTAGGGATGGGACCCACAGGTACACCAAGTTCAGGAGTTGAGAACAAAGCGCTCGCCGACATGGTCAGTCAAATGGCCAAAGAGGCGGTGAATCGCGGCGCTACGGCCCTTATGGATGATGAAGTTGGAACCCTAGGCGTGCCCAATCCACGCATCCTCATCGTCGGCTGTGGTGGCTCAGGAAACAACACCCTCAACAGAATCACGCACCTTGGTGTCGAAGGTGCGGTCACCGTAGCGATCAACACCGATAAGCAACATTTGGATCACACTCGTGCCTTGCAAAAGTTGCTTGTTGGCCGACACATCACCCGTGGCCTTGGTGCTGGGGGTGACCCTTCCACTGGTCGACGCTGTGCTGAAGCAGGTCGAGAAATGATCCGACGCATCGTGACTGGCGCCGACCTGGTGTTCATTGCAAGCGGTCTTGGCGGCGGTTCTGGAACTGGAATCTGTCCGATTGTGGCCGAAGAAGCAAAGGCTGCTGGCGCGCTTGTCGTTGGTATTGTCACCACACCGTTCCACGTTGAGCGGCGTCAACGCATGAGTCGAGCCCTCGAGGGGTTGGAGTCGCTGCGACGAACTGCGGATGCTGTGCTGGTGCTTGACAACAATCGACTCTTGCACTATGTGCCCCACCTTCCACTTGACGAAGCGTTCTCCATCATGGACCAACTCGTTGCTGAAATCGTCAAGGGCATTGTGGAAACCATCACCTTGCCTTCACTCATCAATCTTGATTTCGCTGACGTTCGAGCCATCATGGCCAACGGTGGCGTCACCATGATGCTTTACGGGGAATCGGACCGTGGTCCCGAAGAAGTGGTCCACGAAGCCCTCAACCATCCTTTGCTCGACGTCGATATCTCTGGTGCGACTGGCGTGCTCATTCACGTCACTGGTGGCCGCTACATGACGCTTGATACCGCTTCTCAAGTGGTTGATTTGTTGACCTCAAAGGTCAGTGAGGACGCCAACGTGATTTGGGGTGCACGGCAAGATGCTGGCTTTGGTGACACCATCAAGGTCATGGCCATCATCACCGGAGTTGGTGGTACCGATTTGCGTTCCCCTCAGATGAAGCCGGACATGCTTGGCGATGCGTTGCGCCTGACTCAGAATCAGAATCAGCAAAACGGTCCTCTTGGCTTCCAGCGCTTCGATTGACCTCCATTTAGCGTCAAAACTGTATTGCCCCATCGTTCGTAAGCGTCAAATGTATGTGGCGCCCCATCTCAACCATGCGAGGCAAAGCCCTTCTCTGCTTGATTGTGGTTGCATTGCTGATGACTCCGGTTCAAGCCGGTGATGTCAGTGTCATGCAGCAGGAACCTGCTGAAGATCCAAAACAACCCAACGCCAACAACACTACGATGTATATTTGGGCCAATGGGATGTCTGCTTACTGGACTCACTTCAACAACAACGATACCGAATCCGTCGCTGAGAACGAATTGATGGAGCAAAAAGACAATGGCGTTATCACCATCAAATATCGATTTACCATGGATCCATCGCTCGACAAGCGCCTCCAGATGACTGAAGGCGGAGAAATGCGAGGCAATTTCCAGGTGTACTTCGAAGGCGATCAAACCAATGGAGACAACAACGGGCCGTGCCAATCGGATTGTGATTTCCTCAACATCACCGTTTTCCGAGGTGCAAACAAAGTCTATCAACACACAGAACAACCTTGGCCAGCAGGCAACTGGAAGAACATCGTGTTCTCTCATACCCTTACAGAAGAACATGGGAATCTCCTTTGGGATGGTACCAACGACAACCCAATCATCGAAGTCAGCATGAAGGTCAAGGGCGATCTACAATCTGGATTCGGCGGAATCACTCAGAGTGGCGACGCTGCAGCCTTTGGCATCAAACTCGGAGAAGAAGGACAACTCGAACTCCCAATCGATGAATCGAGTTGGGAAGAAGCCTTCCAAGCCGGCGAAGACGGTATGATGGACAGCGAAGACACGCCAGGGTTCACGCTTGTAGTGGCCTCCGCCGCAATCGGCATGGCCATGTTCATCAACGCTTCAAAGGACGAAGAACTCGAAGAGTGATTCACGAGCGCATGGCTGCGAGAGCGGTCTGCAACGCTTCTGCGCTGAGTTCGACAGCTTGTTGCTCTCCACTCTTGAGCGATTTGAGCATGGCTTGACCGGATTCTAAATCCCTAGGCCCGACCACAACCGTGAACGCAGCACCTGTTGAATTGGCCCATTTCATGGCCTTGCCAATTTTACGAGAGCGCAGTTCAAGATCAACCCGCTCACCAGCGTTGCGCAACGCGGCAACGATTGGAAGCACGTGAGAAGCATCGATGCCGAAGGGGATGACGGCAATGGTGCCAAGCGGGTCCTCTTCCCCTGGAACGACTTCTTCTCGACCAGCGGCTTCAGCCTGAGCCTCAAGACCCAACAGCACACGATCAAAGCCAAGGCCAAAGCCACAGCAGGGATCAAGGTCTGGAAGACCAAACAGATGCAGCAATTTGTAGGAACCGCCACCAAGCACTTGCCCCTCACCGCCCATTTCAGGCACCTTGACTTCGAACACCATGCCGGTGTAGTAATCCAATCCGCGAGCAACGGTCAAATCGACCGCCAAGGATGGTGGTGCTGGTGCAAGATGGGCCACAGCCTCAAGGGTCGTTTGCAAATCATCGAGCGCTTCAAGCGAAACGCCTGACAGAGAAGAGAGGATGTCTCGTGCTGGGCCCAGGGTTTCAATGCCACCCTCAAGATCGGCAAGAGCGCGCAGGGGTGCTGCATGTGATGGATCGATACCTTGAGCGCTGAACAGGGCTTCAAGTCCTGCATCATCGCCTTTGTCGAGCAACCGCATAGCGCTGGCAATCGGAGGCTCACTGGCTCCCTCCGGCGTATCTGCAGCAAGACCAAGCCCCGTCAAAGCGCCTTTGAGAATACCAACGTGGCCAACTCGAATTTCCCAATTCTTCAATCCACACGCATCGAGCATGTCGATGGCCAAAGCGATGACTTCGGCTTCGGCAAGAGGCCCCGAGGCACCAATCAACTCAACGCCGTACTGGAAAAATTCACGGTAGCGACCTTTCTTGAACTCCTCATAGCGGTAGCACTGGCCATAATAGGAAAGTCGCAATGGTTTGGTGTCGTTGCGCATTTCTTCTGCAATCATGCGCATGACTGGAGCCGTGAGTTCAGGGCGAAGCGTCAATGGCCGTCCACCCTTGTCTTCAAACGCATACAACTGGCTGACAATGCCCGGGCCAGATTTGGCGGTGAACAAATCAAGCGACTCGAACACCGGAGTTTGCACCCGTTTGAATCCGTGACGACGAGCGCGCTCCTCCAAGAGATGCTCGAACGCAAGACGGCGATTCATCACCCCGGGAGTGAAGTCACGGGTCCCTCGCGGGCGTTGCACCATGCTTCGTGCCACTCGCTAACCGTTCATCACCCCTTCGCCTTGAAACGAGGTGAAACAGTGGGTTCATTCCTCTTCTTCGCTGCCTGCAACCCACTTGACATCCCATGCGTCTTCATCGGGCAGTTCATCGTCGCTTTCCCATTGAACCACATCGTCTGGGTCACTGTCAATCAAGGCCTCGGTGTTGGCTAAGGCATCGAGATCCGGTGCAACCGGAAGTTCAGGATGAGGCACTTCGTCCACCACTTCGCTGTTGGAGAGGTGTTCCAATTTCTCAACCAAGTCCCAATCTGGTTCGGCTACGGTCTCTGCGGTAGGTTGTACGCCCTTGTCTTGACGCACTTCGGTGGGTGTTGAAGCCAACAGAAGATCAAGATCTGCTGCTTCATCAAGGTCCCCACCGTCGAAAGCAATGCCTTCACTCGGAGCGGATTCGTGGTTTGAAAAGGCTGGTGCGTCTTTTGCTGTGGTTGAAGCAGGTTGCTCCACGCTCCCAAACGCATCCAAGGCGTTGGTTAAGGCTCCAGCAGCGGGGGGACGTGCCCGTTCCTCTTGTTCTGCTCTCTTTCGAAGGTAGAGTGCTTTTTCTTCAAGAGCGAGCTTCTCCTCTGCCATTTGTGCCTCGACTGCACGCCACATTTGTTGCTCTTCTTTCTTCTTGGCGAGCTCCTCTTCGCGCATCAATTGAGTCTCGCTTGGTTGATCGTAGCGTCGCCAAAACCACCATACGATGACGATGAACAGTCCCGAGACCAGAAAACCGGTCACCAGCGTTTCAACGAGGTCTTCCAACCGCTCACTTCCTTTGCATCAAGCGCTATTCCTAACGGTGAGGTGTTCGAAGCCAGGTGCATCCTCGCCACGCGCAACAACGAGGTCGTCGTCGCCACCCGGCAAAGTGCTAATGTCAACATCAGCCCCTTCTGGGATGTTTCGATACAGCGGTCGTTGGATGAGGAATTTGTTGAAACTGATGAACAGTGCAGCAATGACCCCCCAGAACAGCAGGATGATGGAGAGGCCTTTCGGATTGGATGGATCCCATACATTCGGAGTGTTGGCAATCATATCGCTGAAGTACGAAATCATCAGCACCGAGAAGAGAATCGGGAATGCGAGGTACATCAAGAGGTCCCACCATCGCCCAACTTCCATATCGTTGTCCCCAGTGTTGATGAAGTCATCACGGAATGCGGAAACACCGAAGCCCAAGTAGCCCTTGAAACCTGATGGGGCAACGCCAGCCTCCACGCCGGACTTCCAACGTAGGTAGCCATACTTCCAAATCGAGAAGGCGATGAACAGTCCTGAAAACATCAACCCATAGCCCCAAATGTGGTCTTGGACTTCCAAGAATTCTGGGAAAGCAACGCCTTCACTGTCGAGTTTAATCCACATGACGGCTGATGGAATACCGAACATGAAGAGGGCCGCACCGGTGAGGGCAACGGACTTCTCTCGGTTGTAGCCGTGGTCAACGAAGTTTCGAACACACAATTCAACCGTAGAAATCATTGATGTCATGGCAGCAAAAGACAGCGCAAGGAAGAACCCTGCCATCATGAACAACGGACCTATCGGCGCAAAGGGGGCTTTGGCAAACACTTCTGGTAACGCCAAGAACGTGATCGCTGAAGAACCCCCTGTCACCGTTGCAAGCGGGTCTGGGCTCACTGCAAAGATTGCGGAGAGCACGGCAAGACCTGCGATGATTGAGATGCTGTTGTTGGCTAGGCCCATGGTGAAAGCGTTGAGGACTGTGTCCTCGTCCTTGCTCATGTACACTGCGTAAGTGATGCACATGCCCATACCAGCCGAACATGACCAGGCTGATTGTGACAGGCCATTGATCCATACTTCTGGTTCTTTGAGCATTGCAAAGTCAACGGTGAACATGAACATAGCTCCGTCAAGGCTGCCGTCTTCCATATCCATCCAAAGGGAGAGGAACAAGGTGAGGAAGAGCAATGCAAACAGAGAAATCATCAGGTAGAAGTTGACCTTTTCAATCGCTTTTGCACCCTTCCAAATGGCGGCAAGGGTCAAGACAATCACGAGGAATTGGAAGAAAATCACTTGGCCTGGAGATTGCAAAAACGCATTCCAAACTTCTGTTGTGTCAACGTCTTCTCCAGTGAGTGCTCCGCTGATTCCAAGTTGGAAGTACTTGATGGTCCAACCAGAAACGACGGCGTAATAGAAGCCAATAGCGGTGGAGATCCATGCGGTCCACAACCCCATCCATGCGAATTTCTTACCTGCGAAAATCCGGAATGTACCGATGGTTCCTGTACGGCTTCGCTTCCCCATTGCGTATTCTGCAATCACGAGTGGGATCGACCACGCAAACAGGAAAATAAGCCAAGGAACAAGGAATGTTCCTCCACCGTTTGCACCAACCATCCGCGGGAAACGCCAGATGTTTCCGGTACCGATGGCTGCACCAATCGATGCGAAAATGAGACCGAGCCGGCCGTTGAATTGGTCGGATTGCCCTTCATCGCTCATTTCTTCTCCTCCTCAAGAGGAGCGTCGGTGAGGTCGATGGCTTCTTCATCGTCTGAAAGCATCATTCGCAGGCAGACAGCAAGACCACCCCACACGAAGGAGGCGGTGATTCCAAACATCAAGAACGAGCCAAACACGCTGCCATAGGCTGCACGGTAGGACAGGTCGAGTTCGTAGTATGCACCATCGCTTGGGTATTGGAACAGGTCGGAACCTGCCAAGGTCGAAACCGTGGCTTTGTAGTGGAGTTTTCCGGTTGCAGTTTCGGATATTGGTACCATGCCTCGGAGGATTGTACCGTTGCCGCTTGGCACTGAACACGTTTCGTCCATGACGGCCATCACCGGCACGGATTCCCATGCAGTGGTCGCCCATTCTCGTGGACCGTAATCGCTTTGCAAGCGGCTTGGCTTCACGGTTCGCCACTCGATCATGCTGTTGGATTCACTGTACGGGAAATCGTTTGCAACACACAGGTCAACCGGTATGTCCCCTTCTGCAGGAACCTCGACTTTATCGCCTGCTGCGAGGTAGTTTTGTTGAGAGATGTTTGCGATTTCTAAGTCTGCGCGCTCCCGTGGACTGTCTGCGATCTCAGCAATGTAGAACCCTGTTCCTAAGTTTCGGACCGCAATGTGGTCAATGTCGTCTTCATGCTGGTGGAACGCTGTTCCAATTTCGGAAGTGTAGCAGTATGAGCCGTGGACACCGTAATGCCAATCGCAGAAATCACCGGAGGTTGGGTAGAGGTCGGATGACTGGAGGTTGGCGTATTGAGTCATATCTGCCATCTGTTGTCCGTGGTACTTGAGCTGCTCATGGTCTGGGCTTTGGCAATCAGTGCAGTGGCCCCACGGGTAGAGAATGAGTTCCGAGTAGGAGTGGTGGGTCAGGGTGGCCTTGAACTCGCTTGATCCATCGCCGGTGTCGTCGTTCATTTCGGTGAGGTCTTGGATGAACTTAGTTTCTGGCTCAGAGTTGCCACCCCACCAATCTTCGTCGGTCACACCGTCAGCGTCATCGTCTTTTCCGTCGACGTGATCTTCGTTGATTTGACCATCGCCGTCGTTGTCCCGATCATCGACCGGCCCATTGTAAACGTCGTTGTTTGAACCATCCAGTTCTCCTTCTGCGGGCGTGCAAGTGCCCGGGATCAGAGGTCCAGTTGCACCAAGTGGTGCTCCCCATTCGAACTGGTAATTTCGATTCAAGTCAACGCCGTCACAGTCCTCGTCAACTTCTTCTTGAAGGTCGGGGATTGGCGTGAAACCGGTTGCGGTGTTGTCTCGGAGGTTCTTTCTCCATCCACCCGACGGGCATGATTCCCAAGCAGGTGCTGGGCAGAAGACCTCTCGGTCGTAGATGTTGCCATCCACGTTCAGCATTGGAATGAGGTAGATTTCACGGGAGTCAACAAGGTCGGTGATGAACTGCTCTGAGTAATCTTCATCGACACCAAGGTCGCCTGGGCCGCAAGCTGTACCGTCACCGTTTGAATCTTGGAAGGAGGCGTCCAATCCAAGGCAATCGCCATCGTCATCGAGAATTCCGTCACCGTTTGCATCGCCCCACGGGTCTTCATCAACCAGGCCATCGCCATCGTTGTCGTAGGCGATGTTGCCGTAAGAGAACGCAATGACTTCCAACTGCATGATGGCCACGGTGTAGGACATCCACTCACGAGCGTGGTGGTTCCCGACAATCATCACATCGTGGCGATCTGCGTAGTTGCCGTTGTCACCAACAAATGGATTGTAATCGCCGTCTTGAACGTCTGCGGTGATCTTCATCCATGGTGAAGCGTGGCCGTAATACCAGCCTTCGTAGGCGTTTGCTGTGACTTCTTCGCCGCGAGCGTTTGTTCCGCCGTTCATGCCTTCATGGAATTCGAAAATGTCCGGGTTCTCTTCTGCGAGACGAAGCATGCGGTTCTTCATGGTCTCATAGGAGTGGTATTCTTTGAATTGCAATACACGGTCATTGGCCGAAGCCCAAGGGAAAATCATGTTGTTGTAATCGTCCGACCAAATGTCTTCGGGTGCGTATCCAGTGGCCTGTTCTTGAGCGGCTCCTGCATTCGCAATCGGTGCGACGAGGGAGAGCAACAACGGAAGCACGATGAGGACTCCGAAGGAGGGGCGTGTGCGAATTACCTTGCCATTTTGCATCATGGTATCGCCTAAGCCAAACCGCTCGACTTCTTGAAGCGTTCGCGTTGCTGGCATGTCCCCATAGGGGACAGAATCAAGCAAAACAACCAAGGCAAGCAAGTCCTCGCAGAAGCATGAGTGGAATCTTGAATCCTGAGGATGGTTCGTTTTGGGCCGACGAAGTTTTTTTGATGAATAACGCAACCATTGTGATGCTGTTTGGCATCCTTACTTTGTCCGTGTTCGCCCGCCTCGGCGTGATGGCACTGGCCCCACGCATCTTGCGCAAAATCGTCCAATCAGACTCCATTCAAGCAAAGACAATTCGCGATTCGGACAAGGCACTAGGAACGGCTGCTGGAGCAGGTGTGGCGTTGTTTTCGATCAACACACTCATCGACATGATGGGCGATGTGAACACCGGGATTGAACTGCCAGATCTTGCCATCCGAATCCTCCCTAATGTGTTGCAATTCATCTTTGCCATCTCGCTTGTCGTTTGGGCGTTCCGACTCGTCTCAATCGTGCAAGATGTCGTTGGCCTGCTTGACAACGATGATGAGTTAGACGGCACCGAACGAACGCTCATTTCAGCCATCGAAAGCATCCTTCGGTTTGCCATCGTGTTCATCGGTTCAGTGTTCGTCGCAGACGCTCTTGGATTCAACCTGACCTCGCTTGTTGCTGGTCTTGGGATTTCTGGTTTGGCCCTTGCATTAGCGGCGAAGGACACCATCTCAAATTTGTTCGGCGCAACCACAGTGCTGCTCGACCGCCCGTTCAAGATTGGCGACTGGGTGATCATCGATTCAGTGGAAGGTGAAGTGACTGAAATCAGCTTGCGCACCACGCTGATTCGAACAGCAGCAGACACCATCGTCACTGTGCCAAACGCAAACCTCGTCAACACTCCAGTGGAGAACTTCGGTAAGCGACGCTGGCGACGCTGGCAGACTGCGCTCCATCTGGAACTCAATTCCGACCCGGCAAAGGTTGCCGATTTCTGCGCTCAAGTGCTCGAATCCATCCATGAAAGTCCCGTTACGGTCAAGCCCGAATCCTCATGGTGTCAAGTCAGCACCCTGACGGCGACCTCACTCGACATCTCGGTCAATCTGTATTGGGATGTTGCAGGTGGCGCTCCAGAACGAAAAGCCAAGGAAGAATTGGTGCTTGGCATCATGCAAACGGCCAAGGACAACGGTTTGACCTTCTTCGACCCACGAATGGTTCAATCGTCCTAATAGGGCGGGGGATCTTTTGACCAGTACACCCGGTTGGTAGCAAATCCAAACCCAAGGCTCGCAGCAGCGATCACGGCTGACCCTGTTGGCGTAAACGTGCCCCAGTCGTTACCAAAGTAAGCCACAAGCAGGCCAGTGAGCGCAACCCATACCCCGGACTTCCACATGCGCAATGAACCCAAACGAGCCTGAAGTCTCGAGACTTCACCAAGCCAATCGAGGCTTTGCTGCTCAAGCTGTTCATCGCCGTACGTTCTGGCCTTAAGCAACTGTTCGAGCACCGCATTGTAGCGCCACACCCAAGCTCCACCAAGCGCGGTTGAGAGGGCTTTGCTGCTGGACCAAGCCGAGGGTGTGTGCTGAGACCATCCTTCGAGCATGGATTGGCGCTGAACCGAGTCCATCGTCACGTGTGAACTCCACTGACGTTCCAAGCGCATCAGGCAAGCAAGCGATGGAAGGCGTGAAGGCTGGCAGACCAAATGGTCAGCAAGGGTTCGGGGCATGGCAATCCAGGCCGCCCCATGTTCGGTCTGAACGGTGTGATTGAGATCAAAGTTGACCGATGGTAAGCCGACGGTCGCTGTGGTGTGCGGGGCTCGCCACAGGGTGTGTGGTTTCAGTTCGTCTTCCATCGCTTTCAGCCGGTCGTTCCACAGCCGTTCAGTGTTGGGCGTTTCAAAGGCAGCGAGTGCGGAATGCGTCTGCCCCATGGCTTTGATCAACCCATCGATTGAATCCGGTAATGAAGCGTCTGGAAGGTAGGCTTCATAGAGCAAAATGCGGTCATGGGCTCCGGCGTTCCATCCACCGTTTGGTAGCAGCAATGCCAAGCCGTTAACGCATGTGGCCCAAGGCTCAAAGCGGGCCATACGGGACACATCCTCCCCGACGAGAAAAGGGCACACACGAGCGATGAAGCGATCGTCAATGTTGAGCAGCATGCCAAATTGATCTTCTGAGAGAAGGCGAACCTGTTCAACCGAGTCCGGCCACGAGCCCCAAAGCACTCCGTTTCCCGGTGGAGTGTTCCACCAATCAGCCGACATCACGTTGGAGATGTCCCACATTTGGGCCCGTCCAAACGAAGTGCGGACTTCGCCTGCGGATTGGGCTTCCTCCATGGATTGCTGTGCAATCCCTGATGGCCACCACGCAGGCTCCTCCATGAGTCTGCCAATCGTTCCAAGTTCTCAAGCGTGCCGTTGGTGATTTTGATGATTGTTGAGGCGGAATGAGGAGGCGATGAAATGAAACGCCATGTCGGGTTGGAAGGGATAAGGGTGGGGCTATGGGAATCTCAGAACGCATGGGTGATGTCCTCGGTTTGGCCGTGGAATCCAAGCTCATGCGTGAGATTGCTGAACATCCAGTCAGCGTGAAGCACCTCGCCATCATCATGGACGGCAACCGTCGATTTGCTTGGAAAAGCAACGTGGCTGCAGGCATTGGTCATCGCATTGGAAAGGAAAAACTCGAGAAGGTACTGGACTGGGTCCTCGATATCAACATTCCTTGGCTGACCGTGTATGCGTTATCGACAGAGAACCTCAATCGGCCACAGGATGAATTGGATGTGCTGTTCAAGTTGTACGTCGAAGGCCTGCATGACATCGCAGATGATCCTCGGATTCACGAAAATAAAGTCAGGGTTCAAATCATTGGGCGCAGGGAACTGCTGCCTCAATCGGTCAACGACGCCATTGATTATGCCGAATCGAAAACGAGCGACTACGATGCCTTCGTGTTCACCGTTTGCCTGGCTTATGGTTCTCGCGAAGAGATGATTGACGCCATCCGATCGATCGCGGAAGAGCACGCTGATGGAAGCCTCCCCCTCGAGTCAATCGACGAACAAGCGGTTTCAGATCGCCTGTACACTGGAGACATGCCGGATCCAGACCTGGTCATTCGAACCAGTGGAGAGGAACGAATTTCCAATTTCTTACTTTGGCAAATGGCCTATTCCGAACTCTACTTCACCGATGTGTTTTGGCCGTCCTTCCAGAAGAAGGATTTGCTCAAAGCGGTTCGAACCTTCCAAGACCGCCGGCGCCGCTTCGGAGAGTGAACCCCATGGTCGTGTGCGATGAGTGCAACGGTTGGCTGAACCCAGCGTTGGCTGCGGACTCGGCGGTTCGCAGGGGAGACGAGGTCCTGCTCATCCAACGAAAGTTCCCCCCCATGCAAGGTGCGTGGGCATTTCCCGGTGGCTTTGTTGAACGGGATGAAGATCCAATGAAGGCCGCACTTCGTGAACTGGAAGAGGAAACTGGCCTAATTGGAACGGATGCAAAACTCCTGATGGTGATGGGCGACCCTGAACGTGACCCTCGAAAGCACATCGTCTCGATTGTCTATGAGGTTCTGGTGACTGAGGACCAAACGCCGACGGCTGGCGACGACGCACAGGATGCAAGGTTCTGGCCAATCAACACTTTACTTTCGGGTGAAGTCGAATTTGCTGGTGACCACCTCACCATACTCAAAAATTGGCTCAATCAATGAGCGCCATACCAAGCCATTGAGCCAACTGAGCGCGAGCATCTGGCCATGCTGCCGGCTCCAATGCTTCAGTCAGGTGCAAACCGGTCAGAAATTGAGCGTGCAGTGAATGCCAGGCCTCACCTTCACATGCCTCAGTCCATCGAAACAAAGGGTATCCTTCGTCTTCGAGTCTGGTCAGAAATCCACGCTGAGCGGCACTCACAAGCAAGGTTGGAACGCCCAAAAGAGCAGCTTCACTTGCCATGGTGACGGACTGTGTGATGACGCCATCGTGGGCTGAAAGTTCTTGGACAAGCGCCCATGGGTTGCCTTGGTATTCCTGTTCATCTGCTTTGGTCACAAGCAGACCATCCCAGGTTGCCTCCGGGATAGGAATCACTTCATCCCCATCGTGTGCCCCATTGCCAAGCAAGCGGCGAACCACAACCCTCGGAGGGTGACTGACGGCTGATGGACGAAGGCTGGGGCGGAGGTGTACGTGGCCATGCAAGCCATCCATTCGGTGGAGTGTTGCTGATGAGATCTTAGCCAAGAGCCCACCGTCAATGGTCGAATCCCAGTGGGTTGGAAGAACATAGTGGGTTGCGCTTTGCAACGCAAGACGGTGTGCGGTGTGATTCGGTTCCGTGTCGCTGATGTACCAGCGCTCGCGAATGGACGAAAGGCGTCGGCGAAGCAAAGGAGAACGGCAGGCCAAGAGTTCAATCGCAGCACCGATCACGACGATGCGTTCAATCGGGTGTGGTGAGGCGTTACATTGCTTCAGAAAGGCGTGGCTTGAGCGCCAGCGTTGAAGGGCGATTCGACGCTTTTTTGCACCGATTGGGCGTTCAACCCAATGCGTCTGGCGCCGAGGTATGTGACCGTCTCCACTTTCCAGCATCGCTTCAACTTCCATCCTTTTGGTGGCAATGATGACATCGTTGCTCTGCCCTGCACGCAAAAACGGAGCAAGAAGGCGAACGTGGGCGGGATGATCCAAGACCCAGCAGGTTCGCATGGCCCTGCCTTGCGCGCCCATGTTCTCAATGCATCGCTTGATGGCGAGAAGTTGATGGGGCGCTTCGGACCACATCGGGGTATGGAAAAGCAACGAATTGACCCCCCAGGCACCAAGAAATACGCCCCATATTCACCTGGCGTTGTCGTTGGAAACACCATTTGGCTGTCTGGCCAGATCGATGTTGATTCGGGTGACACCATTGAAGTTCAAACTCAAGGCGCACTCAACAAAATTGACGCCTTGCTTGGTGAAGCTGGGGCTTCAAAACACGATGTTGTGTTCGCTCAAGTCCTCCTCAAATCAATGGATTTCTACGCTCCAATGAATGAAGTCTATGGAGCATGGGTGGATTCAATCGACGTCAAGCCCGCTCGAGCAGCCTTCGCAGTCGATGCGCTCCCTGCCGATGCGCTTGTCGAGATCGTGGTTCAAGCCATCCGTTCGTGAGGCACTTGCATGCCGGGCTCACCTTACCTTGAGGAGCCTCCAAAGGGTTTGATGACATGGCCGAGGTTGCTCAAAATGACTCTCCCGTTTGCCCTCATTGGCCTTGTAGGGGCCGTCTATCTCGATGCGGTGTTCGAAGTGCTTGCGGTGTTCACAGGCGCATTGTTCATCGTCGCGTTCGCTCGTCGTTGAATCCCATAGGTATCCTTGAAAGGGTCAAGCCAATCGAGGCATCATGGACGAATGGCCTGTTCAATGCTTCAAAGCCTACGATATTCGTGGACTCTCAAACGGTGATGGTACCGGCGAATTAACCCCCCCGTTCGCTTATCGGCTCGGACGCGCTATGGCAACCTACCTTGGTTGCGATGCGTTTGCTGTTGGGCGAGATATTCGTGATTCCTCGCCTGCGCTCACCCGTGAACTGATTCGAGGTCTTGTCGAGGGCGGTGTTGAAGTGCATGATTTGGGCATCGTTTCCACGGGTTGTGTCTACCATGCATGCTGGACACTTCCAGTTGATGGTGGCGTGATGGTGACCGCAAGTCACCTGCCAATGCCAACCCATAACGGATTCAAGATGTGCAAAGGCACTCTGCCGCTTGCTGGTGAAGAAATTCAAGAATTGAAAGACGTCTTCTTGGCTGGAGAATTCCGAGTCGGTGAAGGGAGCGTGCGTGACACGCCTCACTTGGACACCTACCTCGACGCCATCATGGAATCAACCGGTCCGATTGCCCGCCCAGTCAAGGTTGCTGTCGATTGTGGCAACGCTGTACCTGGCCCTGCCATGTCCATGTTGCTCGACAAGATGGGTGTGGATCATGTGGATCTTTACTGCGATTGGGACGCTAGTGAACCAAACCACGGTGCCGATCCAACACGACCAAAGAACATGGTCGATTTGGGCGAGGCTGTCGTTGAACATGGCTGTGAATTCGGACTTGGTGCAGACGGCGATGGTGACCGTTTGGGCGCCGTCGATGAGACGGGCGCCTTCGTCTATCCAGACCGCTTGATTGCGTTGCTTGCCGACGATGTTGTTGGCACTGAGGAAGGAAAAGACCTGCTGATTTACGATGTCAAGTGCTCGATGAACGTCGAGAAAGCCATCGTTGCCGCAGGTGGCCGACCAATGATGGCCAAAACCGGACATTCGTTCATGAAGCGAGTGTTAGCAGCCCATCCAGATGCGTTGATGGCTGCAGAAATGAGCGGTCACATCTTCATGGCTGACCGTGGATGGTACGGCTTTGATTGTTCATTGTACAACGCTGCTCGTATCATTGAGTTGTGGTCGCGCACCAATGGGCTGAAGTTCAGTGAAGAATTGAATCGCTTGGCGCCAAACTTGCCGACCACCGGTGAGGTCAAGGTGCCTTGCGCTGAAGACAAGAAACTCGAAACTGTGGCTGCCATTCAGGGAGCATTTGACGACTACGACTCCTCAACCATAGACGGTATTCGGGTTCGCTTCAACAACGACAGCACAGGTGAGCAAATCGGATGGTACTTGGCTCGTAAGTCAAACACCGAACCAATCCTTGTGATGCGCGTCGAGGCTGTCGATGAAATGGTGCTGAAAGCCCTGCTGATGATGATTCAACAGCGAGTTTCACCGATCATCAACGTGGATGCATTGAGCGCTTGAAGGCTCAATGAGACTCAAACATCGCTGAGTTCAATGAACGGTGCGATGGTGTAATCGAAGACGATCAGTTCGACGGTGTAGGACACATCTTCGCCGTCGTCGCTGTGCATACAACCTGCTCCGCCACCTGTTTCAGCAGTCACGGAAACGCTGGCATTGTAAGGTCCAAGACCTGCCCCCATTGAATCGATTTGAGCGACAATCTCTGCTTCTGACAACCCAGAGATGACTCCCATCATTGAATCGTTGTACCAAATGGCTTCTGCGAAATGGCTACCGCCTTGTCCACCGTTTTGACCTGAAGCACTTCCGGTAAATCCAGCATGTTCGGTGTCTCCTGAGATCGTGTCAGCTTGGTTTCCTTGAGCAAGGAAACAGGCCGGACTATTGCCAGATTGCTCATCGTCTTCACCATAGCTCATCGTCAACCGAACACCAACGATGTTCATGTCATCGGCGC
>QXYC01000015.1 GCA_009887095.1 Candidatus Poseidoniales archaeon
AGGGTGCTTAAGCATCCCCCCGACTTACCACCCATATATGAACGAATCGGTTTGGACCTCGGCTATGGGTGTCGAGAGGAGGGGGTGCTATACGATACATAGCGAGCCTGTTTTAATGTTGTCATTAATGCAAATTTAAGCCTAATTTTCGGGTATTTTACTGGACGAAGGTCCGCCGAATTCTTTTGGCATCTGAGCAAACCGTGGAAGATTGTTGATTCCCTCAATCAAAACAGGTAGCATCAGTAGGAGAGCCGGTCGAGATTTGCTTGCACCACTTCATCCTGATGCAATCGTTGGAGAAGAGATTTTGCAGCACCGCTTTCGCCCATGCTGACCAAAGCAGCAGCGTAGAGGTTCCCACTCACAGTGGTCTGCGGCTGTGTCTGATCGTGCATTTGTACGAGACCGATTGCCTTTTCTGCTCGCCCACTGACAAGAAGGGCGTGGGCCAGGTTCAGGAGAATAATGCCCTCTGTTGGAGCGGATTTAGCAGCCTCCCTTAAGGCAAGAATGGAAGATTCGAACTGTGTAGAAGCAAGCGTTTGAAGTTCGAGATCGGGGCTTTTTGCCATCGTGAGTGCTCGTTGAAGCAGCGACAGTCCGTAGTTGTTGAACACGGCTGCGTCCCCTGGCATACGTGCCGCAAGCTTCTGGAAGGCGATAGCAGCTTGTGCCCATGACTCTTTGCCGAGCGCTTCGAACCCTTGCCTGAGTGTCGGCTCCAACTCAGGCAGGCCATCCAGGCGGACTGCAAGCGCTTGAGCAGGGTGGATATCCAAGGAGATTACACCGCTCGTCACCGATTGAACTGGCTCGCTTGGTTCATGCGCGTAGACCGTGGGTTCAGCATCCATTGTATGAACAACTTCCACAACTTGGTCTGATTGAGCATAGATTTGCTCCATGTTTGGTGCAGCGGCGTCGATTCGCCACATTGCGGGAACGTCAGGGTCGCTTGACGGCTCATCGATTGCAACCACTGGATCTGCCTCTACACGCATCACGGTGGGTGGTGAAACATTGACAGCTTCAAGGCGGGGGAGCGTGGGTTCGACGAGTGGTGCCGCCTCAATCCGAGGCAACGGGACGGCAGGTAAAACTGGTGCTTCAGGCGAGGAAGGTACGGGAGAAGGCAGCGGGGTTGGCACCATCATAGAGGGCTTGGGCACTGGTGGCAATGCTGTGGGCTCAACAAGGGCCGGAACTGATTCAACAGCAGGAGATCCACTTGGAGTGATTGGAACTGTTTCAATGACCTGGGACGGTGGCGAGGGGGCTTGTGTGGCCTCAACAGCCTGGAGAGGCACTCGAGGGGCTACGGCGTCCGCAATGGGTTCAGCAGTGGACACAACTGGTTCTCTTTGCTCGGCCTTCTGCTCACTCACCAATGGCAGGGGGGCATCGTCTGCAGAGCCGTCAAACGGCATCCCCGTCGCATAACTGCCAATACCGAATGGTAAGCGTGACACGTTGGTGTTGGATGTGCCGGAGAAACCAAATGGTAAGGTGCCCTTTGAGTCAGCTTTCTTGGGAACTTCCTCTTCCCCAACTGCAGGTTCAATGCCTTCGAGATCGTTCCACGAAGCAACGGCTTCATCCAATCCCGGCACCTCGGTTGGGAGGGGTGAACCATCATCATCTTGTTCAGTCAAATCGACTCTGATTTGACTCCCGCATGCGGGACAAGCGTTGCCTCCAAGGGAAAGCAAACCGCAAATCGTGCATTCGAACATACCGGCCCTCAGTCATGACGGGAAGGCGTGACTCTTCAATACAACGCAAAGAAGCGTCTCAAATCACTCTTCGGAAGAGGTGATGCTCTTGATGCGGTCAACGGCTTGTTCAGCCAAATCCGTGAAGACATCGAGATCGTCATCCACGAGGGCTTCGGCGAAGTTCTTGCCTTTACCCATGCCACGAGAAACTTGCCATATGATTCCGAACATTGTGATTCCAACACAGACGCCCTTCCAAACATTTGCTCCACCATCTGCACCGATGACATAGACGAGCACCATGTAAACTGAGACAATGGCCGTCGTGAGGATCATAATTGGGAAACCTGCTTTGAAGAACTCATTGAACGAGATTGGATAGCCTGCTTCCTCTGACATTCCTGCAGTCACAACGTTTGCGGAAGCACCGATGAGCGTACCATTGCCACCGAGGCAGGCACCGAATGCAAGCGCCCAAATCATCGGGTTTAGATCAATGTTGAGGTCGTTGGCGATTTGCATGACAACTGGAATCATCGTGGCTGTGTAAGGAATGTTATCAATGAAGGCCGAAGCGATGGCTGAGACCCACAGAATAATCAGAACCGCAGCGGCAAGTCGAACCACATCTCCCGCCTCATCAGTGCCGAACATAGCGATGCCTTTGGTGACATAGTCACCGATGAAGGAAATAACGCCAAGGTACTGCAGAGCATGGACCAAGACAAAGAGGCCGGCGAAAAACAGGAGTGTTGTCCATTCCACGTGTTCAAGCGGCTTTTCGAGTTCGTGACGATCGGTTGCCAAGAGCATCAAAACAGCACCGACGAGCGCAATCCAAGAAACTGCAATGTGCGTGATTGGATGGAGGAAGAAGTTCAAAACAACAAGCGCCAAGATGGTCCCACTTACTTTGAGCATGGCAGCATCCTTAATGCCGTATTTTGTTTCAAGCTCAGCGATGTCACGAACCCGGGTTCCTGAGAATTCTTCCCTGTAAAACCACTTGATGAACATAAAGCTTGGAACAATTGTCATCAAAATACCTGGAGCCATTTCGATGATGAAATCGTTGAATGTAACGCCAGCACCAGCCAAGTCAGGATACCCTGCTTTTTCAATCGCTGCGGCAGACAAACCAGATCCAATCATGATGTTTGGTGGGTCGCCGATCATGGTCGCTGCGCCACCGATGTTGGAGAAAAGGACCTCTGAAATGAGCAAGGGAATTGGTTTGAGATCGAGTACTTTCGCCAGTTGAATGGTCACTGGCGTCAGCAACAACATGGTGGTGACGTTGTCGAGAAACGCCGAAAGCACAGCCGTCACAGAACATAGGATCACAACGAGGGTCCAGACAGACCCGCCGCTTTGCTTGTAGGCTTGAACAGCAAACCACTCAAACAAACCGGTGTGGGAAAGGATGCCAACCATGACCATCATTCCCAAAAGAAGACCGATTGTCTCCCAGTCAATGAGCGTGGTCACAGCACCTAGGCTGAATGAGACATCTGCTGATTCGGGCGTGTAATAGGCAAGGGCAATAATTGCGAGGAGCCCACCGACTGCTGCTGCAAGTGTTCGATGGACGTATTCCGTGATAATGAGCGCATAAACTCCAAGAAGAATACCGAGGCCAACCCAGACAGCCTGAGTGTCCTTGATGTCTTGGAAACCAGCAGAACTCGAGGAGCCACCGCCAGCAATCGACTGGGAAGTAAACATCATTGTCCCAGTGAACGCCAAGAGCCCCAATGCAATGTACTGCGAGGGGTGTCGTCGTCGTGTTCGTAGCAATCCGCCGGTGCTCATGCGAAAATCCACCTGAGGGACACTATTGAGGATTTCCTATCGAGGGAATGCTCAACGCCAAAGTACGCCCACATTTCCACGGGCCAGAACCAACGTGGAATTGGTCTCTTTTGCGAGGTGAGACCAGACTGCGCCGATGTCCTTTCGCTCAAACAAACCTCTGTTGATTTTAATTTTGACAAGGGTACGGGTGTTGAGTTGACCATCGATTTCCTCGATGAGGTTTTCTGTGATCCCAGACTTACCAATACGAATGCTTGGTTGGAAATCTCGTGATTGAGCCTCACGACGAATGGACGCAGGGATGTCACGACTCATGGCACTCATGCTGCCCTGCAGGCTGTTGTTCAAGAAGATGCTCCCCTGAACCTTGGGTATGCCCTCAAGAGGAGCGGTGAGATTTGGGGCCGCCCCCGTACCTTCGAATCGATGAGCATTCAAGACAGGTGATGATGCGCTGACCATGTTTGATGCGAACCCTTGCATTGATTCCAAACTGGTGCGGTGCATGGCATTTTCTGCAAATCAAATGCCTCGCTTCGTTGGGAATTTGGAGACGATGCCGACGGGATAGCTTGACCAAGTGTTTAGCAGATGACCGGAGCAAACGCTCGTCAACACCGTCTGCACTGGTTAAAATCGAAATCAAGCGCTGTTGACCTTGTTGCGCGATGGCTCGCCTTTGTTGCCCACTTTTCTTCCGAGAACGTTGGCGTGAGGACACTTGACCACCTTCACTGAAGCGCTGCTAGGATGTCACCAGTGATGTCATCGATGGCTCGGTCCCCGTCGATTCGATGAAAAATTCCTGCAGATTCATACCACTCAGCGAGGGGTGATGTCTGCTCGTGGTAAGCGTTCAGACGCGACATCACGGTCCCTTCATTATCATCCGCTCTGCGCTTTTCCTGCCATTCGCCACAGTCGCAACCTTCGGCAGCCACTGGGTTGAATGTGTCGTGGAAAACGCTTCCACATCCGGCACAAGAGTACCGGCCACAGATCCGCTCGACAATTCGTTCGTCAGGCACTTCGATGGCGATAACATGAGAGACTTCTGTGATTGTTGCGAGCGCTTCAGCTTGTGGAATGGTCCGAGGGAATCCGTCGAACATCACGCCGTCTTTAGCGTCAGGGTGCGTGATACGCTCCTTAATCAGATCAATAATGACCTCATCTGGTACCAGTTGACCTGCATCCATGTAGGTCTTAGCCAAGGAACCAGTTTCAGTTCCAGCCTTGACCGCAGCACGAAGCATGTCGCCCGTAGAAATTTGTGGCAAACCCGTTTGATCGGTGATGCGTTCGGCTTGAGTGCCTTTTCCAGCGCCAGGGGGGCCAAAGAGAACAATGCTGCTCATGGCACTTCCAGTCGGCGACCCGTTTTAGAGATGCGCCCATCTCATTGACCATTGCGTTGGAGCCACTGGTGACCGTAGTGTTGCCATTGTTCCATCGTCCAGCCGTCAGGTAAACCCGACGGTGGGAGCGGTGGTCCCGTTGCAGCAGTTACCGGAGCAGGTGTAGGAACGGGGGCAGGAAGTGGCGTGGGCACTGGAGCCGGTATTTGCGGAAGGGCCTTTGGAGGAAGACCAGCCGGAGGCAAACCGGCAGGGGGGAGACCTCGAGGCAATGCGCCAGGGGTTGGCAGACCACGTGGCACAGCACCGGGAGGAAGTCCTTGAGGCACGACGGCAGGTGCAGGTGGGAGGTTGAGGGATTGAGCCAGAGCCGCTGCAATTTCATCCTGCGATACTTCTGCACTTGCGATTTCATTCACAGCGTGGCCAATGTCAAGTGCTTCATCGCGCCGTGTTCCAAGGTGATCTGGATTGACGAATGCATCAGGGGCCACAAGTTCACTTCCATCATCCTCAAGTTCGCCAGTGCGCTTCATTCTCAACGCAAGCACCGCTCCTGCGGCAATGAGCACTCCGATTAACGGAATTGAGACATAGAGAGGTAATACGGCGAGCAAACCACCATTGGTGTCGACGGAGGAAACAGTCGTTTCAATCGAGAATGTCCCCACGGTTTGTTCCTGTGAGGTCACAGAAATTTGTGTGAGCATGAGGCCTTTTGATGCTGATGCCTTCGGGGTGACGGTCACTTCAACGGTGAGGCTTTCACCAACGCCGAGACTCCCAATGGTGGTTTCTGAAAAAGAGACGCTCCAATCAGTGGAGGCGTTTCCGTCAGCGTCCAGCACAAGGGCGCTAAGTGCGCCAGTGATCGGTAAGTTGCCATCATTCCGTATAACAATGGATTGGGTTGCGCCCTCTTCCTTGGCAATGCTTCTGAACGGGCGAATGCTATCATCAGCAACCGACATGTTGGCGAATTGAGACGGCAAGACAGCGACGTCAATACGCACTGATGAGTTGACGAGGCGCCCGTTGTTTCCCCCGGTCACTGTGATTAAGAGGTCAAAGACTTGTGAGTCTGCAGCGGCATTTGCCGGTGGAATCAAGCCAAATCGAACGGTTTTTTCTTCCCGTGGTTCAAGGTAAGTGATCGGGTTAGCAAAGCCGACGACCCATCCATCAGGAGCGAGGCCATTGCTCCAAGCAAGCGTCAAAGGAGCATTGCCGGTGTTCGTCACGTTGAAATTTCCGTAGCTGAATGTGGAACCAATCACGGTTTCGATAACATCCCCTTCTGGACCTTGGAGGTTCACGGCGAGTTCATCCCTTACTTTGAGCACTGTTGTGTTTGAGATGAATACCTGTGCGCTCAATTCTGTACGTATGACGAAACTGTTGGTATCGCCTTCTTCCGCTGCACCAGGCACGCCAATCACGAAGTTCACATCGATGGATTGCCCGGGGCCAAGAGCAATGGAAACTTGACGGGCATCCGTCTGGTCTCCAGTGGTGACTTCAATCGGCCATGTTGGGTTGGAGGGCTGGATTTTGACATTCATGTCGAGGTCTGTGTTTCCGGTGTTCTCAACGGTCAGGTTCATGCTGATTTGTTCCCCACTGTCGACAAGAACTTCTCGGTTTTTGGAAGATGGTCCGATTGGCCCGATGTCGTCGTACAAATCAGCACCAAAGGACTGCTGAGGGAGAACTGTGATGGTCGCAGATTCACTGAAGTTCATCGAAACATCCGTGCTAGATGTCACATAGCATGTCACAGTATCTGTTGAACCTGTAAGCGGAACGCCGTTCGCCACCGGTGGCACAAAAAGATCAATTTTAATCGCCCTGTATTCGCGAATGCCAATGGGTTCAATTTCTAATGTCGATGAGTTTGTGTCCTTGAGCATGATCTGCCAGCGGTTCTCAGATTCGCAGCTGATTGAGTATTGTGCGGGCGAGTTACCAATGTTCGCAACAGAAATTCTGAAGCCGGCAGAGTCACCGGGTTCAGCCTCGAGCCCTTCTGTTCCAAGCGGCGTAATGAGGACCTCGTCCAATTGGTCGATTGTAAATGTGAGTCGCTGAGTGTGAGCAACGGTAGGATTGTCTTGGTACCGTGCGGTCACATCCACCACAAATGTTCCAGAACGGGCATACCTTGGCGAAGCAGGATCGCTCAGGTCCGCATCCTCGTCCTCAAGGTGGATTGTAAGCAACTGGAAATCACCAGCTTCTCCTTCCCCTTGAACTGTATATGGCCCCATTTGAGAGACACTCTTTGACCATGTATCCTCTGGCGAAAGGAGGAAATCAGGTCGACCTGGTTGTGGCACCTGCACCCCGGTGACACTCAGTGTGACATTTTTCTCTCCGGTACCCTCGTGGAGAATGTGAATGGGGATATCAATACCAGTTTGGTTTCGAACATCGAACGTTCGTATGGCCGCCGCTTCACGATCTTCAGAAGTGACCGGTACCGTACCATCGTCGTTGAGTACGACAACACGAACACCGAGAGCTGTGACTTCAATGTCCTGTTCCCAAATGTTATTGTCGATACCAGTGGTCCCATCGTTCATTTCAGCAACCTGATCATTGGTATCGATTCGCAAGCGCATGCTGTGCGTCCCCGTGGTCAGGAATTGATGTTGAATCAAAAGTGAATCGATGGTTCCTGCAGCCAATGCAGAGCGGTCACCTTCAAACAGCGTTTCTCCAGCAGTGAGGTCTTCAAAGATGACACGGAAAGAGCCGGTGGCGAGGGTACCTTGGTTGATCCATCCAATTCGGATGGCAATCAAATCATTGCGAAGGGGTTCGGGGGAGGAAGGGATGATGCTCCCGTCGTACAGAGCAAGGTCGGCTTGGGGCGTCGGGGTTGCATCGGCAGTGACCACAAGTCCGAAACTTTGGGTCGTTCCGCCACGATGGAGAACCTTAACGAGCCATTGACCCGAGGTTGAAAGGGTACCAGGGGCGACCTTTATGCGCTCCACATTGTTGACTGAATCGCTTGTTTGCCCTGATGTGGTAAAGCCGTTTGCGAAATTATTGCCATACCATTCGTTTCCAGATGGGTCAACGAGAACAAGGTCGAGGTTGTTAACAAGACGAGATTCACTCTGGGCGGCATTTGCAGAACCTGCTACATCCGACCAAGCCAGTGTGATATCAATCCCGTGCGATGCGTCTAACTCGAACGCATAGAGGAGACCAAAGCCCGCATCCAGGGGAGTATTATCGTCCATGAACGTTGCAAGGGCAGAAGTGCTTGGCGAGGACGCATCCCAAACAGGTAAGACGGTGCGATCGAGGTCGATTTGACCCCAGCCCTCAGCGTCGTTGGGAATATCAGGTGCGCCAAGATCTCGAGCACCGTTAATCATGGCCGCTTTCACGAGCGAGCCTGATGGTGCTGAGATCCCGACCTGTTCTCGAATGAACTCTCGGGTCAATGCTGCGACGCCACCGGCGACAGCGGTTGCTTGGGAAGTACCCGAAAGCAGAGTGTAGACATCTTCCCCATTGCTGTGAGTTTCAGTGGAGCATGTGGTTCCCGGCGAGGTTTTTGCTTCCTCAGCGGCCCCTGAGCACACATCGACCCCGGGCGCCACAAGGTCGGGCTTGATTCGTCCATCGAGGCTAGGTCCATTGCTTGAGAATGAGGCCACGCTTCCTGAGGTCGAACCCGTTTCTGAAGCACCAATGGCAAGCACGTTCTTGGCCGTGGATGGAGGCGTGATTTGTGATGCACCTTGTGAACCACGGTCACCAACAGCGAACAAGGGGAGCATGGAAGGCTTGTCGTGAACGAAGATGTCCACTGAACGAGAATCGGCAGAGTACTGACCATAGTTCCCATTCGCCCCCCAAGCGTTGATAGCGATCCTGGCAGTCTTCTGTTCCGCATCCCTCAACAAATCATAGATTGAACCGATTCGTCCGAAGACACCTGTTGGGTCATGCTCAAGAGCGTACATCACAAGGTCAGCATTTGGTGCCATGCCCGTAGCGTTCCCGTTTGATTGCCCATCCCCAATGGCAGACACTGCAATGTGAGTGCCGTGTCCGGTGTTGGAATCGGCAGGAGATGAATCGAGGCCAAATTGAGTGTAGACGCCTGCAACTCGTCCTGTCAAGTCAGGGTGATCCAAATCAAGTCCAGTGTCGGCAATGGCAATCATTTCGCCCGACCCATCGAGGGTGAAGGTTGCATTTGCCCGCACATCGATGATGCCGGATGCTGCGGCGGCGGCGGCGTTATGCAATGAAAAGTCAGTGGTTGGTTCAATCCATATGATCCGTCCATCGTTTGCAACAGCAGCGATGAATGAGGGGGCCATTGACGGAGGAAGTTCGACTTCACACACACCAACGCCACACCACGCATTGTGGGCCCCCATTCGAATCAAATCCAAACTCAACGCTTCAAACCCACCGTAGGAAAGATCCGCTGCTGGAATCAATGCCAGTCGTTGGGAGGCGTCACCTTCAAGCAGGGAAGCATCGATTCGCCAGCCTGGGTGTTGGGCGCCAACCCAGCGAACATCGTCATCGACAAGAAGAGCTCGAATTGAATCCACTGGAGGATCCGCCAGTCGGACCAGCCAGGCCTCATCACTGATGAAATCGAGTGGAGTAAAGTCATGACGTTCGATGAGTTCCTGCAAAATCATGCCATCATGAGCGTGGAGTTGAACTATCGCAAGCCCGGTCGTTGTGAAATCGTTTGCGTTGAACAAACCAATTCCTGGTGTTGGATGTTCATGCAAGGTCGGGTCGAAACTTCCGATGTTCATGTTGAGAACGCCAGTCGATGGCTGAAGAGGAACTTGAATCCGCTCGGTTGGTGTTGCAACGTGCCACATCGAGGCGGCGAGTGCCAAGCGTTCGGCTTCGGACATCACGGTGTTTGTTGGTTCATTGATTGATTCAACAGATTCCGAACTCACTGCAAGCATCGGTGAAAGCGATGTCAGGACAAGCAAAACAAGCATCAGTAACGGTCGGCGTAGTGCTTGCATGACTTTCCCACTTGTCGGGCCTTTTTGAAAACGCCCCTTGCTTGTGCCCCTACGGGGCACGATCGATTCACTCAATCAGAGGTGATTATACGATGAAATCGCAGCATCTGTCTTTGCCACTGAAGTCATCCAGTCGGCCTCTGTGTTCATCAATGCACGGATGGCATCGACGTTCTCAGGAATCACATCTGACTCTTGGTGAATGGCTTGGAAATAGTACAGCGTGTTGCCTTCGAGTTTGACACCGTCTTCCCAAACAAAAATTTCGTGAAGATCACCCCACTTTCGACCGATGTCTCGTGCAAATTCCATAACTTCCGCTGTTGTTGTAATGCCAGTATCAGAACCGTTCATGATGACGATTCGTGGACGTTCACTCCACATCGACAGAACCGACTCGGTTGTAAGACCGTGCCCTTCGGGCAATGTTGCCACAATGACGTGGACGTGCATGAGGGTAGTTGGAACCGCCACTGCCATCGAATTGATTTGGATTTCAGGTTTCACGGTCATTACATCTGGTCCGTGGTGAGAAGGAACCTTGAGAACCGGCTTGATCGCATTAATTGGACCCTTGCTGGAATCACCGGGGTCAGCAGCACGACGGATCATGGTGCATTCGACAGAAAGTGAACCGCAGTGTTCGTAGAGCGGGACAAGTGTTCGAGACAGACCGGTCGTGTTGCAGGAAACCACTCGTGTGCCTTCCACACCAAGGTTTTCGGCGTGATTGGCAGACGAAGTGTAGGAGTTTCCAGTCATGGCGTGCTTTTCGCCACCTTGGAAAATCCATTTGATGCCAGCAGCGACATACTTCTCTTTATTTGAAGCACCGACTTTCCCTGGTGAACAATCGACGACAATATCTGCAATTTCGAGTAAATCACTCAGGCCACCATGGCATGTATAGCCCGCAGGGCCGAAAGCAGCAATTCGATCTGCATCATCATAGGTGCAAAAAATAGGGTAGCCCTTTCGAACCGCCAAGTCGCAGCCAAATGCTGGCCGAGTTTTGGTCACGCCAACAATTTCCATGTCGTCTTGGGCGTCCACAGCATCTGCAACACGCTTTCCAATCGTCCCGTATCCGTTAATAGCCACCTTGATGGTCATGATTCTCAGCATGGATGCCCTTGGAGACCCTCTATTAACACATCGTTAAGTTTGACAAAATTCATCGATGACATTCGCATTCGAAAATAGACCCATGAACGAGGAATTTCTTTGATTCCATATGGGAGGCTATTTGGATGGGAAGCAACAGCCAATCAACATGGCCGATGCTCATGATGTCGTTGAACGCTCCTTCAACATCAATTCCAAACTCGGACCACGACTGGTTGCTGCTGCTGAACAAAACGCTATTTTGCGAATTGGATGGACAAACGCTGGGGAACCCGTACCCAAAAACGGAGAACTGGGCCTTTGCCCAAACCTCCCGAAAGGGGCTCGAATGCGTGCTTTGGGCGTGCTCGGTTCGTGGACAGCACCCTTTGGAAGCGGTGGGACCTTCACCCTCCAAGGCGATGCTGGCGCATTCTTAGGAGCAGGAAATCGTGGTAATGTCATCGTCTGTGAACGGCTTGCTGGAGATTTTGCAGGGTTCGCAATGCGAGACGGCAAAATCAGCATCCTCGATGGCGCGGGCTCTGACGCCGGCGCATGCATGCGTGGCGGATTGCTCATTGTCAGAGGCACCGCTGGCGCACGGGTTGGCGGCGGAATGAGCGAAGGTCTGATTGTCATCCATGGCGATGTTGGCAGCGATCCCGGAGCAGGCATGACCGGTGGAAAAATCATCATCAACGGACGATGCCCTACCCCTCCTCCAGGCGTATCACTGCGCCCACTCACTGCGGCTGAGGTGAAGGCTGTCAACAAGCAACTCAACGATGAAGAATTGCACATCCCCTCCGACTCAGTGTGCCTCACCCCATCAGAAACCATTCAAGTCGAACATGAAAGCGGACAAGTATCAGCATCCGATTTGTCCATGGTCGGACTTGTACCAAACGACCGGCAACAGAGTCAATCGTATGCTACCTATGACACGGTTACGCTCGTAGGAGAACGCGGCGACAAGGGCACACCAGCTGCCTTGCCACTCCCGTTGATGGCCATCATTCCCGACGGAAATGAGTTGGCGATGGACAAAGATGCATTGCCGCATGCAGTGAACCTCCTTGCCCATCAGCCGTTTTTAGCACAATCCAACCCGCGTGCCATCGATTTTGCACTCATCGGACAACAGAACCTTGCAGATGCGCCCGAACTCTTGGCGGCCTCAGCTGGTGCTGTGTTTGACTTTGATGACTTACCTGCGATGAACTCAGAACAACTTGATGGGTTCTTTGTCGCTGTTCGAACCTTGCTTGGCCGAGAAAAGCCGTTTGGGATGCTCGGCGCTCTTGGCCGCACCACAAACCTCCATGTTCGTGCTGCGCACCACAAGGCGGACCTTGCGATGTCGAGGATTGAAGACGGCAGTGGCGTACCAGAAGCAGCGTCCCTCCCAATGATTGGCAGGTCTGCAAAGGCGCATCTTGATGCAACTCACACAGAAACGGCCGTTTTGCTCGGCCTCTCAGCCAGCGCTCATGACCTTGCGGTCCTCAAAGCATCAGGAATCAAGGTGATCGCTTGTGAGGTGCCAATGGCTGATGCCAATGATTTGGCCCATTGGTTGCAAACCCTCCATCAAGACATGGCATCCCTTCTTTCTCGGCTCGGCATCGAATCAATCGACCGATTGGAGCGATCCCATTTGCGAGCCCTTGACCACGAGACAGCAGCCATCAGTGGTTTGCGTCTTGTAGGGTACGAACGACCCTTGCCCCATTGGTTTGCTCGTTGAGGTGACAATATGCCAACAATTTCCATCGACCAAGACCTAATTGCAAGCCTGTTAGGGAAGCATGGAATCAAGAATGATATCGAACGCATGGCCGATGAACTGCCATTGTTGGGAACCGACATCGACGACTGCAATGAGCACACTCTTGACATTGAAATCTTTCCCGACCGACCGGACTTGCTGTCTGGTGAAACGCTGACCCGTGCAATGCGACCTTTTCTCTACGGGCAGCAAGCAAAGCCCACGCTTGACGTCAAGAAAGGCGCTCTCAAAATGAACGTTGACCCTTCACTGGAACACATTCGACCCATCGTCATGGGTGCCGTGGTCCGCAACGTCAACACTGGCGCAACGCCTGAGGAAAATGAAGCATTCATCAAAGCACTCATGGACCACCAAGAGAAACTGCATTTCGCACTTGGACGAGGTCGAAAGCGGGCTTCCATTGGTGTCCACGATCTCGCCACGCTTGCCCCACCGTTCACCGTCACCACGGTACCCGGCAGCACCCAATTTATTCCGCTTGCCATGAATGAACCAATGAGCATTGATTCAATCCTCACCATTCACCCAAAGGGGATTGACTATGCACACCTCCTCGAGGGCATGAAGGCGTATCCCGTCATCATGGACTCCAATGATGCAGTGCTTTCATTCCCCCCAATTATCAACGGCAACCACACAACCGTCACCTCCAGCACGAAAGATTTCTTCATCGATGTAACTGGGTGGGACCCACGGGCATGTGAAGCGAGTTTGATGCTGATTGCAAGCCAACTTGAAGAACGTGGAGGTGTGGTGGAGTCCGTTGAAATTACCGCCCACGATGGAACAGTATCCGATTTGCCAAAGGCCCAAGCACAAACCCACACCGTATCCGAGCGGTTGCTGAACGGTCTTCTCGGCCGTGCCCTTACCGACGAAGAAATTCAAACAGCGATGAATCGTATGGGCGGATCTTATCTTGGGCGAGCCTTGGCCGAAAAGGCCCCCTCAAGAACACCAGTAAACATGGCAGATGTGGTCGATGGCGATACAGTCTTGTCATTTTTGATGCCACACTGGCGGTTTGATATTCTCCACCCGATCGATTTGGTCGAAGATGTAGCCATCGGTCATGGGTACGAAGATTTGGGCACGGATGTTCCGCGCGCTCCACTGACCGCTCTCCCAAGAAGCGATGGCCACATACGCCGACGCATTCGCGACTCGCTCCAAGGTCTCGGATTGATGCAAATTCAATCCCTCACCTTGTCCAACGAGACCGACCAATTTAGTGCCATGCGGTGGCCTGCAATGGGTGAGGTAACCCGGATCACAAACCCAATCACCATTGATCACACCCTACTACGCCAATACCTCCTACCTGGCTTGTTCAGGCTGCTTGCTTCAAACAGACACCACGACCTGCCGCAAGCGGTTTACGAACTGGGGACCGTTGTTCGAGACCACACCAACAGCGATCGCTTTGCCTTCCTCGTAGCTGAACAGAACGGTGGATTTGCCGCGGTTCGAGGCCGCATCCAAGCCATCATGAGGGACCTTGGCGCCACAGAGTACTCAATCGAGCCGCTCGGCGGTGACATGGGTCCGTGGCTCGAAGGCCGTGCTGCAAAAGTTCTCGTGAATGGCATCCATGTCGGCTGCTTTGGTGAAATGGACCCCCATGTCGGGCATCATTACGAATTGAAAGTCCCACTAAGCGGCGCCGAATTCGATGTCAAGGAATTAGAACGTGCGCTCCCAGACCCAGTGTGAGGCTCCAACATGTGCGGAAGATTCGCACTCGGCACGCCCATTGATGAGATTGCAGCTGCGATTCAATCCGAGCCACTCTCTCCGCTTACACCCTTCACCCCATCATGGAATGTCGCACCAACCCAATGGGTCCCCGTGATTACGGAAAACGGACTTCAACAACGGAGTAAAGCGCCTCGTCACATGAGGCTGATGCGTTGGGGATTGAGGCCGAGTTGGTCCAAACCATCGACCCATGAACCGAATAACGCTCGAGCGGAGACGGTTGATCAAAAGCCAATGTTCCGACATGCATGGTCACACCGTCGTTGCATTGTTCCCGCAGACGGCTGGTATGAATGGATGACGACTGTCCAGGGAAAGGTTCCATGGTACCACCACCGAATCAATGGAGGTCAGTGCTGGCTTGGCGGCATCTGGGAATCTTGGTCCTCACCTGAGGGCGATCATGTGGAATCGTTTGCGCTTTTGACAGTTGAAGCGAATGAGGACGTGCGTGAAGTCCACCATCGAATGCCTCTTCTTCTTGAGGAACACCAAGTTGCTTCCTACCTTGCCGGTGACGACGTGCGAGCCCAACCACAGAACCTCATCGTCGACCGTCATGTGGTCAGTCGAACGGTCAATTCCTCAGGTGAGGATGGCGCTCATCTTATCGAGGCCGTTCCCACCTTGTGGTGATCACGAATAGGGTTCATAGGTACCATCTGCATTTCGTATGTGGGCAACCGGATCGAATGAACCATCTGCGGCCTTCTTGTAGTGGTATCCATCGGTATGAGCAACCCATTCAACTGGATCTTCTTCGGGAGAAGCGGTTGAGTCTGATGGGGTTGCAGAGACGACAACCCCGTCATATCGCTGTGATTGGTCTGGGGCCTTCTCGACCGTTGTATCGCCACTTCCAAAAAAGGAAAGCGCTGCCTTGTAATCTTCTTGTTGTTGACTCGTGGAACCAGAGTCCACGCCTTGGTCCTCGGTTTTCCGATAGACAATTGGGGTTGGAGCTTCTTCCTCTAAGGCGAGTGGTTGCTTCTTTTTATTGAACGGCCAAATGGGTGGCATGGCTTACGGAAATCGACCCCATTCAAGAACAATCCGAACCAACATTGACACATCTCAGGGGTCAGGTTGAAGATGGTCATGGCCTGCACGAAGCATGCGCTGGCACTTCATCCTCGTGATGCTGTTCCTCCACAGCGCCACTCCACTCGCCTCAACAATCGGGGAAGCTGCGCATGCATCCTCACGATCAACCGATGCCACGTTGGTGGGATTGGAGGAAACTGTCGTCCACAGAAATGAGCTCGTAGAGGTCCAATTCACCCTCCATAACCGCGGTTCACAAGAGCAAACATTCACCATCAATGCCACGAGCATCCCGTCTGACCTCCTTGTATCTGGCCTCCCTCTTACGCACACGCTTGAAGCAGGCTATCTGAAAAATCTAAAATTCAACCTCAGCGCCATACCCACTGCACCTTATGGTACACTCACAATCGAACTCGAACTCACAACGAGTGATGATGCTGAATGGAATGAACAGGCAAACGCAAGCGTGCGTGTCGCACCATATTCAAGACTGGATTTCGGAACCCAGGACATCTCCTCATTCATCAGCGATGCTGGGACACGAACCTCTGTCGCAGTGAACATCACCAACAATGCATCCTTCGATGATGATGTGCTCTTCAACTTGTACACAACAAGCGGTTGGAATTGGGGATGGACCATGAATAACTCAGATGGCGTCAATGCATACGAAACGCTCGCACCGGGGCAGTTGGCCTACGTCTACCTCTGGGTCGATGTTCCTGAAATTATTGACGGAAGCCCTCTTGCAAACACTGGCCCACGCTTCCAGTTGAAGGCGGTCTCAGGCCTCGATAGAGCTGTGTCCCAGTGGTCGTTTGACCTCCTACTCGATGCATACAGGAATGCTTCCATCGATGCCAAGGACGAGGACTTAGTCCTTGACCCGGGTGCGAATGGCCGCATCAGTGTCGATGTACGCAATGTTGGCAACACCAACAACCGCCTCGACATAACGCTGCAAGCAATTGACCAACAAGGCCAACCAATATCCGGCATTGCCCTTGAGGACAGAATTGCGAGAAATGGGTGGACGATGGCGCTCTTCGGTGGCCTCGAGGAAGTTGAACTTGGGCCAAATGAGACTCGAACCATCGAAATCGGTTTCCAAGCCCCCGGTGATTACACAGGGACCATCGATGTTAGGGTCCGTGTGTTTGCCTTGGGAGCACAAGAACGGGTGCGCACCGTTGACGTCGGTGCTACGATTGAATGGAAGCGAAATGCAACGCTTGCGTTACAAACTGATCAATGCCGATCGCTGTTGCCAAACACCTCATGCTCAGCATCGGTGTTCATCGAAAACACTGGAAACGCACGGGACACCTTTTCGTTCCATCTCATTGAGGCTCCTCCATCTGTTATGGCTACTTTAACCGAAACGAGCGTGAGCCTAAACCCGTTTGAATCGACTGTGATTGAGTTCATACAAATCCAAGCCTCGGCAGAAGCGCTGGCCTTCCAAACTGGTGATGTCGATGTTGAAATCCATCTCGGTGGAACCGATACGATTGTCGGTGCAATTGGTGTACCAACCAAGATTGCCCCGGTGATCAGTTGGGTGTTTGAAGACATCGAGGAAACAATCGACAAGAACGGACGCCTTTCGATTTCTATGACGGCCCGCAATGAGGGAAATGCTGTTGATGGTTTGCTGGTGCAACTGCAATCGTCACATTCGACCCCGATGTCATTCATCCCCCCTTTCATCGCTGTTTATGAAGAAAACATCGAATACCCCCGCTCCTATGAAATAACGAACATCCCCATTGGATTCAATTTCACAATCGAAGCATGGGTCGATCTTCCTCAAGATCAACTCAGCAATGGTACAGTGTATGTCAACACAACCGTACGCTCACAATTTGCCCCGGATGAACCATTTGTTCAAACGAGTACGGGTGGTTACCTCGGGACCCCTTGGCAGGCAACGGAAGAGACTGGAGGCTGGTTCGACCCTTCGACCATCATCGCAACCATCGTGGAAATATTCACTGCATGGCTGTGGGTCATCATCTCGATCGTCATATCAGTTGCCATCATCCAACGAGCATATTCGGCCCGAAAAGAGCGCACAGCGGAACGACTGCTGTTCGAAGAAATGCACGCACCTAAGCCAAAAGAAGCCCCTGAGGACTGGATGCAAAAATTCCAAGTAAAGCCAAAACAGGTGCAACAAGAAGCCGTCATGGCAGTTTCTGCAGAACACTTCCAGCAGGCATTCACCAACCGTGCTGGCGCACCAACACCCGCTCCTGCCCCTGTGCAGGCGGATATTCATGGTGCCGCAGCTCAAGCATTGGACGCTCAAGACAATTTACGAACCATTGCAAAGGCCGATGATTTGCTGCTCGACATTGAAACAGGAAACGTTGCCCAGCCAATGGCAAACCAAGCGATTCTTCCTGATGTGGTGATACCATCCAACATGACGGTACGCCATGACCCAAAAGAGGTTCTCGGAACCACCAACTCAGAGATCACATCAGCCAGCGTACCGCTCCCCTCTGTACCATCGATGATGGATCTTGACGATTTGGATGTGTGAACCATGTGGTCTGCTGGCGTAGATGAGGCGGGGCGAGGCCCTGTCATTGGACCCTTAGTTGTAGGCGCTGTCGCCATTCCAACTGCCGACCTGCCAATGCTGAAGCAGAACGGTATCCGTGATTCTAAGGATTTGAGTCACGAAAAGAGAGTTGCAATGGCTGATTGGTTTCATCAACAAGCGGAGCAACGCGGTTGGTTTCATCAGGTAATTGTCTGCCCGCCACCACGCATTGATGCTGCCGTCATCCATAATGGATTGAACCTCTTGGAAGTTGAGTTGTTTGCAGAGGCACTTAACCCAATGCGAAAGAACGTCGAAGAAGGCGTCAAAATCCTCAATGATGCGTGTGATGTGAACGCTCAGCGGTTCACTGATCGCATAGCCGCACGGCTCACAGGCTGGCCATGGAATCAATCCACGATGAAATCGGAGCATAAAGCAGACACAAACCACCCCATCGTAGGCATGGCGAGCATCCTCGCAAAAGTACGAAGGGATGAGATCATCGAAGCATTGAGAATCAAAATTGGCACGCCAATTGGCTCAGGCTACCCATCGGATCCCAACACAAAGGCAGCTCTTCCGTTCCTCCTGTCAGGTGACACTCCCCACGAAGCACTGCGTTGGTCCTGGAAAACGGTGACGCGAGAATGGAACCTGCTTCATGGTCAAGACCCTCCCTCGCGACCAGCACCAAACCAAAACCAACGTACATTGTTTGATGCTTGACCGTTGTTTGGTTCCACTCAATTGATGAAGGGTAGGCGACAGCACCGAATGAGTCCCATGTCTTGGTCGCCAGATGAAGCAACCCTTGCTGCGTTCCGACATCTCGCGATTCAGAACGCCATCGAGTATGAAGGAAAGGCTGCACCAGGTTCTGTGATTGGCCGCCTCATGGGGACACGGGCAGACCTCCGCCAACATGGAAAGATCATTTCTCCGCTCATTGCAAAAGCAGTGGCTGATGCAAACGCAATGGCTGCGAACGAAGGTCTTGATGGACTCAGAGACATTCTTTCCAAGGAAGCCCCACACTTGCTGGAAAAGCGTGAGAAAAAGGAACGAAGGGTCGGACTTCCAGAATTAAAAAATGCTGTGAAAGGCAAGGTCGTCCTCCGTTTCGCACCAAACCCAAACGGTTCACTCAGTTTCGGGCACGCCCGAGGAATTGTCATCAATGGAGAATACGCCAAAGAGTGGGATGGTGAACTCATTCTTCGATTTGACGATACCGACACAGTGGTCAAACCTCCGCTTCCGCAAGCCTATGAAGACATACCAAAAGAAGCGGAATGGTTGCTCGGTTATGCACCTCACCGCATTGTCATTGCGAGTGACAGAATCCCGCACTACTATGAGCACGCTGAACAAATGCTTCAGGAAGGTTTTGGATATGTATGTCAGTGTTCTGGCGAGGCTTTCAAAGTGTTCAGAGTCGACAAAACCGAATGCCCATGCCGACCAAACTCTCCTGAGCTCAACATGGAACTGTGGGGCAAAATGCTTGATGGGACATTCAAGCCTGGCGATGCAGTCGTTCGAGTCAAGACAGATATGACGCTGAAAAACCCGGCACTGAGGGATTGGCCCGCTCTCAGAATGCAAGACACAGCGAACCATCCCCACCCGCGATCGGGCGTTGGTTCCACCTACCGTGTCTGGCCATTGTTGGATTTCCAGAGTGCCGTTGAAGATCACCTCCAAGGCGTCACGCATATCATCCGTGGAAAGGATTTGATGGACTCGACGAGGAAGCAAACTTTGTTGTACGCTCACTTCGGTTGGTCGTACCCTGAAACCATGTATTGGGGCAGGGTCAAGGTGCACGAGTGGGGAGGCTTTTCGACCTCACAGATGCGACGGGACATCGAGGCAGGCACCTTTACCGGATGGGACGACCCACGTCTGCCAACCCTTCAAGCATTGAAGCGCAGGGGCATCACATCAGAAGCGCTCCGAGCCTTTTGGGTTGAACTCGGTGTGACGCAGAAAGATATCTCAGTGCCGCTTTCAGCTCTTTTCTCTCATAACACAAAGCAAATTGATGATGACGCACCTCGCCTTGCATTCATTCGATCGCCGATTGAAGTTGACCTCACTGGAGATCATCCTCTACAAGTAGAAATTGATGTGCATCCAAACCATGCATCGATGGGGCAACGAAGATTCTCCTTTGAGCCTGCAACACTGTGGCTTGAAGAGGAAGACATGGCCAAAGGAAACCTCCGTTTGAAGGGGTTTGCTGATCTTGAAATCGAAGAGCAATCAGCAACCGTGGCATCAATTGAGCGAAGTGACCAGCGACCCATTGTCCACTGGCTAAGTGAGGCTCAGAGTTGCGAAGCCACATTGATCGTTGCGAAGGACGGAGAGATTATTGAGCACAAGGGACGGATGGAGCGTCATGACTACCCAGAGGGTACCATGGTTCAGTTGGAAAGAATCGGCTATGGCCGAGTGCTGAATGCGACCACAATTTTGTTCAGCCACTCCTGAAGAATGACAAAGGAAGGCTCTTAGAGCCAACGCCTCGTCTTGCCAACATGGCCAAGACCGTCGCTGACTTGAACCTCGATGATGAACACATCACAATTGGCATTGAGGATACAATCCAAGAAGGAGCGCGTCGGATGTTGAGCATTACTGGCGGTATTGTGGTCGTACTCTCTCATGACAACAAGGTGCGTGGTGTTCTTGGACACAATCAGTTCTTGAAGGCCATGGCAGAATCTGTTGATCCAACAACCTCAACATGTGCCGAATGGATGGAAATGGATTTCCTCCAAGTCCAACAGAAAGACACGCTCAAACATGTGTTGTCAGAAATCAAGAAGCGTTCACCACAAGCCGTTGTAGCCGTTGATTCGAACGGTGAATTCTGTGGATACTTTTCACCGAGTGATTATCAAGAGGCAAGCAACTTAGTGAGCACGCTTCGATCTGTCGGCATGTGAGATCAAGCCACGAGCTTGATGACACGAGCGCAACCTGCACAAGCAAATCTCAACGGCCGCTCATTGCTGAGCACAGGGTTTGGAGTTGAACATGCAGGGCACGGGATGGTTTGTGTGTTGGCCTGAGGCATGGCGTCTCCCGGTAGGCGTGTTCGTGGACTGGAAACTGCAGTGATGAACCACAGAAGAACGGTGAACACCACTGCTCCTGCGACAAACATATTTGAGAAGGCGAAGAGATGGATGAAGGCGATAAGTGGAATCAGCAGTAATTCAAGCGCCAAGAGGCTTCTTGATCTGTTCTTTGACAAACGCAAGGCAACGAAGAGCCCTGCAAATAAAGCCATTCCAACGCCGATTGTAAGGGGCATCGGTGCCGCTATGGGCGAAGCGGTTGGAAGGAAAGCAATCGTGAATTTCTCCTCTTGGCCAAGGCCCTCAGCATCAATCGAGAGGGTTTCTCCCCATGGGAATCGTGAGTGACTCACTTCAAATTCCTCGGATTGGAACGTCTTTGGCGTCAAGAAGGCTGAGAAGCCAGACGATGTACCCTCCAGTGAGACATCCAATTGAGACCAAATGGGGCTGGTTTGCACAACGATGAAATCCCTGAGAAACTCCATTTGCGTGTTGGCCGTTACCGTTTGCACTGACTTAAACACCAAAGAGACTGGGTGATTCACCACATCGACCTCGCCGTGGAGGTCAAGTTTGATTTCAGTTGAGGAAAAAGAACTGTCCCGGTAATCTCCAAGCAAGTCATCACTGTCAAGGCCGAGGCCTTGGAACATGAAAAACGAATACAATCCTGAGGCTGTACCAGATTTCAACTGCATTTGGTTTTCAAATTCATTGACCTCATTTGCCTCAATCGATCGACTCGTTCGGTCATCATCGGTGACTGACCCTTCGTCGAATGCTTGCAGAGCGGGTGACAAATCGGTGACATCATCACCAATGTGGTCCAGCCCCCAACGCATCCAAAATGCCATTTCATCCTCAATGGTAATCGTGGTTTCACGGGTAAGTTGTGGGCCTCCTTCTCCACTGGCAAGAGCGAACGTACCAGTCACAGAAATTTTGCTCCCTTCACCATCGGTTTGCAGGGGTTCATCTGGTGGGTAGTAAGTTCCAGTACCGCCATTTGAATCGAACGTTTCTACAAGAAATGTCGTGGTTCCAGAAAGGATGCTATCGCCTTCTTGCAGGACCATTTCGACCTTCGCTTCGACGGATTCTTCCCCTCCGGTTGCATCCAACCATGTCCATGTGATTCGAACACCATCACCTTGAGAGGTCTCGATTGGGTCGCCTTCTAGAAGAACCCCATTGACTCTCATGTTGAGCGACTCGGAGTTGGAGAGAATTTTCGTACCCCACGATGAATCAATAACCACAGAAAAATAGACTTCTGAACCTTCAACCTCTGGTTCGAGAAGCGTCAGTGACATGAGGGGCATGTCTCCTTTAATCACAGAGTCACTTTCTTCACTTCCCCATTGAAATTGGAGTTGTGCTTCACCAGTTGGCAAATTGAAGACCACGCTGCGTGCGGTCACAGTGAGGACAACATTGCTGGAAGAGGAGATTGAGGTGCTGTCCACATCTATTTCGAATTGGAGCGTCCCGGTTCCTTGGCCCAAAAATGAGTCGCCTGGTCCAGTCTGTGCAGTGTATGTTTGTGAACCGATTTGCAAGGATGCTGTTGCGTTCACCTGCGCACCTGCAGCGTTGGTGACTTCGTAGGCGATGTCGACTTCCCAAGTTGACGCAGGGACTGTGCCAGGCCAAACCTCAGGCAACGACCATGTTCCCACTGTTTCTTCGGACGCAACAGCGGTAGCGATGGTCTTCGTCATGGTCGTTTCAGTGAGATCTTGTACGAATGGTGTGAGCGATCCGCTGCTATCGGAGCCAATCAAGTGAAGAGATACGCCGACTGAATCGCAGCAAACTGTCGTGTCCTCGGCTTGCGCGTAGCCAACGAACATGCTGTTCATCGGAGCGAACAGAGCAACCAAAAAGATGGATGCAAAAAACAACGGACGCCACGACATGGTTGTCACTCAAAGCGGACCAAACGCACTTGGCTCATAACATGCACGATGCTTCGTGAGTTAAAGCAACTAAAGTGCCTTTTCCAAAAGCGCCCCAAGTTCTTTCTCAAACAAGGACACCACTGCCTCCCCAACCTCGCCTTGGAGGTCATCTGGAAGCAAGCGTAAGCCAAGTCGAGTGGCCGCTCGTGTCGCCTTCAATTCAGCATAGACGGTTCGGGCCTTGGTGTGGAAATAGTAAGCAACAGCCTCTTTGATTTCGGCTTTGAGGTCAGGGTCTTCATCGACTTTTTGTCGGATGTGAGCCTTCAATTCGTCCTTCACAAGGTCTCGAAACGCTTCGATGACCAAATCTTCTGTTGACATCAAATCTTGAACTTGGTCGCGAATGCTCCCTGTGAGAAGTCGTTCAATGGCCATGATCGGCCTAAGGGGGGGGGTGGTTTCAATCCGTCGATGCCGTCGATGGTTCGAAAGCGCCGTGAAGAATGAAAAAATCAGCCAATTTCGAAGCATGGATTTTGGCTGCGTCCGCTTCTTTTGGCCATGCCTCCATGGCGATGTGAAGTTGACTCACAACATCCACTGGATGATCTGCGATCAGCAAACGATGCCAAATGAGTTCCTCGAGTCGAGGTGTTGAAAGATTGGAACCTGTGAGGCAAGGCAACACCAATTCCGAAAGGGCTTGTGTCCGGGCCTCGACATCCATGGACGGCCAGGCCTTCGTGAGGCGCTTAAGCATCCGTTCTGAGAGGTTAGGAATCATATCGTTCGAGGGAGATGGCACATCTGGAAGAGCAACAACTCGTAACGACCCTTCTTCACTCAACACGTCCCTGATGGATGTGTGGACGGGATCGAACGTGGTGTCGAGGGCTTCTCGCAACCATAACCCGGAGCCAGCGAAGGGTCGGAGGCGACGCACCCGTGGTCCATTGGGGGCAAGCGCAGAAGCAATCGCTGCGCATTGAGCAACCACATCGAGGGCCCCTTGGCGTGCATTCTTGCTGGTACCAAGTCGGACGCTCACAGAAAGTGGCGTGATGTGAGTGGGTGAGCGTTGCTTGATGTCTTCGATGGCCCATGTTTCCTCAAACGGGTCGAGAAACAAAAGGCACCCGTCATCCACCTGCTGCGGTTGAACCACTTCGTCTCGAGGAAGGGTGCGATGTGGCGGCATGAACCTGCGAACATACGGCAGACCAAGGTCCAAACAAGCCGCTTCAATGAACCCCAAGCTAAGGACGCCTGCTGCATCTGCCGGCGCATGAATATGAACCTGCGATGCGGTTCGTATCGAATCACAAATAGCCTCCATGATTGGGCGTATGTCATCGAATGGTGCGGAAGCCAGCATGTCCTTCATTGCCGCCACCACACATAAGCAAGGGGTGGCTGTTCATCAGCCTACCGAGTGAAACAACTGTTAGACTTCACTCGACCATGAGTCGGAGTTCGTCTCGCTTGTATCGCCAGTCAGATGGCAAGCGACCTTCACCGATGTAGTAGTTCGACAATCGGCGAATCTTTGATTCGGTGATCTCGAGGGAGCGCTTGTTGTGCAGGTCCTTGTGGTTGCCGCTTCCTAAGTGGTTGATGATGGCGACGGCTTGGCGCATGAGGTTCATCATGTCCTCTGGGTAAGTTCCACCGATGTCGTTCTCAGCGAGAACAGCGCCGATGCGCTTTCCGAGAACAAGTCGAACGTTAGGAACAGCGTGTTGGTCACGAAGAATGGTGCCGATTTCCGCTGTGGAGTGACCGGCCTTTCCGAGGTCAAGAATGAGTTCTGTAACGGCTTTTGCATCGGTGTTTGACCACTCTGGTGCTTCGCTTACAAACGGTCTGTTTGAGCCGCTCTTTCCTTTGCGTGACTTGTACATACGTGCCATAAGGACATCTCCAAGGAAAACGGCGACTTGTCACCCCTTCTTAATCGCTCCGCTTGTTCTCAACGCAACACGAAGGTGAGAAACGATTTACTGCTCAGCCGTAGGCCAAGAATTCATAGACGCTGATGCGACTTTGCGAGGCGCCCCGGAGTGGTTGGCCATTCCCAACCGGGCGCATGTGCTCGAGCAAGTCCGAGGACCTTTCCCGCTTGATACACAAGCAGGTCAGCCCCGTTTCGAATGCTCGGATCAAACGAGTCAACAATTGCACCAAAAATATCTCCTTTCCATGTCACACCTTCCTTGAGGTGAACCTCGGGGAGTGCCTTCGTGTCCGCCAAAGTGGTCACGACCGCCTTGGAGAGAGAAAACCCACCACGGTCGATGGACCAAAGCGCCACCTGCTTCCCGTTTGACTCCAAGCGATATCGAGGAGGTTTTCCACGAACCTTGAGATCTGCGACCCACTCATCACTGCTCATGTTTTTTCTTGCAACACTTGCGAATGTATCGAGGAGCATCCGTTCATTCTTCCGGCCACGTGCGCTGAACTCATCGACTGCTGCACGCACAGCTTCGGTAAGACGCTCGAGCGCCTCATGGCTACCTGCACCCTGGCCTTGGCGAGTGTCCACAATCGCAACCGATGGGTGTTTGAGCGCCATTCCGGAGTGATTGATGACACGCTTGTACTGATGTCGATCGACCAAGCGGGCGAACATGCGTTCGATTCTAGCCTTTTCATCACCGGTCCAATCGCCGGTAACAGGCACGTCATAGTGGGCGGCAGGCCACACTTCTTCCAAATCACGGGGTACTAAGCCAAGCGGTGATGTCACCATGACTTCGTGGCAAGCGCTTGTTCCGATAGCTCGGATGAATCGTCCATGAGATTTCGACAGTCGATACGGTTTTCGTGCTGAGCAGGGAAGAAGAACGAGGATGGTGTCCAATCCATCCGGGGCTTGGTAAGACTCGCTCATGAATGCCTCCCAATCTGCAATGAGTGGATCGGTCTGAATTGATGCACTGTGGCAGGGGAAGGAGTGTGTTCGCGCGACATGCGAGGTCAACAATCCGGGAACGGTTGCACAGTGCGCATCATGGCGTCGCAAATGCTCGACAGAACGGGCGCTGTTCAACGATTGGCGGTCCACAAGGGCCCGCATTTGGTCGCTTGCCATGGCTGCGCGGACTTCGGCGATTGATGACTCCCACTGCTGGACTTGCTTGTCCATGGAAGCATCCTCACCCATCGTAGGCACACAATGGCGAGGACCTTGAGCAGTCAACAGCACGCCAGCCGCTGCTGCTTGTCGGCTTCGAGAAAGATCGAACAAGTCAACACCAAACCAAGTCAAGAGGGCCACGTTGTCCGGCCCACCAAGTCCGGGAGTCCACAAAAGAGCACCGGGAAAACGACGTTTAAGCACGGTGATGGCTTCAACAAGCCGCCCCGGTTGAGCAGCCAGTTGCAGGGCGTCAACAAGCACAACAACATCCGGAAGCAACTCAGGTTCCATTAACGAATCATCATGGTTGAGTCGTTGCCATGAAACGGGGAGCAATTGGGCAGTGCCGGCAGCCTCCCCAGCATCTGCTTCTTCAAGCGAGGGGGGGAGGACGTGCCCAACGGACACCTCATAGGAAGGGCCGATGCTTTCGAAATCCGGTGGACAAAGTGGTAACCTGCCGTTCAACGTGAGCATCGATGGGATCGCAGTGGAACTCGTTGATGAAAACGGGGCCAATTTGGCATCCACTTCCGGATCGCCTTCTAACAAAATGAGGGCAGGAGTGTAAGCCTGCGGGTTCTTTCGGTCTCCAAGGCCCCACATGCGTGCAAAGCGGTGTCGAGCGAGTATGCTTCGGCCCAAACCTTCGCCCATGGTTTGGCCTGCGGCCTTTGCTTCTTGAAAGATTGGAAGCAAATCGTGCCTTAAGTTGAAAGCAAGTTCCATGCACCCAAGACCATGCAGGGGTTGAAATCATCGCTTTGCGCAATAGGTTTGATCCTTATTGTGTTCACGATGAACATGGCACTACCGAATGTGGGTGCCGAGGTGGGAGGTACCCTCAATGGCACAGAAAACGTCCGTGATGGACGCATCATCAGTGTGTTGACAACCCCTGACCAAACTTACGAGCGCACTTGGACACTCAACGCTGGAGAATGGACGAGTGTAACGAGTGAATGCGACCAATGCACGGTGACCCTCAATGTCGATGGAGTGAACCTCGACGCATCGACGCCAGTCGCCGTACAAGCATCGCAGAATGGATCTGCAACGCTAACCATTACTTCACCCGTGTCAGAACTGGTCAGTTACTCACTCATCGAAACAATCGATGAAGCCCATCCCACCCTTCGACCAAGCCCGGGTGAATCCATCGCCAGTCAACCAGCATGGCGATGCGAACACACCTCCGATTGCTCTATGCTGGACATTGGACTGGAAGCCATTCCTTCGACAGAATTTACTGAGGAAGAATTCCTACTTGGTGTGCTCGAGAACGGTCAAGCAGAGTACATTGCCGTCCCAGTGAGCGCAGGTGAAACCCTTGAGCTGCAAATTCTCCATGCTACTGCAGACATAGAAGTCGATGTGTTCATGCAAACAGACACTGAAGTGCACCTGAATCGAAGTCTTGCCCAACCGATGGCCCTCGAAACAAACTCCCGTCCTGATGAAGCCTATTGGCATGCAGAAGAACAAGGACGATTCATCCTCAAGGTGAGCAGCCAATCACCAACCATTGCCTTTGCAATCAAGCAAGTGGTGCACGCCTCAACCGCTGCGTCCCATATGGTCAACCTTAGCCAGCAAACGATGATCAGCGGCTACCATGAAGCAACTGTCATCATCGAAACCACGGACACTGCGACTCTAAATGTCCAAGCACTGCATCGAAATGTAACGGTACAAATCCAGCAATTGGTAGATGGAACATGGCTCACAGCCACACAAGTCGTGTTCGATGCGAATCATTTGGAAAGAATCTACCCTTATCCGAATGCCTCAGCCTTCCAAATCGAGATGCACGGTGAGCGATTTGCAATCGAAGTTGGAAGCACTGACTTTAGCGACACGGGAACGATGGTTGAAGCACCCTCGCAATTACCAGCAAGCTCCGTGACAAGCAATGCATCATGGCCGTCGCTTGGAATGGATACAGATCCCGTGGAAGGTGAACTCACCCTCGCAATCCATGACACTGCTGATGTTTACAGAATCGAAATAAATGGGTACGAAGACTCGGTTTATTTAATCCAAGTGAAACTGATGAGCAGCCACTTGGAACACCTTCAACTGGATATGTGGGAAATTGACCAAGCGCTCTGGGAAGCTGTGGACACTCGGAACGCTCAAATCATCAATGGAAAGATTGTAACGGCCCTGGAATTGACACCTGGGACCCATTTCGTCCGTGTCTCGCATGTAGATGTGGTCAATGCAACCAACCATACATGGGGTTCTCAAGTGACCCCAGTGAAATACATGATTTCCACCGCTTCTGAAATGATTGAAGAAGGCTATCCACCGTACTTCCCACCGGATGATGAGACCGTGAAATGGGGTGAAGTCGCTCGTTGGTTTATGGGACTCCTCTTCTTGGCACCGTGCGCTTACTTTGCTGTGATTTTTTCCTCGAACCGAAAGCGAGCGACGGAAATGTCCCTCAAGACTGAACAGCTGGCTTGGTTCAAGCTACAGATGGATTCGGGCGAGGCTCAACCGAACACATTACGAAAGTCACTCGACAAATCATTGCAAGCCATTGCGCAATTGGATTGGTCGACAGCATGCACGACGTGGGGACCGCCGGACGGTCAACATCGTACTGAGGGCATCGCCATGGCAGCATGGGTCCTCGACCAACGTCTGGCCAAGAAAGAAAACGGTCTCCCAATCATGGTTGGTGTCCATGTGCTGAAGGGAAATTGGGAACTCGCCGCACTCCGATTGGACGCACCCGAAGGCCAACCTTGGGAAGTCGTCAATGTCGAGCCACGGTTTTTGCATCGAGGTGAAGAAATCTTCCTCGACACAATGCGAGAAGGCAACATCACCTTCCTCACACTCGAAATCAGTGGTCCAGCAGATGCTGTTGATGTGGAATTGAACGGTCGTTCTGATGGGCAACCAATGGCAGCACGCATGCCTCAAGCGTTGCTATTAAACGCACAAAACGAAGAGTGATTACGAGCGTCGATCTCTGGCGTCTTGTTTAATCCGCTCGATCATGTCACTTGGCGCAAGCGCCTCTCTGACTTCCTGAAGTGCCTTCTTGGTTTTTTTGTTGACTTTCTTTGGCATGTGAAGTTTGACCAAGACAATGATGTCACCACGCCCCCCTGAGCGTCGACCGGGCAATCCTCGTTTGCGGATTTCCAGTGTCTCCCCGGAGTTTGTTCCAGCTGGAATTTTGATGGTCAAATCTTTCCCGTCGAGATGCTCAAGGGTGATTGAGGTGCCGAGGACCAGATCCGCATAGCCAAGGGGAAGCGACATGATCAAGTCTGGACCGGAGCGTTCGAACCAGGGATGCTCCTCGACTTCAATCTCGATGAACAAATCACCCTGCTGACCTTTTCCTTGAGGCGCAGGAGCGCCACGCCCACGCATGCGCAAACGGGTTCCTTCTTCCGCACCTGCAGGAATGGAAAATCGCAAGGTCGTCGCCTTCGTTGTTTGGCCCGTGCCGGCGCACAGCGAACATGAATTGGTAGAGGTTTGTCCCACTCCGTTACATGTAGGGCACTCTCGGACAACATCCTGCACGAATGGTCCAACTTGTTGGCGCATTCTGACCCTGCCTTGGCCGTTGCAATCACCACAGGTACTCGTTTCGCCGCCTTCTGCCCCCGTGCCGCCGCATGGCTCGCATTGGGTCGGCAAATCCAATTCAATTTCTTCCGTGCTGCCGTTGTATATGTCGAGGAGACTGACGGTGTGGATGATTCGTATGTCGTTGCCTCGCCGACGGTTTGAACGTCCTCCACCACCCCCAAACATGCTCGAAAAGAAATCTCCACCGAGGATGTCTTCGAGGTTGATATTGAAACCACCACCACCAAATCCACCAAAGGGTGAACCCGATGGACCGTTGTGCCCAAAGCGATCGTATTGGGCTCGCTTCTCGGCATCGGAAAGGACAGCGTATGCTTCTTGAATTTCCTTGAATTTATCTTCAGCATTTTCTTCGGTGCTGCGATCTGGATGGTACTTTCGTGCGAGGCTGCGGAAGGCATTCTTGAGGTCGCTTTCGCTTGCAGACTTCTCAACGCCGAGAACTTCGTAATAGTCACGCTTGTCAGACATCACCATCACCCAATGCGCAAGCCTAACGGAGGACCTCTTTCAACTTCTCGTCAAAGAAGGGCTTCAAAGATCGAGCCCACAGTGAGGGCAGAAACGCTCACCTGCAGGTACTGCATTCTGACAGCCCTTGCAAGTTGGTACTTGCGCTACAGCTTGTTGAACAATGGGCGCGGCAGTCCGGATCGGGGTTGAAAGCATGGCCATGTCTTCGATGCTTGCAGCTGCCGAGGTAGGCGTTGGTTGGTCCCATGCGTAAACTTTTGCCGCTTCCGGCGTCATACCAGTTGACGACACGACTTCACCTGTTGCATTCACTGTGGCATCAATGCCACCTCCGTCGCTCATCGAGGTCACCTGCAGGCTTACATCATCCCTTGATTGGGCTTGATTACGAATGGGCGCCACAGGGCGTTGGGCTGTGACGGGAGCGGCTTGGGAGGCAGCCTCTAGGCGTGCTTGTTTTCTTAGCCGGCGTTGCTCACCAGCATCGCCTCGTCCAAAGAGTCCGCCGAGTGAATCCAACAGCGAGTCCATTGGAGAGTTCTTACGAACAGCACCAATCGTTGAATCAACGGCTTGCTCATCAAATGACCCATCACCACTCATACGACGGTTGGCTTTCTGAATATGAGAGGCGTCCATGAGCATGGTGACATCGACACGGTCGTCCTCTCCAAGGTTCATTTCTGGAGCCTCGGAATCAATCGTGCCGACTTGACCCTTGAGTTTGAGTTGTGCTTCAGCAGAGAGTTCTGATCCAAGTATGGCATTGCTTTGCCAAACACCTTGTTCTTCAGCTTGGTAGACTTTCTTCATGTCCTTCATGACCTTCGAACGATGGTATTCGTGATCTTTTACTTGTGTTGAGCGACGCCACAAAATGACACCAACGCCCAATGCGCCGGCATAGAAGAAGTACATTAGAAAGGGCTCGACTTTGAACATCTCGCGCAACGGTGTCACGGTGACATGAATCATGGCCATGACAAGAAGCGGTAATACCGCAATTCCCTTGGAGGTTGCACTGCGTTCACCTGCCATTGTGCTCCCCGTCCCGTGCTCCGTACATCGCCTCAAGTATCTTGCCTACGCATGCGTCGGTGCTTTAGCGGTCTGTTGCGGCCCTGCCACGTCGGAGAAAACCGTCGACCAAACCAATCGAAAAACTCGTATGGAGCATGAAAAGGCACAACGGGACACCAACAAGCAATGACGGTCTCTTGAACCGAAGGACCATCCGAACTGCTTCGGCGACCAAGACACAACCGTATGCCCCGACTGGAACAACCCACCATGGCGATTCCAAAGCAAAGAGTGCGGTGGTGAGCAGGAGGCCGAACCAAGGCAGGTATTCACGAAGACTCATGCGCTTTGGATGGCGCAGCACTGTTTTGGTTCGCCAAAAACCATACCGGTGACCCATTTTCCACCAGCGCCCCAACCCTGTTCGTTTCGTCATATGGACCGTCGCCCGAGGTGTTCGCCATAAGGCATAACCTTCGGCAGCAAGTCGCATGGATACATCGCTATCCTGGCTTGAAATGAACGATTCATCCCAGCCACCAACTGCGACCAGGGCATCCCTTGCATGAAGGACAAAGGCAGGTATTTTGCAGGGTGTGGCTTTGGCGAACGCGTCAAATTGGCCACCACCACTCCCCAGAGGCGAGGCAAGTGTTGCTTCGACCCAAGACTCCACGACCCCTAACTGACCCTCTCTCGATGTCACACGGCAACCAAGTGCTGCCAGCGGTCGAGATTCAATCTCAGAAATCCGGTTCCATTCCTCCACCAGAGCAGTGATGTGGTCTGGTTTTACAGTGCTGTGGCCGATGAGTTCGAGCATGTGTGTCACAGAGTCTGGAATCATTTTTAGGGCTAAATTCCGCCCTTCGGCCACAAACCGGCCTGGATTTGAATGGAACTCAATCTTCGGCCCGTCTGTTCGGGTGGAGCGAAGGATTGCTGCTTCGACTTCCTTGGCAGTTTCATCTGTTGATCCACCGTCTAAAACCATGATTGAATGCTGTGAAGCGGGGTATGTTTGTTGAATCAGTGAATCCAGACAGGCTCCAATGTGAGCCCCTTCATTCAGCACAGGAATAACGGTGGCAATCATTGGATTGAACGCCGCCCCCATGATGCTGGGTTTCGCCCCGAGATATTCACCTCTTCGCTTCACACAACCGCGAAAGGCATGTTCATGTGCAACGAACCTTTCGCCATTCAACATGGACCAACCACTCGTCAAGCTTAACGGTGTCAACGAAGGCATAGCAGTCCATATTCAAACGGTGCTCGAGGGCGCCGATGAGCCAAACAAAGTGGCAGATGCTGTCCATGCCTTATTCCCTGAGTTCCCACTTCCTACCGAAGTGTTGGAGCCTCAATTCGGTGCTGCGAGCAACCATGTATGGGAAGCGGAGCATGTGTCCCTCGGCCATTTCCTTTCCATGCTTCACACACAACGAATCCTCGATACATCCTTGGATGCAATGGGCCGTCATCTCAACGGAGACACAACGGTTTTCCAAATAGCTCGGCAAGCAGCACTCTCGTCGAAAGTTGCGTTTCCCCTTCCGGGTGAAGCACCACTTGGTGGAGTGATCCAAGTAACACTCACATCGCCCAATTTGATGGATTGGCTGCACGCAGCAACATGGCATAAAGGTCGAGACAGTGTACCTCGAACGCTCGATGATGAACGGTCAATGGCAGAAGACGGTGAAGCGAGCACCTGGGTTTAATCAATTAAATCCAGTTCCTTCAAGCGTTCAACAACTTGGCGATCTGAACCTGTAAAATCGAGCGCTTTGCTGCTTTCGTAGGTGTGCCATTCTACAGAATCATGGGAAGTCCAACGCGGACTGAGGATGAACGACGGTATCACGCCAACGAATTCACACATCAAGACATCCAATTCGATGGTGACTTCCGGCAATTCATGGTGCCATGTGCCAATCGATGATTGGGCACTGACAAGCCAACCAAACTCTTCTTCGATTTCCCGAACAATCGCTTGTTGAAACGTCTCGTTACATTCGAGTTTACCGCCCGGGAACTCCCATGTACCCGCATGACGTTCGTGCGAAGCCCGACGAGCCACCAGAAACTTGCGTTCATCAAGGAGCAGCGAGCCAACCACCCTCAGCACTGGTTTGTGGAGCATCCGTGCAATGACTTGGATGACAAGTTCAAGCGATGCTCCAAGCGGATACACGGATGCTGGTGGCAGGTGAAGAAAGAGGATTGGGATTGATTCGTCCGTGTTTGCCTCTAAGCTTCTGTACAATGTTTCGTTGCACAAATATGCCCCAGCGTCCGTCGAGGTTTCCGCGTCGGTCTGCCAAGATTGGAACCAGTGCTTCACAGGAACTGTTGATGGACGATCGCCTTGACCAGAAAGTGGGGCCGATGCTACCTGTCGACCCGCATTATCTGGAATCCTCATTGCGAGTCGGTCTGCTGCTAATGTCTCAAGCCGAGGAACGGTGCAGGTACCGCAAACGCCGAGGTGAAGAACAGCATCCCAAGACTCACCTGAGGCAATGCGATTGGCCACCGTCATGCTTCCTGCCTTGTCAACAGAAAGGACCAACCGTTCAAGTTCCACATTCATCGGCTTAGACAAAGCCCTCAACGCCGACCATGGATCTTCGACGACCAGTGTATCGGTCAACGCGTTGACAATATCCATCGAGATATTGACCTCCGAGCCACCAAACGGTTCGAATCCTGTCAGAAGTACACGGACCACGGCCAACCCTAATGGTGGAGGTTTTTCATTCCAATGCCCATCAAAGAAGCGTCATCTTGACAAGGCCGACACCACACCAACAGCCACGGCGCAGGGGTGAATGAATGGAAGAAATGGTTGTTCAATTCCCCGCAGAAGACAAAAGGGACATCACCGATCGGCGGGAAGTTCGATTCGTTCGTGAAGTCTGGCGACAAATCACGTTTGGTGTTGGCGCGTGGGGGACACTCCGTCCGATAATCACTGCGCTGCTTGCTTCGATTCCGTTCCTCTTCCTTGGGCAACATTTCAACCGTAAACACCGACGGGGCTTTGATTGGTTCCTACTACAAATTCCATTGGCCCTAACACTCGTGCTTTGGGTTGGCCTCTACCTGTACTCGATTTACGATGCGTGGAGGGACGCAACAATGGTCGGCGCAACGATCGATGCTTAGGGACGCCACAATTGATTCTCTGATGAAATTGAGCCGTCTGCCAACCCATTCAAATCATCGAGATCGTCTTGGTCGAATTCGGTCGGCAAGTCGCCTGAAAAGAACGAACCAACGGATCGAGAGTTGATGGCCCAATACATCACAGAGTCTTCATTGTTGGAATGACCCTTGTTCTCGCTGTCTTCATGGTCTGCTGGCGAGGTGTAAACGAGGTTCACCAAGCCCAGCAAATGACCGACTTCATGAACAATCACGCTGTTTTCGACTTCTTCGGCAGATGGTCGATTGAACCAGCCTGCAGCATCATCGACGGACTCTCCGAAGATAGCAATGGTGGAAGCGTCAACTGCAACACCGAGAACACTGTCATCTTCGTAAGTCCCAGAAGGGAAAATGATCTGCCACGTGAGGACTGAGCCTTCTCTCGGTTCGTCTGCCTTTGCATCCCAGCCCTTGTCACGAACATCATCTGCGCTCCATGAGCCTTCATGATTGAATGTTGTAGCGGTGAATTTTATGTCCACTCCGTTGGGCTTATCGCACACTGATTCAAGCCGCTCGGCAAGCATGTCGGTACTGGATTCTTCCGGCTTGAAGCCTTCCTCGTAGTCGATTTCAATGACCAGGCGGGTGTAGGAACTGTCATCTAAGCACGCCAAGGTAAGTCCGCCGGGTACCCCGTGGTTTTCGAACAAATCGTTGGTGAGGTTTGACGTTCCAACACAGCCAGACAGCGGAGCGAGGAACACAAGGAGCATGAGGATGATTCCAATAGGCCCTTTCGTCATGATAACCCCTCATGCCAACTGCTTTCAAACCCATGTATTACCAGTCTTCTGGAATCTCAAGTGGCGAGAACAACTGCCCTGGCCCTTGCGCCCGAGACAATTGAGCACGTGACAATGCTTCCCAAGGCCGCAATGCAAGCAATCCTTCGGCAAGTGTGGCCTCAATTTCCACAAGGGTTACACGTATTAGCGTCGAAAGGATGTCCATTCGATCTTCATCAATGATTTTGAACACCTTTTCGAGGTCGAACGTCGCGCTGACATCACCTTGGCTGCCTTCTTCGATTGGCCAAGGAGCTGTGATTCGCTCACTGAAAGACTGCCCACTTGCTTCGATGTGAGCATCAAGCGAACGGGAAAGACCTGCGATGTGACGGCCAACAACGAGACTGACTTCTATCAAAGGCATGTTGAGTTGGTTAATCAGGTTGACCACGCGCTCTTGCATCGTCACCATGCCTTCGACGGCAGCGTCGGGTGTGTCGCTCATTGCTAAGCCTCACTTCTTCATTGATTCGACGTACTGCCAACCAAAGTGATTCCACTGGTCTTGAGTCCAACCTTCAGGAAGGCCTGTTGGTGGGAGTGGAGGTGGGGGTCGTTGCCCTGGAGCAAGAGGCTGTGCTGGCGCTGGAGCGACGGGAGCAAGTGGAGCAGCAGGTTGAGCCTGTGTTGGTGGTGCATGTGTCGCATCTGCGAATTCTGGAAGGACCTTTGCAGTGTTCATATCTTCCACTACAGATTGGGTTTCATCGGTGAGGCCACCCTCAAGACCTTCTGTACGGATTCTGCGGTTGAGAACCAACATCCACATGGCCAAGGAAAGTGATACCAAAGCGACAATGTAGAGCACAATAGCGAAGGTACTTTCCGAGGCTTGTTGTGCGAGTGCGTCACCATCACGAACCGTTTCGCCCTTGACAATCAGGGGGTCAACAGTACGACGGTCCATTTCGACTTCATCAACCAAAACCAACAAACGATATTCGACGCTTTCACCCTCGCCGACATCTGCGACGGTGGCCATCTGTGCTTCTGTCAAACCACCTGCAGTGGCGACGAGATCGACGCGTACGACTTCTGCCCAGAACCCGCCCTCTACGGCCCGCTGGAGCACGTAGGCGACGTCACCCTTGCCACCTTGATTCAAAACCTGAACTTCCAGATAGACAGCTTCTCCTTCAACTGGCGAAGGATTGTTCCATGAGAGGACCGTGTCGTCATGACTCAAATCGAGTGATGGGCCAAGCAGTGCCAGAGGCCACGATGCGATTGGTGTCGAAAGTGAGTTGTCGAGCGTATCGAAAGGATTGCCTGCAGCGTCTGAGCCTGAGACCCAGACATCAACCACGTAGGATGGAAGCAGAACTGTTGCCCCGGCGTCTGTTAGGTCGAGGTGGCCGGTCCAGAAGAATTGCTCACCAAATGGTGTTGTGTCGGGAAGTGGGAGGCTGCCTCGAGAGATTTCTGCCTCTCCTGCACGAACTCTGTAATGGAGAACCGCCGGTTCATCAAGATCGAATCCATAATCATCCAGGGTCTCAAGCATCACGAGCAAGTCGCCAGCGTCACCAATTGAGAGAGGGGAATCGGAGGAGACTTCGTTGAGTGCAATGGCTGAGATGGTTGGGCGTGAACTGTCGACTGCAAGTCGAACGCGAGGAATAATGGATGTTTCATCCATGGCAATTCCCGGCAAGTCATCCAGACCCAATCGAAGGTCTAAGTGCCCAGACCGAACCGATGGAATCAACAAATCAAGGCTAAATTCACCAGCATCTCGTGTCGATGTTCGCCATGTGTAGTCATAATCACCAAACACGACGTCAAACGCACCAGCAGGAGCAGGCGTGTCATCTTCGGAAAACAGAACGCGACCGTTCACCCTCAAGGCTTGTCCTGCACCGATGAGCGTCTCGCTGAATTCATTGTTGTAATGGTTGGTTCCATCCCTCAATTCTACGGCACGAATGTGTCCATCCATTGTATCGAATCGGAAGTCATTGTCCAAACTCCATGCGTCATTCCCAAGGCCAGCCTTTGCTTCGAAACATGGCGTTTCTTCGCCCACATTGCACGGCAAATCGGTTACCAAAATCTTCGGAATGATTCTTGACTCCCCATTGGTGTCAAACACTTCAGGGAAGGTCCAAGTCAATTGGAACCTCGCAAGGATTTTGATGATGCTGTTGTTCGCCTCATCAATCGATACAGAGGAGTAGAGGTTCGAAACAGCGATGCTGCCAGATCCGGCCTCCATCACGGCGGTTGGCATTCCGTTTTGGTCAGCCATGAGTGAGATAAAGATCGAAGTATCATCGTCATCGTAATCGCCACCAAGCGCTAACTGAACATACTGGATATCTTGCCATCCATTCCGGTCTGAAAGAACAATTTGAGCTGAGTACGGAATACCAGGATGCAGCGGTGATTTGTCATCGTGACCAAGAATGGTCGAATTATCCAAATCCAATTGCGGTTCAAATTCAACACGGATTTTGTAAGTGCCCAGGTCGTTGTCCCAATCTGGAACGGTTTCACCAGGAGCATAGCCACATGGAATGGTCGAGTCTGGGCACACTGGGCCCTTCCCCATCGCCACAGCATTGTTTTGTGCATCCTTTCCGGTCACATAGTAGGAGACTTGTTGGCCGTGGCCAAGCATTGAATCGTCAATCAATCCCTGGAAAATATTCAGGCCGCCGGGTTGTATTTCTGGAGAAGAGAGTGTTTTTATCTCATATTCGTCTTCATTCGGCAGGCCATCAAAGTTGTAATCGCTGCAGCCTATAGCGGAACTTGCTTTGCATCCAATCCAGTAGTGCAATGAAATTTGATTTGGTGGATCGACTGAATCCTGGATGGCAACACTGAGAGATTGTCCGCCAGGAGCGGGTGGGCCCGCGTGGCGCTCTTCACCGTCACCGGGGGTTGAGGACAGAACGAGCGGTGAATTCCCATCAAGAATCAAACGCAGGGTATTGTAACCCGGATTGGTATAGGTGGAACCGTTTGGAAGGTCGCTTGGAATCACATAGAAAATCATTCCACCAGGTGAAGACTCAAGCGGTGCAGTGAAGGTCATGTTGTACTCACCAAACGCCGGATTCTGCTCGACTGCCAGCACGACAGGTTCGCCGATTGGGTCTCCGTCATAGGTGACGTTTTGTCCGATAATGGTCATGTTGAATTGACCAGCAAGCGGTGAAAGTTGGGAATCTTGGAAATGAATCCCACCAGTGAATGTGAGGTTGAACCCGCCACGTACCCAATCCTGATTGTAGAGTTCCCTCCCAGTCTCTTCATAGACGCGAAGGCCATCGAGTTGGATATCATTTTCCACAACCAAATCAAGCGAACTTGTCTCCCATGCCGAGACAGAAAGACCGAGATCATCCTCTACCGAGATGAGCGCCTCGGTTCCAGATTCGTCGTCCCAAGCCCAATCGACTCTGAGCGGCATGCGAATAGAAACAACGCCCAACGCATCGGTCGTTGAGGTGCAATTGGCCGCATCGAACATAACAACGCCTTCACCATCGCTGACAACAGTGCAAACATCACCACGTTCCCAGCTAAACGCTGGATTTTCACCGTATGAATTGCCGAGAGCAACAAGTGCATCGGTCACATAGTCAACATCGTCTCCTGGTGCAACGCGGGTCACAAGGTTCCTGTAGGCACCATCGGGAGCGATGAGGCCACCTTCGAGTGATGCGTCGACAGCGCGGGTTTGCATCTTGTACGCAACATCGATGTTTGAGATCTTAACTCGGCCGGAACTTGCAGCCTTGATGGCAATCGGGACAAGGATGTCGCCGTCACCGTTTTCTGGGACAGCGTCATTAAACGCATCAATGAGCATAGGTGCGAACTTCACATCGACACCCACGACAGACTCGTCACTCGCCTCGACAGCAGATTCGTTCAGGAAAAGAAGTGATTCCCATTCCCAAACTTGGTCGTTCCCGATGTCGATCCGTGGTCGGTCCGGGTAGCCTTCCTCGTATTCGAGGAGCATGCTGTCCATCGTCGGAGTCAGGCTGGGGTCAGAGGTCGACATGCTGACGGCGTACCGAACCGTTGAACCTGCTTCATCCGCCGTGAAACTTACTTCTTGTCCGTTCGTGGCTGGCAACCATGTGCTCCCGTTATCATTGGAAACTTGAACCTGAAGTGTGGTACCTGCTGGAGTTGTCGAAATCCATTGGGGTCGAACCTTGCCAACCTTTGTCCCGGCTGTGAACGGATCAGAGGTCCATGAGCCACTTGAAACATAGGATGTTGACATCTCAACATCGACCCACCAAGAGACTGCCGTCGAACCGATCAACTGCGCCTTCCAAACGAGTTCTGTCCCGGGGTATGCAAAGTGAATCGTCTCATTCGAGGTGACCGATTCCCAATGCGTTCCGTTATCAGCAGAAATCCAGTAATCAACACGGTCACCGGTCGATGCTGCCGACCAGTAGGTCTGCATGTTTGCAGCGACAATGTCATCGCCGGATGTCGTAACGGGCCCATACCATGTCGTGGTACCCGGCGCAGGTGTGGTTTTGTATTGCCAACCAGTACCGTATTCACGGTAGTAAAGAGTGGAAGAGGACCATGTTGAGTAGCCACAGTCAATTGTCACGAATCTGTTCCCGTCGAATTGGAGGCCATAGCCGAGAGCGGAGAGGAGACGAGTACCGATTTGTGGAACAAGCGAGGATGAAGATCCTGAAATCGACCACGCTTCAAGCTGGTCCTTATCTTGGCTCGTGGAACCTTTTTGGCAGCGCATGAAGAAGGTGGTTGAATTAACTTCCAAACCACGAACTTGCTGACCTGTTTTCCCACACTCGAATGATGTTCCAGAAGAAGATGAATAGGAGTACATATTCGTACCACGTTGGTATTGCCCGTCACCTGCACTGGAGAATGTGTAGGGAACAATACGACGTTGACTGTTGTGAACAATCCAGATGTCTTCGGTGTCCCGGTCATATGCAATGCCGGTGTAATCAGAGTATTGTGGTGAAACATCGTAGGTGTCGATGCACGTCCAAGTGTCATCTCGGGAGATATCCATTTCAACAACACGATGGTATTGGGATGGTGCAGTTGCGCTGTAATGATAACGGTACCCTGAGAGGATGCCGAACATACGCTCATCATCGGTGATGGTCCAGTCTCGGAATCCATATGAGCCATAATAGCTGCTCGGGTGGAGGAAATCGATGCTGCAATCGGCTTCATCAAGGGTAATGGTTGATTCACGAGACAAATTATTTGGATAAAGGCGGTCGACGATGTTATGGAAGGTCGAGCCGCTCCACTTGGACATAAACACCCAATCGTGATGCTTGAGAACGGCACCTTGAGATTGCTTGGTTAGGCTACTGCTTGTTTTGAGAACCTGTTGAGAAAATCTGTTTTCCGTTGCGTTGGAAGTGTGAGGTTGGCGCAAGGCATACGAGCCATTGTCCAGCCAAGCATCGGAGTTCCCATCTGTGAATTCCTCATAACCATGGGGGAAGAAGGAGTCAGTTGTGTTGGCAAATGCAAGACTCAAATCACCAGAACGAGCATCAGCAGCAGAAGGAAGCCCTTGCATCCAATCGGAACGGTCGTCGTCGACGATCTGAGACCAACCCGTGGCGGAGGCGCCAGAAAGTGTCATGGTCACGTCTGTGATTTTAGCGCCACGGGGTATGGCAACTTCTGCACCGGCGTCTGCATTGCCGCCTTGGTAGAGGGCCACGTACTCTGTTGAACCGTCTGCGAACTCATAGACGTGACGAGCGACACCCGACGCATCCGATGGTTGTACCAACACATCGGCAAATGGCGACATTGGCGACAGCACCATGATGATGAAGAGCAAGAACATCACGCCGCGGCCGGCTGGAATATTGTCATGCATTACGCGGTTCATGCTTGAGCACAGGGGCTTGAGGCTTTAGAGGGTACGCCGTCGTGTCAGAACGATTTCACGAACCAGTCTGGCGTGAATCGTATCGGATTGGCGAAGAGTCACCACGAACACCATCTTCTTCATCATCGTGAACTTCAAACCAGTCCACCATCCAGTCGCCATCCGTATCCCAGTTTGTAGGATCGGTACCTTCAGCGATGTGATCGTCATCAAAGTCGAGCAAATACCAACCGAATTCATGCTCACCAACTGAACGCACTGGTGATGAATATGGAGATGCTTGGTAGTAAATCTCCCACGCATCGGTCCAGTTTCCAGCAAGATGGACTTCATCGTCACCGGAATCGAGAACGAGGAAATTTGTATCCTTGTCATCGACGATGTAGGCAAATCGGATGTCGTTTGAGAAGGATTGATCCATTTTGAGGTAATTTTCTGTGCTTGCACCGTTTTCATCCAAACCAAGCATAGCAGCTCTAAATTGCCACCACTCGAGGACAATTTCACCATCGTAAATCAAACCGCTCAAGCGGACTGCATTCGGAGAAGCATAATCTGAATTTGTGATTGCATAGAATTCTTGGAAGTTCGTGTACGGCTCGTAGACACAACCTGCACCGGTGCAGTCCCAATTTCCGTCTTGGTCTGGATCAAGGTTGGCATCGAGGGGATTTGCGGGATCGAGTGTGAACCATGTGAAGGTCAAATCTGGTCTGCTCAGAGCCCCACCTGCCCCTTGTTGCGACAATGGCAAACAGGAATTCGTATCCGTATCACACGCTCCACCGTTGGCGGCGTCAATCCAAACGACTCGGATTTTCAAATATGAACTGAAGTTATCATTCGATTCATTCCATGCCTTGGCATATTCATACCAATCTGGGATCATATCACCATCGGTGTCGTTGTCACTCGGGTTGATACCGTACTTGAACACTTCACGGCCGTCAGAGAGATTGAAGTCTCGGTCATGGGCAGTGACTGCTCCGTTCACCACGGTCGTAGTGTAGGAAACACTGTCGCCGTCAGAATCATTCAAATCCGGTCGAGTTTGGTTGTCCCATTCCATCCAATTGGTGAAAGGAAGGTCGCCAAGACCTGGCTGAATAACATCACTCGAAGGTGTGAACACACGCCCGCTCCATGTGCCTTGGTCCGCAGGAATATCAAACGCAGTCCTACCATACCAACCGTCTTGGTCCCCGTCATAATCGACGTCCCATGGATTGATTGGATTGGATGCCCAGTGGTTAATGGTGGTTGCATCTTCCATCCCGTAGAGCGCATAGCAGTATTCCCAACCATCAGTGATTCCATCGCCATCGGAGTCATCGCTTGTTGGATCAGCAACACCAATCAGTGTTCGGTTGAAATTGTCGAAGTTGAATTCGTTGATTTTTTCCATTCGATCGGCACTGTCTTGTGATTTTTCCACGAAATCATCGTAAATCGCATCTTTGGCTTGAACAAGGCTCATACCAGTTTCTTCCATGTATGCATTCATTGCATCTTCACCGAAGTCGATGATACCAAGGGCAGCAGGTACAGAAGAACGTTCGAGGTATTTACCCCATGTGCGAGATTCCCATTCCCGGAGATTGCTGAAGGTTTCATTCTGGCTGATGATTCCATCGCCGTTGCAATCGAAACTGTCCTCATCCGTGTCGAGGTTGACATCATTATCGATGAGCGGGTTCATACTCCAACGGTTCTGGTCCAAGTTCCACGCTGTGAACCAATACTCAAACCCGTCATACATTCCATCGCCATCCGTATCAGGATTGGTTGGATCGGTCATTCCCAAAAGAATCGAAATGATTGCGTTTGGCGGTTCGCCTTGCTGCCATCCATTGAAGTCGGTCAGCAACCGCTTTCCACGGGTCTCTTTTGTGATGAGAATGTTGAACACACGCTGAGCTTTCTCTGTCGCTTGTTGTGCATCCCCATCGATGTGGAGCAGTGGGGCATCGCTTGGATGGTCGATTCCATTTTCAGGATTCGAGGAGGCGAGCGCAAATTCTTGTGCATCGATCAGACCGTCTTCATCGCCATCGAAATCGCCGTCGCCTGCAACAAGTGGATTCAGCGTCCATGTTTCAGCAGACAGGTTCCATGCGGTGAACAGGTGTTCGATGCCGTCAAGCATGCCGTCACCATCGGTATCGACGTTGTTTGGGTCAGAAGTCCAACCGCTGATGTTGATTTGATCTTGCGTCAAGAAGGAACCAAACGAAGCAGTCGTTGAAATGCTAGGCCATTGTTGTAGAGCAAACGCCTGGCCAACAGTTGTAACAAACCATTGGGGTGACGACCGGTTTGCATCCGTTTCGCTGTATTCCGGGGCAATTGCATTGTATTCTTCCCAGTTGGCCATACCATCGTCGTCAGCGTCCTGCCAACGGTCAGAGGCATCAAGTGGATTAAGCGTCCATGCGTCATCGAGAATGGCCCATCGAGCGAACCAAATTTCCCAACCATCGGGCATGCCATCATTGTCTGTGTCTGCATCGAATGGATTTGCCGCACCGGTGCTGGTGACTGGTTGAGTCGCCGTCACAGCACCCGAGGCACGCTCGCCAAATGTTGCCTCTGGCATGCCATAATCAGCTACGTTGGCAAAGAGGTCTGTGGAGAATCCATCTGGCAGGGGCACGCCCGACATCGTGGTGTTGGTGGCGAAGAGGTCAGAGCGGACATGGAATTCCAACCAGTTCACAAAAGCCTCGTTTGAATCCAAAACTCCATCGTGATTGATATCATATCCATCACCATCGGGATTTTCAAAGAGGTCAGAACCGTTGAGAGGATTTACGCCAACGCGTGAAGGATCCCATTCACAAGCGCCATTCGATTCCCAACCATCAGGTAATGAATCACCATCGGAGTCGACGTTGTTTGGATCTGCTGTGGACCAGGTAGCGGCGGATTCTGCCGACTCACCGTGGCTCTCAAGGAGCAAACCTTCCATGGCCGCTCCTTTGACCAGCGACCATTGGTATTCGCAGAGGTTGGCAAGACCATCTTGGTCAGCGTCCCAGTTTGCATCATCGGCACGGTTCGGGTCAAGCGACCAATTGTTGCCGCCAGTGAAACTCGAACCAACCCACCGGCGGTGGGTTATTTCCCAGCCATCAGGCATCCCATCGCCATCCGAATCGAAATTCGTAGGATCGGTGCCAATGTCAGTCGATGATAATCCGAGGTAAGTTGTGTTCGCTGCAAGACCAGCAGCATCATCACAGATGTATTCCAGTTGTACGGTGTAGTGACACCACAAATTGCTCGTTTCATAGAAGAATCCGAAATATTCTTCGCCATCGCCAAGGCCATCGCCATCGGTATCGCCTTCTCGAGGATTTGTCGAATTGTAACCGAGTGGTGTCGTTTCCACATATCGGAATTCGTCGAGGTTTGTCCAGAGGCGTTCCAAGAACCCATCGGCGGCTTGGTCAAGGTCGAGCCCATCACCGTCCATATCGAGCAGTGCATCATATGGATCGGTTGGGTCAAGCCCGTTAGCGACCTCCCATCCGTCGGGCATTCCGTCGTTATCAGAGTCGTTTGCCCCGGGGTTCATCAGTTCAAGATTGGCGTATTGACCGGGAGCTGAACCTGCCAGAATCGTAATGTTTCCATCGATGCTGACCCAGTTGAGTGTGCTCAGTTCTCCGTAAACAGGCTCTTGGTCCTGCAATCCATACACGGCCGTGTAATCACCAGAAATAGCCCAAAGGCCACGCTCGGAACCAATCAACAGTTCGTCACCGGTCGGGTAAATCGAATGGATGTTGTTGAGGTCACGGAGGTATTGCCCCTCGATGCCAGGATGTTCCAAAAGACCGCTGTGTGTGATGCTTGAATCGAGCAGGCTCATTCGATGCAATCCCGATGGGGTTCCGAACCACAGCACCTGTGCATTGTTTGCATTTGGTCCGTCAAGAACAAGAGTGCGAACTTCTGCTGGATTGGCCACCATGCCGAGGGAAAGAGAACGTAATTCATCGATACTGGTTGGGATTGGTGTCGATTCCGTGGTGTAATGGAATCGCCATGTTGGCGTGAATTCGTCCCGAACGGTGGCAGTCTCAGCCATCACAAGGCCACGATCGGTTCCGACATAGAGCATCTTTGCGCCCCCACCGGCCGCCCCATGAGCAATCGATGTCACGCTCGCATTGGATTCGCTCAGTGCAGTGGTCAACGAAGTCGAAAGTGCATAACTTTGGACAATGGCTCCAGCGGAGTTGATTTCGATGACCGCTCCGGCACCCGAATCACCAAGTGCGAGCAATTGTTGGTTTTGGCCTTCGATGTCAAGTTCTGCGAGGGCGTTGAGTTCATCGCCCATGGACCATGCCCATGTGCTCAGTTCTGCGAAGGAACCGTCAGCCTGCAGTGGTGCGACAGCCATGCCAATGCTTGTAGCAACGGCGAGAGCATAGGCGTCATCACCGCTCTTGAGCAAGGAGGCATCATTGATTTCCACACCTTGTGGCATCCATTGATCGACGCTTGTTTGAGCTGCGAAGTCTGCGAATGTCAGCCCATACCGAGTTGAAACATAGACATTGGAACCGTCTGTTTCTATGTCACGGATGTCGTAGTGCAGAACACTCAGTTCGTCTGGAGCTGCGGTGAATGTGAGCGGAATCATACCGGCCGTTCCTTCCTCATCCCCGTAGGATACGGTTTTCAAACCAGCAATAACTGAATTTCCATCGTCTTCGTGAACCATGTATTCTTCGAGCGTTGAGAGAGCCTCACCGAGCTTAATCGCTGTCAGTGTACGGCTTACATCCGGTGAGACTCCACCGTCTCGGTTCGCATCCCAGCCATCGTTATCGTGGTCGACAAGGGCGTTTGTGCGGTTCAATGGGTCAAGCCCAAAGTGAACTTCCCAACCGTCAGGAATCCCGTCACCGAATGAAGGGAACAATCGCCGGATGGAGAAGCCATCCCAGTGGTAGCGATCTGAATCATCCAACAGGGGGTCGGTTCCGAGCCAAAGATCTTCATCGACCACATTGGTTGCGTTAGTAGTGCACGCTGAGAGAATATTTTGGAAGGTTGCGTTCGCACCCGTCGGTATGAACGGCCAATTAACGAGCACTGAGCCCTCTGGCAATGAGGCAGAGCACCAAAGTCCATCCAATTCGGTGGTGTGGTTGAGAGGCGCACCCTGAATGTATTCCTCAGGTGAAGTGAACCGTTCGGTGACGGAAAGCACGCCGTCTCGATTGACATCAAATCCATCATCGTCAGGATCATCAGTCATGTCACTCGCATTCAGCGGGTCGAATGCAGGGCAGACGTATCGGAGTGTGAAGATATCAAAACCACCAGTTCGATGGCACATGTACACCTCGTAACCATCTGGCATACCATCGCCATCAGTGTCCGACATTCGTGGATCAAGGTAGGTTCGTTCGCCTGAACCATCGACTGAACCAGTCAATCCGCGTGGAAAACCAGACGCCGTGCAATTCGCAGGGTATGGCCAGCAATATTCTTCGGTGGCGTTGAGACCATCTCGGTCGTTGTCCACAAATGCGTCCGAAGCATCTGTTTTGTCCATTCCGGGCATGTAGATCTCGCGACCATCAATCGCAGTCCAATTCATCCATGATTCGAATAGATTTTCGTGAACGTCTGGGATTTTGTCACCGTCCGTATCGGTGGACGGAGGTTTTTCGCCCTCCGTGATTCGAGGATCTACGCTCGAAACCGATGAAATCGCAGGAAATTGCGACATAAAGAGGAGGCTTGCAATAACTGCAAGCGTTGTGAGAAGGGTGGTTAGGCTTCGTCGCATGGTATCACCAGAGAGCAAGCCATAGGCTTCGCTAACCTCCAACCCTAAATCGACACTTATGAGGATAATGGAACGATGTTCGGACATTTGCATTTTACAAGTGCGCAATAAGTCTTCGGCCGAAGGTCTTCGTGGGTGTTTGACGAAGTCTATTCCGGCTCAAAAAGAGACTTTCTGAAGAATTTGAATCGCTTTGTTCAAAGTCCTACCGCGTTGGGCATCGTTCGGACACCATGACAATGAGCATCACTCACCTTGGCACCGGCAGTCGCGGCAACGCGACGTTGTTGGAAACCAAAGGTGCAAAGGTGCTCATCGACCAGGGTTTCAGCGGCGCACAACTGCAAAAGAGGCTAAATCGACTCGGCATTGAACCAACGGAAATTGATTGCATCTTCATCAGCCATCACCATGGCGACCATGGCGGTGGAGCAGCAATTGCGCAAAAGCGGTGGGGTTTGCAAATCTTAGCAAACGAACGAACTGCGCAAGAACTTGGACTCGACCCCAAATTGACATCCTACTTCGAGGCCTTAGATATGGTCCGTGTCGGCGATGATTTAGCCGTCTTACCAGTGCCGGTACCACATGCCGGTTCAGACAATGTTGCCTTTGTTGCCAGCCATGGTGGAGAGCGGGCCGCCATTATCACTGATTTAGGCTCATGGACGGACGAATTGGTGACACATGTTCGCGGATGCGAATACATCGCTATCGAAGCGAACTACGACCACGATCGATTGATGAACGGCCCCTATCCATACTCCCTCAAGGACCGAATCAGTGGACGTGGTGGCCACCTTTCGAACGACCAAACAGGGCAATTTTTGGCGCAGGTTTGTACAGCAGAGACAAGAAGCATCAGCCTCACACATTTGTCTGAAAAAAACAACCGGCCCCACCTTGCTGAATCAACAGTGCTCTACCACATCGATGAAGTCTTTTCAGGTGACATCAAAATCTCCCTTCAAGATGGGCCAGAATACACCCATTATGTCGGGAAAACCGCTGATGAAAAGGAAACTTCCGAAACCGACTCACTCGAGGCTTAACCTTCACATTCGTGCATCAAAAGGTGCCGGTGAAGGTGAAGGGCTAAATGGTACCGAGCCTTGTCTTGCGTGTGAACACCGAAGCCTGCTTCGTTTCCCGTCCCGCCATGCGCAGGGACGACCGAGCGGTGAGCGAGGTTTTGGGTGTCGTCATGTTGTTGGCAATGGTCATCACGATTATGGGCGGAGTGTGGATTTTCCTCAACCCATACCTTACGGATTTTGAAGACAACACAAACTGGAACAGTGCCGTCGGCATCTCTGAGCGATTCCAAGACCGGATCGATGTTGCAGGAGCGGCCCCTGAGGGCACCGGTATCCGTCACACATTAGCACTTCAATCAACGTACATCCGTCCTATTGACAAAGTGGAAACTTGGACGATTTCAGCGGATGTCGTGTCGAACGAACAGATTACAATCGAGCACCTAAATCTCACCGCAGTGAGTGTGAAAGCTGTCAACGAATCCGCCCGTTCATTGACCATCGAAACGCCTTATGGCGTTGAGAGTTCAAGTTTCGATGGATCCCACGAAGAAGTGATCGTGCGACATAATTCATCGAGGGACCATTGGATGATTGTTACCGTGTACGATGAAGATGCAACGCCGTTGCACAAAAGCTTGAGTTACGCTCTCTCCGGCATCCAAATCACCACCTCACTGGGTCAAGGTGAACACGAGTTAGCACTCATGAACAATGCGAGGGTCGAACACTTCCCGAATGAACCATGGGCGGTTACATCCTATCCGAGCGTATCGCTTGATCGACTTGTCGATGGCGAATACAGGCTCTCAATGTTGCTTTCCGATGTAACGATTAATGGTTCGCTGGGGACAGGAAATAGCATCGGCATGAACATGATTTCTCTTGGTCCAATGACCCTCTTCACGGGCGAAGCATACAACTTGAGATTCACCGTACTTAACGAACTCAATGACTTGATTACACCGCAATACCACGACCACTGGCTCGATGAATACAATCTCAACCGGGCATCTGGAACTCTGGACACATTTGTTGGCTACGGCCCATTCGAACGTGCCAGTGGTGCTGACGGATTCACCGTGGACACCCATGGCGTCCCGTTATTCCTCGAAGTCGATGTTCAACGAGTGGAGGTAAGCCGATGAGGTCAATGCTTCAGCGAGATGAGCAAGCAGTATCTGCAGCAGTCGCAACGGTGCTGATGTTTGGAGGCGTGCTCTCAATTATTGCCATCATGATGGTGTCGATGATTCCTGTCATCGAGGAACTGGAAGGTTCCGTCGAGCGACACGACATGTCGGCACAGATGTCATTGCTCGCCCACCAAACTTCTGCGTTGAGCGAGAAAGGTATGCCGGGTGACTCAACATCCATCGAGCTCATCCCAGTTGATGGAAGCCTTGAGTGGCAGCACCTGCAAAGTGGCATGTGGTACGCTGCTACATGGCATGAAGACATGTCGTTCAGAATGCGAGGTGCTTTGGATTTCGATGATGAACTCGAGGTCCGCCACCCTGAAACTGCCAACACCGCTCTTTGCATCGACGACCTCCGCCTTGGACCAAACAATCCTTACTACTACACCATCCCTGCTTGGGCGGACAAAGTACTGTTCACTGTGGCACCAGGGCTTGCCATACCTCTGGGGCCTGTCGATGTCGAGGTGCTCGAGACCGGGGAAGTCACCGATACAATCCAACTTCGAGTTGATGGCATGCATGAGATGAACGCTTCGAGCCAGGAGTTGTTCACGCTTGCATCGAGCCATGAGCTCAATGTATTCGTGGAGCGAGGGATTGGCGGTAGCACGCTTGTCAGTCCGAATGATGCAAGCCCCATTGATGGGACCGGTCGATCATGGTCAGTGCCTCTGCCTGCCGGCACCAGCCAACTGCACCTCATTGGAGACGACGCAAACCAAATCAGCATCACTGATGAAAGCACGACCGCCACATATTATGCCCTCCCAAGCGGGCAAAACCAAGTTGGAGTTTCATTCACTCAGACGATCGTTCGTGAGGCTGCGGGCGTCATCCATGTATCATCAAGCGATGCTTCTCGTCTCATGGTCCAAACCACCACAACCGAGAACAATGGCATCACGCCAATCCCAAGTACCGATGGTCAATTTTTGGGCCATGCATTCGTCACCCCATCACTCGACGGGGAAATGGTGTTCACCAATCCGAGCGATGCTTCGGTGACGGTCACATGGCGAGGTGGAGGCGTTTCTGTCGCACCTCAGCAACGCACAACGTTCGATTGGCCACCCGCTGGTTCAAACGGTGCACCAATCGTGGACGCTGAAGGCGATGTCTTCCTCACTTGGCGGGCTGCACCAAGCGGTGAAGGAGCGAACACCTCTGGAGTGCATGTCCTTGCAGCAGACGATACAGGCGCCCGAACCGGCCAACTCCACACCTTCCACGTCGATGCCTCAATCCATGCCCAAACGGTTCAACTCATGCGAGCAGGGCAACTGGTCGATTACAACCTCACAGGAGCTACACAAGCAAATGGCACCACATTCAACGATGACGGAATGACCATGTTAAATCTCAGCGAAGGAACATCCAACCTCGTGGTCACCGACGGTGACACCCTCAGGGTCACCAGACTCAGCGGTGAGAATGGATTGCATCACTTGCAACATGATGGCGAGGAGCGATGCTTGTCAATCGGCGTCGAAGCAAGTGGCTGGATCGCAATGTCGCTCCCTTGGACGACCATGAGTGGGCGGGGCGAAATTGATGTGAAAAACGCATGGAGAGCAGGGACACACCCATCGAGCATGCAAATCACGCTCATCGGTGGAAACGATCGTTCGACACATGCAACAATCGGAACGGTCTGGGGCTTCCACCTCTCTCGATTGGCCTATGGATTCTCATCGTCAATCCTCGGAATGGAAGTTGCCTACTCCGGAGGCGCCGTGCTCACCAACCATCCAGAATTCGAGGCCTTCGTCGTCGTACCACCGAGCGACCGCGGCGGCCCTGGCCCACGGTTTGCCGCAACCATACCAGCGCTCCATCCGACGGCTGACAGCACCACAGGTGCTGGCTCAATGCATCTGGACATCGAACTGGTTGATCGATCTTCACTGGCATCTACGACGGCCTATGAAATCAGACGAGGTTGGTCAGAACCCTACGGCACTGCAATCGCCACAGCATCTGCTGATGGGCTTGAGTCGAGTGAAGATTGGACCATCTATCCGGGACGGATTGATCTGCTCACTGATTATGTGGGATGGGTCCCAGACCCATCTTACGGGACAAGTGAGGCAGTGTGGCACACGAATGGTGAAGCTATACAGTTCACACTGCAACTCTCATCACTCAATGTTCACATGACGGAGGCGATTTCATGAAGCAGTCAGTACTTCGACGTGACACATCCGCCGCAGCCACAGAGTTGGGCTACATTTTCACCTTCCTTCTCGGTGTTCTTCTGCTCACGATGTTCAGTGTCTGGGCATGGGATATCGAAACCGCCACCAGAGAGCGATGGAATGAGAACGCGATCCAAGCAAACATGGATGACCTAGCAGCAGCTGTTGAGCGAGCCGATGAAGCAAGTCGGATTGGCTCCATCGACTATGCCGAAAAAGTTGAATGGCGAGCCACAGAAGCGGATGAATCAAGGTTCACCCTCGTCCTGACCGACACCAACATCGAATTAATTCACGACACGGGCGACCTTGATACAAATGTCTCGATTTCCGGCACGGGTGCTGGAACTCACGTAGGGACACTCACGTTGGCAGGAATCGACAGCATTTGGGTCGTCCACTACAATGGAACAACCTCGATCGAATACGACCGCCCTCAGCATTAGCGGGCTTAACGACCCATTACAGCGGCGTGAACCTGCGCTTGAACTTCTTTCATACGAGATTTGGCACCGAGTTCTCTGAAGACAGCCAATGCACGTTGCAGGTATTCCATCCGCCGTGGTTTGTCCGGCGCAACGCCTCCAAGCCGGGAAAGAAGCTCACCAATTTGCATCCGCAAATCATTGGCTTCGGCAATCACGAGTGCTTCTCGATAATGTTCCATAGCATCTTCAGCCCGACCTGCGTCTTGGACAACTTCGCCGAGTAAAATTGTGATTTCCACGAGGGACAGCAAGTCGCCAGCCACGCTCATTGTTTCGAGAGCGGTGGAGTAGTGGTGCGACGCAACATCAGCGTCGCCCACTTTCGCATAGTATCGACCAAGCACCGCTTGTGCGCGAGCGTGCAGGACTGCATCGGAACCACCATCGGTTCGTTCGAATGCCTCGAGGGCGTGGTCACGGGCACGGTCAATTTCGCCTAGGTCGAGGAAAGAACGGGCAAGAATCAATTGCGAACCAATCAAGTCCATCCCGTCTGATTCCTTGAGAATGGCCTCGACTTCGCCATATGCTTCGAGGGCCTTTGTACGATCGTTCTTCCTTCGCAACAGGTAACCCATGTTATTGTAGGAACGGGCTGCGCCTTTGGCATCTTCCAGTTCGATGAACTTCTCGAGTGCTTCGCGGTGCATGCTTAGCGCTTTGTCAGCGTTGCCTTGTTTGAGCGAAATATCTGCAAGTGCAGCAAGAATTTCTGCTTCCACCAATGTCGAATTGGATTTACCTGCCAGTGATTGAGCCTCCGAGAAGACACCCTCTGCTTCGGAAAACCGACCCAACAGGACAAGAACTTCGCCTTGCAGTTGACGAACTCGCATGTAGATGCCAGCCTCAAGATCTGAGCCATCAACACTCTCCATGAGCGGCAGAAGTTCCATGTGGCCCTGTGCGACGAGGTTGCGTCCATCACCAGCAATCAATTCCGATGCCATTTCATGGTCGTCTGAACGGATGAGGTGGTGAATGTGTTCAATGGTTAGGTCTGCATTTTTAGGTTGCTTTGCATACCATGAACAGCACTTGGAGTGGAATGACTTGCGTGTGGCTTCGTCAAGACTCCGGAGCAAGAATTCGCGGATTAAATCGTGAACGTCGTATGTTTCTGTGTCGGCTTGACGGGCTAGGCCTTGTTCGACAAGCGCATCGAGTTCGTCTGTGTCAAGGCCTTGTTCAGCAAGTGCGGCGAGTTCAACTGGTTCGCGATAAATTGCCAGTGCAGAAAGAACACGCTTTTGCTCCGCACTCAATTTTGAAAAGATTTCAACCGTGACATAATTTTCCAATGTCTCGTGGAAAGCTCCCGCCGATGCACCTCGATTGATAAGTTCCAGAACCAGAGGATGGCCCCGAGATAATCCGTGAATGTGCAGCCATTGCTCATCAGCCAATTCATCGAAGCTGCTGAGAAGTTTCCTTCCAGCATCTGAATCGAGTCCATCCAATGGAAGAACCAAACTTGCGATTCGACCTTCTGCATCCTTCGTTGGTACCACAGGCTTGAACGATCTGGAAAATAACACAAGGGCTATTTTTTCTTCACTGCCAAGAAGCGCTAACGACATTGCTTGGAAAGTCTGATGAAGCGTCACGTCGGCGACCTTGTGAAAATCGTCGATCACAATGAGTGATGGTGTGCCCTCAAGCGCATCAACGAGCAACCGTGCTGCGTCTGCCGGCTGTGGAACCGGCGTGGCTGCAAGGTAATCTGCAAAAGTGGAGTCACCGATGTTAGCCAGCCAATCTGCAACTGATTCAAAGAACGATCGAGAACCTTCCCAGTCCTGACAGCGATGGTAGAGTAAATTTCGGCGGTGCATAAACCGCTCAATGAGCTTCGAAGCAACGGTTGTTTTGCCAATGCCCGCAATTCCGGGAATAAGCAAGGTCGTCGCACGAGCCTCAATCAAATTCGCCATGTTGTCGAGTTCTTTTTCTCGCCCATAGAAATGTCGCAAACGAGGAAGATCTCCCAATGAGGTCACCAGTTGCTTCTCCACGTGCTTGGAGAGGTCCCGCTCGATGAGGTCTGCAGAAAGTGTTCGAGCATCAAGCACGCAGTTGTCATCCATGTATCGAATGATATCGACCGGGCGCATCGAGAACGGAAGTTTTTCGTTGACTTCACCAAGCGTGGAATGGACCGTTTGCCCATCTTCCAAGATTGCTCGAAGGGGGAAGGAACGAAGGCGTCGCCATGTTTCCTCACTGAGATTCATACCAGGATCTGTCAGAAAGTACGCTTTTCGCTTTCGTGAAACGCCTTTAACATGAGCTTGCCGTTCGATGAGAAGCCCTTGGTCCTTCAGGCCGGCAATGGCTCTTGGTACATTTGAACGTGCAATTGCCACAGCATTTGCAATGCCCATTTGGGACAATGCAAACGGCACTTCGACACTGTTCTTGAAGTCGGTGTAATCGAGCAGGTGGAGGAGAATTCTCTCCTGTACGCCGGGCTTGGGATGAACCGCCATAGACTCCCACCCACACTTATCCTCTTCAAGGCTTGTGACTCATTGAGCACCAGTTAATCACTGGCCAGGCTTGTAATTCGGGTCTGGAACCCAGCTGTTGCTGGTTTCATCCCAAAGCCATCCTGGGTGAGTGGATGCAGCCGGCACTGCTGTTGTTGCCGCTACCGGAGCGGCAGCCGCAGCCGATGCGATGGCTACTGGCTCTTGGCGTGCTTTTGCCCATGCATACGGATCTTCTTCAGCCGCTGTTCCCGGAGTGTCGGTCATGACGTCTTCTTCAATTTCCTCGTATTCAACTTGGAAGAAGAACGCACCTGCGCCGAGGAGTATGAGAACACCGACAATTGCACCGATGATGAGGAAGAGGTTGCCACTATCTGATTCAGCGGAATCGGAACTCAACTGGAATTGAGTATCTGCTGTGGTACCTGGTGCTGAGTATACTTGACCATCCATTTCAAAGATGACCTTTGCATTGTCCGCTCCAGACATTTGGTTTTGAGCGATGTCCATGGTCCAAGTTCCATCCGCTCCAACACGTGTCGAATTCAATCGAACACCCTTTGCGTCATCGAACCGTGCAGCGACCATGCTGTTTGGCAATCCTTGACCGCTGAAGGTTGCTGGATCGTTTGCAGATACAAAGCCGCTGTCCACACGTTCTGCACTGAATGCAACGGACACGACGACGATGTTGACCTTGTAGGAGTAGGCCACTGAATCGTATGAGTCGCGTGCCTCGAACATTAATCCAACAAGGGACCAATCTGCAATCACAGACGTTGGTTGAACCCACGGAGGGTTGTAGGTTGCAACACCTTTGGCACTAATTGAGACATAATCCGCATAGAAATCGTCATCGAGGTTTGTTTGTTCGTCAAAGACATCGAACAGCAAATCATTTTCCGCCTCACCGGTACCATCAGGGTCACTGAAGTACTGGGTCAAGTCGATGGTTGCGCCGTTACCACATCGGTCGATTGCATTCGAATTTGCATCACAGAAGATGGTGATTGTCCCAACCCATCCTTCTTGGTCAAAGATTGGAGCGATGTTATCGGCATCCGTTGGGTTGTCGATTGTGATACGAATTCGACTCTCAGTCGAGTAATCCTCACCATCGTAGGCACGGATCACAAGTTCGTATTGTTGGTCGTGGATTAACTTGGAAGTGTCCCAAGCAACAGCCCAAGCACCGTTCGGAGCGAAGTTGGTCACAGGGTTTGGTCCATTGTTCAACATGAGACCGCTTGCGAGGTCCTGAATGTCGATTTCGACGCGAGTGACTTGGCCGTCATTGTCCCTTGCCACACCTTGAATCAAGTATTCATCTGAGGCACGGATGACATCACTTGGAATTGGTTGACTGACTGAAACAAACGGAAGTGCGTTGTCGTTATCAATGGTGAGGGTACGGGTTTCCGCATTGCATACACCGACGAGGTCGATGCAGAAATCGCTGTCAGCCGCCCAAACTTGGAACGTGTACGTACCAGAGTCTAATTCTTCGAATTGCCAGTCATAGGACCAAACAGTGGAACCTTCAATGGCGAAATGTGAGCTGTAGTCATTTGGACCAGAGATATCAAACCAAATTGATTGGATATCACTTCCCCATGTTCCAGAGTATGGGTCGCTGGCGGTTCCAGTGAAGGCAACCTTTGCGTTTCCATGGGTGGTGCCGTCGTTTGGTGTTTCCACTAAAATCGTAGGCGCCACAAGGTTGAGTTTGTACTTACGGACTTCGATTGGCGAGTACTCAAGTCCGTCATAGGATCGGACTCGGAAGGTAACATCGCCTTCGCCTTCTGGGTGAGCGGACATGTCCCAATCAAACGACCATGACTTGAACGGGTGATTTGCAAGGGTGATCTCACCTCCAGCACCGGATGTGTCAATGGCCGAGTACCAGTCTTGTGATCCAGGAGGTTGAACTTCGACTCGCTTAATCAGTCCGAATTGCTTTTCATACGCAACAATATCCAACGGATACGGTCCTGCGATTCCGTCCCAAGCAGTCCCTGTAAGGGTCACTGTGGTCGCAAAAGATGCACCGTCTCCTTGAGAAACATCGACGCTTGGCTTGAGGTTGTCGAGATTGATGACCTCATCGATGCCACCGTCAAGAACGATATCGAAGTCTTTGGTACCTTTTCCAAACTTGAAAGCATTCACGCTGTAGAATGGAAGTTCTCGGTTGCCTGCGTCACAATTGGAGGTATCTTCACCAGTTTGAGCTGCGTCAGCATCGTCGACGAAGGTGTCGCCATCGTTGTCGTAACCGTCGGAGCATGTGTTCTCATCCATGAATTCAGTAATGCCTGGTGCGATTGTCACTTCAACATTCGATTCGCCAACAAGATGGTTCCAGTTTCGGTCGATGTAAAAATCACTTGGGAGCGAGATCTCTGGAGTGAAGCCAAACGCATCGGTTTGCAGGGTGTAGAGTGGCAAGCCAGTTGCATCGCTGATCACAACGGTTGCATCGGCGACGTTGTTGTTTTGAGCTTTGACTTGATAACGGACAAGCTCGCCTTCCCGGACTTGGCTTCCCCAAGCTGAATTTTGGTTCTGAACATGGACCTTACTCGCATCAAAATTTTGGAGGTCTGCGTAGGAGAACACCGTCGAGTTGTCGACCACTTCGAGGGCCATTGGCATGAAAGCAGGTGGCAATGCGGCAGTGGTTGGCACTTGCAAGCACTCATCGAGAACATATGGGCATTCTGCGCCCAACCATTGGAGGTTGACAGGGAAGAGTTCGCCTGCACCTGGGTCAGGCATGTATTCAGATTGCACTGTCACTCGTGATTCAGTGATGTTGTACACCTGACTTGCGTTGCTGTAACTGTTTCCAGAGAAGTAGGCAATCGAACCGTACTTTGTTCCGTAATTGTCGTCATACATCGAGATGTTTGCTGCAAATGCGCCGACTTCGATGGTGTTGCGTTGTGCGTTGACAATACCGCCCTTGATTCGAATTCCATCTCCGCCATTGTTCACCACGGTGTTGTCGTAAAGAGTGGCAGAGGACATGAAGACGTGAATGGCAGGACAAGCGAAATCCCCTCCATACATTTGAGAGTTGCATGTACCAGAGTTGTTGGAAATTTGGTTGTTCGCAAGGTAAAGACGAGCGGCTGTTGGTGTTGGGACGTTCCATCCTTGGTCGTTGAAATGGTATTCACCGATAAGCACTGCTTCCTTAGCCGTGTCCTGAATGGTGTTGTTTTCTGCGACGACATCGGATGTACCGTAAATCCACAATCCATTCCATCCGCCAATTGGGCCGATGACGTTGTTGTGAATAGCAACGGTTGATGAGCGAATTCCGAATCCTGAAGATTCACCAGCGCCCGATATTACATTGTCCCGGGCAACCACAATTGCATCATCATACGCAGTGATCCCTGCTCCTTCTTCGGTAGTGATGATGTTATTCTCGATGTTGAGGGTGTGACGGATGGTTCCGGTTTCTTTGTGTGAGTTTGTGTCAATTGCGTTGCACTTTACATCGATCGTGGAGTTTGACAGCCATCCAGAGGTCCCTTTCAGAAACACTCCAAACGAATTTTCTTGAACATCAAGATTGTCGAGGTTGATGTACGAGTCTTCTATGAACATGACGGTACGGCCGCCGCCCTGACTGCTGCAATCTGGTTCCGTACTTCCAGTGAGCTTGGAGTTTATGACGTTCACAGTTGCTAGAATTCCTGCACCTGCGTTGTATGCACGGACTGCGGATGCATCGTATCCGTTGCCGTCGACTCCATTCTCAAACTCGGAATCTTGGAGGGTTGGGGCGGCAAAATCAACTGCGAGGACATTTGAGGTATTGATGTCCTTGAATGAGAGTCCTGTAGCGATGATTGAGGAACCATCGAAGACAATGGCGCCGTATTGAACTTGCTGAAGGGAGGGCACGTAAATTGGGTATCCATAGGCATCTTGCATGTAGAGGTAGTTCAGCGACGTAGCGCTCGTTGATTGATCAACAGTGCTTCGAATAATCAAACCCGACCCGCAGGCCGCATCGGTGTTGGTGTAGGTGCTGGAGCCGTTGACCGCACATCGGCCAGTTCTGTTCCAATCCGCTTCACTTTGGGGCTTTTGCCAAATCATTCGAGCCGAGTTCGATGAGGACCCCCCGCTGGCACCGCAAGCAGTGTCTGCCACGCAGATAGCGCCTTCAACATCGATGAAGGCTCCTACAGGCAAGTTGATGTTGGTTCCTGCGTTGATGATGAGCTTTGAACCTTCAGCCACAGTGATGTCGCCGTTAAGGTTGATTGTGCCGGTCCATGTTTCCGTCCCGGTGATGGTTCCGGAGGTTGTTTCGTTCACAGCAGATGCAGATGGCAAGGTGATCAAACCAGCGAGGCTCGAAAGCAACAGAAGGGCAACTAACGATAGGCTTTTTCGGGATGTATGTTCAGACATGACTGGCACCGCTGTTTCCCACACATCAACACGAGAGATATAACACTGCGCCTCTATTGCCACCATTCGTGTATCAATTGGGCCTCGATTGTATCACTAATAAGAGAGTGATTGTATCACCTAATAACCTAAAGTATCAAACTTAACGGCAGGGCTACAGAGAGGTTTTGCCTCTCAGTCACCCATTGCATTGGAAAAACGGCGCGTCGTCAACAGGTTGGAGCCGTTGATGTTACTTCGTTAATCCAGTCCAGCGCTCGTAATTCCCCGTATCCGGTTTGGTCGTCATGCAGTCCATCATCATGCAACGGATTGACCGAGTTCATGAGTGCAATTTTGATGACATCAATGCACGAGCCGTTGCTGGTTTGTGTTGGCTTGTATTCGGGATGTTCTTCTAAGAGAAGAGAAAGTGCGGCTGTGACAAACACTGTTGCATCTGAGGTACCGGTGCTGGAATACCATGCATTGTTGCTTCCTGTGCTGATAATTCCAACGCCTGGAGCAACGACTTCGGGTTTTTGATTTGGATGGTCCCTTCTTTCCCCACCCTCGAGGTTTTGTGATCCCTTCGATGAATTAACCCAAACCTCCTGTGTGATTGTGGTGGCACCCACTGTGATGACACGAGGTATGTTGGCGGGGACTGATACGAGTCCATCATCACCCGCACCACCATCGTTCCCTGCCGCAGCTACAACGAAAATTCCTGAATCAACAGCCCTGCGTGTGGCCGATGCTGTTGCTCCTTCCCTGTTTGCATCGAGGTTTTGTTCACCGCCCAGTGACAACGAAATGATGTCTGCTTCAAAGGTATCTTGGCACCAACGAATTGCTTCTGCTACCGTTCGTTCATCACCACTGTTGCCCCCATCTGGGTCAGCTCCGAGGGCGGCCGCTACCCCGAGTGTAACCCCTGGTGCGGCTCCAAGTTGATGCCCGTCTGCCACTAAAATCCCAGCCATAAGCGTACCATGGGCGATCAAACCGTAATCAATCGGAACTGATGAGGCACCTCGGAGGTCCTTGAACGTCAGATCGACTTCTGCAAGAGCCTCATGCGTGCTGTCTATTCCGGTGTCAACCATGCAAACTCGGACTCCAGCGCCCGTCAATCCTGCGTCCGAGGCATCTGAGAGTTGTGTGACTTCGTTTGCCCATTCGGAAGTTGGTAAGTTCAACTCGACAATCAAGAGTCCAGAATTCCAAATGGCGAACATGGTCGATATGAACAAGGCGAAGATGAAACCATTGGCAACAAACGCTCGTTGTCGCCTCGATCGGAGTACTGGAGCTGCCTCCAGTGGAGCCCAACCTGTCACCTCTGCCCGCCACGCTCCTTGGAAGCCAACCGCTGCAGGGTCGATAGCAGACAGGATCCGAGCATCTTCCGGTTCAGGGAGATACTCAACATGTCCTAATTGATCCATACTACACCTCCACAGGCTTCGCCCTTAACCTTCAAGCGAAAGGTGACGGTATAATGGGTTGTTCTCAATCAGAACCGCTTTGAGCCGCTTCCACTGCGTGAAATCTTGATTCCACCGTATCCGACAAGCAAAGCAAGAGCGATGATTGCAACAGTCAACCATGGGCTGTCTGTACTTTCATCCTCAATGTTGTAAGTAATCTTGAAGTCGCCATCTGTGATGGTCACTTCGGTTAGATTCGCCTGCTCACCTGCAACTTCGACATGGTACTCGAATCGTTGCGATGGAGCCTTCATCTCGCCCACACTGAACTCAGCGTTTACCTTCGAAAGTGCTGGCACGGAAATGGTCACTGACTCGGTGTAATCGCCGTCGACGTGTGTCAGCGTTACGATGACGCTGTCTGCATCCAAGTAACCGAAGTTTTCGATTGGTAGACGGACCATTGTGTTTGGATCATCAGCGGTTTGATCGCTGGCGACTTGAGCATCTGAATCCGTAAATCGAAGTGAAATCTTGGCTTGTTGTACCGTCACGTCGAAGCTCTCAGTTGTGGTTCCATCTTCACTTGTTACGGTTACACTCACGGTCTTTGACACGCCGTCCCATGTGCTTGGTGCAAAGACGGTGAAGGCCTGTGAGCGCATGTCATCCTTAGCGATGGTCACCACAGATTGCATAGGTGTCACTTCCCATCCTTCTGGGATGTTATCAGCCAATTGGATGGTGAACGAGTCGTCACCGTTTCCAGTGTTGGTCAGCATGAAGGTGAATTGTCGTGAGGACCCCTCAGCGATTCCTAGTTCAGTCTGCTCGTCTGTGATTTCGAATCCATAGGATTGTGGGACCTGAACGTTCACCGCAATCTCGCTCGATTCGCCGGTGCTGGTGCTCATGCGCACCTTCACCATGTGAGCGTCTTCGAGGTTCCATGCTTCAGATTGGTTGGCAAGGTGGACACGTGCAGTGATTGTGGCGGTCTTTTCGACACTGTCATCGCTTGCATTTGCACCAACACCAAGGGCCAAATCGTAGGATTCAACCCAGTCGGTTCCGTTGTAGAATTCAACAGACCAGAGCGAACTGTCTGGTGCGACACCAATTGATCCGGTCACGGTAAAGACATCACTCAGTTCAGTTCCATCGTAGGCTACATCAAGATCGAATTCGATGGTCTTGTAGCCCTCATCAAGGGTTTGTGCCATCAAATCAGTGTAGATGCCGTCGATGACCGTTGCGTTCACGAGCGTGCTGTTCACCATCGTGAGGCTGCTGTCTGAATTGATGGAGCGTGTGTATGACATGGTTACGGGGGAACGTCCCTCGCCGACCGAAGTCTTGCTTCCAGCAATGTATTCCATTTCGAGCATATCGTCGTGTTGGATGGTCAGGAAGGTCGAATCGAAGTCAATAGCCTCAGCGGGCATCAGCAATGTCAATGTTCCCTCTGCGCTAACAGGCATGTTCCAAGCCAAATCATCGCCAATGGAAATTGTAATCTCCACTGCTTCTTCAATCATGTCAAAGCCACTGTCAGCAGATCCTGCATGGTGTGTTCCGAGTTCGAAGTCATCCCATGTTGTATCGAGGTCCACCCATCCACCGAGCGCCATTTCCATATCGAGGCTAGCACCGGTTGCAATGGTTGCATCGAGCAAGCCTACAGCGACACCGCCGCCGTTCTCGCCTGCGTTTGTTTCAGTGACAACAACAATCCATTCGCCGGGGGCAATGTTTGCATCCCAAATGAGGACATCATCAACGAGCGTTCCAGTGATGGTCACGGGGTCACGGACAGCGTCCAAGGTTGGGTAGAGAACAATCGTAGCACCATCGAGCCGAGAAGCGTCGTTGATGTCTGTCACGTTTCCAGAAACTGCTACATTACCTGCAATCACTTCAATATCATGCGATTCAGGATTGTTCGCCACAGGGTAAGCGCTCGAATTGCTGAGGTTGTATGATTCAGTGTCGAACCCTTCCTTACTCACTGCGACTGTGTAGTTGTCTTCAACAGGAACGAAGAGTGACCAAACACCGTTTTCATCGGTGGTAACGTTGGTATCGACGCCAGATTGTGCACCCAGAATCTCCACGAGGAATCCTTCAACGCCTTCGCTCAGTCCTGGAGTATCATCTTCGTTTAGGTCCCAGAAGACCTTTCCGCCAATCTCGACTTCAAGATCAGCGTTGACGACACCGAGGTTCAGTGAGCCATTGGTGGCGTCATCTGTGGTGAATGGAGCACCTGAGGTATCCATCATCCAGTGGCGTTGTGGCGCTGTCTCGTTGAGGAAGAGGCTCCAGGTACCAGGCATCATTGTTTCGCTGACCATACCGGTTTCGTTCGACTTGGTCAATGTAATGTTTCCATAGCCATCATGGCTCACCGCAGTGACACGAATGTTGCTCATGTTGTTTCCACTTGCAGTTTCTTGAAGTTGGAACATAACCTCAACAGTTTCCACAGTGGAATACTCAAGACCAGTTCGAGTGGTTGAGTCGGCTCCGATGGTGAGCGGTGCTCGCAAAATTTCAGTTGCGTTCTCATTGGCGATGAACGGTGCCACAATGGCAACCCAATCACCGGCTGGAACATATCCTGCGAAGGTACCGTTCACGTCGCTTTCGATGTTGAAGTAGAGATCTTGTTCAGCTTCATACAACAAGAACTGCTTCTCGATAGCATCACCAGATTCGTTGGTGAGCGTACCAGTGACGAGGTAATCGTTGCGCAGAGGCATGTCAAGTGACTCTTCAATCTCATCAAGGCCAATCACGAGTGGTTGCAAAGCGGTCACGCCACCAAGGGCATAGTCGCTTGCATTCTCAGAATCAGGTGTGGTGAAGTTAAGTTGAACAGAGTAGGTACCAGGCTCAAGAGTAATGGTAATCACACCGGGCGAGGTGTAGTCTGCTGATGTGTAGTTCATCTGTGTGCCATGGTTGTTGAGAGGTACAGCGGAGAATGCTGGGCTGACCATGGTTCCGTTTTCGAGGACACCATCGTCACCTGCATCCATGAAGAACTGAAGCGTCATTTCTTGGTGAGCGGGGTGAGCGAACAATTCAATCGGTGATGGCGGGGTTTCTGTTGCCCTCGACACGTTGAAGTTCTCGACGCCGGTGATGTTGAGTTCTGCATCAATTGCGTTGAAATCCCAGTTACCGTCTTGCAAGAAGAATGTGAATTCGCCACCTTCAGTAATTTCAGTGCGCCATTCGAGTCCATCTTCGTTGCTTGCAATCAATGTTTGAGCCGCCCATCCAGGAACCAAATTATCCCAGAGCGATGTGTTGTCGTACAGGAAGACAAATCCGCTGGTGGAGGTGGCCGGTGCGAGGTACATGACGCCCATGTCCAACTCATCTTCGCCGTTGAGTTCAATCAACTGACCCCCAGTGTAGGTGGAGAAGGTGCTGATTGTGGTCATATGGAAGTCATGTCCGTTTGGCAAGCGCATGCTGTAGTTTCCATCGACATCAGTCACGGTGCTGAATTCCAAATCGCCTGCGATGAAGTCAACGGTAAGGAAGCTGGCTGGATCGCTTTCAGCCAATTTGAGTTCGTCTGTTCCAGCAGCCCACTGATCGTAGTTCGACGCATCGAGGTGAGTTAGGATTGTACCGTTGACCCAAGTAGAGACTGCATAATTTCCATCAATGGAAAGGTCTTCTTGTTCCAACTCAAAGGTCGAGAACAGGATGTAATCACCATCAGCGTCATCCGACATGGTGTATGCGCCCATTGGCAATTCGATGTACACGACACCAGTTGCATCAGAAGTAGCGTTAACTGGAGCCATCAGTGAATCGTCATTGGTGAAGGTCACGACGCGGTCTGCGACTGAAATCAGCGATGCTTGGGTTTGTGCATCAACAGGTGCGACCAGTTGGACGGTCACATCGTGCATTTCTGGAACATCCATTTCGAGGGTGAAATTCTCTGAATCGTCACGAACAAACATGGTCGAGTTGATTTCATACCAGCCGTCGTTGTCGATGTCAACGCGGTAGAAGTAGTCGCCAGGAGCCAACGGTCCGTAGGAGAAGCTACCATTTTCATCGGTGAGGATGTCAATTGCGTACGCCTCCCCAAGGCCGGTGTCGACGAGTTCAATGGTTTCGTTTGCATAGACTTCTCCGAAGAAATCCTCGAGTGTGTCTTCAAACAACGAACCCGGCATGGTCATGTCCAAGTCGTAAGTTGGATTGATGCCAACATCAACTGGGTCGGGGAGCAAGACTTCCTTGCCATTGTCCAATTGTGCAATCATGTTGTACATGCCCGGAACGAGACCGGTAATGTAGAATGAACCTGGTTGCACCATCGAACCAGCAAAGTGCCCCTTCCCAATGAAAAGTCCAGTTCCGTTGAGTGTTCCTGTTCCTTCAAAGGATCCAGTTGCCTCAAAGGTAGCGTTGACAAGTTCTGTTCGGAGGGTTGACACGCCTTCAGAGGTGAGGCGCCCATTTGCGTTGACTTCACCATCGAGCATGTAGGTCGTCAGTTCACCGGACGTGCTCTTGACACAGACTGTTTCGTTGGTCGGCATCGAATAGGTGCCGTTATCTTCCGTACAATCCATAACTGTCTCGTTGGAAATCCAACTTGCTTCGAGGCTGCCGACACCGTTCCATGTACCGTTGCTTGTGTAGGTACGCTTGTCAGCGATGGCACGAGTGAAGGTTCCAGTGAAATCTTGAGCAAAGGCAACACCTTCGCTCTCAAAGGTACCGTTTTCTGTGAAGGTCGCTTCGCCCGATCCTTGGAGGATTCGGCTGTCTTCAGAGGTGAATGAACCATTTGTGGTTGTAAGCGTGTAGTTCTCTGTCATGGACCAGATGCTACGTAGAACAAATGTTGTGTCGACAAGAGGGTCGCCGTTGAAGGATTCTGCACCGGACCATGTGACAAGTCCCGAAACACCGCTGCTTTGCACATCGATGTTGAGAGGCTCTGTGATGAGTTCAATTCGGTCTGCTTGGTCACCGGTGACGTTGATTTGAGAAGCACCCAACCATGTCATGTTTGCAACTTCACCAAGAATAGCGGTGATGTCGTTGATTTTACGGTCGGTGTTTGTCTCGGTTAGAATGTCAGCAAGTCCGTCGACATATGCACCGGTTCGGATGCTGTCTTGGGCGACGGTAGGATTGTATTCACCTGCGAATGCGGAAACGCGAATTCGTCCTGCAGGTGCATCGAAACTCCAGTGACCTTCATCATCTGCATCAACAAAGCCGATTGGAACCCAGTAGGTGTCAGAATCCAAATCTTCTGCATCCTCGCCAGAGAATGCGTCACGCTCGATGAGCAAACGCACGCCTGGGAGGCCTTGGCCATTGTCACTCATTGAAACCTGGCCAGAAATTTCAGCACCAGAATAGTACTTGAGGATCTTGACATAGGTGTTTGTGTTAGCGATTGAGATGTTTGGGTCTGCGTCGTACCAGTTACTGATGACGAAGTGATTCGACATAGCACCAGGGAGTGGGAGTGCTTGACTCAAAGGGCTGCCAGGGCTGCCTTGTTGACCAAAGTGTTGGGCCGGTTGTGGATTCGATGATCCGGCATCGATTCCGAGGGTAGAAGCGCCGTAACCAACGTATGTGTTCGCCAACATTGTGTTGAAGAATTGTGGGTTGTGGTCAACACGGACGTCCTGAACCTGAAGTGGATCAATGTCTGCACCGGCTTGCTGGTTGAGGAAATCCTCAGTGATTGCTGCGTCAACTTCTTCGCGAGTCATTTCGTCTTGGAATTCACCACGGCTTGTTTCATAGACTTCATCCATGAATGTGCCGATGTCTTGTCCACTGAGAATTGTCGGTGCACCAAAGATACCCATTGGTTGTCCTTGATTGTAGCCCATGTCAGCAGTGTAACGTCCAGCACGAGGATAGAGGCGGCTGTCGATTGCAAAGTAGCGGATTTCGTGATCTCGCTTAATCATCTCACCAGGTGCCCCATGGTAATCTTGGACTTCGTAGTCGTCAAGTTCCGTAATGAGATCCTCGTACAAGTCAACGATTTGTGATTCATCCAAGACACTTGTCAACAATTGAACAGTCACGGCAAGGCGAGCGTTCGATCGGTGGATGTGGGTCGAAACCGAGTCAAATTCATTGATCAAATCGGCAGTGTACCAGTAGTCGTTAATGATGTAGTGGGATGTGCCTTTTTCGGTGTCTTGAGAAGAGCGAACGTTGTTGTTGAAGGTTGTTTGTGCTTGGTCCTTGTTGGTCCAGTCGGTACCTTCACAGGTATCTGAAAGCAATTCTGTGCACTCGATGACGACCTTGTCATCGTAAAGGCGATACAACATGGTCGAAGGATCAACAGCACCGTTTGTTTGATGGTAACCTTGAGCCATGACGATATCACGGTTTGTTTGGAGAACCTTGAAGCTGTTTTCGACGATGAGTGTCTCGAGTGCATCCATGTCTGGGTTGAGGTTGATTGATTCTAACATCTCATACTGGTCAGCGGTGAGATGATTTGCCAAAATGTTGGAGTAACCGTTGGTGAAGTCAGACTCGCCAGTTCGTGCGCTGTGGTACGAAATGTCACCTTCACCAAGTTGCCAGATGAACATTGAGATGAGATCTGCCTCAGACTGAGCAAGGAGCATGTTACCTGTGGCTGGGATACCAGACTGGAAGTTGTCCGAGACCGACGGGTGTTCCCCAGATGCCAATGCTTGGAATCCATAGTCCCACCATGAGACAAACGCTGGACGGTCTGAATAGACTTCATCCGTATCTTGTTGAGCAAGCCATTCGTAGGCATTGTTCCAACTGTTGTCGTTGAATCCGGACCCCATTGTACCGAGGTACCAGTCACCGTTGTAAGGTTCATCGTCAAGCAGTGAGAATCCCGCAATTTCTTGTCGGAAGATGTCAGGAATGAGGTCGTAAATTGTTTGGTCCAACTCGTCTTCTGCCGTGACGGTTGCAGGAAGTGCTGCATCCAAACCATAGGTAGCTTGTTGTCCAAACAACATAATCATGACCAAGAGAATCGCGGAGAAGTTTGGTGTTCGCCAGATTGCCTTGCGTGCACCACGGATACGATCTTCAGGGGTTCGAATACCGTATTTCTTCCAAGCTCGGACCATACCGTCCCAGTTGGCCCACTTCCATAGGGAAATGATGCCCCATGCGCCAAGAATGGCCATGGCAGGGGTTGCGTTGAACATAAATCGGGCAGCGGACCAAGCCATGTAGGATGCTGCGAGAATCCAAACACCAAACACGAGGTTGGTTTGCTTTCGCTCACGAAGCCCCGATACAAGGCACAAGAGGCCCATCACGAGTGCCAATAGGAAGGTAATCGGACCAAATTGTGCGAACAATTGTCCACGATCGGTTGCGTTTGCTTCTGCAACAGTTCCGAAAATCTTTGACTTGGTGAAGTAGCCACCACCAGTGAACAGAACATCCCATGCGTTGCTGAATTCTGCCATTTTCAGGAGGTAAAGAGCCAAGAAGAACACAGCGCTTCCTCCAGCAAGAACGCCCAAAACAAGCAGCCAAGGCTTGTCACGGAATCCAGTGGTCACAAATGCAATTGTGATGGTGAACAATGCGATGAACAAGAATGGTTGAAGACCAGTTCCATCGGTCACGAGGTCGAGTTGCGGATGAGCGTAGAATGGAATTGCCATAAGGAAATTCACGGCCAACATAGAGATGAACAACACGTTGAGTGTCGTAGAGTCACGGCGACGGAACATGTTCAATGCAACTTGAAGTGCGTATGCCAAGAACAAAATCGACGGCCCAACGACGAATCCTTTCCATCCAAGGGATACCACACCGAAGGAAACACCGGCCAATACAGCGAATGAAAGCGCTGCCGTGCGTTGGCTTGCGACGGTCGTGAATGATTCGACAAAGGTAGAGAGTGAAGGCGAAGTCGTTCGGAGCAAGCGGTCGCTTCCAGCGTACTTGAGAGCCTTGAGCCAATACATGAAGCCCATCGTCAAGAAGAGCATGATGAATGCATCGTGGTCTGCAAGGGCAAAGGTCGAATGGGAAACGTGAGCTGGCATGAAGGCAATGAGCCATGCCGCCACGACGCCCGCTTTCTCGTTGATGTGCTCACGAGCAATAGCAGCGACTGGGAGAATGGTGAGCGCACCATAGATTGCTGGGAGCGTCAACATGGACCACCAAACAGCGTCTTCGCTTCCGACGAATGGCTGCAAGAGTGATGCAAACACAGCGATCGACCATGTGAACAATGGAGGACGTGGGTTGATACCGCCGATTGGATAGAATCGATCTGCATCGGCAATCATGTGTGCGTTGTTGGCAAGAATGTAATCGACAACTCGCTTCATGTACCATGGGTCAGAACCGCCGGTCATGTCCCAAGTGTTTGTTCCGAGGGAGTTCATCGATGGGATGACGTACCATTGGACACGAATGACGAATCCAAAGAAGAGCGCCATACCGACCATGATGCTAGCCCAGTGGGCGTTCCAAAACCGTCGAGCACCCGAAGGTTCGTATTCGCTGCGGTTGGACCATCCACCCCACTTGTCGCCAGTTCCGATCACGTAAATGATGGCGCTGATGAAGAACGTGAAGGCGAGCCAGATCAAAGCGCCCCAGCTGCCATCGAAGTTCTCGTTTGACCACATGCCGTTTTCGTAAGCAGATGAAACCAGGTACAAAACCCACATAGAACCGATAAACATCGATCGAGTGAACCAGCGTTCGGATGCCATCCCTGCTACGAGCAGTGCGACCATACCGGTGAAGAAAGCACTCCAGAAGCCAAAGTAGCCATGGTAACGCTCGAGGTCAGTGTACTGAGCCACGGCTCGGTCACTGTACGGGCCAAACAAGTTGAGCATGGTGCTCTCGTTGGACATTAGGTAGTTGAATTGCCAAAGACTTGCAATGTGAGCAAGTGCCCAAACTGCCAATCCGATTTGCAACGGAAGTGTGGATTTGTTCCAAGCACCGTTCCCGTCGGTGATGTGGCTAAACCAGCCTTTCTCAGATGACGGCGAGAGTACACCACGTGTCAAGACTGACACGAGCATTCCAAGAATCACGAAGAGCATCAAGTAGCTGAAGAACTGATATCCGACTGCGCCTCGGTAGGCATCGAGCACACCGATTGCTTGGTCGTTGAGCATAAGTCCATCTTGGGCGATGTAGTTCAATTTGTCAGCAACATGTCCTGCCGCAACAAAGCCGAGTTCGACACCGACAGCGGCGAACATGAGGACGTTCGCCCATTCGAATGCGCCTCGAGTGGCGAGGATGTGAACACCGAACATGACGATGAAGAAGAGCAGCGCGGTAACGGCAGCAAGGCCGGCCATGTAGACCAACTGTGCTCCGACCAGAGCCACAACCAAGGAAACGAGAGAGAGGGTTGAGGTCGAAAGGGAGACAGTGCCGGATGCTTTGAGCAAACGTGGGGCGAGGCCGAGCGAGGCCGCCACAAGGACGACGAGCATTGGTGCCATGTTGTCTAAGTTGAGATCGAAGTCCATTCCGACGATCTGTATTGCTGCGAGCGCAAGAAGCACTGCTAGGGGGGCAATAAGCCAACCAAGCAGAGGTGCAGGCGCTGGGCGCATTTCTGGGTTTTTCGTTTCCATTTTTTTCCCTCAGGGTGGTTGCAAGACAGCAGCAAGGCTGGCAAGCATCTTGGCCACTTTAGGTCCTCTTTTAATAATGACGCATCGAGGATGCCCTGCGATTGTTACGGAGCACCACGAATCGGATGAAATTGGAAAGTGCTTTTTCGAAGTGCTGGGCCTGCCGGCTCAAAGGTTTGAATCACAGGGCACGGTGACCGATATCCGTACGGAAATGACCGCCTTCGAGTTTTATGCCATCAAGCACCTCATAGGCCTTCGTTGCTGCATCTGCAAGTGTGGGTCCAACAGCCGTGCAGGTGAGCACCCGTCCACCGGTCGATATGAGACGCCCTTGGTCATCAAAACCTGTGCCTGCGTGGTTGACCCAAACCGTGTCGGAGCCGTCAGGTAATCCTGTAATCGGACGGCCTTTAATCGGGGAAGCAGGGTATCCTTCTGATGCCAAAACAACGGTCAATGCATGTGCATCGTGAAAGGTGACAACTTGGTCTTGGAGACCATCGGTAGCTGCCGCATGGAGCAGTGAATAAGCATCGCTCTTCAGCAAAGGAAAGGTGATTTGGCACTCTGGGTCGCCGAAGCGTACGTTGAATTCAACAACACTTGGCGCCCCTTCCTCGGTGATCATCAGTCCGACGTAGAGAACACCTCGATAGGGCGTTTCTTGGCTCGAGAGGTAATCATGCATCGGTTTGACAATTTCTGCCTCAGCCCGAGCGATAACGTCAGGTGTGGCGACCGGAGCAGGGCAATATGCACCCATTCCACCTGTGTTGGGACCTTCATCGCCATTGAACGCTCGTTTGTGATCCTGACTGGGGGGCAGGCAAACATAACCTGAGCCATCCATTACGACAAGCATGCTTGCTTCTTCACCTTCGAGGAATGCTTCGAGGAGCACTTTACCATCCGAACGGATGGAGGCATCAATGAACGCTTTGGCTTCGTTGCGGTCACTTGTGACAACCACGCCTTTCCCCCCGGCCAATACATCGCGCTTCACAACCCATGGTTGGCCCGAGAAGTCATCCAAGGCAGATTCAACGTCTGAGGTTGAATCAAGCACATGGAAGGCTGCTGTTGGGACGCCGGCCGTGCGCATGACCTGCTTTGCATGGAGTTTGGAGCCTTCTAACTCCGCTAGGGCTTGAACCGGACCAAAGCAAGGGATGCCACTTGCCGCAAGGTGGTCTGCTAATGCCTCACAAAGAGGTGCTTCGGGACCAACAACGACCAGAGATACATCAAGAGAGGTTGCAAGGTCAATCAGTGCTGGAACATCGGAAGCAGCGACAGAGTGGTTGGTTGCGAGTTCAGATGTACCAGCATTTCCCGGCGCACAATGAACAGTGGCGACTTGGCTGGATGTTGCAAGGGCCATGCACAAGGCGTGCTCCCTTCCGCCACCGCCGACAACCAAAACATTCCTGTTCGTCATGCATACCAACGGGTGGCTCCGGCACATAATCCCATCGTGTGCCCATCCTCAACCATGATCTCGCACTCATAAAACGGGGTAGGCTTCAAAGGCCCTCGTTTCTCGACACTGTTCATGCCTAACACCCCGACGGAGGACGTGGTTTGAATTTCCTAATGCTCTGCTTGATGTGTTTGTGGCTTTACTTACCAGGTTTCTTGGCGAACACATTCGCAATGATGTGGGGGAAATGGCTCCCAAAGACTGGTTATGGCCCATGGCCAATTGATGGTGGACGGACCCTTAAAGACGGAAACAGAATGCTTGGAGATGGTAAAACCTGGAATGGTCTAATCGGAGGATCACTCACATCGGGACTGCTTTGCATGCTCATGGTCATTGCCACAAACGACGGCGCCAACGCTGGTGCTTTGGGCGACAGCAGCAATGTCTTCGCCTCACCCCTCGCCGGCTCCAGCGACGCATGGTTTGCCCTCGGCGGTTCAATGCCTACAGCCTTCATTCTCGGCTCATTCCTAGGTTTCATGTGCCTTGTGGGCGACAGCACAGGTTCCTTTTTCAAGCGCCGAAGAGGACTCAAGCGTGAAGGAGACATCTCATCGAAAGCTCCGCTTCTCGACACATTACCCTTTGCAATCTCCGTGTTTTTTGCCGGCCAACTTCTCCTTGGCCCATCGTGGCTTGCCGATGAGGCGTTGCGACTTCCAATGATTGCGCTCGTGCTCGTCACACCCATCCTCCATCGGAGTTTCAACCTAATTGGTTACGCCATAGGTTGGAAGGATGTACCGTACTGACGGAGCGAAGTCTATAACGCACAATTCGCTCCATCTCACCATGCGAACCGCTGTATCCTTGGTCTGCTTGCTTCTAATGGTCCCGCTCTTGGGAACATTCTCGGCCGCAGAAATGACAAATGACGGAACATCAATCACCATAACTGGAAACGAAACCTGGGACTCAGCAAATCCGATTGATCTCGACATGACCGTCGCCTCAGGCGCCACTTTGCAAATTGATGGTGCCACAACCGTCACGGAGGGCGTTACAATCACAGTTGAACAAGATGCCACATTAGCCATCGATGACGATGTGATTGGGGAAGAACTTGATGCCGGCCTTCTCGTCTATAATGACACTGAAATCAACCTCAACTTTGGCGACCTTTCCGAAACAGGGCAAGTTCGAATTCATCTCGATCATGTCATTCCGAGCACCGCCATGTTCAACATCACCATTGGCGATGAAACTCGTGACGCTGTTGGACTTGACCAAGTTGACATCCCAGCAAGCCTCAATGGCACCCCGCTTACTGTTGAGTTCGACATCTACTACTTCTTCTCTACACAAGTAACCAGCATACAAGCCCTCCATTCAGGCTCTGAGAGCACGGTCATTGTTGACGCTGAGGACCTTGACCACATCGGTGGAAGCCTCAAATGGAACACCGCTTCATTTTCCCTCGACGTCCAGGGTACATTGACGGTGAGCAACGCAACAATTGGTGGTGCAGATCTTACCTGTTCCGGCACATGCACAATGTCTGAGGCAACAGCAACAGGAAGTGCGCCAATTCATGTCACCGACACAGGTAGCTTAACTGTGGATGCATCAGTCTTTGAGGGATCAAGAACAGACGAGGACATCATCGTTCATGACACTGGTGAAATCACATACACGGACACAAGTGGCACAGGAGGATTCACAGACGCTTGGATCCGTTTGCTTTCTCAACGAGTGCTTCACACCAACGCTGGTAACATTACAGTTCACGCAACTGGCCTTGGTTACTTTGGAAGCACGCTCGATAACCTCACGAATGAAAACGGACACGTCAATTACGCACTCAGCGAACACGCCCGAATCGTCGAATGGGTCGATGGAGACGGAGTTTACCATGAAGAAGATGCAGAGATTCTGTTGACCCTTTCCACCGGTTGGGGCGATTATGACACCACCATTGTTGCACCGAGGATTCCTGTCGCAGACGCTGCTGTTCCTCTGCCTTACATCAACGTCAAATCAATCAGCATGGAAGACAACAAGGGTTACACAAACATGGGCTTAAGCGGCGATGTAGTTGTGGAGAACACAGGATCCGCTGCCGCATCAGGTGTTGATTTTTGGTGCTATGTTGATGGTGTTGACCAAGACACATCCCAACTCGTCACCTCCCTCGCACCCGGTGAAACAAAAACCATCTATGTCACATGGCGAACAGGGACTGTCGGCGTTCAATCATTGGAATGCCAGCCATTGGTTCCCACGATTTTGAAACCGATCATTGATGAAGTTACGAACGTAAATGGAGCAACATCGCAGGATGTTTCTTGGACCGTCGAAGAGGAAGGCGAAAGCCAGCCGTGGTTGATTTTCTCCTTGGTCCTCGTTGTGTTGATTGCTGGTGCATGGGTCGTAAGTAACCAAGCTGCGAAAGCTGCAATCGAAAAGTCGAGCGCCAATCACGAGGCAGAAGCCGAGGATGAGAAATCATACTTGGAAGACGATGAGCTCGAAGCGGAAACGGATGGAGAGGATGACCACGAGTCAGAGGAATCAACCAGCGTTAGGAACGATTAAGGAGCCCAGTTTCCACGTGACCTTCGCTCACTCTGTTGGTGCAGTCATTGTCCATTGGGTGTTTGGTTTGTGCCAATCTCGTACCTGATCTGTTTCTAAGCGAAGTTGTAGGCCTTCACCGGGCATGAATTCCTCATTCGCCAACTCGAATGGGATATCGATGTCATTTGTACGGAACGTGTCATCAAAGAGAACCGATTGAGAAACGACTGAACCGTCCATCGTATGTTCGAGTAGGACTCGAATGTGGCATTCCTGAAGTGGATTACGAAGGGTGCACGACTCGCTGCTGCCGTCGTGTTCAACGTTCACGACGCCACTGAATGAAACAATACCATCGGTTGGAACGAGGTTGACAACCGTGTCTTTTGCTGTTGGAGCACATACACATTCCATGTTATCAGATTCAACCTGGCCAATCACACCAACTGTGAGTTCTATGGAGGTCGTTTCGGTTCGATCTTGAATTGTGGAAGTGGCTGTGACGAGGTAGCGCCCGGGTTGCTGGAAACTGTGAGAAACCATGGCACCCGTAGCAGTGGTTCCATCGTTGAAGTCCCAAATCACGATACCATCTGCATTCTTCAATTCGAGGTCAAAGTCGTGGAGGCGTTGGGTGATGACATCTTCCTCGTCGTTGTCTCCGTCGTCGACTTCGATGAGGGTGTAGACATTCTCGCCATAGGTGCTAGAGGTTTCAATCACCATGGATTCTTGATCCGATGATGGAGCGATGGTTAAGTTGGTGAGAACTGCACCTGTCGCTGCGCTTATGAGAAGCAAGAGGACAAGCGTGAGGGCCGAGAGTGAATACTTCATACGCCCCAATGGTTCTGTTGAACTTATCAACTTCTGTTTGAAAAAGCGACGCGCAGAACGGCCTCAAGGAGGTTGAGTGCGTTGCTTATCGGTTCTTGAGATAGTCTTCGCCATACCATGCCCATTGGTCCAAAGTCCAGCCATGAGGAAGCCCTTCTGGAGGCAGTGGAGGTCCGACTGGTGGGGTTTTTGGCATTGGTGGTTGTTGAACCATCTCGCCAAATGGTGAAGAAGCAGAGGTTTGTTTTCTACGGATGAACAGAAGCGTTGCAACAACGCCGGCCAAGAGAAGCAACCCCGTGCTCGCAAACAACATCGAAGCAGTGCTTGAGGCAGCATGCTTCATTGAATCATTGGGGTAAGCATCCCCATCATCTGACCAGCCATCGCCATCAGAATCCAAACAGCCAAGACGATCGTTCGTGGATGTCCCCGATACCGTTGGACAATCATCGCTCATGTCGGTATTTTGTTGGTCTGGATATGAATCACCGTCGCCGTCAGACCAAAACAAAGAGTTCTGCGGGAATGCATCGGTTTCATCATCCCAACCATCGCCGTCAAGATCTGCGCAACCAAACTTCTGTTGGTTCGAGTCGCCCGGTACTTGCGGGCAGCTATCACCTTCGAATCCGTCGATTGAATCGCCGTAGCCGTCTGAATCTGTGTCTGCATGTTGTGTTGATTCTGTGGGGAATGCATCGCCTTCATTTGACCATCCGTCTCCGTCATCATCTGAACATCCGTAGCGATCGGCGTTTGAGGCACCGGCTTCTTCGGGGCACATGTCGGCTTGGAAGCCGGTTGGATTGTCACCATAACCATCACCATCAGCATCTGCGTGTTGTGTCACCTCGCCCGGGAAGGCGTCAGCGCCTGAGCCTGCACTCCACGATGTGCTTGGGTTTGACCAACCATCGGTATCAGAGTCTAAACAGCCAAGTCGGTCTTCAGTGGAAGTACCGTACACACCCGGACATTGGTCACCGTTTACTCCAGAGGGAGAATCACCGTAGCCGTCCTCGTCAGTGTCAGACCACTGGGAAGGGGTTGATGGGAACGTATCAATGGAGTCGGCATACCCATCGCCGTCGGAATCGATGCAACCGAACAATCGTCCGTTGCTGCTCGTGCCAGCCTCATTTGGACAATCATCATGTTTGTCAATCAAGCCATCATTATCATCGTCATCGTCTTCACTGCGATCTTCACATCCATCTTGGTCTGCATCGCTTGTCAGTGTCGAGGTGAATGAAAGGGAACTCTCAACACACAAGTCCGAGCCCATAGAGGAAGCAGCACATGCCCATGATGGGTTTGAGCCTTCGTCACAAATGGTATCATCGTCGTCATCGTAATCTTCACTCATGTCTTGGCAGCCATCACCGTCGTAGTCCGTCAGTGCTGTTGAGGTCCACGCCATTTCCCCAACTGGGCAGTCGTCTCGAATATCGATGACGGCATCGTTGTCATCATCATAATCTTCTGTGGAGTCCGCACAACCGTCCATATCATGGTCTGTGAGTGAAGTTGGCGTCCAGTTCACATCGCCTTGAGCGCACGCATCATCTTCGTCAAGGAGACCATCGTTGTCATCGTCTTGATCGCAAACATCCCCGAGCGCATCGCCATCGTGGTTGAGTTGAGCGTAGTTTGCGACGAGTGGGCAATTGTCGTCGACATCGACAACGCCATCTCCGTCAGCATCAGTGTAAGGATCGATTCGAACGACCTCATCTTGCGCGTTGTCGACGTAATAGAGATGGCCATCTGGTCCAATTTCGATACCCATGATTGAGGAAGCAGTGGTTTGAATCGAACCTGCTTCCACGGCGCTCTTACCGTTCGAACTCAAATCATATGCGACAATCTGCCCGTTTCCGTTGAGAGATACGAAGAGTTGGTCACCTTCAAGAGCGATACCTGAAGGGCGGTTGAGGCCAGTGTCCAACACGCCCCATTCCATTCCAGTGATTTCCGAATACTCTGCGAGCGGTTCGAGCCTTGTGGTTGAACTCATGATGTTGCTTGTCGAGTATGTTGGATCGTCGGTGTTCACCCATACAACACGGTTGGCACCCGGATCAGAAATGTAGAGGATACCAGATTCCTTGTCCAAGACCATGTGCCCTGGCGTACCCAACAGGTGAGACAACTGGACTTCGGAGTAACGTCGGACAATTCCATCAGAGTGGTCATCCATGCCCGTATCGTGATCTTCTTGGAAGTCGTAATAGACAAGTTCACCGTAGTAACCATCGTTGTACCAGTAGGCATTATCCGAATCGTGGGCAATACCGACACCGAATGGAGATTCGTGATTCATGTCGATGTGGCTGCCAAGCAACTCGTCGTCTTGATGCTCCATAGCGAAATGATCGAGCGATGATGGCCACAGTGTGGGCCCCATGAAGTTGTTCGGGGAACCTTGACCGCAGTAGGTGTTAGCAGATTCTTGAGCAGAACCCCACTGCCAATCAAATTCTTCGTGATAGGCTCCAAAGGCAATTGCGCTCACTTCCTCGAGGAAGTGGTTCCGGTGAGAATCCCTTCGGTTCTCCGAAGTCTGGTTTTCCATGCCTGTATTCTCAATGATGCTTATGCTGTCAGTGGCTCGGTTGGCAACCCATAATTCATTGGTTCGGCCGGGGTGGAATTCAAGATCCCTTGGCTCGGACAAGGCATCTGTATAGTCTGCAATCACCACTTCATCAAATGCGTCACCAAATTGCTCCACTGTCGGAGAGCTTTCATTACCGACGGCGCTCAAAGGGAGGTAAAAAAGCAAAACCATGAGGATGATGAGGGTCACGCGACGGTTTGCCATATTCGTTGGTCACCCCGTTTACCTTTGAGACCTTGCACGCTATATGCAAACAATGCATCGAGGATTGTACACTTACAATGAGCGGACAGAATCAGCAAGTTGTCATTTCCGCATTGTCCTCATCAGCATCCCAAGACAGGTCCCAGCGGCTGTCGCTTGTGTGAACTGCGGAGTCACCGGTGAAGTATTCGTTTGTCACAATCAGTTGGAATGTATAGCACCCATCACCGTCGTGGAAATCATCTCGCTTCAAAATTTCAATTGCACCTGTTTCATCATCATAGCCTGTACCAGGCAGACCCATCCAACGATCAATGCTACCAGATTCTGTACCGGATATACCAGACCATGTACCTTGTGCTCCGTTGACGGTAATCATAGGGGATTGCCATTTCATGCTACTCCCCTTGAGCACTTTAAGTTGGATTGTGTAATCCGAAAACACTGGAAGGTAATTTGTCACCGTAGACATGCTATGCTCGCCTCCATCTTCTGTTGTTTCCGAGTCACCGAAAAGACCGACAATGGATTCAACAAGAATACCGTCAACCTCCGTCGTGGTGCTTCCAGTGCTCCCACTAACAGTGGTGGTGGTTTTGGTAACCATTGTGATCTTCGAACCTGAATTGAGAACTTCTCTGTTGAGGAGACTTGGAGTGATGATTCTGGTTTCCTTTTGTCCATCGTTGGTCTCAACGTTAATCTCGTAGACCTTGATTGAATCACCCATGTTGTTCTGAGCGTTGCCCTCAAAGAATTCACCAATGGGGACTCTAAACTTAGCAAAATCATTGCTTAATGATTGGGAACCACTCCAAAGTTCTGTCCCTTCTGAGGTGATTGTCACAGATGATGAATCAAAACTTCCTCGGACATAAAATGTGAGTTCGTCACTCTCCTGATCCACTTCAATTTGGGTGAGTGCCATGGATGAATCAGAAGGAATGATCGCGAGCGCTGCATAAGGACCCAAGGCGATAATGATTGCCAAAACGACTGATACCGCGATCTTAACAGTGGAAAGTTCTGGTTTCATTCGCTCGAACTGAACCAAGCATAGAACGCCAATGAGGGCAACAACTGACACAACAACTAATCCAAGTTCGCCACCACGGAGCGAGAGAATACCAGCAAGAACAATGATGGCCCAACCAGCTTGCTGAAGGTAATCCATTGGGGATCCGTTAGAAACCGAAGAAGTAGATGCTGCCATCAAACCCTTCGATGCCTCATTGGATTTTTTGGGAGTAGGTGCCGGTTCTACATTTACGGCTTCTTGTGGCTCTGCTTCTTTTGCGGCGGTTGCTTTGTCCAGTAATCCACTCATAGAAATCCCTGTTATCCTTCCGTTGTGCGCAGGGGATTATCAAACCGACCCCTGTCAGCGTCTGTAGGAGCCCCATTGGAAGGGCGCGGCGTACGAGCCGTCACAGCCCGGGAGCGGATTCTCTCCACTCGCCTTCTTCCTCTTCGCTGCCGGTCATTCTACGGCCGGCGACTGCTGCTGCAAGAGCGAGCATGGAAACTGCTGGTACGACTTCAAAGCCCGGCAGGTAAACGCCACGGACATAAACAGTGATCATTTGTGATTCGCGAATACATCCACCGTTGTTACATGCGAATTCGGATTCTGCGTAGAAGTCCAACACGTGGTAGGCATCGCTCCAACCTTGTGTCTTCGGCGTTCGAGCCATCACACGAACCTTGGTTGCGGTTGGGATTGCGTCAATCTGAACCTTCACTGCAGGCAAGTTAATTGTGAAACCGGCCTTTTCAAGGTCAGTTCGGCTTGAATCTGTGATTCCAACCTTCATGAAGTCGATTTGGTTTCCGAGGTTGTAGACCTTGAATTCGAAGTTCTTGTCCTTCTTTGGCATGAGTTGGACGAATGGTTCGACGGCTTCGACTTGAACAAGGGAGTATTGCATGATGTTGACAATCATGTTGTTCTGGGAAGATGCAGTGTTCGCAGGAGGTAGGCTGTTGATTTCTTGAACCGTTGCCGAAACTGAGAGCGTACGGCTTTGCATCACCATGTATGGCGTTGCACGAACTGAGATTTGGAAGTCAACTTCGGAGTTGCCGCCAATGTACATGTCACCGGGTGATGCGGTAGCAAGACCGTCACTCGTCACCAAGATGCTGATTTTTTCTTGGTAAGTGGTTGGGTTGCTTGCTGTGCATGTGGTGAATCCGGAATATGTTGAACCGGGCTTGACCTCGACGTTGATCGAGATCGGTGCGCACGACAGCGAAACAGCCGCTGTAGGAATTTGTGCTGCTGCAGGAACTGCAACAAGCATCATCGAGGAGACATAAAGGGCGAGAATGAATACGGCACGCTTCAACATACTAAGTTCACCTAACATCCAATGCCACAGATGCTACCCTCATAACGATTGTGTTATTTTGACAAAGAAAAAACCTCGAATGAACCAATGTTTTTTCCCCGTTTGGAAGGATAATAATCCGCCAAATCCGACGGATGCATTGGGTGAAAAAAGGTGGGCCCGAAGGGAGTTGAACCCCTGGCCTCCCGGTTATGAGCCGGGCGCTCTAACCGACTAAGCTACAGGCCCCTGTTGTTGTGCAAATGGTTGAACTCATCAAGTTATCCATCTCATTCGAATTGAACAAGCGAGGATTGCGTTGGTTTAATCCATTCTCGTACGCGTTGTTCCAAAGAATCACGCAACGTATCTGGGACAAAAATCAACGCACGTTCATGCGGTTGTGCGAGCGATCGTATGAGGGGGGAATGCTCTGAGGCATCACCTCCACCCTCGATGACAATTCCTTGCTCGTAAGGCATGTAGCCACGCTTGGAAATTCGAGCATAGATAACTTCAGATTCCACATCATACCCTGCATCGGCAACGGCTGCTTCAATGCGCTCTTTGACCACATCAACCATTTCAGTCGAAAGTGCCTCGATTCGAAGCGACTTGTGGAAATCACGACGCGACATCATTTTGGTTGCATATTGTGACAGCATTGGATCGCTGTGCTCAGCCCATTCTGGGATTGAAACGCGCACATGTGCATCGTTGAGGCTTGCATAGCCGTTCGCATCCAGGTGTTCATCGAGCAACATTTTCTCAAGCGATGGAGTTAGCGTCAATTCGCCATTCTGTGCAAGAGTACGTGCTCGAGCGAGCATTCGAACGAGGTAATTCTGTGTCAACATGTTGACTTTGTGGAAGTAGACTTGGTGGTACATGTGATATCGAGTCACAAGGTAGGCTTCGATGGCAGGGAGCCCCCATGTTTTGACGAAAAAATGCCCATCATCCCCTACACGGAGGGCACGCAAAACACGTGCGATATCAAATCCGCCGATTTGAGCCCCTGTGTTGGCTTGATCTCGAACCATGTAATCCATACGGTCGACATCCAGTTGACTCGAAACAATCTCCTTCATGAACGGAGCAATGGCAACACCATCATGCTCAGTCGCACCGTCCATTAAAGCAAACAAACGCTGGGTACGTTCAACACCTAACGTCGAGACAAGCGCTGCACCAACCTCCGTTTCCTTCGATTCCAACAGGACCCTGCCCCAGTGTTCATGGGAGTGGAAGGTGGCGAACACTTCCGGGGTTTCAAGCACGTGTGAAAATGGAGGGTGCCCGATGTCGTGGAGAAGGGCAGCCAATTGAACCAACTCGGCATCGTCATCCGAAAGGATCCCCGGCTGAACATCTTGCAGCGATGCTGTCAGTTGTCCGGCGAGGTGGTAGGCACCAAGGGAGTGGGCAAATCGGCTATGGTTTGCTGCGGGGAACACATATTCACAGGTGGAGAGTTGTTGAATGTGGCGCAGTCTCTGGAATTCTTTGGTATCGATGATGACAGCATGATGACTGGGGACCAAGATATCTTTGTGAATTTCGTCACGTATCACGCGGTCCCGCATCGCCATCCCCAAACCTCCCTCGGTTCAACCATTAAAAAAAGAAGCGCACCTTGAGAGCGAGTATTTCATCATTCACGGCAGAGCGGACGAAGGCAAACGGCTATGGTTAGACCGCGTTTGAAGTGGAACATGGCCGATGCTCTCAAGGACATCATGCTAAAAATTACTGACGACGATCCTGCGACCCGCGGGCAGAAATTGTGGGTGATGTTTGCACTCGCAGTGTTCCTTGTGGCCTCGTTGAACTGGTACGCAATGGTTCGCGAACCTCAGGTTGTTGAGGTCAAAGATTTGGTCAATCACAACCGTGAAACTGTTTTAGTTGAGGGCACGGTTATTTCTTGGATTGAAGACCGCTATGGAAGCGGCGAAGATCGAGTCGATCTCGTCGTCGAAGACCCCACTGGCGTCATCAGCGTTCGATGGTATTCAACCGGTGAAAAACCTCCAATTGGTACGAATGTTACCGTTATGGGAGCAGTGGTGGATTACAATGGACGGTTCTATCTGCAATCCACCGGGGCAGGAGCGATTTGGTGGGAAGCTGATGGCCTTCCTGAAGTAACTCGCCTCACGCTGAGTGACTTGGCCGTCGACCCGGAAGGTTATGCGGGTGAAATCGTCACAATCACTGGATTCATCAGCGAGGCTGTCAACAAAGACGCCATTTACACATCGGCCTACATCACAGACCACCCCGGCAACGCCGCACACCAACTGCAACTCCTCATCCAATCTGCACCGGGCGTGTGGATTGAAGCCGATTCAAAGGTTGAGGTCACGGGCATGCTCAACTATCAAGAAACCAACTTGCGTTGGGCCTTCATTACACAAGGACCGGAAATCATTCTCATCGACGGGTACAACCCGCAACCCAAGAAACTCGAATGGGCCGGTGAGTCAACGTGGAGTTACGAATCTGGTAGCATGGTCTCAATGGCAGGAACTGTCCTTATTTCAGGCAGCCAATGGACGCTCTTTGGCCCAAGTGGAAACATGATCTGCATCCTTCCAACCGATGAGGACATCACGAATGCCGATACCAATGGGTACAACGGCTCTGCATACGAAGCCACAGGTCGCTTAATGTGGAATGATGAGCGCAGTATGTGGTGCATCGATGCAAACAACGGGAACGGAACCAACCTCATCGACCCGATGTCGGCCATGTCAATGCAAGCGATGTTGTCTGCAAACCCTGCATCGATGTTGGAAGACCCCTACAAGGTTTACACCTTGAGCACATTCATGCAGTATGCGTTTGAGCCATTGGACACTGACGGGTATTTTGTCGACAGTCAAACCTACACCTTCGGACAAACAAGGGTCGCAATGTCATTCCCTTCGACTCGAACGGAATGGATTGAATCCGGCCAAGGCCTCATCGCCAATGTGACGGTTGCATGGGACGATGAGAAAATGATGATGCGGCTGATGGTTCAAAACTACCAACTCGTTGGAGACCCTCCTGGCGCTCAAGACCTCCTTTGGGACGATGGTGCCACTCAGTGGAGTTACGCCAAAAACACCCATGTGTTGATCAATGGAAAGGCGGTGTTGGAAGACGATGGATGGCATCTCTACAGGGATGGTTCATCTCAATCAATCCGTTTGAATCTCGATTTGAACCCACTTGGGACTGACGAATATCACACCAACAAATCGATGACTTGGACTGGAAGGCTTCGTCAAGTCGAACATCCATCCGAAGTTTCGTTGGTGTACAGCCTCGATGGAGCAGATGTTTTGGACACCGATGGTGACAGAGTCGCAGATTCCCTCGAAAGTGCCAATGGTACGAACATCAACAACCCAGACACCGACGGCGACGGGGAAGATGACCGAACGGAACTTGAGCAGGACACCAACCCCAATTCATGAGGTGAAACCATGTTAGAAGCATATTTCTACGAACTGGGGTGGATGCTGTTTGCTCTGTTCTTTGGCGTCTTCATGGGCTCCCTAACTGGAATCATTCCTGGTTTCCACGTCAACAACGTCGCCTTGATTCTCTTGGCGCTTTCTCCAAGTTTACTCGCCCTCGGCATTCCGCTTTCCGCTGTTGCGGGCATCATCGTATCAACGGGAACAGTGCACACCTTCCTCAATTACATCCCATCTGCGTTGATGGGTGCACCGGATGCTGACCAAGCACTGTCGCTGCTTCCCGGCCATAGGATGCTCCTCTCTGGAAATGCAGCTCGTGGTGTGGCGTGGTCAGCAAGGGGCTCACAACTTGGCCTCTTCCTTTCGTTACCACTCATCGTTGTAGCACGCATTGCTTTTGGCCCTGAACTCGGATGGTACGATCAACTCCGAACAATGCTTCCATTTATTCTGCTCGTTATTTCTGCACTTCTATTGGCTACAGAAACCACACGACTTGATTGGCCTGAATGGATGCAGAAACTAAGTCGTGGCACATTTGGAACCGATTCGAGGTTCGCCGGCTTCTTCACCGCCACTATGTTCTTCCTTCTTGCTGGGTTGTTTGGCTGGACGATTATCGGCCCGACGTCCCTCCCTGCCAAATCACCAATTGACATGCCGGGTGCAAGTTTACTTCTGCCAGGGTTGGCAGGATTGTTTGGTATTGCGAATTTGCTGGACATTTACGCAACGACCTCTCACCTCCCACCTCAGAAAGAAAACTGGGACTTACCTCCTGCCAAGCCATTGCTGGTCCCCTGCTTCTGGTCCGGTGTTGCCGGTGCATCGATGGGCGTCTTGCCAGGTATGACCGCATCACAAGCCACGGTCCTCGTGATGGGTGGACGCAACGTTGTTGCCAAGGTCCAAGGAAAAACAGGGTATGGCATGGATTGGGAAACTCGCCGCCTCACAGAGATGACGGATGATGAATTGTTGGAAATTGCAAAGGCTGAATCTGACGAAGGTGTCGAAGGACCCCAGACAAAGCAGGACTTGGAAATCATCGCCATTCTTTCAGCTGTCAACACAGCAGTGACCGTTTGCGTTCTTGGCTTCCTGTACATCATCAGCCGTTCGAGATCCGGTGCAACACTCGCACTCAAAGCAATGTATCCGGTTGATACATGGAGCAACCTCGAACCCACGGCAGATTTCATTCGCTTGCTCGCCATCACCCTCGCTGCTGGCCTGATGGCCATGCCAATCATGCGATATGTGGGCAAAGGGATGCTACGACTTCACGCAGCCATCCCACTGCAACAGATGATCATGAGCGTGATTCTTTTCGTGGGCGCCTTGGTGTTTGTCAGCACTGGATTCATTGGAATGTCCGTGCTCATTGTTGGTACGATGATTGGCTTGTTACCCCCTCGACTTGGCATCCGTCGGTCACACGCCATGGGCGTCATTTTGGTACCAATCATGATTTTGATGTTCAAGAACCTCGTCGACAACGCTGGTTTCTTGTGAATCTCACCCTTCCCGACCAAACATAGCAGGCGTAAGCCCTATGCCCCTTGACCATACCGGAGGCCTGTAGGTGACTCTATGTTGTTGAAACTCCGCCCCGTTTTGCTCGCGCTTCTGTTGATATGTTCGACGGTTGGAACCGTGGCAACAACGGAACTCACTCCTGAAATCCAACAGCAAACCTCTGCCCGGTCCACTGCTTGTACAGGCGATATCTGTTTGAATGAGGCCCTTCCGAATCCGAACGGCTACGATGACGCAGCATGGCCAAATGGGGAATGGCTCGAAATCCATAACAGCGGCAACACGACCGTTGACGTGCTTGGTTGGTACTTTACGAACAAGGCCTCCAAAGTCATGTACTTCAACGAGACAACAATCGTTGACTATGATGCCAACAACGCATCATCCTGGGAAATTGAACCAAACGAGTACATGGTCATCGCTCGAAACGCACTCAGCAGTTCGATCTTTTACGTTGCCAACAACAACGACATCATCACCCTCTACAATGACGCAGGGACAAGCCTCGACCAAGCAACATGGACCTTCTCGAGCGGCGCACCATCTGGAGTCAGCCTCGAAGAGGACGCTGCAAGCCCAACCAATGACTGGGTCGCAACCAACACCCCTACACCCGGCGGCATCAACACAGGCAGTGGCACCGGTGGCCCAACCGTTATTCCATCTGACTTGGTCATCAATGAAGTGATGGCCGATGCATGGCCATCCTTTGATGGAGCCATTTGGCCTGGCGGCGAATGGGTTGAAATCAAGAACACCGGAACTGCAACCATCGACTTGACCGGTTGGTCAATCGAAGACCAAGCGGGGAAGATCCTTCCGTTCAATGAATCCCATCTCGTCGATGCAAGCACTGCTGGCTACACCATCGCCCCTGGCGCTACGAGGGTCGTTGCGGTCAATGGAGACGGAACAAGCATGCTCAACAATGGAGTGGAGATGCTCAACATGAAATGGCCAAACGGAAGCATATCAGAACAAGTGTACTGGACTGATAATGAACCGGGCTTCTCACTTGTCGACGACCCATCCTCGTCCTACATGATGATCGCGTCCTATCCAACACCAGATGCACCGAACCCATTGCCGATTGACCAAATCGTAACAGCAACATCCCCGGTACGAATGACTGAATTGTTGTCAAACAGTTCTGCTGATGGCACGCCATTCCCTGACGGCGAGTGGATTGAATTGTTCAACGATGGTGGCTCAGATATCGACCTCACAGGCTGGTCGATCATGGACGGAATGGGGAATGTGACGATGATTGATCCATCGACCCTTACCTCAAACCAAACACAGGCTGGCACGGTCATCAATGCTGGCGAGCGCAGGATTGTTGAATTTACAACAGGTACTGAATTGTGGAACTTCTACAATCATCTCTTTTTGATTGATGATGTTGCGAACATCGTTGACGCTGCTTGGTATACAACCGATTATGGGACCAACGTGTCCCTGATTCCTGCTGAAGATCCTGCCGACCCATGGACACCTGCTCCGTGGATGACGCCTGGACAACCTGAACCCGGCACAATCGACAACACTGGCGAAGTTATGTTTACCGAAGTGATGCCTGATGGAGTGGGCAGTGACTCACAGCAATGGCCGCTCGGGGAATGGCTGGAAATCAAGAACCTTGGCGACCAAGCAATCGATGTTGGCGGCTGGAAATTGCAGGCAGCGAGCCGAACATTGACCTTGCACCAATACAACATGCCCCTCCAATCAACCTCGATGATTCAACCTGGCTCCGTTGCACTGATTGCACTCAATGGCACCAGCAGTTTCTACCTCAAGCACACAACACCAGATTCAATCGGATTGGTCGACGCAGCCGGAGCGGTTGTCGACACAATCTCTTGGTCAAACACAGTGGAAGGTGAGGCGCTCGTGGCACCAAACAGCACCCACGCAGGTGCAGGGCCAGACGGCACTGCTGCGGGAACTGGGAGCGATTGGCTCCTTGCCGCATGGTCGACCCCCGGAAGGGAGAACCCGGTATGGCCGGCATACTCAGGCTCAGAGAACGTCAGTGTAACCGAAGTTCTTGCTTACTGCAACGATGATTCCATCGAACCTACCGAAGACTGGATTGAATTCAAGAACACCGGCGACGATGTGCTCAACTTGAGCCGATGGCGCATTGACACCATTGATCAAGATCGCCGGTTCATTCGATACGAATCCATGTGGAATGCTACGGAAGGCTGGGACGCAACGCTTGTGCAACCCGGCGCCCGTGCGGTGTTCTTGATGGATGAATCAATGCTCACAGGCTTGGGCGACTCATTCACCCTCTCGAATCCAGACGGCGTGCCGATGGCAACGGTTCAATGGAGCATTGTCAGTGATTGCCAGACTCTGATGCCGGGCGATACCGCAGAGGCGTCTTGGATTCACACCGTTTGGCCAACGCCTGGTAGCGAAGAACCGAATGCCTCTCAATTTGCTCAACTGGATGATGTAAAATTCACCCGGATGATGAGTGAAGGCTACACCTCAATTTCATCAAACACTGAATTCTTTGAAATCAGCAACATGGGAGACAACATTGCCTACCTGAACGGATGGACATTCACCGTTGTCACATCGGGTGGGCCATCCTCTCACACCTTCGCAGATCTCACCATTCCGGCAAACAGCGCCGTCATTTTTGCAGCTGATCCAAACGGACTCAGCGTCTATGAGGATGGGACAATTTACGGATTTGCTTCGAGTTTCACCGAGGCTCCAACGCTTCCAGACGATGGTGCAGCCCTTCACATCATGGACCCATCAGGGGCCCTCGCAGACACCGTCGTCTATGGCAACGGTCCTGTCGATGTGGATGGTTGGAGTGGCATCAGTTTGGTTGAACCTGTATCTGGCATCAACCTGATCATTTACCACCGTGGCGACGGATGCGGCCAACTTGCAGATACCGACCAAGTCGCTGACTGGCACGAACGCTGGGGTCGACTTGGCGGAAGCACATTCTGCGAAGATCAGGACTTTTCTGGCCAATCGATTGTGACACCACTGATTGGCCCAACCCATGGACTGCTCGATGTCCTCGATTGGATCGAAGGCGCCACAACAAGCCTCCACCTCCACGTCTACCAACTCTCAGAACCACGTTTGGTTCAAGCCATGATTGACGCACAAGGTCGAGGCGTCAATGTAACCGTTGTCCTCGACGCAGGGTCTCAAGGATTCTGGTCGGACTTCGACATGATGAATCAATACGGTATGGCAAGCGAACTTGTCAAAGCAGGCGTCTCCACATACTGGTTCGGCGACGGTGGTGATGAGCCCTATGCCTACATCCACAGCAAGGTGGCGGTTCGAGACGGTACAAGTGTGTGGGTCTCGTCAGGAAACTGGAAGGCACCTTCGATGCCAGCACCTGGCGTTCGCGGGAACGTCGACTGGGGCGTCCTGATTGAGAATGTGGAACTGGCTGGCATCGTCCTCCAACAGATGGCCTTCGACGAAGAGCCATTGCGACAGCACATCTCAACTGCATCCGCATCCGATGAACCAAATGGATGGAGCATGCCAATGGCTGAAGCTGTGGACGGACCACGTTCGACTGCCATCACGACCACTGTGAACGGTGAATTGTTGACCTGCCCCGACAACTGCATCGATGGATTGGTTGAGCTAATAGGAAGTGCAGAAGATGAACTCTTGCTCTCCCTGCAATACCTCGACATGGATTGGTCGTGGGGTTGGGGTGAAAACCCAATTTTCACAGCGCTCCGACAATCGGCCGAAGACGGTGTTGCCGTTCGATTGATTATCAACGGAGCATACCTCGACCAAGACGTGCAGGATGTTGTTGACACATTCAACGAAGTATGGAATTCCAGTGAAGGACTCGATGTCTCAGCGGTTGTAATGGGTGAAGACGACAATGTCACGAAACTCCACAACAAAGGACTGGTCATCGACCAGAAAACTGTACTGGTATCCTCAATTAACTGGGGCAACTCTGCAGTGAACAGAAACCGAGAGATGGGCCTCATTATGACCTCGCCCGATGTGGCAGCACCCTACCGTGATGCGTGGTTCGACGATTGGATGCGACTCGACAACGTAACCGATACAGATCAAGATGGTCTCCCTGACATTTGGGAAGTTCCGAACGGCCTCAACCGCACCAAGCGAATGCTCCCTGGACCGAACATGGTCGAAGGGGCATACGATGCCGACAACGATGGTATCTCGAATGAGAACGAATACACCTTTGGCAGTCATCCAACGAATGCAGACACCGACGGTGACTGCATTCCCGACGGGGTTGAAGTGGCGTGGGCACAGTCCACCGCCCTTGACCCAACGGTCGAAGATGTATCCCCACGAGATGCACTTCTCATGGCCGATGCCGACATGGATGGCGTGAACGAATCGGCGGCATTGGGCTGCGATTTGGGTGGCATCGAAAACCTTGATGACACCACTCCAGTGGACAATGCTACACTCGATGACGATGGAGATGGCGTGTACAATTCAGCGGACAAATGTCCGGGTACGATGGATGGCATACCCGTCAATGTCGAAGGATGCTCGAGCGAACAACGATTGGCTCAAGCGACCCCAAGCACAGGCGACGAAAGTGGCCTTGGTGCAGGATTGATGCTCACGCTTATGCTCGCTGGTATTGCTCTTGCAGTTGGTGCATTCTTGGTCCTTCGTGGCATTGAACAGGATGCTGAGAACGCAAAGGATTTGATCACACTCGATGCTGCGCACCATGATGCATTGACCACCGAACCAATCGATTCCCAAAGCTGGCAAACACCAGTCCTCGATGGAACCGGAAGCGGTGATGCGACGGATGAAGTGGCCATCACACCCGCCGACCTAAAGCGCGTACCAGGATGGGACGAAGCAATGGTCCGCAGTTACCTCGACCAAGGCTGGTCGATGGACCAGTTGGTTGAATACTACCAAGAACAGGTCAAGGCACACGCTGATTCGACACAAGATTGACAAGGGACCTCATGGCACTTCCGCCCATGCGAGCAGTCACTTCAACGAGCAACCCAGTTTTGTCGAACAATTTCTGGAGCAACATTCCAGGCTACGAAACCATGTCCTATGAGGGCACCATGCAGAAGATCGGGGTTCTGTTCGGCATCACAATTCTCACAGCCCTTGTGACGGTCTCAGTAGGCATGTCGGGCGACTTTGGCCTGATGATGCTGTTGACCATGATCGGTGGAATTGGCGGATTCATTACTGTTCTCGTGATGATTTTTTCGCGCCCAAAAAACCCGGCACCAGGTGCCATCATGTATGCACTGTTCGAGGGGATGTTCGTCGGTGGATTCTCTTTCGCCTACGAAAGTGCTTATTCTGGGATTATCCTCCAAGCAGGTCTTGGCACGGTTTGCATCATCGGCGTGATGTATTTCCTATGGTCGGCAAAAATCATCAAAGCAACACCCGCTTTCCAAGCGACGATCATCAGCCTTACGATGGCAATAGCCGCGCTGTATGTCATCTCCTTCGTCCTCTCCATTTTCACGACGGTTGGTGTGCCGTTCCTCCATTCCTCCGGCCCACTTGGGATCCTTGTGACATTGTTCATTCTAGGCGTTGCTTCATTCAACCTCATCCTTGATTTCCACTTTATCGAGCGAGGCATCAACAACAACTCACCGAAGACTGGGGAGTGGTGGGCTGCATTTGGCCTGCTCGTCACAGTGATTTGGGTCTATGTCGAAATGGTGCGCCTTCTCTCCAAAATCCGAAATCAGTGATTTAGGAACCAGTGATGATTGTGGCACGACAAATTCCCACCGTTGATTTCGCAGACTGCTTAGGTGATGAGAACCAACAAGCTCGTTTTGTGAAGGCTGTTGGAGAATCGCTCAAGGATATTGGATTCTTTGCTTTAGAAAATCACGGCATCGATCTTGACCTCATCGATCAAGCCTACGAACAGGGGGATGCGTTTTTTTCCTTGCCAAAAGCGGTCAAGGAATCTTATCTCCAACCAAAATTCGCACACCAGCGTGGATACACTGCCTTTGGTGTTGAACATGCAAAAGACAATGATGCCCCGGACTTGAAGGAATTTTGGCAGAACGGCCGAACTCACACAGGACAGGGTAAAGCAGCCACCTATCCCGCAAATGTGTGGCCTGAGAAGGATGTCCCCGAGTTCAAACCAGTTATCGATGGCCTGTTCAACAAAATGGAATCCCTCTCTCAAGACATCCTATCCGCATGCAGCCAATACCTCGGCAAACCGCAAGAATGGCTCGGAAAAATGACTCAAGAAGGAAACACCATCATGCGCATCATCCATTATCCCCCTGTTGGGGAACACGCACCCGCAGGAGCCGTTCGTTCTGCTGCGCACGAGGACATCAATTTCATCACGCTCCTTGTGACGGCAACCGCCGATGGATTGCAAGTCATGGACCATGATGGGAGTTGGATCAACGTCGAAGGGGATGCACGCTACATCATCGTTGATTCTGGTGACATGTTGCAAAACATCACCAATGGATTGTTCCGATCCACAACGCATCGAGTGGTCAATCCAAAAGACACCGAGAGTCGACGGTTCTCAATGCCGATGTTTGTCCACCCAAGAAACGAGATTGACCTGACGCCGCGTCCCGAGTTTGTCGCACTGACCGGAGGCGAAGCGCACTACCAATCCATTACGGCTGGGGCATACCTTCACCAACGCCTTGTCGAAATCGGCTTAGCTGAACCCGAGGGTGACAAATGAACAATCTCGTGGAGCGCTTGTGCGAGAGCATCAACGCAGGATCACCGTTGAATACAACAGACCTCCAATTGTTCATCGATGGCGTTGCGATGAGGACACTTCCGATTGAATCCATAACACAGTGGCTAAAAGCCGTCCACACCCACGGGCTCAGCGTCGACGACACCGTTGCGCTGACGACTGGAATGATGCATTCTGGAGCCGTGTTAACTTGGGACAGCGCCCGACCCATTGCTGACAAACATAGCACAGGCGGTGTTGGTGACAAAATGTCATTGATGCTCGCACCTGCCTTGGCAGCCTGTGGCGCTGAAGTTCCGATGCTTGCAGGGCGAGGCCTCGGCCACACTGGGGGCACGATTGACAAACTCGAAGCAATTCCTGGATTCAATTGTGCCCTGACACCTGAACAAATGAGCAGCATTGTGGACCAAATCGGTTGTTGCATCGCTGCCCAAAATGAAGCCATTGCGCCTGCAGACGGTCTGCTTTATGCAATTCGAGACGTCACCAACACAGTCGACAGCATACCACTCATCACGGCATCCATTGTGTCCAAGAAGGCTGCAGAAGGGCTTCAGGCACTCGTACTGGATGTCAAATGTGGGCAAGCCGCATTCATGAAAACCGAGTCACAAGCCATGGAACTGGCTCAATCAATGGTTCGTGTCGCCCAAGGCCTCGGCATCAAAACCATGGCTCAAATCACCGACATGAATCAGCCAATTGGCACCCACATCGGCAACGCTCTCGAAGTCATCGAAAGCATCCATGTGCTCAACGGAAAGGGGCCACAGGACACCATTAATCTCGTCGCCATGCAAGGCGGTGCACTGTTATGGTTGCTTGGTCGATGTGAGACTGAAGAGCAAGGGCGTCAACTCATCATTGAATCATTGAACGATGGGCGAGCTGCCGAAAAATTTCAGAAGATGTGTGTCGCTCAAGGCACCTCGCATTCCGTCGCCCAAGATCTCCTGCAATCACCAAGCGATGTAGTTGCAAAAGCACACCACATCACTGAATTTCATTCGCAAGACGATGGGTGGGTGAAATCGATTGATTCGATGGTCCTAGCAGAGATTGCAAGAGAGCACGGTGCGGGTCGATTCGCCATTGAAGATGAAATTGATCCTGCGGTTGGTTTCATCCTCAACACAGTCAAGGGAGACCCTATTCACTCCGGCCAAAAATGGATTGAATTCCACCACAACCAACCGATGAGCGACGCTCAGCGCAGCAGTCTAAGCAACGCATTGACGGTTGCTTCCATGCAAACACAACCAATTGAACGACTCATTAAGGTCATTCAGTGAGAGTGACATGCCCGAAGCCGTCATAAAGGGGAGGCGATTGGCCAAGGTTGCCGATTTAGCTTAGCTGGTGGAGCGTGGGACTGTTAATCCCAAGGTCGTGGGTTCGAGCCCCACAATCGGCGTAATTTCAAACCTTTCAGGTTCATTCCCACTCAATCGTGCCAGGTGGCTTGTGAGTGATGTCATAGACGACACGGTTGACTGCGCCCTTCACCGTGTTGGTGATACGAGTGCTGATCTTCTGAAGAATGGCATGGGGTATTTCCGAATAACGAGCGGACATACCGTCCATTGATTGTACCGCACGAACAACGATGGTTTCGCCATAGGCACGAACATCACCATGAACACCAACGCTTCGCACAGGGAGAAGTGCTGCAAAGTACTGCCATGGAATCTCCATCAAACCTGCTTCGGCCGCAGCTTCGAATTCTCCCTCAACAATTGCACAAGCCTCACGGACCACTGCAACACGTTCGGGGGTGAGTTCCCCAAGTGTACGGACAGCCAGGCCCGGTCCAGGGAAGGGTTGACGCTCAGCGACATTGATTTCGAGCGCACGAGCCAAATCTCGCACCTCATCCTTGTACAGGTCGCGAAGTGGCTCAACCACTTCGAGGGTCATGTCTTCTGGCAACCCACCAACGTTGTGGTGCGACTTGATAGTATCACGGACACCACCGCCAGATTCAATCCAGTCAGGTGCGATGGTCCCTTGAACAAGGTACTTAGCGCCGACTTTTTCTTGCTCATCCTCAAAAATTCGTATGAAAAGTTCGCCAATCACCTTGCGCTTCTGTTCCGGCTCAGTGACGCCCTCGAGCGCCTTGAAATAACGATCTGCAGCCTTGACTGTGACCAAATTCTTGATTCCCTGAGCTGCGAGAAGTGCTTCGATGTCCTCGGTTTCGCCCTTCCGCATGAAACCAGTGTCGACATAAACGCAGTGCAGCAAATCTCCAACGGCTTGATTGGCAATGACGGCTGCAACCGTGGAGTCGACGCCACCAGAGCAAGCAATGATGGCAACGTCGTCGATGGTTTCACGAAGTGAAGCAATGGATTCCTCGATAAATTCAGAGGTGTCAAACATTCACTGTCCCCCGTTAACTTCTGCATCCTGTGCCTTGACCCTTGCGACTTGGTCGAGTTTGTTTTGCTTGAGTGCAGCAGCATAATCGGGGTTCTTGAGTGCTAGGATTTGAGTGGCGAGGTATCCAGCGTTGTCACCACGGTCGACACCAACTGTTGCAGCAGGGACGCCCGGCGGAAGTTGAACAATCGACAACAATGAATCGTAAGGAACACGTCCACCACATGGAACACCAATCACTGGCTTCGTTGTCAAAGCAGCCACAGCACCCGGTAGAGCGGCGGCAAGACCGGCCATTGCGATGAAGACTTGGCAGCCATCTGCTTCGGCTTGGTTGATGATTTCTTCAACGAACACTGGGGATCGGTGTGCGCTCGCAACACGAAGTTGGTAGGTCACACTAAAGTGGTCAAGGATTTTCGTACATTTTTCGGCGATTGGCAAATCCGAAGACGAGCCTAAGAGAATGGTCACATCCATGATGCAAGGCCGGCGCGGGTGGTTCATCAAGATGCCTCTTGAAAATGGTTGGATTTCAGCGCGGAAACTGCTTATTCTTCAGCGTCTGACATTGCTTCTGTGAAACCATCCAAATCGAATCCAAAATTGAGGGATTCGAACACAGTCTTGTCTATGCAGCCAAGAACATCAAAACAAAGAGTGGGTTTGCCTTCGACCAAACGTCCGTAAATCGTAACGAATTGATTTGAGTTGAACCGCTTAATCGCCATCGCTTGTTGACTGAATCGAGTTGTCTTTATTTCCCACCCAAGCAATGAATCAACGGGTAAGCGAACCTTTGCATCCCAAGCACGCTCAAACACATAGCCTCCATCTTTGAAGACAACATCAAGCCCTTTCACGAGGGCTACAACTGAGAAAGAAGACAAAAGCAATGCGACAAACGTCGGCATGCTCTCTTGAGCTTCCAAAGCCCATCCAACGATGGAAAAACAGACACAAAACAAGCCAATCCCCACTCGGCTTGCACCAAGGGCACCCATCCGAGAGGACAAGCCGGCGAGACCGCCCAAGAGGATCAACAGCATTCCTGCTATGCCAAAAAATGGGATCAAATCCTCATTCACGCTTGTGAACCACATCAGCCATCCAAACGCAAGAGGGAGCAAACCCCAAGCCATGGGGAAGAGAGCGACTGCTGCTCTTGATTCCAACTTGACACGACGCCATCCGTGTTTGGTAAAATCACGGAGTTCCATGGGCATCGGAGCATGTTAGCGTATTTACGCGTTGGCATCAATCGTCGTCATATGGGTGACGCAAGCAGAGGTTACGAGCTGCATAGACTTCGTCAACTCGACGCACTGGCGTGGTAATCGGAGCGTTGTGCAAGGTTTCAGCATCAACTTGGAGCACCTTTGCAAAGTCCTCAGCAAATGTATCGAGGGTGTCCTTGCTTTCGGTTTCCGTTGGCTCAATCATCATGCATTCAGGGACGACGAGTGGGAAGTAAACGGTTGGTGCCATGTACCCCATATCGAGCAGACCCTTTGCGACGTCCATGGCAGAGATGCCATGGGCTTCCTTTGCCGGACCAAGAGAAATGGTGAACTCGTGCTTTGCAACATCGGTTTCCGCACCGTCGACGATCATGCTTGAGACACCCGCTGCCTCTGCTTCCCGATGAAGGGCGTGGCGCAGGTAGTTCGCATTGAGGACGGCATGTTCGGACATTGTCTTGAGGCCATTTCCATACCGTCGGTAGTAGGCCCAGCATCGAATGATTGCGCCGGCATTCCCATGCCATTGCTGAACTTTACCGATGCTGTGCGTTGGTTCGTACCATCCGTACCACATGTCATCGATGGCATGAGTTGCTTCATCGGAGGCAATCGGGCGTTTCTTGACGATTGGCCCGGGAAGGAAATCGGCAAGATGTGCTTTCACACCAATCGGTCCAGAGCCTGGTCCGCCGCCACCGTGGGGCTGGCTGAAGGTCTTGTGGAGGTTAAAGTGAACTGCGTCAAAGCCCATCAGCCCGGGTGAGGTGATGCCAAGAATTGCATTGAAATTCGCCCCATCATAGTACATTTGACCACCGACGGAGTGAACAATTTCAGAGGCTGCAAGAATATCTGCCTCAAACAATCCGAGGGTGTTGGGGTTTGTGATCATCATCAATGCTGTGGTTTCATCGGCGACTGCACGCAACGCGTCAAGATCGATGCGTCCATCGACGCGGCTTGGAATTTCCACAATCTCAAATCCACACATAGCAGCGCTTGCGGGGTTTGTTCCGTGAGCAGAATCCGGAACGATGACCTTGGTTCGTTGGTCTTCACCTCGCAATCTGAAATACTCCTGAACGCATCGAACAGCAGTGAATTCTCCTTGTGCACCAGCCACTGGTTGCAACGTCACTTGGTCCATACCAGCGCATATTTCCAGCATGTGTTGCATCTCGTGGTAAATTGAGAGCAAGCCCTGAAGGTGGTGTTCTGGTTGATGTGGGTGGACATCGGCAATTCCGGGAAGTTGAGCAATGACTTCGTTCACCCGGGGGTTGTGCTTCATTGTGCACGAACCGAGTGGATAGAATCCTGTGTCAATTCCAAAGTTTCGCTTGGAGAGCCACGTATAGTGACGCACCATTTCAGGTTCCGAAATTCGTGGCCAGCGTGGGGCTTGCTTTCGAATGAGTGAATCTGGCAGGTTAATTGCCGATTCTGGAAGCACGGGTGCTGGTTGAGAATACCCTTTGCCAGGCGCACCGTTGTGTTCGAAAAGATGACTCATGCAGTCACCCCCTGGCTTGCCGCCCAAACTTCGATGTGAGCAGCCAGCAATTCGACTTCATTGGCCTGTGTTTGGTCAGTGAAAGAAACGAGCAACCAATTTGGCTGGCCGGGGTACCAACGGGCCAAATCAAAACCTCCAACAATCCCCACGCTGTCAAGGTAAGCGAGGCATTCGCTTGCACGACCGGGCAACTCGACGACAAATTCTTGGAAATGATGGCTCGAAGCATGCGGAAGATGAACGCCCTCAATAGCAGACAGTTTTTGCTTCCCAAGGGTGCAAGCCGCCATGTTGCGAACAGCGAGATCGTGAAGCCCCTCAGGACCCAACAGCGACATATGCATTGCACCCATCAATGCGATGAGGGTTTCATTGGTGCATATGTTTGAGGTTGCTCGATGCCGGCGAATGTGTTGTTCACGGGTCGAAAGCGTGAGGCAGTAGGCTTCTTTTCCATCAACATCAACACTTCGACCAACGATTCGGCCGGGCATTAATCGCAGGTATGGCTTGCTGCAAGCGAAAATACCGTAGATGGGGCCGCCACCAGTGATCGGACTTCCAAGAGGTTGGCCTTCACCAACCACAATATCTGCTCCGTAAGCACCTGGCGCCTCCACCAATCCGAGGGAAATTGGTTGAACTGCCACGATGAGGGCGGTGTGCTCACCAATAATCTCCTTCAACAACGGGAGTCCCCCATCAAGAACACCGATGGGGTTCGGTTGCTCAACATAGACTCCACAGGAACCTGCTGCTTCTTGTGCAGAGGAGAGATTGACGGTGCCGTCTGGATTGTGTCGGAGTAGTTTGATGTTAATCTCCGCACCTTGGCAATAATTCTCCACAACAGACATACGGTCTGGAGGCGTTAATTCCGAGACATACACCGTGTCCTTCTGTGTTGCCTTACGGTTGTGAACACGAACGCAGCAGGTAATCGCTTCGGCTGCGGCAGTGGAGCCATCATAGAGGGAGAGGTTTGCAACTGGAAGACCGACCAGTTCTGAAATGAGTGTCTGAAATTCCCACATAGCCTGAAGCATCCCTTGACTGACTTCCGGCTGGTATGGTGTGTAGGAAGTGAGGAACTCGCCTCGGGTGATGAGCTGGAAGACGGCGGCGGGAACATAATTGCGGTAGAGTCCTGCACCTAGGAACGAGACACGGTCGCCAAGCGCAACGTTCGACCCCAGCAATCGACGGGCATCTGCAATGATTTCTTCTTCGGATTGCGGATCGGGGAGAGGCAATGGGCCCTTTATTCGAACTTGTTCGGGAATATCCGCAAACAAGTCCTCCATTGAAGTCATACCCATGGTGGCAAGCATTTCGGCCTCGCGGCCCAGATTCGGTAGTTGGTCGACCATAGCAATGGAACCTCCCTCTCGGGTGTAGTATAAACCGAGCGCGGAACGGTGATAATAATCGCCCTTTGACCCGCTGCAA
>QXYC01000016.1 GCA_009887095.1 Candidatus Poseidoniales archaeon
GACGCTACGGTTGTACACGTATACTGCTATGGGGATTACAGACATGTGTGTAAGCAGAGTTAACAGGCCAGTTTAACAGACACCGTTAGGGGATTTACAACCGAAAAAGTCAGTAGTCAAAGAAAACAAAATAACAAGAATTAGAATAAACACAAGAGTTGCATTAAAAAATGCCCACATTACCTTATCACGGGATAATTCAGGATTAATTTCCTCATCCATTTCCCCCCATTCAAATTCCTCTTCGCAAAAGGGGCATTCGAACAATCCGAAAGACGCATCATCTAATTCAATGTCTTCAGCACAATGTGGGCATTCAATGAGAACCATGGACAAACCAACACTCGCCAATGGTTAAGATTTGAGACGGTTTGCCGGATGAATCCATGAAAAAATTCGATTCCAGCGTAGATTTGAGGTTAGGAGGTCAGCCCTGATCCTTCCGAAGCGTCAGTTTTGCCAGCCTGAGAATTTTGAAAGACACGCCCGGCAACGACCAATCCTGAAACGACAAGGGCGACAAGCATCAACTGTCCGATTAAGTCGTAGTCAGAGTTGACGAGCCCACCGCCTAACAGTATGAAATCCAATGAGAGAATGGCACCAATGGCCATCAGAGGGATGGAACCATTGTTGGTGAGTGTCACCTGAGTGGGGAGTGGCAATTGGCCGCTTATGTTTGAAGTCTTATTCATTGGATCGTAATAGTGAGCGAACAGCACCCCCAATCCTGCACCCAACATGTCGCTAACTAAATCACTGGCCGTGTTGACATACCCGCCTTGGTCAATCGTTTGGAACATTGTCTTGCCAAAGAATTCGTACACCTCATACGCCACCCCAATAGCGACGCTCAGGGAGAAGGCTGTGAAGGCCACGACTCGAGGTGAGAGTTGCCAACCGTTGTGTTCTGACATTCGTCTCCAACCAAGCGACCATGCGATGGCAATAGCTGTGCTGTTCATGCTGTGGACCAACTTGTCCCACCAAGGGTGGACGTGGTACATTCCATTCACGCCATCTGCGCACAGCCACTCACCGGGTTGCATTCCATCAAAACAGAATGGCCCAGGACCACTGTCTGCAGCGCCGAGTGACCCGCCAATGAAATGGAGCATTGTCGCAAAATAGCCAATCCAAAGAGGTAGAGCCGGGATGTGTGCTTTCCCTTTCCAGAGGATCATGAGAGCGAGAAGAGCCATAACAGCTCCTCCGAAATTGTATCCAGCCCAGAGGTTAAGCCCTCGACTGAGGTTCCAGAATGTGAGGATGATGCATGAGATGAACCAAGCCAACAAGGGACCTCTTTCAGGGACATGCATCTTCTCTTCCAACCTTTCACTCCCTATGCAAACTGCCGGTCAATGACTTCGCTTATCAGCATTAACCCGTTCCTTGGGCGACCATGCAGAGATTGGAGTGTTGAGATTGCTCTCGGAGACTGGCGGAACGAATCAGTTGCCACAGCCACAGCCACGTGTTTGGCACGATGCATCGACTTCTGCACTCGGTTCAGGGGCTTCCTTTGCAACAACGGCCTTCTTCCTTCGATTCCTGAGAACTGAAGGGACCCGAAGTTTGCGCTGATTCTGGTTCGTTCGGCGGTTCATGATTCGACCACAAAGAACCTCGATAATAACATTTTGAAGGTGGTGACTCACGAAACGGGGAAGATTCTTCCCGCTTGTTGCCCTCAAAGCTGTCCAGTCGATGCTTTAAGCAGGCCCAAGAAAGGTGGACTTGGACGGCCGGGTCGGCTCTTGAATTCGGGATGGTATTGCACGCCTACGTAATACGGGTGCCCCTCAAGTTCGAAGATTTCACAGCGTTGCCCTGTCTCGTCTTTGCCCACAAACACCAAGCCTTCAGACTCGATTCGTTCGATCAAATCCGGATTAACCTCGTATCGGTGACGGTGACGTTCATCGACCGCTTTCCCTTCACCATAGAGGGTTCGAATCTTGCATTCATCGACTTGCCAAAGCGTTGGTCGAGTCCCAAGCCGCATGGTGCCTCCAAGGTGCGTCTTGGAAATTTCAGGCATGAACACAACGGCTGCAGTAGGCGCATTTTCATTAAATTCTGTTGAATTTGCTCCTTCTAAATTGAGCACGTTTCGGCAGAACTCAATCGTCGCAACTTGAAGCCCAAGGCAAATGCCGAGGTAAGGAGTGTTGGTTGTTCGCGCATAGTTGGCAGCGGCAATCTTCCCTTCAACACCACGATCGCCAAAACCGCCGGGAACCAAAACACCATCGGCGTTCTTGAGCAAGTCCCAAGCTGTCGTTTTCTCTGCATCGTTGCTCCAGTCGGACTCAAGATGGCTCGCTTCAATCCAGTCGATAACCAATTTTCGGTCCACGGCCATTGCAGCATGCTGAAGGCTCTTGATGACAGAGAGATAGGCGTCAGAAAGGTCGGTGTACTTACCAACCATAGCGATGTGAACGGCCTCTGTGAGGGTATCAAGGTGGTGAGCCATTGTTTTCCAATCGCTGAGCAAATCGGTTGCGCGGTGATCAACGCCGAGGATTTCGCAAAGCCCTTGCTCCTGAAGCATCAATGGCACGTGGTAGATGTTCGGCACATCGTGTGTGGACATCACGGCTTGTGGAGATACATGGCAGAACGCTGCGAGTTTTTCACGCGTCTCAATTGACAGTGGTGCAGTGGAGCGGCAGACAAGAATGTCTGGCGTGATCCCAAGGCCCCGTAGCTCTTTGACTGTGTGCTGGGTTGGTTTGGTTTTCTGTTCGCCAACAGGACCCATCACGGGCACGAGCGAGACGTGAACGAAGGTCACATTTTCTCTTCCGACACGGAATTGGAATTGACGCAGGGCCTCGATGTACGGTGAAGATTCGATGTCACCGACTGTGCCACCAAGTTCAATGATGCAGGCATCTGGAATTTCTCCGCTGCCATCGGCTGGTTGGTGAGCGACGTCTTCAATCCACTCTTGGACAGCGTCCGTCACATGGGGGATTACTTGGACAGTTTTTCCGAGGTAATCGCCCCTTCGTTCTGCCTCGATGACCTTCGAGTAGATTTTGCCAGTGGTGAGGTTGTTATTTTTCCCGAGGTTAATGTCGAGGAATCGCTCATAATTGCCAAGGTCCAAATCGACCTCGCCACCATCGTCCAAAACGAAAACTTCTCCGTGTTCAAACGGGGACATTGTTCCAGCATCGCTGTTCAAATATGGATCAATCTTGATTGAAGTGACTCTCAGGCCTGCGCTTTTCAGTAAAACGCCGATGCTGCTTGCTGTTACTCCTTTGCCCAATCCGGACAGGACGCCTCCGCTAACAACAACGTACTTCATGCACATCAACGGGCTTTTAGGCCGTCGCGCCTCCCATATCAACATACCTCAACCTTCGAGTGATTATGTTCTTGCCATGATGAGCGAAGAATGAATAGGTAGGTTCGCTGAACACCGGGAAGAGGGAGCGCATGGAGACCATTCCGAACACCATGATGGCTTGGACCAAAACCCTTGATGAAGCTGGTGGCTTCACAAAACAGGAACACCCAGTTCCCTCGCCTTTACCCGGTGAAGTGCTTGTCAAAACGCATTCAACCTCAGTGTGTGGCACAGACATCCACATTTGGAAGTGGGACCAATGGAGCAGAGAAAACGTTCCTCTGGGCACCATCACAGGCCATGAAACATGCGGAGAAGTCGTCGCTGTAGGCGATGGCGTGTCAGAGCCTGCAGTCGGCGATTTTGTGGCCATTGAGTGCCACTTTGCCTGTTGGGAATGCCCACGTTGCGTCGAAGGGAATGCACACATTTGTGAAAATGGTTCCATTTTTGGCGTTCATATTAACGGTGCATTTGGGCCCTATTTTGTCGCCCCTGCCATCAATGCTCGACGGATTCCGGCCGGACTTGATCCCGGTCACGCCTCCATCCAAGATCCACTTGGTAATGCGATTCACACCCTCACTGGTGGTCCAGTCGAAGGCGCCACTGTTGCGGTTCACGGCCTCGGGCCGATTGGTTTGTTTGCTGTAAATGCTGCAAAAGCAATGGGTGCAAGCAAAGTGATTGCTGTTGATTGGGACAATCAATACAGAATGGAGTTGGCCAAATCCCTTGGTGCCGATCTTGTCTTAGGCAAGGACCATGATGTCGTTGCAGAAATCCTTGAAGCCACAGAGGGTCGAGGCGTGGATAATTCCTGTGAGTTTTCAGGTTCTCCACAAGCGCTTGCAAACACGATCCACAGCACTCGAATGGGTGGGTATGTCAACGTACTCTCGGTGTACGGAAACCCAACGCCAGAAGTTCCGATGAACGACGTCGTGTTCCGATACCTCCACCTCAAAGGCATCAATGGGCGGAAGATGTGGTCGACATGGGACACCATGCATGATCTGTTAGAACGGGGTGCCATTGATGTGGAGCGAGTGCTCACTCACCGCATGAGCATCGATTCATTTCCTGAAGCTGTTGAACTGGCGATTGCTGGCGATTGCGGCAAAGTTGTGCTTGACTTCTGAGTTCAAGCGCCAATCCAACGGTAGCGGCGTGCACCTTCATCCACGCCTTCATCGCCGATTTCGACCAAAGCGAATTCACCTTGAGGAGTGACAACGCTTTCATCTTGGAGACCCTTGTGCAAATTCTCGTAGGTTACGTGGTCAATCGCCATGCGACCAGCCAAACGTTCAAACAAATGCCAACGGGAGACGACCTCTCGCCAGCGAGGGCTAACTTTGCCTTCAAACACCTTGGCTTTGGCGCCCGAGCCATAACCGCACAATCCAAACAAGGTGTTGTCAAGGTTGCAGTTTTCTTCGAGGTCCGACTCGAACGTCGACATGAGTGCGAGGAAAATCGAACCTGTGTATTGGTTGCCAATCAGACTGCTTGCTCGCTGACCCTTCTCGATTCGGCTCTTGTGGAACTCAATGTACTCCGTTGTTTTCGAAATGGAACGGCGGTATCCATCCATGGCTTTCTCCCAAATCTCGATGATTTGTGGATCATCTGAATCATGGAATGCGGGCATGGGACCTATTTGCTCTGCTACAGCAGCCCACATCTCGGTGTCTTCTCGATCGTGACGGAAGATGTCGGGGAACATCCGCTTTGCTTGGAAAGCGTATGGAAGGTGCATGATAATCCTCGACCATTGTTCCGTCATTCGCTCATCTTCACCGTGGATGTAGCGCCCTTGTCGCTCAGCTTTCTCAGCAAAGTTGTGGAAGGCCTGGCGAACAGCGGATTGGTAGCATCGGTTGGAAAATTGGCCATCGAAAATAGGTTCATCTCTGTGAACACTGACGCTGGTTTCGCCGTGAGAGAAAATTCCCAGTTTGCGAACCGTTGATTCTGGTAAATGGCGAATCATTCGGTCGACAAGGCCCTTTTTGACGGTTTGACCGGTCTCTTGGGCCAACTGAAGAACGTTGGAAATCACTGAGCGAAGGGTCACTTCGCGGCGTGGTTTGAAGAAATCGTGGACAGGCGTGGTGGAAACACCGATGCAATCTGGAATTTCAAGGAGCCTTGGATTTCGTCGAATCAACAACGCTCCACCGCCGGCACCTTGTGTGTATTCACCAGAGGATTCCAACGCATACTTTGCATTGTCAGAAAAAATCACGATGCCAACTCGCTCGTCGTGTTCGGTTGACCGAGCAACCCAATCGAGGGTGGTGTGAAGGGCGTCAACTGCACCGATGCATGCAAAGGTCATGTCGACAACATCGCAGTTTCGAAAGCATTCCGAACCATAGCGTTCCTCATACCGTTGCGTGAGCATATCGACGATGTAGGTGGCTGTTGGCTTTGCACCATCCAGGGCGGATTCGGTGCCGAGGTACATTCGTCCAATGGTGTTCGGATCCAATCCGTTTCGGTCGATGATTTGCATAACAGCCATGGCGCCCATGGTTGCAGTGTCTTCGTGAACATCCGGAATAGCCATGGCTTCAAGCCCGAGTCCCTTGTTTAGTTTACCAAAATCAGCACCCCGCAATTCAGCGAAATCCCTCATGTCCATGTACAAACGGGGGAAATGAATGGCGATGTCATCAATCCCGACGCAAATCTGACTCTCGGTTCCCATCAACAAAAGGTCTCAGCAACCCCTATTTGAAGGACCATCCTATGTTCAAAACCAATCGGTCTGTTTGTTGGGTCAATCCATTTGAGGGACATCCGCCATGACGGGGTCTTGCTTTGCCCACAACACATCATCAATTCTAAGCACAGAAATAGCAGCTTCTGTCGCTCCCGTGATGCCTTGATCTATGATGAGCAGTGGCTCGATAACACCCTGTGTGAGCATGTTTTCTGGCTTGCGATGAATCACATCAAGGCCGATATGATCTGAAGATGAGGCTGGGGCATTCGATTGAGCTGCCACGAGGTTGAGCAAGGTGTCAATTGGGTCAAGGCCAGCGTTCTCCGCCAGCACTCGTGGAATCACTTCCAAAGCATCGGCAAACGCTTCGACGCCCAATTGTTCTCGACCAGGAATGGATTCAGCGTACCTTCGGAGTCGTCGAGCAATGGCAACCTGTGTTGCACCCCCTCCTGCGACAAGTCGAGCATCTTCGACAAGTTGGCATGCGACGCCCAACGCATCGGCAAAACTACGCTCAACTTCACCAAGCACGGCTTCTGTGCTGCCGCGTGCGATGAAGGTAGCTCCACCTTCTTCTGTTTCAACAATCCAGTGAACCGTTCCGGCCCATGTTTCATTTTTACTCGAAATGAAAGCGCCCAAATCTGCACTTGAGGCACGCTTGACATCGTGAACCAGCGTCGCCCCACAGCCTCGAGCGAGCAAATCTAAGTCGGAGCGAGCAACCCGTCTGAAGGCCTTGATTCCAGCATCAGTGAGCATCATTCGAACGTCATCATCGATGCCTTCTTTGCAAGCAAGCAGATCAACGCCGAGGGATTTGAGTTGGGCCACCTGTTGTTCGAGCAATTCTGTTTCCTTCGCCCTGAATGCATCGAGCACACCCGTTGAAGTGACGTTGAGTTTGACACTTCCCATCATTGAACGCCGTTCAATTCCTCCGTCAATGAGCAAAATCTTACCGCCCTTGATGTGGCGAGGCATGTCCTTGTGGATTCTGTTCTTCGCCAACACGAGTCCAGTAACAAGGGTGCTATCACCAATGGTTCCGCCGGATTGTGGGAGGATCTTCACACGGGTCGGGTCGGCTTGTGGCCCTCGCTCGGTGTTCACCAGCACGGCTTCTGCAGCATCGAGGGCGAGTTGTGCCAGCAATGCTTGCATGCTTTCATGACCCTTTCCAGTCAAGCAAGTTTTCGTTGCCAGCAATTGATGGGAGCGATCGGAAGCGAAGGAAAGGTCACTCAATTCCGACCTTGCGTGTTCTTCCGCCATTCGGAAGCCTCGAGCAATGGTGGCAGGGTGGACGCCTTGCGTCACAAGGTGCCATGCGTTCTGCAACATTTCTGCGCTGAGCAAAACGGTCGAAGTGGTCCCATCTCGTGCTATTTTATCTTGAACCGAAGAAGCGTTGATGATCATCTTCGCCACGGGATGTTCCACTTTCGCCGATTCAAGAACAGTCACACCATCGTTGGTAACCATGGTGCGTCCGTCATCATCGATCAGAAGTTTATCCAAGCCACGGGGACCAAGCGTCGAGCGCACTGCTCCAGCCAGTGCCAAAGCGGCCTGAATGTTCTTTTGAAGCGCACCTCGACCGGTCGACCGGTCGGTGTCCTTCAGGATTGGAACATCGCTCATAGCATGGCCACCCGACTTCTCGACATAAGGTCAACTCTTGACACTATCAAGAGTTCGCCGCTCAATCTTCGTCGTCTTCGACAACTTCGAAGTCTGCATCGACCACGTCGTCGCCACCAACGTTGATGTCACCATCATCGCCTGAACCGTCTTGCTCAGCCATTTCTGCAGCTGCTGCTTCGTAGAGCTTTGCAGACACAGCATGCATTGCTTCTTCGACTTCCTTGACCTTGGCTTGTATGGCCGCGTCATCGATGGAGTCGAGGTCCAACGGCTTACCGTCATCGTCCTGAACCATCTTTTCGAGTTCATCGAGGTGAGCCTTGACCGGATCGGTTTCAGCATCATCCAATTTGTCAGCCGATTCATCAAGGGTTCGGCGGGTTTGATAAACCACTTGGTCAGCCATGTTTCGGAGTTCAACCTTCGCCTTGCGGAGTTGGTCTTCTTCTGCGAATTTCTCGGCTTCTTCAATCTTGGATTGAATTTCATCTTCCGAGAGCGAAGTTTGTGCTTCAATCTTGACCGATTGCTCCTTTCCGGTGCCCATGTCCTTTGCACTGACATTGACAATTCCGTTTGCATCGATATCGAAGGTCACTTCGATTTGAGGGGTGCCACGAGGGGCGGCTGGGATGCCCATCAGGGTGAACTCACCGAGGGTCACGTTGTCCTTAGCGAAGTTTCGCTCACCTTGGAGGACGTGAATGGTCACCGCTGGTTGGTTATCACTCGCTGTCGAGTAAATCTCAGAGCGGCGAGCTGGGATCGTTGTGTTTCGTTCAATCATGGTGGTCATGACGCCGCCGAGGGTCTCAATACCCAAGGTGAGTGGGGTCACGTCAAGCAAGAGGATGTCAGAGACGCCTTCGTCTCCAGCGATGATTCCTGCTTGCAATGCAGCACCCATGGCCACTGCTTCGTCTGGATTGATGCCTTTGTATGGCGCTTTTCCGGCTTCCTTTTCGACGGCTTCTTGAACCGCTGGAACCCGGGTCGAACCTCCGACGAGGATGACCTTGTCGACATCGCCCTTCTTGACGCCTGCATCCTTCATTGCCTGACGAGTTGGGCCCATGGTTGCTTCAATGAGCTTCGAAATGAGGTCTTCGAATTTGGCTCGACTGAGGGTTATGTCCATGTGTTCTGGTTGTCCATCTCGCATGGTGATGAACGGCAGATTGATTTGTGTTTGCTGGGTTCCAGAAAGTTCGATTTTCGCCTTTTCTGCGGCTTCCTTCAATCGGGACATGGCCTGTGCATCTTTGCTGAGGTCGATGCCAGTATCGCGCTTGAATTCTGCAACCATCCACTTGATGACAAGATCGTCGAAATCGTCGCCACCAAGTTTGTTGTTTCCGGCTGTAGCCTTGACTTCGATTTGTGGTTGTCCATCGACTTGGTAAATTTCCAAAACTGAAACGTCGAAGGTACCGCCGCCCAAGTCATAGACGAGGATTGTTTGGTCATCTCCTTTGTCAACACCGTATGCCAATGCAGCAGCAGTCGGTTCGTTGATGATGCGCAACACTTCCAAGCCTGCAATTCGTCCTGCGTCCTTGGTGGCTGTTCGTTGTGCATCCGTGAAGTATGCAGGGCATGTAATGACAGCTTGCTTGACTTCATGGCCGAGGTAAGCTTCTGCGTCAGCCTTCAGCTTCTGAAGGATGAAGGCCGAGATTTCTTGAGGCGTGTAGTCTGTGCCGTCCACGTTTGTCTTCCAGTCGGTCCCCATGTGACGCTTGACCGAAATCATGGTGCGATCGATGTTGGTCACGGCCTGTCGCTTGGCAGTAACACCAATCATTCGCTCGCTGCCATCTTTGGCAAAAGCAACCACAGAGGGTGTCGTTCGTGCGCCTTCTGCGTTCGAGATGACAACGGGTTCTCCGTTTTCGATGGTTGCTACGCAGCTGTTTGTTGTTCCTAGGTCAATTCCAATTACTTTGCTCATTTTTTCACTTCCTTATTTTGTTTTCAAAAGATGGGGATACCACCGTCGTCTTCGTCGTCATCATCGTCGGAATCACCCAAATCGATGCTGACGTCTGGTGCCTCAATGACCATGTCGTCGTCTTCGACGGCAGAGCCTTGCGGCGTGAGTTTGAGGGTGATGTCGAGGATACCGTTGTTCAACGACCAATCAACCAAGTTCTCGCATTGATGCGGGAGGTCTATTTTAGCGAGGGGTGATTGCATTGTATCCTTGATGACCTCGACGCGGTTGCCCTGGCGTACGAGCGCAAGTTCAAGTTCGCTTTGCTCCACTTCGCCACGTAAGGTGAAGTCGACCGTCACTGCCATGTTCCAGCCTTCAAGGTAAACATCGTTCGCTGGAATGTTAATGATGTCGTCTGGCTCATCGATCTTTGGTGCTTTAATCTCGACTGGGCTGGCATCGACTTGAACGTCCATCCCTAGGTTGGAAAGGATGTCTTCCATTGATTTTCCAGATTGGAACATCTTGGCAAGGTGAGATAGATCGAAGTTGAAATTCACATCGCCCTTTGCGATCTTTTCAGCGTCCAGACCCATGTTTTCGAACTGGGAACGAAACTGTTCCATCATGCCGCGGATTTGTTCTTTATCCATGTTCATGCCCATGTTTCGGAACATTTCCACAAGTTGTTCAATCAGTTTTTCTTCCCAATCTTCACCGCTTGCCATCAACTCACCATTCCACTACTGAACCATCGGTTACATAGTTGCGTAGGAGTCACCCTATATCAACTTCACGAAATCAGAGCCAGTGACTCATGAGGCGACAATTCCACGGAAAGCGAACCCATAAGAGGGGGAGAGGTTGCCCCAAAAACGGGGACCAACATGAAAAACTCCGTTCGAGCCTTTGGCCTGATTGCATTAATGATGCTCGCACCGCTTGCCGGTTGTTTTGGCGAAGCAGAAAACGAGGGCGATTCAAAAGGTGATGTCCTCAAGATCGATTTCCAGCCAGCAGGCGACCTACCACTTCGAGCTGGTGAGTGGCATACCTTCACGCTCGAAGGCGAAGGCACACGCCTCGTGGTCCAACAGGATGTCATGCTGTTTGTGAACAACAGCATCGTGCCTCTTGGCGTTGTTCAGGTGCAAGGAGATGAAATTCTCAACGGGAAAATCCTCACGACGCCCTATGTTGAATCAACTGTTCTGAACATCGTGTATGCGGACGGAAGCGGAGCGACCATTGATCTCGTTGTGGAAAACGGAACGGCCATCGTAAACGGTCAAGAGTGGTTTGACAAGATGGAATTCATTCTGAGCGTGTGCTCAGATTCGACAGAGTGCGGTGGCTACATCAATCGATGGATGGGGTCCCCAAACCCAGCCTTTGAGCGAGCTGCTAGCTTCTTCCACGGTCACTTCGAAGGCCTTGGATACGAAACCCACATCATGCGAGTCACCGATCACCTCAACCCAACACAGCCTGAATCATTGAACATCATCGCTTGGAAGGAAGGGCGTTCAGACGCTTGCGTTCAAGGCATGGGAGCGCACATGGACATCGCACCACCGGCATCACCGCCTGCTGGAGGAACCTACGAAGGCGCCTATGACAACACGGCTGGAACTGTGGCAATGATGCTCTACGCCAAGGCATTTGTTGACCTTGAATTTGAATGCGACACATTCCTCGCTCTTTGGTCGTCTGAAGAAGAAGGTCTTCGCGGCTCCAATGCATTCGCAAACAATGATTGTGATTACTGCCTTCCACAAGACAAGGAACTTCGATTCTACATCAACATGGATATGATGGGCGTTTCATGGCCAGCGTTGAAAGACACTGGCGAGCCGTTCCCATACCACGCATGGTCAGGACCAGACAACGACCCCTCAGTTGACGAACTACCAATCACAGAAGTGATGGACCATGTGCACAGGAACATCCTCAAAGCCCCGATGGATTTGCGAATCGACGGCACATACGGTGCGGGATGCGACCAACATTGGGATGAACACGACGACTTGGTCATGGATGTCCATGAAGACACATTCGGCCGGTCGGACCACGTAACATTCCGAGACAAAGGCGCACAGACCATTTTCCACCTTGGCGCATACGACGATGACTATGACGCCTACCACTCACCTAACGACACCCTCGACAACATGATCAGTTCCGTTGGCGGACAGGCAGAACTCGAGAAGTCGATTCAGTTTGTTATGTGGGCTGCCATGCTCGAATTCATTGTCGCCGATCAGACCCCTGAAATTCGTAACCTTGCTTGAGAACCAAAACAGCAGTTCAAAAGCACAGCCACAACATTTGAGACATGAATGATGCGTACGCCACAACCAAAGACAACCCCTTGCGGTCGCTTTGGAAGGTCATTGCAAGTTCAACCCTGATCGCATCGATGTGTTGCCTCCCCTCAGTCGTCTTGGTGATGTTTGGCCTCGCTACCGTGTCGACAGGAGCGGTCATTTCAGACACCTTGTACTGGGGTGAAGACGGATACGCATGGTTTAGGCCGCTCATGGGCCTGGTTGCCCTCGCCAGCGTAGGAACTGGCTTAGTGTTCTATTTCAGAAATCAAGGCATCTGCACGCTCGACCAAGCCAAGCGAGAACGCCGGAAAATCATCAACATCTCCCTTCTGGTTCTTGGAGTGACTTACATCAGCTACATGCTTTTCAATTACGTTATCTTAACAGAAGTCGGCATCCAACTCGGTCTTCCATGGGAATCAAGTCGAGAAAGTTACGCCTTCTGGCGCTGATCAGCAATTCCCACGAGTGGTCTTGCACCCAACGCCCCAATCGCCTTTTTGCATCGCTGCCCGGGTTGCGTCGAGAAGTGCATCTTCAGGGGTTCGGATTGACAGCGAGAATTGGCCCCAAGCGAGGCTCATTTGCATGGAGTCATGAACCCAATTAACCAATTGCAAATTTGAATTTCCAATTGAAATATTTGAATGTGAGACTCCAATTGGAATTCCAATATCGCGTGGATTAAGATGCATGCCCAACCCCAATGCTTTCTGCACCGATTCCTTGGCGACCCAGAGTTCAATTGCGTGCGATGGTGCGTTCTGCAACGCAAGCAACTCTTCGCCTTTGCACATCATGTTGAAGGCATTCTCTTGCAACCCTCGGTTCGCAGATTCCGCATCGAATCCAATCCGCCATCCATGCTCAATGAGCGCCACATAGGCCCAACCAGAGGCGTGCCCGATGCTAATTGAGGGCAAAGGCGTGTTTCTCCACAAACCAGGTATGTGACGTAGGTAAGGTGCCCGATGTTCAGTTCGCTGAACCATTAAACCTGAACGTTCCAACCCCCAAGACTCAACGGCTTGCCCCAACAGCCAACGACCAGAGAGGTGCTCATCACGGCGTTTCTGAACCGCAAAAGTAGCCACTTCATCGGCGTTCGCTAACACCACCTCGTCAATCGAAAAGGAGCGCACTGGCATGCGAAGGAGAAGCATGCGTGGATGATCAACACCCGGCGGGTGAAGCTCTTCCACTGACATCATGAAACCCCATCAACGATCTAACTGGAATGCGTCTGAATCCGAGACTGGCGCCATGCCCTTAAGTCGCAAGCCTTTGAGGGCAAGCACAGGAGCGTCATCCTCACCAACGATGACCACATCGTGAACGGTGATACCAGCGTCTTCAACGGCCGATAGAAGGCTGCGCATTCGAAGTTCTTCATCTCGCTCAGGGACTCGCAGCATGGAGGACCATTCAATACCGATTGGAAGCGAAGAGAAGCCTTCTGCCTCCATTGCGACGAGACCTGCGTTTTGGAAACCTGCTTCAATCAACATTGGAAGGGCCTCCAACAGCACCGATTCTCCATCCGTTTCGTGGGCGAACTGATCAGACTTAGGCAATTGGTGGCGCATCAAAGCAATCCCGTCTGCACCCGGCATGGCGTCATCACCAACCCCACGTAACACGCCGCCATGTGATTGGAAGCGTGGCCCGTGGAAATACCGACGATAGATGAACGAGGGACCTTCAATCACCTCGCCTGGAGCAGGAATACCAATGTTGGGCAACGCATGGACTTCCCGTTCAAGGAACGGGCAGATGTCTTCGCATTTCTCAACCAGTCGAACCATGGCCTTGTGATGCTCCCGTTCACCAAACACTTCACCCTTCGAATTTGACAAATCAGAGACAAGGCGGCATTCAATCCATGTCACATCATCTTCAGTCCGAGCGTACTCAGCATGAATTCGAACCGTCATAGGCCCTTTGAGCAACTTCACAGGAAGGCCGAACTCAACGGACTCAAATCCTGCCAAGCATGTCGAAGGGCGCAAAAGAAGAGCTGATTCTGCAAACATTTCCAATGCCATCACACCCGGGTGATAGGGCACACCTTCGATGGCATGGTCAACGAGGAAGGGGTGGTCGGTAGCAGAAAGCGTGGCCTGTGTCACCAATGATTGACCTTCACTGAATGTGAGGACTTTGTCTACAAATGGGAATCGCTCAGGATCGGCAATCAAGGCCGTCATTTCTGCAGGGAGGCGAAGTGGTGCTTCTCTGAACGCGTCGAACTTGTCCATTGCCCCAAGCGAACCGCATCCAATGACACGGCGTTTTCCGCCAGCAAGGGCTTCATCAACGAAGATTTCAACGCCTTGCTCAACAGAGAGGGTGTCGATTCCTGCCGCTGCAAAGACGGCTTCAATTGAACCGCGGGTCGCCATTCCCACATCGCGCCAGCCGGTCCAACCGATGGCAACCGCCCGACACACACCCGAAGCGGTGAGGCGAGCCATCTCTGCATCGAGAACGCTGTTTGCCGCCGCATAATCGGTTTGTCCACCGTTTCCAAATCGACCTGCAACGCTTGTGAAGCACGCAGCAAATTTGGGGTGTTCTGCACCAGAAGCCACACAGGCAGCTAACATGCATTGCCATCCATCAATTTTCACACGGACAACCTTGTCAAAGACAGAGGAATCTTTCTGGCCAACAAGTTTCGAATCTTCAAGGCCTGCGCCGTGAATCAAACCGGTGATGTTACGACCTAATGATTCACCAACAGCAATCATGCCATCCCTGTCCATCACATCCACTGGATGGTAGGTGGCCTTGTTCCCCGTCGATTGGATGGAAGAAAGGGTGACATAGACATCCCGGCTCCGGGTGAACTTCTGCCAAGCATTGTTCCATTCAACAATCGTCACTTTTCCAGAATCGTTTGCTGAAGCCATGCGTTCTCGGAGTGCCATTCGTTCGGCCTCGAGTTCCTCTTGGCTCCAAGAGACCCATGATTGCGTTTGCTCAATCAACCGGGAACGTCCAAGCAAAGCAAAGTGTGCGTTCGCATTCTTGGAGGCTGTGGCAACACCAATAATGGACGCGGCAGTGACACCAGAGCCACCCCCCGAAACAAGCCATGTGTCGTCTGAATCAAGCGGTTGGCGTTCTTCGACAAGGTCTTCGGCAAACGCCACAAGGCCCCACCGACGGCCGTCTCGGTCCAATCCAACCTCAACCTCTCCTTCCAATGCGAACAGATCTGCGTGAATCATATCCGCAGCAGCCTCTGGTTCCAAGATGAGCTCAGGGTGCAGGTCAAGTGCACGGCAACGGATGTGTGGTTGCTCAAATGCATAGGATTTGGTCACGCCTGAGGCGGCGCATTGTACGGGGTTGAATCGTTCGCCAATGTTCCCATGGCGGCCATCAAGGGCTGTAACAGAGGCTACGAGGCCTTTCTCAGCGTTAGCGAGACCCGAATCAAGGCCCTTGAGAAGTGCAAAGTAACCTTGGGCAGCAAGCGCAATTTGAGTCGAAGGAGTCGCATCTTCCGACCATGAAGCACTGGCCAGTTTGAGTGGAGCCATGTGCACCAAGGCAGTGACGTTGTGCTCGCCCAAGGCCTCACACACCGCAGCAACATGCCCTGGATTACCAGGATCTGCCCTGTACACTGTGCGCTTCCCTTCGTGTTGGATTGACATGTCGCGAATGTTGCTTTCAAATCCAACTCGTATCGCACTCATGCCATCCGCTTCAAGGCGCTGACAGAGCGCTTCTGCAATGCCCCAGCCATCGTCTGTTACGACGGCTGTTCCTTCCAAGGAAAGTGGAGATCCAAGCCCTTCTGCTGCTTCAACTTCAATTTGCCAACGTCGGGTTGGCGTCGAAGGAGTTGCGGTGGTTGAAGCGGGTGCTGCTGTGGTTGTGGCAGGTGCAACAGGTTCAGGCGCTTCCACCTCACCCTTCATCCGAAGAATGTAGGCAGTGAAGTGGTTCAATGTGGGGTGGTCAGAGAGAACAAAGTCCTCGTCCAAAGGAAGCGAAAAGGCATCGCGCACATCACCCATGATCTCCGCTTGTTTGACCGTATCAATGCCCAATTCCCCTTCGAGGTCTTGATCCATTTCGATAAAGTCTGCAGGATAACCCGTGTGCTTAACGACGATTTCAACCAGTTGGGAATCGACATCAGTGTTGGAAGCCATTGGCGCAGGTGCAGGCGCAGGTGTGGCCTGAGTGGCTGTTTGCGAAGTTGGCACTGGCACAGGAGCAGGCGTGGATGGGGTCACTGGAGCAGGAGAGCCGCCTCCTTGCATGCGCTGAATGTATCCAATCATATGGTTCAACGTCGGGTAGTCTGAAAGAATGAAATCCTCATCCAATGGCAAACTGAAGCGTTCACGAATGTCAGCCATAATTTCGGCTTGTTTGACCGTATCAATGCCCAATTCGCCCTCAAGATCTTGGTCCAATTCAATGAAGTCTGCTGGATATCCTGTGTGCTTGACAACAACTTCGACAACCGTTGCATTGAGCGATGCATCGTCCACTGTTGGAGCGACTGGAGCGGGTGTTGGTGCGCTCGCAGCGACTGGAGCGGGTGTTGGTGCAGGCGCAGTGGCAGGCTCAGGAACAGGTGGGGCCGGAACAGGTGAAGACGGTGCGGCCGGCGCAGCAACAGCCACTTCGCCACCAGTCATTCGCTGAATATAGGCGATCATGTGGTTGAGTGTAGGGTAGTCAGATAGAATGAATTCTTCATCAACAGGAAGACTGAATTTCTCGCGTATGTCAGCCATAATCTCGGCTTGTTTGACCGTATCAATGCCGAGTTCGCCTTCGAGATCTTGGTCCAACTCGACAAAGTCTGCAGGGTATCCAGTGTGCTTGACAACGACTTCGATCACCGTGTCAACGAGGTTCGCATCCATGCCACCAGAGGAGACTGGCGCGCTGACAGGCGTCGGTGCAGGTGCTGGAATTGGTGTAGAAGATGGCTTTGGGGCCACAGGAGCGGCAGGTGTTGGCGCCACGACGGGTGCTGTAACCACGGAGGGTTTGCCCTCAAAAGCAGCAGTGATTGGCCAAGGCTCACCTTGGACACCACCGTGCAAATTGTTGTCACCATCAACATAGGCCACAAGCTTCTGATCAAGCAAACGCATCACGACGTCGTCTGTTCCTGCAAGGTTCCGATTCCAAGCAAGGAACTTGGCACCATCAATGCGCTCGCCCTTGACTGGCCAGCGGCGAACAAGTGACAAAGCCATTTGTGAGCCAAAGCCAGCAGCGAACCTCAATCCATACTTCAGATTCGGATAATCGCCACCTATCGAAAGATTGAGATCGCCCAATTCCGGATCGGTTTCTTTGTGATTTGCAATCGGAGGAATGCGTCCAGTCTTCATGCCGTGGAACATGCTTGCGTCTTCGATTCCAACAGCCATTGGGTGGCCAGTGAAACCTTTGGTATTCGCAATAACAAGTTTGTCCGTGCTGTGCGTAAATGTATCACGCAAGGCCCGTACTTCTGACTGGGCTGAACCTCCACGAGCGGGCGTGTATGTTTCATGGGAGAAAAACACCGTATCTGCAGCAATGTCGTGTCGGTCGATGTTCCAGCGCTGTTCCATTTCTGTCACGAAATTGTCGACCGTTTCTGCAACGTGGTCGACATCCAACCGAGTTCCGTGGAAGGCAGAATTTGCTGTGGTCGCACCAAGCAATTCAGCAATCGGTTGCACACCGCGCTCTTCAGCCTCTGAATTCCGCTCCACGACGAAAGCTGCAGCGCCCATTCCAAGGATGAGGCCATTTCTTCGTCGATCGAATGGGAGGGCAGTCTCTTCAACCACATTGTTGGTAGCCGCTGCACCTGAAGCTGCAAAGCCTCCACCAATCCATTCCCACAAATCGTCACCCGTGACATCGTCTGCAGAGATGATGACCACGCGGTCAACTCGGTCGGCGTTCAACCAATCTTCGGCGACACCAAAGGCTGCTGTGGCCGAGGCACAAGCGAGGTTGATGATGGTGTTTGGACCACGGATACCTGAATATTGTGCAAATTGTGAATGGCCCATCGCGAGTGTTTGGAACAAGTAGCGACGATCAAACCGGCCCTCGCCATCGTCTCCGTTTGTTTTTGCGTGCATCAAGGCCTTTTGGAAACCTGGGAAACACGAAGCAAAGACGATTCCCGTGCGATCACGGGTGTGTTGAGGCACTTGCCAGTTTCGAATCAAACGCAGGCCGCCCTTTCCGATTTGTTCGACCGGGGTGAGCGGAATGGCAGCATCTCGTAATGCAAGGAGGCCTGCCGCCATGCCAAGTTGCGTGGTGATGTCCCAAGCGAGGATGACCTTTGGATCAATACCGAATTCTTCGGCCAAGTCAAACGCTCCTTTGACACCAGCAAGCTGTGGAATATCGCCAAATGTTGTGGCCTGGTCCATGTTCACAGAGCCATCACGCCCTTTGATGAGGCGAACGATGTTCTTGTCAAGCAAGCGTTGCTTGTATTCATCGGTGACTTCTGAGATGCATGTTTCACCGCGCACAAGACGTTCAAAGGTGTCTTCGTTGAACACCTGTTCGCCACCAGGCAGTCCCAATGAAACCCCAGTCACAACGAATGGATCGGCACGCCGTCGAGCCATAGGGTCGTGAACCAAGCCAACAGATTGGCCTTGAGTGGTGTGAGAGGCGATGCGTGACATCGAAGTTTTAGGAGCCCAGGCCGATGGAGGTTGAACGATCCAACGAGCCACATCAGCGACGGTTGTTGCACCGCTGACATCCGTCTCGGAATCTGTGGTTGCCTCGCTTGCTACGGTTTGGAACAGTGAGGCAATCGCTGCTTCGGACATGCCAAGGCCAAGGCGGAGGTTCACCATGCCATGGCAGAATCGAGCAGGATAGCCGCAAAGAGCGGCGACTCGGTCGCCAAGGTATGCATCCTTGGCCTTTTGTGCTGCGAGTTCGGGATCCATTGCTGTAGAGGTGGACACCTGCACCACTTGGACAGGTTGGGAACCCGTGGCCGAAGATGATGGAAGGGGGCGAGCGCGTGTTTTCAAATCTTGAGCGGGGGGTTGTGAGCGGTGTGCTTCAATTGGACCCGCTCTGAACGCTTCCGTGAGGGTCGGTGAATCTGATGCAGGCCAATGCATTGGCCGTCCTGCAAGCGCCATGGTTGCCAGAGCTGTGAGGAAGGAGGCAATACCACCCTGCTTTGGATGGTTGGTCATGACTGGAAGATGCGGTTGGTCTTCGAGAATTTGAACAGCAAACATGCTCAAAGCGCGCTTTGGACCGACTTCGACAAAGGCCCTTGCGCCGGCCTCATACATGGTTTGGATTTGTGTGGTCCACTCGACGGAGGAGGCCATTTGCAATGCTAATTTACTCAACACTGCTTCTTTAGAAGCATCAAGGTCCTCAGAGTCTGATGGATTCATCGGGTAAAATTCACCGTCAACATTTGCTGTAATTGGAATTGAAGGCCATCGGATCTCAAGGCTTTCGAGGAACCTGCGCAATGGCTCATTTGCAGGCGCAACAATTCGTGAGTGGAATGCATGGGATGTAGCGAGTGGCATGGATTGGAACCCTTTTGCCTCGAAAGCGGCCATGGCTTCCTTGACAGGTGCCGTTTCTCCAGCAATCACCGTCATTTTCGGTGAATTTTTGTTGGCTGCAATCACATAACCATCGATGGCGGTGATGATGGCTTCAACCTCTGGATAAGGTGCGCTAACGCTTGCCATCAAACCCTTATCGTCGATTTCTACGGCGCCCATTTCGGTGCCTCGAGCGGCTGCTGCCCGCAATGCACCGTCCATATCGAGGATGCCCGACGCCATCAGTGCTGCGTATTCGCCAAGTGAATGCCCTGCGACCATGTCAGGATGGAGTCCGTGATCGTTCAGTGCTCGTTCAATCGCCAAATCAGCAGTGAGCATCGCCGGTTGAGTGTATTCTGTCTGCTTGAGTTTGTGCTCTGCTTCTACTTGTTCCTCTTTGGACAGGTTTGAACGAAGAACAAAGCTCGACAAGGTTTCACCATCCAGCACTTCGGTCATGGTTTGATCTGCTTGCGCCCACACCTGTTGAACGGCGGTGTAACGTTGGTACAAATCATGCGTCATTCCAACGTATTGGCTGCCTTGACCGGGGTACATGTGAGCGACTTTCGCCTTTGCATGCAACGGTGCATCGTTGGTGAGAAGCACACCTTGTGCTTGCAAAAAGCCCCACTTTTCTTGATCGTCCATTGCCTTGAGAGCGAGGGCGCAGCGCTTGGAAAATTCTGCCCATGATGTGGCGATGATGGCCATTCGAACAGGCGCAGAGGCGTCAAATTCTGAGGAAGCATCGTACAGGGTTTTCGACAACCGCATGCCCTTTGGATCTTCATCAAAGGTTGGCCCTTGGAAGTTTACGGATTGAAGGGTGACCTTGAGTGCGTCCAACGTGGAGGAAGACAGCAACATCATGCCGCCTTCGATGGCTTTCAATTCGTCATGGGTCATGCTTGGCACCGCAGATGCATCGTGGATGGAAGGAGCGGATGGTGCTTTCTTGGAGGTTGTGTTCTCGCCAGAGTAAGCATCCCATCGTTGGTCCCAAGAGGCTGCTAAAGGTTGGTGATAGGCGGGTTCGTACCCTTCTAACGCAACGTGGAAATTGGTTCCACCGAAACCAAAGGCAGAGATTCCCGCCCGTCGTGGATGGCCCTCTGGTTTGGGCCATTCCCGTGCTTCGGTTGGTACGAAGAATGGGATTTCATTCCATTCGACGGTTGGATTTGGTGTTTCAAAGCCTGCTGATGGAGGGATTGTGCGGTGATGAAGCGCCATAACGCTCTTCATGATTCCAGCAATACCTGCTGCGGCCTTCAAGTGACCAATTTGAGATTTAATTGAGCCGACTGCAACATGGTCGCCTTGTGGCAAATCGTCCCAAAGCAAAGAGAGCGTCGAAAGCTCAGTTGCATCGCCCACTTTCGTCGATGTTCCGTGTGCTTCAACTAATTCCACTGTGCTGGCGGGGTAGCCAGCCTGGTTGTACGCACGGGCGATTGCCTGAACTTGACCGCGTTGGGACGGAGCAGTGATGCCTTTTCCTCGTCCATCGGAGGAGCCACCGATCCCACGAATCACAGCATGAACTTCATCACCATCGTTGATGGCGTCGCTTAATCGCTTAAGCAACAGCACGCCAGCGCCCTCGCCCATGACGAAACCATTGGCCTTTGCATCGAAAGGTGTCGAGTGGGTCGGAGACAAAGCACCAATGGCGCTGAATTTGGAGAAGGTCGCAGGATCCATCGTTCGGTCGGTAGCTCCAGCCAGCATGACGTCGACTTGGCGAGTTTGAAGCAAGCGACATGCGTCTAAGACCGCTGCCATCGAGGATGCACATGCAGCATCCATTGCATGGTTTGGCCCTTGTAAATCAAGCAAATTTGCGACACGCCCCGACACAACATTGGCCAATTCACCGGGCATTGTATCTTCATCAATCCGAGGGGCGCCATCGACCAATTCGCTGGTGAAGGCCTCGAGGCTGCCTGTCGGCAATCCGTGCTTCTTTGCCACTTCAGAAGTATGATTGGACCACACACGGATGTTGGATAGATTTCGGTTTTCGCCGCCGAGAGCGTTGGCGAACACCACGCCGCACCTCGTACGGTCAATGTCCTTGGAATCACCATCATAGCCCGCTTGTTCAATCGCATCCGCAGCAACGGCAACAGCCCAAAGTTGGCATGGATCGATTTGAGGCAACGTACCCGGAGGTTGGCGCCATCGGCGCCAATCGAACTCAAAGCCTTCAACGAGGGCTCCGATTTTGGAATAAGTAAATCCTTCTTGACTTTCTCCGGGCCCGCCTTTCCGGTAAAAATGACTGATTGGACCTGGCCAACGGCCTTCTTGTATGTCACGAATGCTAACCTTCGAGTCAATGATGTTCTGCCAGAAAGCATCGATGCTCGGTGCATCGGGCATCAAAGCAGCCAACCCAATGACCGCAATCGGTTCGAATGGACCTTGGTCCAAACCTTCGCAGGGTTTCCCATCGGCTGTTTTGATCGTCATGTTCCCACCTCATTGCTCCATAATGCTCTGCGGCACCATGGTGATTGAATAGCCACCATCAACATAGATGCATTGTCCTGTGACGCCGCTGGCAAGCGGACTGGCAAGCCACAGAGTGGCCCCTGCAACATCGGTTTGGTTGACGTTTCGGCGCAAGGGAGCGTTCGCTTCGACGTGATCGAGAATTTTATCGAAACCGGGAATACCGCCTGCTGCGATGGTTCGAATTGGCCCCGAAGAGATGGCGTTCACCCTGTGACCTTCTGGCCCAAGGTGACATGCTAATTCCCGCGTCCAGCACTCAAGGGCTGCTTTCGCCATCGACATGATGCCGTAATTAGGGACAAATCGAGTTGAAGCAGCGTAGGTAAGCGTCACTGTTGAAGAACCGGGATTGAGGTATGGAAGTGCGTGCTTCAAACAACGTTGGAGTGAATTTGCTGAAATTGTCATTGCAGTGTTGATGTCTTGGTCTTCAACGAAGAGAATCGGGCGGTCAAAGCAACTTCGTGGTGCAAAACCGATGGCATGAATCATGATGTCTGCCTTCAGTCCAGGATGTTCTGCGGCAAAAGCAGTGAAAAATTCCGCCGTTGTAGCATCCTCTGCCACATCCAGAGGATAGAACCCCCCGATCTGTGGCAACTTGTCCTTGAGTTGGAAAATACGGCTCATGAAACGCTTCTGATAACCGAGGTAAAGCGTGACACCTGCAGCCGCTAATTGTTGACAAATAGCCCAAGCAATCGAGTCTTCACTGGCGACGCCGAAGACAAAGGCGGTCTTTCCTTGCAATTGTAGCATAACAGCACCTACCCAATGGGTAGGTGTTGGCCGGCACACCTAACCTATGATGGTTCCCTATGTGCTTAAGGGTAAAACCGCTAATCTGCGACCCTGTTTCATTCGCCGTCCAAGGTTACAAATCTGAGAACATATCGTCAAATTCATCAGGCGCGGCGTCGCCGTCAAGGTCTGAAAAGAAATCATCCAAATCATCAGCAAGTTCGTCCTCGCTGTCGCTTTCCTCTGGAAGGTCAATGGCTGGGGACGGGTTGGAGACCACCTTGCTCACGGGTCCTTTGTTCGCAGAGCGCTTGGTGGCTTTCGCTAGGACAACAACCAGCAACAGAACAAGAATCAGACCCCCGCCAATGGCACCGTATTGAAGAAGTTGATCTTTGTCAATTTCCTCCAAGTTTCCGCTAAAAGAGTTGGACTGGCCTGGAGCGACCATGCTTAGTTGGACTGTGATTTCGCTCGCAGGAGCATCTGGGTCGACTGTGCTCTCTGCTTTGAAAATCACAGGGAGCCTGATGTCTTCGGCAAGGTCTGCAGGACTGTAAACAGTGAGCGTGCGAAGGCTTGACGTGCCCTGATAGGGAACATCTTCTGCGACGAACGGTCCGGATGGGAAGGTGAAACCTGCTGCTGCAAGGTCTGCTTCATTCGCAATGGAAACTCGAATCTTGTCATCATCGTTGCCTTTGTTTGTGAATTGGAAGGTGAAATCGACCTCTTCCGCAGTGGTAAGTTCACGAGTGGTCTTGTCCGACATCAGAAGTTCAATCATACCGTAGGATGCAATTGAGAAGTCGCCGAGGTACGATGTGTTCACGACCCATGGACCGTCAGGAAGTTGCCCGTATGGAAGGTTGTTCCATGAGACAACTTTCGCCTCAAGTTCGAATTCATGAGTAAGGGAGGCAGGAAGCCTTGTTTGACCTGTAAAGATGACATTGAAGGTTTCTTCATCACCTGCAGCGAGGGTGAATTCATCTTCACTCAGGGTCATTTCAACATTGACGCCGTCCCAATCGACCTTGTTGACTTCAATCACTTCACTTGCTGAGGTTGGGTTGGTCACCGTGCATTCGAGAATGGCGTCTTGGTAAGAGTTCGGATGAACTTCCATGACAGGATCTGCACCGCAATCAAGTTGCACTGCAGGAAGGGGGGACTCTTGTGCGGAGACCGAAGTTGTGAACGCTGGAAGCACGAACAAGGCCACGATGAGCGCAGCGGTGAAGGTCTTGCCAAATCTTCCCATGATGTTGCGGTAGGGGCGCTATCTCATCAATGTGATGGCCAATCGTATCCCAATTTGTGGACTCTTTCCAACGCTTAATTTTCGGTTGGACCGTACAAAAAATCTGGTAGTTCTTGATGTGCTTTCCACAAAAAAGATTCATCGATTCCTGCATTGAGAAGTTGCTGAGTCCGTTTTGGAACTGTTTTCGGTCCGAGAACGGCCCCTGGACGTCGAACATCGTCCATGTAATCTGTTTCGAGGAGGAAGCCGTGACTGGAGGTCTCGGCGGTCTCGATCACTTCCTCGATGGCTCCCTTTCCGATGAGAACACTTGGAGTGAGGCCTTGAGTGATGCTTGCGGTCAGAGTCGGGGGTGCGTAATGGCGGACTAAACGTCGTTTATCCAATCCGACTCGGTCGGCCATGGCTGCCAAATTGGCGTAGGTTGATTCAAGTTCACCCTCAACATGCAGTTGAAGAGTGACACCTTCTTTTCTCGCCATGCTCATCGTCTCTTCTAACAAGACATTCGACAGGTCCCAAATCCGATCGCTCACCGGCCAATGAGGTCGGCCGACTTCACCGACAGCGTGGGCTTTTCCTTCATGGATTAGTTCCATTGCAGCGTCGATGCTGTCACGGTAATTGGCCATCGCACGTTCAGCACCTGCTTCACCGTCTTCATCCAACCATGCTTCGAATTGATGGGCGAAGGCAGCGGGGTGCGGCCCCAAGACCACGCGAACACCGAGGCCGTGAGCCTCGCGGACCTCTGCAGCCATCGCGACAGTGTCGTTGTATGTGTCGAAATGACCTGATCGAGATGTTGGTGGGGATTGAAAGTCTGGGCAATGAACGAGCACGAGATCAGTCCCCCCTGCACGCTTGAATTCGCCAGCGGCTTGGAGAAACAGTCCTTTTCGGTTCAGATGGAAATGGTTGTCCACGATTGGACCGTCCCACCGCAGATCTGAACTCATCGTGAACCCTCATGATGCTGAGGACGGTGATGGCTTTCAACGCATGGGCCAAACTGGCAGCTCAAATGCGATCAACCAAGAGTTTCTTGTCCGAGAATCGACCTTTCCAGAACACGGCAGCCATGGCGACCATGTTACGGTGGCGTGCATCGGTTGCGATGCAACGGCCGTTTGGCCACATGTGGAGTGTGAGGTTGTGACGAGTGTCTTCAACGGTTGCGCAACCAAGGCGCTCATCATAGTGAGCAGTGCCTGCACCAAGGTCCCCAACAACGCTCTCGACAAGCAACGATTGTCCAAACTCGAACGAGGCCACAACTGGGCCAAGTTCAGTTTCAAGTCCGGAATCATTGAGTCCAAGACGGAGCATCATTTCTTTTGCAGCGGCGCGAGCGGCCTCGACACGGTGAGTGCCATGCACCACAATTCTGCCTTTCTGGTCGATGACAATGGTCGCACGTGGCCGATCGAGCACCTTGATGACCACGCCACCGGTTTTCTGACCGCCGAGTTGAGCCACAACTGAATCTTGGTCCACGGGCTGCGGAGGCACAAAGCGCACCAGTTGATTTTCGATTCGAACCTCAATCGCGTTTGCTACCATGATCACTCCTCCTCTGTCCCAGCCGTGTCGGTGGGGTTTGAAGTAATCTCCTCTGGTTGAGGAAGGGATTCAAGTGCATCCAGGACTGCGTTCCGATGAGGCAAAAAGACTGGCAAAAGCAAGACTGCTTCATCACCAAATGTGACTCGCAGGTCTGCCAAGGCCCCACGAAGGCGCTCTGCGTATCGAAGGTCACGTGCCTCGACAACCTTCTCTCCAACAATCCATTCATTGAGGTCCCACCATGTCGTAGCGAGCACGGCGGCGGATGCGAAGTTTGGAGAAACCCCTTTGGGTGGTTTTTGTGCAAGGAAGATGTTCTTCTTCACTCGTTTTCGCCATTTACCCCCCAAGGAGATCATACCGAGAAGTTTCTTCCAATGAGAGGCCGCTTTCGCTTCGTTGGTCAAGTGTTCGCTCCACTGATCATCATCCGCTGTTGGTTCGACAAAGTAAACGGGACGGTCATGTCGTTCTGCGTTGCGATGCAACCGACGTGGCTCCGGGTCTGGAAATCGTCCAGAGGGGACGTCCTCAAGGAGGCTAACTTCGTCAAGAAAGATTCCCATGGCACCGCCAGAGATGAGCCCGTGGCTCAAGTTCACACCGGGTGATTCTGCCTCGTCTTTCTCCTCTTGGACCCACAAGTCAACAACATCAGGCGATTCCAAAAAAGCCACTCCATGCCACTTCTCGCGCGGGCGCATGGTGCGAGGAAAGACCACTGTTGGCAGCACTCCATGAAGGAGAATTTGTCCGCCGTCAGGGTCTGACCATGCATGGTCTTCCCAATCCAGTCGCTCTGGCAAAAGAGCCACGCTCACTGATTGTTGACCCAATCTTCCAATGCCTCAATGCTCCATCCTTGGTCAAAGTAACCTTGGATTTCTTCTTGATTCCATTGTGGGAATTTCTTCATGGCAGCAGCCATCTCAGGGGTCACATTAGCAGCGGGTGCTGAACTTGATTGACCAGGGAGTTCGACGTACGCCTTTGCTGGCGCATCGTCCTCATCATAGCCGTCATCAAACATTCCATCGTCGCTGTCTCGGCGAACGAGCACAAGGACAACGATACCGAGGATCACAACAACCGTCAGGAGCGCAACGAGGATGAGCAGAACCGTTGTTCCATCGCTGGACTCACTCTGGACCTTCACGTTGAACTGCTCGCCTTCAGCAGAGCCGTTGTAGAGAAGCTCATTGGTCGTCTCATCATAGATGAGGTAGTACATTCCAGTGGTGGCTTGTGTGAATTCAATCAAATCGATGGTCACCCACTTCTTGTCGAGAATATTGATGTCACCGGTTTCGACGGTCCCTTCGACCACAGGTATGCCGCCTGCTACGACCGAACGAACCGAAAGGGTTGTTCCGCCTGCCATGGTACCGTCGTTTCGAACTTCAATTTGAAGTTCCATCTTTTCGCCTACTTCTGGTGATGATGGCGTCAAGATGGTGTTTTCAACTGCAAAACTTGGCTCTTCGTGAATGAATCGGTAGGTCGACTTGTGTTCCTCTGAACTTGAGAAGATTGCAGCAACGCCACCCTCATCGGTTGGGCCACCACCAAAGATGACGGCAGCTCCGGCAGAGTCCTTCGCATCGATCCACATCACGAGTTCAACGTTGTTGATTTGCTCTTTAGCAGGTTCGAGGAGGCCCTCTTCGAGTGGCCACAGATCGATGCATGTCGCTGATGCGGCGTAGGAACCACCCAGCGGTGCAAGGGTGAGTTCGGCTGTCAATGGTTCGTCTTCAAACCCAGCTTCGGACAAGTAGTCTCTAAAGACTGGCCAAACGATGTTGTTGCTTGAGTCAGAGTAGAATGCCCATGCGACGCTCACGTCACCTTGGAACAATGCTTCTCGTTCCTTGAGGACGACTTCGACATCCACGCAGTGGTAAGTGGATGTTGGCATGTCGCCGGAGATGACTTCGCCGGTTGCACCGCGCTTGGCAGTCCACGAATCAGTGTTGACTTCTGGGGGGTTACCGTCCACTCGAATGTTGAAGGTTGAGCATCCATAGGAACTCGAACCAGCGCACACGGCTGGAGTGCTGTCCACTGCTCCATCGGGAAGACCGGTTTGCTCGGCACCACACGAAGTGGCATCATCAAGAGCGGTTGTCGGGTCGTCGAATGGGCACAAGCGGAACGAGTATTGGTAGTCGTTTGCAACAGGTGCTGCTGTGAGGTTGATATCGAAAACACCGCCTGTGAAGGTGTGGTACGTCACTTCTCCTGGGAACGGAACGTAGCCCTTTGCGCCATCAGCAAGCGCATTTGAGCGAGTGATTTCAAGGGTCAACGGAATTTCGGGAGTGATGAACACATTGTTGTTGATTCCATCCAAGTAAGCGTACTGCCCTTGGAACGAAATGGTGTCACCAGGGTACACGAAGCCCTTGCGAACATCTTCGGTTTGAGGCTCGGAGAGATCTTCAAACACAGGTGTGACCATGAGATTGTTTACTTCGTCAGTTCGGAAATCGAGTTGGATTCCATCGCTGTAGTACCAATCTTGGATGTGTCGCCCAGGTGCTGGGAGCATGCGGTACCTTGGATTGTCAAGGTCTTGCATGTAGAGCACTGGATTGTTGAGAGCAGTGGTTGCACCAAGGACACCCCAATCAATTCGGATTGGAAGATCGAGCATGAAGTCTGCTTCGAACGGGTCGATGAGTGCGCCGCCATCCATTCGGAGCATGCGTGGCCCGTCCGAGATGTCGCTTTCTTCGAGAATGGTGATCCATGGTGAATCGGTCCATGCGGTTCCGTTTCGCGGGTAGTAGTAGACGTTCATGTCGTCTCGGTCATCAGCGAGGTCGACATGGAAGTACGAGACATCTCGCCATCCATTGTCGTCGTTTGCTTCGACAATCAAGGAGTACTGATTTCCAGCATACATGGTTTGATTCCACTTTCCGTCGTACTGAGGTTGATTGGAGTTCAAGAAGCGCCCATCCCTCGAGTCATCGATGAAGAAGTTTCGAATGACCGGTGACTTGGAACTCATCGAAACGTAGGTGAAATGGTCGTTTTCGAAGCCTGGTGCACCGCCGTCGATTGGGTTGCCTGCCAAATCATATCCTTCGATCCAAATGGACACCTTGCCCACTGGGTCTGCGCCAATGTTGGCCATGTCACTGAAGCTACCTGTGTAATTAGCAAACGGTGCTTGACCGTCGTTGTTCACTGTGACCGTGATGTATTCACTGGCATCAGCCAGACCGTCGCTGTTCGCATCGTGGTCGTTTTCGACCCAGATTTTGATGTCCAGACTTGCCGGTGGGTTTGGCAAGTCATAGGCATTGAGGCGGATTTGTTGGTTTGCGGATGGAACAACCCACGTGTCGTCAACCATGGTTCGCCAGTTGCTTTCCAAGGATGGGTCCACCTGTCCATTGAGGATTTTCACTTCAATCAGACTCGGGTCGAGGGTGTCAATCGAGAGATTGAACGGGATTGCGCACTCGCTGTCAGGCCGGTAGATGGAGGCCGGGCACAATGTGTCGCCGCCTTCGTAGCCATCGATGCGGAATCGGTAGGTTTCCTCGCCGGCCGCAAAGCCGAGGTCGATGTTGAGGTCGAAATCGCCACCGATGACACCAGATTGGTTTTCGATGCTGATCCACTCAACCGAGAAATTCTCGTCCGAGGTGTTGATTGTCTTTTGTTCCAAGACCATGTAGTATCGACTTGGGTCAGGGGAGATGTCAAGATTCTCGAGGCGAATGCTGCC
>QXYC01000017.1 GCA_009887095.1 Candidatus Poseidoniales archaeon
CCATTGCTGTGCCCGTTGCACCAATGACTTGTGGCATGAAACCGATGTTGAGTTGGTTGATTTGAACATCACAAGGAACAACGGTGTCGACTGAGCACGCATAGGAAGTGTTCTCGTGGTAGGTAATCTCGCCAGAAGTGGCGTTGTGTTCCATTAGATGGCGGTCAGAGGTGATGGTGTAAGTGACTGGGCCAACCTGATCGTAGATTGGTTCGTCACCAGCAAGAACCCCACCGAGGTTGGTGATGTTCCATGCGTAGAAATCACGGTCCGTACTGGAACTTGCCCAGTCGGCTTCGATTTCTGTGCAGTCGTCGTTTGAACAGATAGCATCCTTTGGCGCTTCTGCTGTGGCTTCTGCAACTGCATCAGGCACGGCGCCTGTGGCAATTGGGGCGATTAGGGCTAGGTTCAATATGAGGAACATAAGACCTGCCCCGAGCATTGCTTTATCCGATTTTAATATCGACATAAACAGATAAGGAAAGCAATTGTGGTATAAGCATTGGTGCGTTTTACAACACCAAGTGTACCATCTTGAAGAATTTGGCTTGCGCCGATGGGCTCAGTCATCGGTGCGGTCATGAACAAGCAGTTGCACGCAACATCATGGCCGAGGGGGGAGACGAACGCATCGACCTCCCCGGCTGGCCCGGCCATGTATGGCTTGAAGGGCGCACCCTTGTCCACATGCAAGAGGAACAGGAACGTCCAACTCACATGCCAAGAGGGCCTGCCAAACGCACAGGGCCTGGTTTTCTCAATCCAGCAATGGCCCCGGCTCGGACGCGCAGTGTGATGTTGTTAGCGGACGCACTTGAGCACGACTGGTTAGTCAAGGCCGATCGCCCCATTCGTGCACTCGATGCATTGTGCGCAACAGGTGTTCGCATTCGACGTTGGCGAAATGAAATTCCCGGGCCGCTTCAGCAGCGACTGCGCATCACGGCCAACGACTTGGACGAATTCGCACTCGCATGGGCCGCAACATCTCATGAACTTCATCCACCTTCGACGCCAGTTGAACACGAGGCCGAAGACGATCGTCACGGTCAGAAATCCTCTGCGGTGTTCGACAACGGACTCCACTTTCAACGCCTTGATGCCCGAATGGCCATGGTTGATGCCGCCTATCAATGGGTGGATTTGGATCCGTTTGGCTCACCCATTCAATTCCTTGATGCCGCTTTGCAGAGTCTTTCGCGCACTGGGGTGCTGGAGGTGACGGCCACAGATACCGCTGCACTGACTGGATCTTCAGCCTCGAGTCAGGCACGACGTTATCAGGCCAAAGGAATCGTTGATGAGTACGCTCATGACGATGCAGTGAGGTTGTTGGTGGGGACTGTTGCCACAACCGCTGCAAGGCTCGACAAGGTTGTCACCCCCCTTCTTGCATTGTTCGATGGCCATCATGTTCGAATTTCTTTGCTGGTCAGAACAAGCAAATCAGAAGCCACTGCGATTGGCAAATCGATTGGATGGCGAGTAAGAACGGAGGGGGTCCCCTATCAATTCGTTCAGCATCCTACACCTGAGCAATTGCCAAATGCGAGTGGTCCGTTGTGGATTGGACCATTGTGGCACAAGGACATCGCAGGCCGAATGACAGAGGCGCGCGCCTTGGAATTGTGTTCACCGAGCGCTGAGGAAATCACAGAATATCAGAAAGCTGGCTTGGTATGGGGTGACGATGACATCGAATACTCGGGTCGGGAATTACGAAGAAGCGTGCGGTACATCGCACAAGCTGCCGACCTCATGAGCAGGGAGCATTTGCTGCTCAACCTCGATGCGTTGCCCCGTTTAGCTGGCGTGGGAGGGGCGCCGAAAATGGATAAACTGCTCGAATCGCTCGCTGAAATGGGCCACGCTTCCGCACGCTATCCGGATTTGGAACCAATGCTTGTGACCGATGCACCGTTTGACGATGTAATTCAAGCGGTGAAGAACGCTCGTGATTCAACCGACTGAAGGGTCGCGTGATGGATCGTCCAACACATCAATTTCAGGACCGGGGAGCATTGTCCTTGAATTTTCAATGACTTCTTGGACGCTCGATTCGATGGTCTGTGCGTTTTCAAGGAGTTCGGTCAGCGGAATTTCAATGCCTGTCAACTCGCCAATCGCTTCCACAGCAAGAGCCGCTGCACGAGCATCGGGGTAAAGCGGGCTGGCTTCTGCAAGAAGGGCGGTGACATCGATGCCAAGTCGGTCGCCTTCGCCGAGTAAGAAACCTGTAATTCCGGCCACAATGCCTTGTTGAATTGGTTCGATTCCGGAATTACGAAGTCGAGCACGGGCTGCTTCGGATGAGCCGACACCAAACAATTGACCTGTGGTCACATCTCCAGATGCAACCAATCCATCGATAATGATCAGGCGATCAAAACTGCCCTTCGTGAACCATTCCAGCACCGTTGATGCGAACATGATGTCTTGTTCATTCTTGAACTGAATTTCAGAAGTAAAGACACCGATGCCGTCGCCTTGATAGACACGCACGGGGTGTTTTGGAACCTCGTTGTGGATGAGTGCGACCGCAGGGAACTCCGCATTGAGAACTGTCCCGAGCTGCCGCATTTTGAGAGTCTTGATGATGTGTGAGGCAGCGATGACACCAACCATTCCAGCTGTCGTAAACCCTGCGATGGCAACACCGCCAGTTCGTGGATCTGCACCGTCTTGCAAAACAAGTGCGTACCCCTTGAACTCATGCTCCATGAAACGGCCTCCGTTCTGGGGGTGACAATGGCTCTATGAAAAGACCTACGATGGGGTTTAGTCTTCCCAAACAGCCCAGTCTTCCCAGCCTTCTTCTCGGTACCACCAAACGCCTTCTTCATCTTCCCACCACTCAGTGCCATTTTCATCGACACTGATGCCGTCGTCATCTTCGCCTTCCTCGCTTGTTTCTTCGTCTTCGAGTGCTTCCTCAAGGTCTTCGACTTCCGTCTCGTCATAGGACTCGACTGTGTTGTTGTCGAATTCATCGAAGAGGCTGGGCCGATGATCTTTCGGACCTTCGATGTCGTCCAGTGACCGTCCTTCATTGTGCAATTGATCGAGTGACTTACTGGTTGGTTTGGTTGGTTTTTCGATGATTTCGGGTTCAACATCATCAATTGATTCTGCATACCAATCGTCTTCTTCATCGTCAGACTTTCGCAGCAGGATGACACCTGCGCCACCTGCGATGAGCGCAAGGATGCCAATGATGCTTCCAATGATGAGTGGGGCATTGCTCTTGGTGCCATCTGAATCGGTGTCGACTGGGGTGTCAACTTCCGGTGCTTCGCCAAGCGTCCATTGCAATTCACCTTCAGTGCTTGCTGTGGGCGTGGTCATGGAGTCACACTGATTGGCTCCGCCGAGTTCCGAGCATGAGAAGAAAACAACGTAGCCCACACCCTGAATTCCTGGGAACAAACCATCGGATGGCCCATTGCGAACCGGCGAGAATTCCACTTGGACTGAGCCCTCCGCAGAAATGGTGATGATTGGCGCACTGCCCACACCAAAAGGCGCCTCAAAGGTGACTGGCGGAGGGGTTGTTGGCGTCACTTTCCAAGAAAACCCGAGGAACACATCAAACGGATTCGGATTGGTGATGGTACACATGATGGGGGCATCGGTGCCATCGTCAATCCAAGGGTAGGTCGCTGTCCCACAATCAACAGCGCCTGGTAGTGTGGCGTCTGGGAATGTGGGCTCTTGTGTGGTGTTGGTGTCGTTCGTACCGTTGCCACCTGTGGTTTGATTGGAGCCCGTATCTGGGCCACCGGTGAAGGTGAACATGAGTGGGTTCATTGAAGGGACAATCCATGATTTTGATGCATCGGAAGTGAGGACAAGTGTGTCGGTCGCATTGGCCGTTCCCGAGAGGATGATTTGCCCACCTTTGACTTCCACATCGCCTGTGCTGGTGACATTACCGCTCGCATCCTTTTGTTCCCATGTGTATACAAGGCCCTCAAGGTATGTGTTCTGAGTTGGCAATTCAGCAACAATGTTCACTTCGAGGTCGAAGACGCCCTCGTCGTCAAGATTGAGTTGGGTCCCCTGCGTGGTAATGTCTGCTCGCAGGAGCCCAAGACCTTGGAGGGTCAAGTTCGCGGGTCCAACCGGTTGCATGGTTGGCGATCCGGTCGTGCCGAGGTATTCGATCGTCATCGAGGCGCTGTCAAAGAAGGTGATGAACGTCCCGCCAAGTTCGGTCAGGTCTTCTGCTTCGATGGCTTGCCACACTCCTGATGAGTCGGTCGTTCCAGAGAGTTCAACATCGACCCCTGATGCCTCAATGGTGAGGCTTACGAGTTCCCCTTCAAGGGGCACACCGTCTGCAGTCAACGTGATGTTGAGGTGCAGGGAATCGAGCGCGCTCAGGCCAAAACCACCATCATCGTACGTACTTGAGGTCGAAAGATCGTACTCGATCAAGGCCGTGCGTTGGGAATTGTTGAGAGAGATCACGGGTCCGAGGGCGCTGAACGAAGTGGTTGCGTTTCCGTACTCATCGAACGCAACAACTGCAGCATAGTAATCTGTGCCGTCGATGATTGTGAGGCCTTCATCAACCGTTGAAAGAACCATGATTTGGTTTTCAGTCGAGTGTTCAATGGTGGCAATCGGTTGCAATACGTCAATTTCTTCAATGGCTTGGGTTTCGAGGTAGACCCCGTATTCAACAGCGCCATCAATGGAAATATTCCAAGAAAGATCGAGCGAACCCCCCTCATCACCAGGGGTGTCAACGAAATTGAAACCTGCCACTGCGGCCGGGGGGGCCGGGAAAGGAACGGTGACCGTTAGAGGGGCAGACATGTTGCTCGTCACGCCATAGGAATGCAGCGAGCGAACGCCGTAGACATACGAAGTTCCATGGTCAACTTCGCCATCAACCGTCGTATTGGCGCCTGATGTTGTGTAAGGGGAGGTCAAGTCAAACGAAACACCGGGTGCTGCCCTAAACACTTCGAATTCAATCAAGTCATCACCGAATTCAATCATGTCTTGCCATTCGAGTTGAACACGATCTGAAGTTAACTCTGTCACAGAAACGACAGGGGTTGGGGGCAGCGAAATGTTCGGCGCACCGGGGCTGTATTGAGCAACCAGTCCGGACACGGAAAAGACGCCAGAGAGTGTTGAATTCACTGGAAGAGTGACAACAAAGTTACCAACACCTGCCGTTTGTTGTTGGTTGATGATGTTGGTCAGGTTTCCTGCCGAAAACGGATTGTTTTCAACAATGAAGTCTGCATCGTAGCCGATGTCCATCGAAGAGAGGTTGAAGGTCCCATCAGCCGTGTTTGTGAAAGCAAAGCTGACGCTGGAGAGACGCACGCCATAGCCATCTGCGTTGTATGGCAACGCATTCATCAGCGGCGAGAGTCTTGAGGTCATGTTGCCCAATGGGTCGAGGATGTACAGTGGTTCCATGCCGTACGCTGCATCACCTGCATAGCCTTCGACACCAAGGTCATCCTGGCCATCATCATCAATGTCCATTGTCACATGTTGCCAGCTGGCGATGAACAATCCGCTGGAAAGTTCACCTGCAGCCACGATGTGTTCAACAACGCCATCACCGTTCATGTCGATTGCTTTGACATTGGTTGGAATGGACCATGGTTGGACCACGGAGGTGCTCACCCCCACTGCGGTTGAGTTGAGAGCGTACGCTGTGAGGTTCCCCTCCACCGTCAGTGCGCTTCCATCGCTTGATCCGCCGAAAGGCACAACGAGCGAAGCAAGCCCGTCGCCATCGTGATCAAACACAGAGGCATTGTTCAGTTGAACGGTTGTTAGGTGGTCTGTAGTGTTCCACTGCGAGCCATCGTTTTGAGCGACCGTGTAGCCCAGTTGATTGCTACCAATGAAATCGATATCGCCGTCGCCGTCGATATCTCCTGCAATTATATCCGATTCAAGACCATCGAAGTGGTTCGGGTTTTCGCTGATGCCGCTCCCGTTGGTCCACCCAAGCGGGGTGCTGTGCCCAAACAGGTCGGTTACAACCACTGAGAAGACTGTTGAGTTTGCAGCAAAGTGTCCTGATACCATCGAAACAAGCGTGGTAGGGTTCGCGCTGTTGTTCATGTTCACAGATTGCGTGAGATTGGCTGCAAAACTGCTTGTCTTGCTGTTGTAAGTGCGCAGAGCAAACGTGCCGCCTGTGTGAATTGAGACGAGGTCGGCATAACCGTCCAAATCGAAATCACCGACAGAGGCTGAGATGCTGTTGCTGTAAAGAGAAATGCCTTGTGCTGCGCCAATTGCCCCTGTTGAGGCGTTCATAATGTGCACACATGCAAGATCAGAGCCATAGGCAAAGGCAACCAAATCATCATGGCCGTCACCATTGAAATCGCCCGTAGCAACCTCAGAAGATCCGGCGCATGTTTGAACCCATGAAGAGGTGTTCAATCCAGCGTTCGACGTCCAATCGACAATCATGAGGGCGGAGTTGAAACTTGTAGTGGCGGAATCGCTCGAAAGCACCACCACCTCGGGCAATGTATCGTTGTCCACGTCCCCTGAGGTGTAGTCGTTCACTGCACCAATTGGTAGCAATCCGCCATTGACATCAGGAGCGAAGGAGGCGTTCACTTCGGCCGTATCAATCGACGCTCCAAACGGCAAGAAGATTGGCGGGGAACTGACCATACCTGTCGAATGGAAATCGACTGATGTATTGCCGTTGAAGAAAGAATTCTGATGGCCGAGGTCCCCGTAACCAGACCCTTCGAAGGCCCATTCTTTGACGCCGTCTTGACCAATGTCAATATACACTTGCCCAGGTGTTGCGACTTCATCTCTAGCGCTTACCAAAAAAGAAGCTGAGTCGAAGGTGACGTTTCTTGGAACTTCGATGCCGAGGGATGTATCGACCTGCCCCCCCGTCAAGGTGAGCGTCGGGCTAGCTTGTCCACCGTCAAAGGTACTCACAGTGCCGCTTGTCGGATTTGCAGCAGCCGGCATGAGTGCAACTGTTTGGAGGAGAAGGAGGAGAACGAGCAAGAATGAGCCTGTGCGGTTCGGGTGTTCCATGGTGTTCACGATGTGACTGTGGGTGGACGCCCTTCAAGTTCCTTACGGCGAAGTTGGAGAGTATACGGGAAAAAGCGGTGTTCTCCTGTTGATTCAGGCGTGTTTGTATGTTGACGAGAATTCTAAAGGGTTATAGTACACAGGTTAGAACTAACAATTGAGGAGAACACCTTGGAAGCAACCACAAAAATTTCTGTCATCGCCGGTGATATCGAAATCGACCTTGAAGGAGCCGCTATGGAAGTCGAAGAGCAATTGCTCCTCCACCGTCAAGACGACACATGGACCATCATGCTCGGGCGGCTTGCCCAAGCCAGAAGCGATGCACTTGAAGCCGCAGTTTCTGCAGCCAAGGAAAAGGGCCTACCTGAACGTGGTTCAGCGTTCAGAGTGCTCCTCGACACATGCTCGCTTGAGCGAAAACCCGACCAAGTCTTGGGCGCAATCCACTACCTCCGGGGTGTTGAGGGCGTTGATGATAGCCCTCCAAGAGTCATCAATCAATTGTTTGAAGACGCTAAAATCGCGCCACCTGGCAACCTTTCACTCTACCTAAATCGTTTGAGGGAACGCAATTTCTTGATGATCCCTCCCGGCAAGGAAGATAAGAACCGTTTTGCCCATCTTACCGAAGAAGGAAGGGCGCACCTTGACAAACGATCCACCGCCTGAGGTGCAATCATGGTTATGTCCGGTGGGGGAAACGACGACCCCCGTGAATCAACTGGTGAGGGTGAAGCCGTTGTCCTTGATTGGTCATTCCAGAATCATGCAAAAGAAGTCCTACGGAAGGGACGCCATGCCGGCTCCAACTTCCGAAGAGGGATTCTCGACGGTACGGATCTGACCGAAGGAGACTTCTCCAACTGTGATTTTCGGAAAGCTTCCATGTACGAAGCAGATTTGATGAAATCGGCCTTTGATGGTGCGGATTTTCGTGGCGCAGACCTTCGGAAGGCGCGCCTAAACCTCTCGAATTTTAGAAATTGTAAATTCGCTGGTGCAGATCTTCGCGGCATACGAGGCAGATATGCCATCTGGCAAGGAAGTGATTGGTGGAACGCAACAATGGACGAGGGACTGGAAAAGGCGCTCGCCAAAAAATGGCCACGCCCCTCCGATCAGTGAACTCACTCTTCCTGAACAACCACAACGGCGACTTCGGGATTCGGGTAGAGCGCAAGGCGGGCTCGTGCGTTCAACAACGGAAGTGCTGCCAAGCCAATGCATGTGAACATGCACACGCCACAGAAATATGTCAGAATCTCGTAGGTAAGAAGAAGCGGTCCGGCGAGGTTCGCCGTTGCAGCCCCTCCAACCAACCAACTTCCGATGACACCTGAGCCAAGGCCAATGACGGCCCCTGAAACATTTAGCCATGCACCTAGTGGTTTGAGACGGAACACAAGAATTGAACCGATGAACATCAGGGAAACGGCAATGCCAAGTCCACCTGCCCTCAAGAGGTAGCCGCCGCTTTCACGTGCAGCGTCGTGAAACTCTTGGTACTGCTCAACCGTTACTTCGTCTTCATCACCAGCTTGACTGTTTGGTGTTTGCAAGAGTGTGTTAATTTCTGCCTCAGAAAGGTCTTCTGCACTGTGGAGTTGGTAATCGCCATACGCCTGAAAGGCTAGCAAAAGTGCACCAAGAAACATGAGCACAGCGACTGTTTTTGGCCCTTTGGTATCGGGGCGAACCGCAAACATATCGACGGGCGCTGCCGGCACAGCAGCGTCGTCATCCATTCGCATTGAGAACCCAAGATCAAGATCGCTCATGCTTCGACCTCCAACAGATGCTTTTGCAACCCTTGACGGAGGTCATCTGGAATTGGTTGTGATTCAAGGGTGTCCATGTTGACGCATACGGTGACTTGACTGCTTGTCCAAAGCAAGGTCCCGTGTTGATTGTGAAGATGATACCTCCAGGTGCAGGAGGATGTGCCAATTCGCTCGATGGCGAGTGTGGCATGAATCGTGTCGCCATACCTCAGAGGAGTAATGAAATCTGTTTCAACATGAACGACTGGGAAACCGATCTTTCGTTCGTTGATCATCACAGGGTAAGAAACGCCGCACATTGGCTCCCATGCTTCTTCAAAAAAACGGTGCGCTAAGTCAAAGATACGTGGGTAGTAGGCGATGTTTGCGCCGTCCAACATTGGGTAATCGACCCTTCGGGACAGTTCAACGGCCATGTTACAGCGAGGGGGTTGGGCGTGAAGAAGGCTTGCTTATGGCAACGTTTGGTTCCACCAAAAGGCAACCCGTTGCGCTTATATCCAAGCGGTCGGTGGACCGAACACCAAGGCCCTATAGTGTAGCTTGGATATCACGCCGGCTTGCGGAGCCAGCAACCCGTGTTCGAATCGCGGTGGGGCCGCTCTTCTCTGTTCGTTGCGAACGCTTTACCTCAAATTCTCCATTCATGGCATGGCCATTCATGCTCTTTCGCATGAAGGAGCAGTGAACCCTCAGGATTGATGGCCACGGGGTTACCGGTGATTCGCATGAACCAAGAATCTGCCATCGTGTTGCCATATCCGTAACAGGCTGCTAAATCGTGGCCGTTTTCTCGGGCATCGGCTTCGACAACAGGGACTTTCCCCTTCCGACGTGGAACCGACCATCCACGCTCTGAGCCGCTCAGGAGGCCTTCTCGAACTTCAGGGCCGCATCCATACACAGCATCCATGCCAAGCACCTCGGCCATTGCTTCAGCCATTGGGGCGATCGTTGCTGTGACAAGCACAAGGCGGTGGCCTTGGCTCCGATGCCATTCCAATTTTTCTTTGGCCTCATCTGTCACTCGCAGAGCTAATTTTTCCTTCGCCAGGCGGGTTGAATAGGATTCAAGGACACGCCATGAAGCAAGCGAAAAATGGCCTCTGTTTCGAGCGGCATCGTACACTGCTCGCCCCCTTAGGAGGTTTCCGATGAAGCCAAGCGTCCAACTGACGGCTCCGACTGGGATTCGCCATGGACGGCGTTTGCCGAGTTCTGCTGCGAGGGTCTTCTCACTCGAGGCATCCAAAAGGGTTCCATCCAAGTCGAAGTAGGCTGCGACCGGTCCTGCCATGGCTAAGGGGGGTCACCCACCGTACATGAGCGCGACCCCATTTTCCATGGGAGATTCAGCGTTTTTGTGGTGCTTGATCGCAACCAAGTTCGCCATAGACGCGTCGCCCTGCACGGTGATCTTGCCACCACTCAAGTCGGTCGCCAAGGTGACGAGGAATGAAGAAGCCAACTTTACGAGGCGTTAGCCCATGATTCCTCATGGACTTGTCATTTGAAAGGCAGGCGACAATGGATTGTGCTGAACACCCAGGGTTCGCGCCCACAAAGCGCATGATCTCAATCTTAAGGCGTTCAAAGCGTGCTCGTTTCTGGGAACCTTTTCCCTCTCTGCGTGGTGGCATAGCAGGAAAATCGTATTGAACCGATATGAAAGAAACGGTGGCAGTCCCGCCTAAAAAATTGCTAAAAATCACTCGAACGTGACTTTTTGCGTTGTTTTCCAATTCGCAGTGGCAAGTTTCTTCGCTTTTCCGTCTGCAATGATGGGATGGATTGTTTTCAGTTCGCCGTGCATGCCACGAACTTGGAACTTGACCCTCAGTTCTGCGGCTTCGTCTCGAACGACGGCTTCCAATTGCTCTTCATCCAAATCGATGCTTGCAAGCGTCGATCCGTCGGTGATGCTTGAGATTGTGAAGGTCTTTCCAGAAACAGAAAGTGTGGGCCTGAAGTCCATGTCGTTTGGATGATTCATCCACACTGAAACATCGACGGACAGGGAATCTCGGATGTTGACTCGGCTGATTTCGACAGTATCGACCATGGCAATCAACTCATCGGAAGGGTCTGGTATTGATACGCCTTTCCATTCAGCAAAGTGGTCACTCGTAGGCAATTTCTACAAGTTGTGGGACATGAATCTTGACCACAACAGTCAACGTCCAATCGTTGCCTGGATCGGGATCGGGTGCCCCTGCGAAGAGTGGGTCAGGATCTGCTTGTTGTGCAACAACCGTCCACACCCAGTCTCCTTGGCCTGAACGGGCACTCGGATTTGAAAGTAAAAATTCCATGAGTTCCTCTGCCGAGTCTGAATCAAAAATGCCATCCTCTCCAAATCCATTCAATCCGTCGTCTGCTACGGTTGCAGTAGCCGATTCGTTTGAGGTGATGTTCTCGCCTGCCGTTTGTTCAGTGCGCTTGTAATTGTCATCGACGATGTACAGATTGAGGGTGAAGTTGTCTTGGGGGGCAATCACGTCTTGAGCGAGGGTAAGGACGCCCTCGTAATCGAGAACCCTGCCTTGAACACCGGGTGTAATGTTGCCTTGCCATTCCTCGCCTTGGTCAAGGTACTCATCCCAGGAGTATTCAACCTCCACTGTTTCCCAAGTCACTTCATAGCGACGCGTCATGATTTCAAGCTTGAACACTTCTTGGGCGGTTGCGCCGTTCCCATCATCCAAAAAGATGCTTCCAGTGATGGTTCCTGAGGTGTTTGTCGGCACCAACACTGTGTCTGTTGTCGCATCGACATCATTGCGTGGGTCGCCATCGTTATCACTGTCTTCGCTCCAATCAAGATCCCACTCAAACATGAGGTCCTTTCCTTCTGGATCATAACTTTCACTGGCGTCGAGCAGAGCGGAATCACCTGAACGAATCGATTCGGGGAACGTGAGATTCAGCTGCGGGGCTCCGTTCACAAAGATGATCGTGGTGATGTCGTCGGTGCCGCCTTGGTCGTTCGTAATGGTCAATTGAGCGTTAAAGACACCGAACGAGGCGTATGTGTGTGATGTAAATCCAGAGATTGTTTCAGAGACTTGCCCGTCTCCGAAGTCCCATTTGTACGTGGTAATGACGCCTTCAACCGCATCGGAATTGCGAGCATCAAACGTTACCGTTTCTCCTTCTTGGATTTGGAGGGGGTAGGCGTTGAGTGAGGCACGTGGTGCGACCGTTGTGTCCAAAACACCTGTGCAACCTGCAAGTGATGTGGTTGCCATCACGAGGGCCACGAGCATCACGAAACCAACCCGATAGGGTCCTTGTGTGCTCGACATAAGTGAGAGGAATCGCCCGCCCTTTCTAACGCTTGGGGGGGTTAGCATAACCTGCATCGAGGTTCGATGGAGATTCAAGGACCGCCATACATGATCAAAAAGGGATTCTTCAAGCAGATTAATCACCGCAAATCACATCATTTGGCTACGGTGATGTTGAAAGAGGGACAGCGATGTCGACCTGCCATGGCCCCTGATGTCTTTGACGGCGAGCGAGTGCTCGCTTTCGATTTAGAGACAACTGGGGTGTCCACGCAATACGATCGAATCGTCCAACTGGCCCTGATTGGCGCAAATGCTGAAGGTGAAGCGATCCATTACGAAGAATTGGTCAATCCTCGCCGTCCAATTCCAGCTGGCGCCAGTGGCGTCCACGGCATTTATGATCACGATGTGCGCTCGAAGGGAGATTTCTCAACGGTGGCTGATGAAGTTGCGGAACTGATTGAAGGCGCCATCATCGTCGGTCATAACGTTCGAAAATTCGACATGGGGATGCTTGAAAGCGAGTACCTACGATTAGGAAAAAGAACACCGAAGCCAAAGGCAATCATGGACACATACGAATTGGTGAGGCGGCTAAAAATAGGCCGGCCCCATGGCCTTGGCGCTCAGTGCACTCGACACGGAATTGCGCTTGAGAACGCCCACACAGCTGCTGCTGATGCTGCTGCATCCATGCTTCTTTTCTGGCGTTTGTCAGTCGATCATGCTCCGGCATTCCGCAAATCGATTGAGGAAATTGAGCGCTGGGCCGTGCATGGAAATGTGGATGCAGAATCGTCAGATCTTGGACGTGGATTGAGTGACTTAACGCCCGTCGACGCCCTGGGTAAAATTCGTATTGATGACGGTCATATGGTGCTCGCCTTTGGGCGGCATAAGGGCCGACACATTAGCGAAGTCCAGTTTGAAGACCCGCGCTACATCCAATGGTTGCTTTCCCCAAAAGGGATTGAAGACGATGATGCTCGACAACAGGTCAAAGCCTACCTCGAACAAGTGGAATCGCCCTGAGGAGACTGGGAAGGATTTTTCTTCAAAGGCGAAAATACGAACCCATGCCGTGGGAAAAAATTGAGGAAGTTAATTCCAATCCAGATGGTGCTGAATTCTTCTGGGATAACATCGATGGCGAGGTGCCGGCCAGGGAATTCCGACTCCTTGATTGCCAATCATGCGCTCGTCGATTACGAATTCCTACCACCTACACTGGGCGGATCTTATGCCCTGCGTGCGACCATATGTTCCCCTCTGTCCAGAAAGAGAAAGTACGCCTCGAACCGTCGGAGAGTGACCAAGAGGATTGGGATGAAATGAGCACAGGCGGAAAGATTCTATTCATTATTTCGATGGTCGTATCGGCTTTGTGGTTGATTTAGTATGCGCCCTACTGTCTGTGATGCTCGATACCATCCGGCATCGGAGCCCAAGGAAGGACATCGCACCAGTGGCCGACGCGCCATACCCTGTTCTGCGTCATGATCGAGCCAAGGAACAAAGCCCCTTGATGACCGGATGCAAGGGTTTCCTGAAGTGCCTCTTTCCCTCTGTCGGTAAATTTAGCCGACTGTTGGACGCCAGTTGGAACAGCGCGGCCTTCTGCATTGAGCGGCTCGCATAATTCGAGCACGGCCGCTCCCGATGATGGATCGAATTCATGCAACAACACGACTGCGTCAGAGAAATCACTTTTGTGAAGCGTGCCATTCTCGTGTCGCCATTGCCACCAATGCGGGCACCAGGCTTTCCAATCACAAAACCCACCACACGAAGCATCGCCAACTGTCGGCTCCATAGGCATGGGAGTTGGAACCGTCGCTTGCCAAGCAGCATAGGCATCTTCGAGCACATTGTCCCCAAGCGCAGCCCATTTTGAAGCGTCATGTGTGTACCAGCCTTCAGTTCGCACCGGAGGCGCATCTGGATTATTGGCAAGAAGAATGTCCCTGTACATTCTCAATTGACGATTGACGTCAACTTTGAGTTCACCGTCGGGAACCCGGCCTGTTTTCAGGTCAGCAACGAGCCAACCTTTCGGTTGTCCATCTTCTCCAAGATCGGCCATAAGCAGGTCAAGGCGGCCCATCAAGCGACCATCTGAGGTTTTCAATTCGCCTTCAACCGCGATTGCTGTCGACTGAATTCGGCGCCATAACGCAGCGGTGATTCTGTTATGATCAAGACCTCGGACGCCGACGTGATCGAGCAGCATGATGATGCCACCGCGCTGATGTTGGAGCGCATCCTTCCACTTCTCTTCCTTCCATTTTGGCCGTCGAGGCGTGGCCATGAAGGTGGCTTTCTCCTCTTCCCAACGGTGTTTGAGGATGCGTTCAGCCTCTTCGACGAGCCAACCACTTTCTGAATCCTGCTTTCCCGAGATGTCGATTTGGAGTAAATCCTCAATCGAGGCGTGGACCGCGGTGCCAACCGATGCCGCCATACCGGCTTTTCTCGGCAAGCCTTGACGGCTCAACCAGTACATCCGCGGACAGGTCTCATACCGATTCCATGCGGACGGTGAAAGCATGTGGGGTCGTGCTTCATCGGCCATACCGTGTGCTTATCCTCAACGAACATGAAGCCACCGGCTCCATCTTATGGAGGCAAAGTGTTGATACAGAAGGGGGAGTGTGTGGGTGGTATGGAAGGTCCAAAGGTCCGCATAACAAAAGATGTTAACACAGAAAATGCTCTTGTTGTTGCATGTTTCCCAAGCATCGGCATGGTCTCAAGTGTGGTTGCTCACTTTTTGATTGATCATCTCGATTTAGAATTCGTTGGTGCCGTTGTTGACAACCGCTTACCAGTCATCACACTCATCAATGACGGTGAGCCGCTTCCGGTGATTCGAGCCTATGCTGGAAAACCACAATGCACAATCGAAGGATGCGATCAAGTCATTTTGCTGATGAGTGAACTCGTCATTCCAGAGCCACTGATCAACGACATCGTTTGGGCGATGTTTGAATGGTCAAGGGAAAACAACATTGTTGCAGGCGTTGTCATCGATGCATTCGCTAAGGAAGGCATGAAAGGCAGCCTCAACGGTTCAGAACCTTCAATTGAATATGAGGACACAGAAGGCGTGGACGTTGTCGGTATCGGTGCGAATGAAAAGGTCCGCGGAATGCTCAAGGAACTCAACATCCCGCTGCTCAACCAGGGCGTCATCAAAGGCATCAATGCAGCGATTTTGAGCGAAGCCCGTCGCCGGGGCCTCGACCTCATGTCCATCATGGTAGAGGCAGACCCCCGCTTCCCAGACGCTCGTGCTGCTGCAACGCTCATTGAACACCTGAATGCATACCTGCCTGCTATCGATTTGCCCCACCAGCCGCTGATTGAAGAAGCAGAATTCCTCGAGGCCCAAATCAAATCGATGATGGATGGAGCGGCTCTCCCAGAGCCATCTCAAGACAATTCAATGTACGGTTAAGCGTTTGAACGCAGCCCAATCGTGGTGCATGCGATTCCAACCAAGAGAAGAATGGCACTCAGTGCCGTTGGCATAAGCAAGGTCTCACCATACGGAAGGTGCAACCAATCCAACAACGATTCTCCGCGTGAAAACGTACCACCTGCTGAGGCGGTGACCAACATGAAGCCGACCGCTCCTAAGCCGGACACCCCTTGTGTAAGACGGGAGCGTGGCTCATCCCAAAGAGAAATTCCGAGGCGCCAGCGAGCGAGAAGTACACCGGAGGCCAGCCCAAGACCGCTCATCGAAAACAGCATTTTGTTGGCAAGAATTGGGCTGCTCATCTCGCCACCCGGTGCCGATGAAAGCCCCGTCCAAATGGCAAACGGCGTGGCAATCAACCCAAACAGCATGGCTGAGTGGGCAACGGCATCCAACGAACGGTATGAAGAACGGATGGAGCCAGGAAGGTACTGATGTGCTAAGCACAAGAGGAATGCGACACCCGAAAGTGCATAGGCGCCAACAACAAGTTCTGTCGCAACGACGTGCAATGTGTTTGACGAGATCATTGTGGTCCATCTCCGTAGGTGCCTGCTAGGTATTCATGTCCATACCATTGCCATTGCTCATCGGTCCAACCGGGGGGAAGGCCTTCCTCTGGTAATGGAGCGATTGAGGGTTGTGAATCTGCTGCCTCTTCTGCTGGTTGAAGGGCTTCGATGGTTGGTGTTTCGTCATAAATTTTCAATGAATCATCGGTTTGTCCGCTGGGCCTCTGCATGGCTAAAACCGCACCAAAGAGCACCAAGCCCATTGCGAGACCTTGGAGATAGATTGGCAAAGCATCGACCTCTTCCGGCGTGATTTGAGCGCTTACTGCAAACCAGGGTGTGGTTTGAGAGGGGCCCTCCCCAGAAAGGGTGGCTCTCCATTCAATTGTGGAAGGGGCGATGGCTGCTGGCAATGTGAATTGCCAATAATTGGCCTCGGTTGAATTGACCGCTGCTTGGATCACAGCTCCATCCTCAGTTCGCCATTCGACCTGCGCTGCATCGGTGTATTTTGTGTGAAGTAAAACAGTGAGATCTTCACCAACTTCCCGTGCCGTGGTGGGCGTAAAATCTTCGTGGATGCGAGCCAAGTCCTCCGGCACCGGTGCCACATTGATTTCGAAACCTTGTGATACACCAAAGAAGGGGCTGCCTTGCGCTGGGCCGCTTGCATCAGCGTGATGGACGGCTGCATACAGGGTCTTCGCACCGATGGCATCGGCCCTCAGCACCCATGTGTGCTCAAGGATGGAGCCCGTTCCATCGGTCGAACGTTCGACATAATTACCGGAGCCACCTTGCCCGTTCGAGAGGATTTCCCACCCATCCTCCAGCGGCGTATCGCCATGAGCGTTGGTGGAAGACAGCAAGAAAAGGCCAATCAACTGTTCATCATGAGCAACATCAACGCCTTCGACGACGATGCGAACCTCTGCAGGTTGACCAACCCAAACTTGCTCTGGATATTCAATTGAAAGGGTAAGCAGGGATGTAGCGTTCTGTCCAGCGTCACCATGGCATGCCCCGCCGCACTGCATATCGCGCAAGCCATCTCCATTGCCGCCGGGTTCAGCAGCTGAAAAAGTGGTCGAAGTAACGAGAACAATGAGCAGAACGAGCACCTTGACGCGTTGATTCATCACGTTCAGTTCCTCCTTTCCAAGAAAAGTAGGCTCAGTGAACCAACACCGATGAGCAACAGAACAAAGCCAAGAATTGAACCGCTGAGGCCACCTTCAGAGGAAGTGGAGTCGGTGGTTGCTGGGACTTGGACGGTCACAGTCGACGAGGCACCCTCCTGCAGTGCAACACCATCGATAATTGGCCGAATGGTATAGACGGTGTCACCGGATGTAAGTGGGGTGTCGGCATAGTGTAGGTCAGTGACTGAATCAATAACGATGCCGTTTCGCTCGATGCTAAAGTTCGCATTTGGTCCATCGTATGCCCATGTGAGATCGACCAATTGACCCTTCAACGACCAATCCAGCTCTTGGATGGTGGGGCCTTGCACTGGCGTAAACGAGAAGGTCGTCGATGCTTGGTCGCCTGAATCATCCTGAACCGTGAGTTGAACCGTTGTAATCGTCGTTGGAGCGAAGGTTGCTGTGGCGCCTGTGGCGGTTCCACTACCCCCTGCTGTGTCTGCCCAAGACCATGCGAATGTGACGATTCGCCCGTCGGTGTCAGTGGAATCGCTTCCATCGAGCGTGAGGATCTCACCAATCCAAATGGTGGGCGTTGGATTCGTAATGATTGCCGTGGGGGCGAGGTTCAGAATCGTGACCGTTTGGAGAACTGGCGAGGAGGAGGCTTCACCATCGTGGGCAACGACTTCTGCTGACCACAGTTGACCGGGGCCAAGCAAGGCAACCGGTACTGATGTTTGATTGGCCAGTGAGGCCTCGAGGAATCCGTTTCTGTACCAATGAACAGAATACGTGACTGCATCATCGTCTGCGTCAGTGGTGCTGATGACGGCGTTCAATTCGTTGAGGCTCGAAGCATCATCGTTCAACTCAACGGATGCCGAAGGTGCCGAGTTGACGATTGAAATCGTTGCTGTGAGCGTGTTATCACTGAGGTCCACGCCGTCGTTTGCTCGCACTTGTACCGTCCATTGCTCGCCTTTCGAAGTCTGTTCTGAAGGGAGGTTGAGGCTTTGATCAAGGGCGGAAATGCGCACACCATCTTTGAGCCAAACCACATTCGGAGCAACCGGTGCGTCGCCATCGATGTCGGTTTGTGTGATGGAAATGGTTGCGCTTTCCAAGGTGGTGAGGCTCGTGTGTGATGCCTCGATAGAGGTTGCTTCGGGAGCTGTGTTTCCAATGGTGATCGGACTTGTCGTAGCCCATGAAGACCATGCGTTGCCATCGCTCACTCGAACGCGGGCTGACCAAGTTTGGCCTTTTTCGGTTGAGGTTGACGGTACATCCGTTCCTTGGTAAACGGTGTCCAGTACGCCATTTCGGTACCACTCAATTTCTTGGCGGACTTCCGCATCGTTGTCTGCATCAGCATACACATACGTGACAGAAAGAGCATCGGTGGTCGTTGGCGTAAGCGGAGAAATGTCAACCGTGACGACCTCAGGCGGTGTGTTCTGCTCCACGCTTCCGATTTGCACTGTTTGAGCTGCTTGCCATGCCGAGGTCGCTTCGCCGTCGTCCACGCGAACTTCCATGGACCAGTTTTCACCATTCCTAGTTGCATAGGAAGGGACTGTTTGGCTGTTATCAAGATCGGAAATAACCGAGCCTTCGAGCAACCAGCGCGTCTCGTAGGTGAGGATGTCTTGATCTGCATCAGAGGCGCTCGCGCTGTAGGAAAGATTGTCATCTGATTCAGGGGAGCTCGGCTGAATAGTTGGCGAGCCAACCGTAGGAATCGTATTGGCAATCACGAGCGTGTTGCTTGTGACGCTCGTACCGGCATCCGACCCATCCGAAGGCGTCACAACAGCGTACCATTCCTGATTTTTAGCAGTCAGTGACGACGCTGCTGTTGTGCCAGCGTTCGTGATCTGAACGCCGTCCCTGAACCAATCGATTGTCGTTCCAGATTCTGGGTCGTTGTCTGCGTCATTGTACGTGTACGAGAGGCTCAGTGTCGAGGCGGTGGTTGCTCCGTTTGGACCGAGGAGGAGGTTGCTGGCCGTCGGCGCGGTGTTCGGCGCAGCGCCTGCTTCGGGTACCTGATAGGTCGCTGTTGCCCAGCGGTCGCCGTTGTAGTTCGTGCTGCCATCGGCAGTAAGGCCTGCCACCGAAAGGGTTGCTTGGCCGGTACCAGCAGATGGTGCTGTCCAGTCCACGCTCCAACTTCGCTGGTTGCTGCCGGTGATGGAGTGGGTTGCACTTGTCCCAGCACTGTTGACATTGACTGAAAAGGTGGGCCCGGTAGAGAGGGAACCATGACTGATCTCGAGGCTAAAGCCGCCCTCGGTACCAGAAACGCCTCCCGTAGCAGAGATGGTCAATGTGTATGTTGAGCCTGGAGTATAGGAAGCGGGGTGGCCACTGATGGATACGGTGGCCGCGGTTGACCCACTTTGTGAATGGCATGTGCAGCCTGAACTTTGGCTGTACTTGCCACCGGAATTTCCTTCAGTCAATGGAACGACTGAGAGCAGGAGAAGGGTCACGAGCAAAACGGGAACTCGTACCGAACGCATGGATTTTGCTGTGCCGTGGCCTATGAGAGTGTTTTGGTTGGATGATTGAACAAACGAGGCTTTCGACACCCGTCTTAGAAGTCCGTTAACGAGGCTTGCTGGGTGCCCACGGTTGCCGACGGCGGGGCCGGTTCCGGAGGCGAGGGCGGCGCTAATTGCTCGGGCTGGCCAGAAGGTATTGGCCCTGCTGCGCATGCTCGAAGAAGGTCTTCTTCGTTCCAAATCGTGATCCCTAATTGCTCCGCCTTTGCCCGTTTTGAGCCTGCCTTTTCGCCAGCGACAAGAACGTCGAGTTGTGAGGAGACGCTGCCGACGACTTTGCCGCCTGCGGCTTTAATCGAGAGTTGTACTTCCTTTCGTGGACGTTGAAGAGAGCCGGTGAGGCACAGGGTCATACCAGCCAAAGGCCCGCCTTGCTCAGGTTTTGGCTCGTCGAGCACTTCAATCAGCGATGCTAAGTCGAGGATCATCCCCTTTCTGTTCAGCAAACCGTCGCGAACGAGAATTGCAACTTTACTTCCAATGCCGTCAACCTCGCACAACGCTCGAATGGCTTGATTTTCTGTGTAGGGTTTGCCTTTTTCGTTGAGGGTCGGGCCAAATTCTGCTGAATCTGGTTCCGCCATTGCATCTTCTGCCCATTTCATGATTGCATCAAGCGTTGTGAATCGCTGTGCGACTGAGGTAGCAAGTTCGGGACCAATGCCTGAAAGACCCATGGCGTGAAGGAAGCGTCCGAGTTTGAGAGAGGTTGTCTTCGAGAGTTCGTTGAGGACATTAAGCGCTGATTTTTCGCCCATCCGCTCGATGTTTTCCAATTCTGCTTGTTGGAGACGATACAGGTCTGGAATGGTTTGAATCAAATCCAAGTGGAGCAATTGGTCGACTAACTTCTCCCCGATGCCGTCCATTTCGAGGCTTCGGCACCAATAGAGAATTGCGCGACTTGTACGGGCGTCACACATCATGTTGGTGCATCGGATGAACGCTCCATCGGCCTCGAGCGATGCTTCGCATGCTGGGCATTGGTTCGGCACCGCAATCGCTGTTTTTTGAGGCATCTCTTCTGTGAAAGGAGTCCCATCTGCATGGCTACGGTTGTTGAGATCTTCTAGCGAACCGGGGCCAAGGCTTGCCTCAATTTTGGGAATGACGTCACCACGACGAACAATCAACACACGGTCGCCTATCTTGACACCGAGGCGTTCAACTTCACCCACATTGTGCAGTGTAGTGTGTTCAACCGTTACGCCGCCCACCGACTGGGGTGCGATCCTCGCAACGGGGGTGACGGCCCCTGTTCGCCCCGTTTGCCAAGTCACATCGAGAAGAATCGAGGTTGCTTCCTCGGGCGGGAATTTCCATGCTAATGCCCAACGTGGATGATGTGCTGTTGATCCGAGCCGTTCGCGTTGAGCCAAATCGTCCAACTTGAACACAATACCGTCGATCTCAAACTCATAGTTAGGGCGTTTCGTGCTCCATTCAAGCGTGTAATCGATCATATCTTGTTGAATGGTTGAAGATTCGAAAACCTGCCACGGAGCAGGTTTGATTCCAATTGAATCCTTCAAGAATTCGAGCAATTCGCTATCGTATTGCACATCGGGGGAATCGGATACGAATTTGACATCGTACGCACAAAACACGAGGTCAGAAGCGCTGGCTTTCCCGTCCCCATGTTTCTGCCGGAGCGCACCAGAACAGAGGTTTCTCGGGTTTGGTGAGATGTGCTTGTACTTTTTTTCAAACACGTCCAATGGCATGACGACTTCGCCACGAACATGGCAATTGACTGGCAAGTTCAGGCGCGTTGGTATGTTCGCCACTTGCTTTGCATTCAGCGTCACATCTTCACCGCGCTCGCCACTTCCGCGTGTCGCAGCCCGGTGCAAGTTTCCCGCAACGTACTCAAGCGATAGAGCCGAGCCGTCGAGTTTCGGTTGAGCAAGGTACCGAGTGCCACCGAATGTGGACTGGTTGACAAAGTGGAGAATGTCTTCATCGGTCGTTCCTTTGTCAAGGGAACGCATTGGAAATTGGTGCTCGATCTTGACCGTTCCCGGCAAGGGTTCTGGCCCAACTTCGTGAAGCACTGCGTGGTCGGGATCCAATTGCTTGAGCTCATCCCACAACGCATCGAAATCGGCGTCTGAGATTTCTGGGGAGGCTTGATTGTAGTACAATTCTCGATGGTACCGGACCGCCTCGGCCAGTTGTCGAACGCGCTCCTCCCCGGCCATGTTCAATCACCGAAGCCAGAGGATATGAACATCACGAAAATTGCAATCCGAGCAACTCAAAGTCAGCCAACGGGCAGCGAGTCATGACTGCATGCGTGAGGATTCGAAGATGTAATTCTGCAACGACGTGAACCGTTGCTTGAAACATATGACCTGCGTGAACATTGTTGTCGTCATCAGACCAGCAACAGTGGATGTGTGTGAAGGCTTTTCCTTCTTGAGTGCGGGCAATATTTCCCGAGAGACTTACCATTTCCGAAGGCATTTCCAGAGGTCGGCGCTGGTAGACACCTTGCTCGTTCATGTAGCCATATTTGTTATCTCGAGTTCGCCCAATTCCACTTGTAATAGCCGCTGCATCAAAGCCAACCTCATCCGCAAGCGACTGAAGCGATGCGTGAATTTCTTCATCTGGGTCAATGCGTACAAACAGGTCCTCTCCGCTGCGGGTCCATTCCATGGTGGTTCCAAAGCAACCCGCTTATTGAGAATAACGCTACTCCTCTTGTGCAATTTTCCCAGAAGAGGCCGGCCAAGACTTCTCTTCATCGAGGGCGATTTCTATCCTTGAACGGGCCACTGAAAGGTCATTTTTGTCACCACCAAGCGGGAGCGGCCCGAAGATCCCCCAGCCCTTCCGCAACAACATAATCCGACGCGCCGGTTGTCGTTTGGAAAGCCTGAGCCGGCCCCACTCGTAGCGTTGACCATCAGCAAATGCATGAGTCCGAGTGACAGCGTAGCGCTTGGGTACGAGCAATGAAATGATGTGCAATCCAAGGCATACATCCCAAGCAATCGCATAAGCGGGGTTTGTGTTCGAAACGCCAACGAGTCCCCATGGAAGCACCATCATAGCGGCCATAGAACCGAGGTTACCCCATTGACGAATCACTTCCTGTGCCCCTTCGCTTTCCCAAGCAAAGCCACCGTTTGGCAACTCGCCAAGGGTGGGTACGTCAAGGCGCTGTCGAGTTAACCAGAACGCATCCCAAATCACAATACCAAACAAGACTGCAACGGCAACCCCTGCAAAGACGTCTGGATTCGGAAGTGAGGGTTCCATACGGACACCTCAAAGGTGGGTGAGGTCAATCTCGCCAAGGTCATCGCCGCCACCCTTGCGCATGCGAACCAAGAACAGAACAACGGCCACAGCAATCAAAGCGATGAGCAGAAGTGTCCCTGTTTCAAAGTCGTCTGTGTCCTCAACGGTTGTTCCTTCCATGGTATCAGGGATACCGTCGTTATCATCGTCTTGATCTGCAAAAAGCCAAGTTGTCATGCCGTCTGGGCAATTGACGTCATCCGGTTGCCCGTCGCCGTCCGTATCAATTGAAGCGCAAGCGTCCAAAGGATAGTCGTCCCGTGCATCCGGTACACCATCGTTGTCATCGTCGGTGTCTTCTTGATCTGGCCCACATGGATAGCCAATAGCGCTGTTGAACCACACATTGGTTTGTTGCGTGTAGGTGCATGAAGGAGTCCAGTCGCCGTCTGTGTCGAGTTGGGTGATTTCAAAATCCACTGCGTCGGAGGTTGAAGCGCCCAACGCATCGGTCACCTTTGCTTCGAGGACATAAAATCCGTATGGAAGGTCGGTGATGTTGTACTGTGCTTCATTTGGCCCGCGTAGGACTTCTTCACCGGATGCATCGGTAATGATCCATTCAATGGTGAGTTCATCGATTGAATCAAGGTCATCGCTGTAGGTCACTTGAGCATTCAACGGGGTGGTTTCCATGACCCTTTGACCTGAATACGGCGTTGTGATTTCAACGATGGGAGCGCCGTTGAGAGCCATGAGGATCACGATCGAGGTATTCATGCCTTCCGTGTAATTGACGGTTAAGGTCTGGATTGGAAGCCCTGGTGCCGTAGCTTGTAGGTTTACCGAAGTCAATGTGGTCGTCGAAGACTCATCTGCAATGATGATTGGGAGTTCAACCAAGACAGAAGTGCCTTCGACCTGTGTCGAATGTCCCGAAGTGTGACCTGTCGTTCCAATCGCAAAGATCACCTCAATCGGTACGCCGTTGACTTGAGCATCGAAGTTGAAGGTGGTCCACATGTGAATTGCTGCGCCATCGTATGCTGATGTCTGAGTCGCCATGACGTCCACAAGGTTGACGACGATCGCACCTGAAGCCGCCACCTCTCCTATGATTGAGCCGCCTTCAATCCGAGCCGAATAATGGTCTGCAGAAAGCACAACTGATGCCAAGATATCGGGGGAACGGAACACAACTGGGGCGATGGACCCGTCGTCAACATCTGCGTGCAAATCAATCGCAACAGCGTAGTTTGCAGCACTCAGGCCTTCGACGATGAGGCTATCCATGGTGCGACCATGGTGGCTTGAAAAGGCGGTTCCTGTGCCTTCACCGTTCAAAATGAGGCCGTCAATAATTCCAGCTGTTTCATCAAAGTCGACAGCGGGTGCGCCCGACACTTGAATGGTGTTCAAATCGATAAAGCGATTGTTGATTCCTGCAAGGCCGCCCATTGACCCAACGGTTCCATTCAAATCGGACACTGTAAAGCCTCCATCAATGGATTCCAGCCAGCCAACGTAGCCGCTTCCATTGAACGCAGTTGCATCGATGTTGTTCATGGAACCGGTCACGGCTGTGACTTCAAATCCATGCGTCATTTCTCCGCTGAAGGAAAGGCCATCAACATCCACAACGGATTGACGAGCCCACAATCCAACGCCATTGCAATTGACAAGGGAGACATCTGAAAGGATGAGGGTTCCTTCGGTAGCGATGGTATTGATGCACCCGCTTCCGGCATCATAGAGAGTGCTGTCGGTGAGTTCGACCGTTGCGTTGCTACCGCTTGTAATGACAATCAGTGGGTCGGCGCCAGAGGAGCGTGCAAGTTCAGTTCCAGCTGCGCTCAGTTGACCGAATTGGGAGACGGTCAAAGCGGGTGAGGCTTCCAGCACCGATGAGGCTGAGAGATCAATCGTTGAGGAAGTCAGGGAGCCAAGGTGCAACCCACCCCAGCGAGCGCCTTGACCAGTAGAAGAAAGTGTAGCATCGCCAACATCCATAGCGCCGTCCACGGTGATTGTGCGGCCTTCTGAGATTCGCACAGATACACCGTCATCGATGCTCAGTGTTCCTGTTTGGCTGACGGTGAGGTCGGCATCGAGGAAGTAAGGGCTCCATTGTGATTCCAAGATTAGCCACTCATCGAGCGAGCCGCCAGTAATTCTTGAAGCCATGAAGGTGTGATCCAGAGAGGTTGACGAATCCCAGGTGACAAAGTCTGTAAACGAGCCAATTTGAAGATTGACGTTCTTGATTCCGCCAGTTGTTTCACTGCTGTCTGTGACTTCACGAGCCGTAGCAGTGGTGCTTAGGCGGCCTTGGTCGTCTGTTGAAGCAACCGAGCCGTCCACGGAAATGAGCGCACCGGCAACCGGTTCGCCTTGGTCAAGAACCCTGATGTTAAGTTCCGAGAGGACATTCAGCGACGCTCCTGTGAGCGCCGTGACTGTTCCCGAAATCGAGCCTGCCACGAGGTCATATTCGCAACCGGGTTGTAAGACAAGGTTGCCGTTGATGTGAACACGTTCAGAAGTTCGAAGGCTCTGACAAGCCCATGATACGTTTCCTATGACGTCGAATCCGTCTTCACTGTTTGACGACAACATGCTGTCAAAGCCCATTGAGAAACGATGTGCGGCAATCGTCGAAGCATCGCCCATCAGTTGAGCGCTGCCTTGGACACTCACCAAGCCGTCTGTAGGAAGAAGGAGGGTCGTGCTGTCGAGTTGGAGGCCGCTACCGGTTTCAAGGGTTAAATCGCCAGTGAGGACGTGGGGGCTGCCGTCAGGGCGGGCGCCGAGATAGACAACTTGACCGCTCGTGATGGTCCAGTCGCCCTGAGGAATCACCGGAACTTGAACAGACTGGCCCATGCTTCCCCCGTAGAGGGTGACCCTCACGCCGGCACCGCCAAGACTGACGTCGACAATGCTGCCTTGGGATTTGAGGGGCAGTGTCGCTGCGCCATTGGTGTTGCTTTGTAAGATGAAGCCGTGAACGGCAATGGTTGCTTCGATTGGTGAGCCTGTGAGATCGGTGAATGTCACAGGGGTCTCCTCAAGGAAGTCTGAGGAGGAGGTGGCAATGGTCGCAGTTGTTGAACCGCCGTACAAGAGGTAGCCATCCCCCAGTGCATCGGAGGAGGTTGCCTGAGTGTTTTGGGGTTGGAAATCGCGGACGGTGGCTGTGCTGTCAGTTGCAACGACAAGCGGAGTCCCATGCAGATTTGCACCCCAGCTGGACGCTTGCAATGTGGATGTTCCATCGAGTTGGACGCCCGTTGGGAAGACCCTTGTTGTCAGAGAATCAACGCTGAGGTGAGAGTCCTCTAGGGAAATACCGACTGATTTTCCATCAACGGTCGAAATTGAATCACCGCTGAGCAAGGTGTTGCTGAGTTGGATACCATTGCCATAGTGAGCAATCGAAAATCCCTCCGTGGAAATGGTGCTGTACCATGCTTTGAGACCGATGGAAGTGAGGTCTTGTGAAGAATAAGGTTTGGTGGCCTCGATGTTTTTCCATGCATGGTCGCCGTCGAGGACGTCGATGGCAAGCGCCTCTGAGGAGATGGAATGGATGGTTGCTTCCTCGATGGTGCTGCTTGGACCGCGAAGGCTGATGGCGGCGTCAGAACCATTGAGATGCGCGGTTGACATTGTCAATTCCCCATTACCGGATGCATCGATGTTTCGCAGGCTTGATGTGGCCGTTAGGTCGTTGAAGGTGTGATGGCCGTCTCCCGAAAGAGCAAGTCCCCATGCTGTGTTGCTGATCACTGTGCTGTTCCATGTGCAAGACCCGCTGCACCGTTGGTCAAGCACGGCCCTCGATTCGTTTAGGTTTCCAGTGAAGGTGATGTCTTGAGCGTGAATGTGTGTGGCGCCGTTTGCAAGGAGGAGGCGGTGGCCAGAGAGGACCATCGTGTCGAGTGTGAGGTCATCGCTGTCGCCAGCATCGACAGCCAATGCAACATTCGACCCAATGACGCTTGCTATTGATGTCGTGGCGCCCGCTTGGCTGGCAATACCAACCGCAACGCCATCAAAAGCGATGCCCGATGCCTGTAGATGGCCTGATGTAGCCTTGAGAGCGAGGCCGGTCTGGTAAAATGAAACATCGGAAACGTCGCTTGAACCGGAAGAAATGATGCCGCCAGCAACATTCGTGAAGGTGGCCTCTTCAATTGACAAGGCACCTGTGCTTCGAACCACATCGTAGTCGACATCGTTTGCAACAACGTCCGAGAGTGTGGCGCTACCGCCGTTATTGATGCCAATGTAGGCATCGTTGATTGTAAGCGCCGAGGCTGTTAGGACCCCGTGGTTTCGGACGGCTGTTTTGCTGTTGTTGATGACCACATCTGTCAACTGCGCGTGGCCGTTAGATTCGACCTGCAGTCCGACCCATAACCCGGCCCCATGAGACCCTTGTGTGAGCGGTGTTACTGAAGAAAAGAACGTGGTGTCTGTGGCGAACAACGACCCCTCGACACGAAGCCAGTGATCATCGCCAGCATCGATGGTGGTGCCAGGCGAGATGGTGAGTGTTGTTCCGTTGGCCACTGTAACGTTTCCATTGAGGACAATGGCGCCTGACCATGTTGTTTCACTCGTCACCGTTGTGTCTGTTGCCGAAGCTGGTTGCAAAACGGTGCTGAGTGATGCAAGAAGAAGAAGCAAGACGAGCGTCGAAGCCTGAACGGTTCGCATGGTCCAATCTTCGCATGCCTTCCATATCAATCCAAAGGGTCCGCGTCATTCGATTCGAATGGTTCGAACCACTGACTGAGAATGAAAGATCAGGTGGGCCCGCCCAGATTTGAACTGGGGTCTGACGGCCCCCAGCCGCCAAGTATAGGCCAAGCTAACCCACGGGCCCCCGTGTTCTGATCTTCTAAATCGAGACTCACTGAGTCGAAGCGCTGAATGGTGCAGCCTCGTAGATGAGGTCGATGTGACCCACATACATTCGGCGGCAGCAGTAGCGCGTCAAGCCAATCTTGTCGAGAGCTTCTGCGTCCTCAAGACCTGCGGCCTTGAGTTCGTTGAATTCTTCCCACTTGTGGGCAATAACGCCACCGCAACTGAAACATCGTACTGGTATAATCATGCAATCACCTCATCGATACGACTTCTGCTTCTTTCGGCGAGCACCACGACCGAGTTGGTGCTTTGCTTCCTTGCGACGTGGATCGTTCACCAAAAGGCTACGATCAAAGCGCAGGAATTCGTCTCGAAGTTCTTCGTCAATGCCTTCCGCACCGCCGTTGTAGTGGACAAGGCCACGAGCAATTGCGGTTCGGATAGCGTCGGTTTGACCCATGATTCCGCCACCAAGGGTGGTGATGTTGATGTCGACCTTGCTGAGTCGGTTCATTGCATCAGCGATGATCAATGGTTCCATTGCCTTGCGTCGAGCAAGGGATGGTGATAGAATTTCGATTGGAGCGCTGTTCACACGAACCCGTCCCTTTCCAGCCTTCACCGATGCTCGGGCGACGGCTGTCTTGCGCTTTCCAGAGGATTGAACTGACTTTTGCTTTTTACGAGCCATCATTGCTCACCTCCGTCCCAGCGGTGGGTTGGTGCGCCGAGGTCGGCGCTGATGTCACCCAGACGAATGAATCGCTCAGGCATTCCCTTGCGGATTTTGCTAAGGTCACCATGTTGGTGGCCTTCAGGTAGATCGCCTGCAAGGTGGGCAGGACAACCGATTTCGACCCGGAGGTTACGAAGGGCTCGGCGGCCACTGGACTTCTTTTGATATGGCAACATACCACGAACTGCACGCTTGAGGATCATGTCAGGCATACGTGGGTAGAACGGACCCTTACGGGCGTGGTTCAACTCATACTTTTTGTGGTACGTGTTCAAGACAGAGCGTGGTCGTCCGGAAACGATGGCTTTCTCTGCGTTGATGATGATGACTTTGTCATCACGGTGCTCACGTGCAGCCTTGAGCAGAAGATCTGCCGAGGCTGATGCGAGACGGCCCATGATGAGGCCATCAGCGTCAAAGACGTAGGTTGTTTCATCCAAGGATAACAACCCCCGTGCCTGTTGGGTTTTCGTTCATCAGCTCGCTGTAGGTCATAACTCGACCTCCAGCGGCTTCTATTTTCTCACGTGCACCGGTGCTAACACTGTAGGCGGCGATGGTGTGGTTGGCAGACAATTCCCCTGAGCCGAGCAGCTTGCCTGGTACGAGGATGGTTGCACCCTCGGGGGCGTAGCGGCTCACGCGGCTCAAGTTCGGCTGCGCCCAATTTTTGCGACTCTTGGAGAGTCGCATGGCCACATCTCGCCAAACAGGTGCTCCGGTGTCACGCGACTGGGCTTTCAACTGGTTGATTACATCAACCAGTCGTGCGTTTGTCTTTCGTGTCGGATTGCTCATTTGACTCCCTCGATGCTTTGAAGCAGTTCGCCGACTCGCCATCCCATTATCAATGCACCGACGCGGTTGGTCGCTCCTTCGCGCCGCAGTGACCCGAATTCGCCTGAGCGGAGTTCATGCTTCATAGGGCGGCAGTGGGGCCTCACTCAAGCAAGATATCGCCTTGTGCGTCAAGCAGTTCCACAGTCAAACCAGCGGCTCGGCCTTGGATGATGATTTCGTCGTGGAGGGTATCTGAAAAGGCGTCCATGGCGCCAAGTTCTGTGCCGCCTGTGATGTCGGTGAGCTTGTCGATCAAGTGGTTGAGAACGCATGAAACACCGTAGGCTTGACCCGCACGGAAGGCATGGTCGACGCCGCCGATTTCAGGGTCCTCTGCTTTCATTCGTAGCATGACCGTTTGTGAGTAAGCGACCAAGGCGCCATAGATGGCTTCGATGATTTGAGCAGCTTCCACGTCATCGAGAAGGTTTTGAGCGGTTGTAAGGCCTGCAAACACAGCACGCTCGTAGATCTTGAACGCCGCAATGGTGTCTGTTGTTTCTATTTGCATTGCTTCGCCGATGAGTTGCTTCCAATCGTCCATGGTGTTACCACACCGCACCTGCTCCTTGAAGGTTAAGGCGACAATACCGCACAGAGGGCCTCAAAAGAGGCCCTCTTTACGATGCTGATTGGCTTCAAATTTTGAAGTCGGTGCCTTCGCCTTCGACAATACCTGCTTGTCGAACGGTTCCATCGGCTGCGACGAATTCCCCGGCCTTGGTCTGCTTGTCATACAAGCCAACCAATTCCTTACGGGTCACGCTGCCTTCTTCACCGAGGGCCACTGTCAACGAGGTCACGATGGTCTGGAGAGTTTGGAGGGCACGGTCGCGGTGAGAGGCGTCGATGGTGTGGTCAGAGTAACGTGCCTCTTCGAAGATGGAGAGGAAATCACTGAGTTGCTCTGCTGGAACCATGTTGAACGCTGAACGAACAGCCGACTCGAATTCACGGGTCGTTTCGTACACCTTCTTCATGAAACCATATCGCTTGAAGTGCTTCACCAGACTCTTGTAACAATCGAAGATTGCTGCGATGTATTCGTTGCTGGCTTCGAGTTGCATCATTGTGTCGGTGAGGATACCCTTCAGGGCCTGCACCTGTCGGCGTTCTTGGGCTCGCTGATAGTAGATCAGTCCACCAATCAACAGGGCCATCAACAGCACACCAAGGGCCATGCCCCGGGCTGGTGTGAAGAAGCCTGATTGGGCATCGATTGAGCTTCTGATTTCATAGACAAGCTCGTGAGTGATGTTATCTTGGGATTCTGCGAAGTAGGTCGATCCTGGATAGTAAGCGATGATTCGCCATTGTCCATCGCATGTTTCGCCATCACAGGTTGTTCCTGCGAACGCCCATTCAAACTCAGCAACACCTTGTTCGTTTGTCTTGGATTTGTTTGTGCCTTCAATGACCCATTGTGCGTCTGCTTCCGACCAGTACTGTCGGACAAACCACACTTCTTCATTTTCGACTGCGAGGTCGAGACGGTCACGGAGAAGAGCAACAGAACCGATGACGGCTTCACCGTTATCGAGTCCGTTTCCTGCGAGGTGGCTCCAAGTCTGCTTGACTTGCAAGTCAATGCGAGAGCGGACAAGAATTTCCATGTCGACAAAGGAGCCATTCAAGACATTGGATGGATCCTTGTCACAACCACCTGGAACATTGACATCGGGTTCGTAAGCGAGGCGCAGTGTTCTGAATCCTTCCAATTTACCGCCAGTGGTTTCAACACCCTTGAGGGTCGGGTTTTGGCTTGGATCGCCGCTGAACCACTCGATTGTACCATCGATTTCGCTGGTGCGAATCGTTGACACTGGGCGGATGTTCTGGTCTGGGTCGAGGTAAATGTTGAGACACTTTCCACCAACGAACTGTCCGTTCGATTGTGTCAATTTCCCGTCGAGGTGGAACGATTCCTTGAGGTAAAGGACAGGGTAATTCGAACCATTTGGCGCAGTCCATGACTCGACGCTGGACTTGAAAGGTCCAACTTCGTTGATTGCAAGGGTTGAGTTCGAGAACACATCGAATTCGGTCAGAACCGTCTTGTTCTCGTATCGGTATGCATCGTTGTTGTCGTAGGAGGAGTAGGTGACTGTCACCTTCGCCTTGCCAGCCATCACGTCGGAGAGTGGACAGAGGATGGAGTATCGACCGTCCATGTCCGTCATACCTGCTTGGCACGAAGTCGGGTTGGATTGGCCGTTAATCATCTCATAACTCACACGGATGTTTCGGTTGGTGAGGTTGGTTCCTAATTCATCTTGGAGTTGGCCTGTGACCACCATTGGCTTGGGCACCACTTCGCCGGTAACTGGGTTGACTTCGCTTGTGTAAACGATTTGATCGTCAACGGTGAGCGAGGTTCGTCCAATCAACGAGAAGCCGTTTGCATTGTTGGTCATCTTCAGTCTGAAGTGATCGTTTCCAGGAACGCTGGTGCACGGGTCCCATGCGCCCTGAATTGTCAAGGAGGTGGGTTGCAGAGCTTCGCAGCCTTCGTTTGGAAGGTTCTCCTCGAACCGGAGGATGACGTTGACTGGTCCAAATCCATCAGGAAGGAAAGATTCTGGGTCGTCACGCAACAACTGCGGATTGAGTGGGCTGATGTTGGACTTCAAGCAGCCAACCGTTTCGTTTCGGTCGAGGATGCCGTCTTGGTTGAAGTCACGGTCAGGAACATTGTCGCCGTTGCCGTCGTAGAAGCACAGGTGAGAATTATCCGGCTGTGGTTCTGGCAAGGAAATTAATCCAGCCGCTGGAGCAAGGGTTGCAACCACTTGTCGGTGGAAAACACCGTTGAAGTCAGAACCTTCGAAGATCACGTCCACAAGACCTGAGTTCGCACCGTCGAGAGCGGCGCCGCCAGAATCTCGAATTGAGGTCTTATTGTCATCCACCACTTGGGCGGTGAAATCCCAACGGTCGCCAGATTGACGAAGGTTTGGATCAACCGATACAACAGAGAGGTAGGTTCGAGAAACGACCCACACTTCCTGCACCATCGTATTGCCCTTTAGCAATGAGGTGCCTGCAAATTCAAACTGTAAGGAGTACTTACCGAGCGGATCTTGTGCAGAGATGTTGAATGGTACTTCGAAGAATCCATTATCATCCGTGTAATTCACACCACTTCTTCCATCAGCAGACCATGTGTAATTGACGGCTGCATTGCGAACTGGTTGCAATGAGTTGTCAACCAACTTGGCTTGAATCGTAGTGCTGCTGTTTCGATACAAACGAGGCAGAGAGGTGGTTTGGAAGTCAGTGGTTCCAACAACGGTGACGTTGATGTAAGCACCAGTCGCTGCCAAGGTGGAACTGTTTCCGGTGAAGTAGTACGCGGAGTTCGTGAAATCAACACGCATTCCGTAGGTTCCAGAGCCGTATTGGCTGTACCATGACCAGTTGTAATCGAACTCGGCAACACCGTTGTTCATGACGGGGCGTTGGGTGTAAGCAGTTTCACCTGCACCCAAGAATTGTCCATTTCCGTCAACGTCAACTTGGAGGGCCACTGGATCTGCATCCCATGGCTCGTTGGTTCGGTTGCTGACCTCTCCGATCACTTGAAGTGAGTCTCCTGTGTTCATTTCTGGAACGATTTCACAGCGGACGAGGCTGTTTGGATCGGTCGGGTCAACTGCGCCACATGGTGGCAAATCGCCGTCGCCGCCGTTCACGAGATTGATGAACCAATGGGTCGAGTTTGTGCTGATGAAGTCACGGAGGTTTGCTGCTTCACCAATCAATGTCTCAGGTGTACCATCCCAGTTGGTTGGGTATGGTTTCGACTTGGAGATGTCACTGAACACGAGGCCTGCGCCATTGAGTGCCTGCTCGTGGTACAATGTTGCCCAGTTACCGAAGCTACCGTCACCGTTGTTAATCGTGGCATCGAAGTAGTACACAGGGTTCACACCTGAGAGGATCATTTGAGCCTCGATGTTCATGCGGTGCATAACTCGGATCGACTGTGCTTCTGTGTCATCACCATGGAGGTACGGGAACGGCCATTCGGTGGCAAGTTCCGGCTTGACACTGGCCGTGACTTCGTAGTCGCCAGCGGGTAAACTGGTGTTCGTGTAGTCATACTCGATGATGTCGCCATTGCTGTCAAGCAGTGGTTCAAGCATGCCAGTGTTGGAGTTCCAAGCGACTTCTTCGTATCCGCCAGGCACCTTTCCTACACCGTTGTCGCGGGTGGAATTCCACTGTATTTGCTTCCAAATTCCGTTGATTCCGATGTCTTGGACGAAGGTCACAGACACAAGTCCAGATGGCCCGCTTCGGTATCCATCGCCGCCCAATCCTGTGAAGTTGGTTGGGTGGGTGAGGTTACCAAAGACACCGCCACGAACGGAGAAGGTCATCGGCACGCTTGGGATCAAGTTGTTGAAAATACCGCGTTGGACGTCAGCAGTGTAGTAGGACCACATGTCAACCCAGAACGGTTGCTCATCGCTTCGGAAGTAACTGTTCATGAAGATGTCAGCGGTCAAGTTTGCTTCTGCTCCGACGTAGTAAGATTGCGACTGGGCGCCGTCAAATACGAACATTTCAGTTACCTCTGCGTAGACTCTGTACGTTGTGTTATCTCCAACGGTGAGGTCTTCAGGGTAAAGGAATTGACCAACGCTAAAGTTTCCAGATGCGGTGGTAAGGACGTCAATCGTTTCAATTGCGGTTGTGTTGTTACCGGTCCACTCGATGTGAACTTGAACTGGCATGCCAACCGCCGGCTCCTGTTGGAGCGTAACTGGATTCACCCATTCCACATATCCACTAAAGATGGAGGGGGTTTGTGCATCGAGCCAAAGATCGTTTGGTGGATTAAACGTAATGAAGGTCGGTGCCTTGTCATCTGCGTCAAGAGTGCAATCGTTGTCCGAATCCCAATCGCTGGACTCGGCGCCGTTGTAACATGGTGAGCTTGTGTACGTTTCTTCCAAGTGGTTGAAATCTAGATCATCACGGGTGTCGTTGTCGTCATCTTGATCGATGGCATCCGGGCCCGTGTTGCTGTCAAGCGGGTTAGCGATTCCTTCACCATTGCCAAAGTCGTCGTGATCCCAAGGGTTGGTCGAGTTTCGGTCAAAGCGGGTTGGCCAGAGAAGCACTTCGTCTTCGTCTTTCATACCGTCTTCGTCGTCATCTTCGTCAATGTCATCTCGAGCGCCGTCGTTGTCGTGGTCGAACGCTTGCGTGATGCTGATTGCAAGTTCGACGTTGTTTGGAATACCGTCGCCATCCCAATCATTGTCTGCCCAATTGACAATTCCATCATTGTCGTGATCGAATGGAGATTCTTCTTCGCCCCAGAAGCAACCAGGGAGAAGTTCTTGATCGACATCGAGAATACCATTGTTATCGTCATCGGTGTCTTCGGCATCTGGAACACCGTCGTTATCGTTGTCAACGTCATACAGTGATGGTTCTCGGAGGCCTTGCGACATGATTCCTTGGTCCCAGACTGCTTGGAAGAATCCGTCTTCATCGATGTCAGCGTCATTGCCATCGTCATCGTTGTCTTCACAGTTCGTTCCGCTGAAGAAATTGCCGTTTTCTTGGCCTGCATCGTTGTCCCAATCGTCATCGCTGTCGATTTCAAAGTAATCCCAGATACCGTCGTTGTCGTCGTCGACATCGTACCAGTCAAAGACAGAATCGTAATCATTGTCCAAGTCAACAGTCATGTTGGTGAAATCACCGTCTATGTCTCCGTCGACGTCGTTCTTGAGGAGGTCTGCACCCAGTTCGTCAGGGAAATCAGCGACTGGGCCGTTGTCAGAAGTCCATTGCCATAGACCTGTTGAAAGACCAACCCATGTGACGAATGCGTCACGGTTATCGGTCATCTGGAAGTGAGTGATTCCGGATTCAATGGTGCCATCGCCGCCGAAGTCGTAGTGGTAACATCCACCTTGTGCACCGGGGGTGCAGCTCCAGTTGCCGGATGGCCCGCCCGCAGTAGCGCCTTGATCGACAAAGGCGTCGGGGCGCGTGGAGTATGGGGAGCCGAATTGTGCATTCACACCATTGAGTGGCATGTGGTAAGCCACAGCGTATTGGTATCCGCAAGTGTGACCGGAACCGAGGTTTCCAGCAGTCCAACCACACTGGGTAAGGTTGAACGAACCGCCCATCTTTGGATCGTCTGTGTCCATGATTCCATCATTTGCTTCATCTTGGTCCCACCAATCTGGAAGACCATCAGCGTCTTGATCGGTGTCAAGACCGTTTGTGAGTGAATCTCCATCGGCGTCAATGTCCCAATCGTTCCCACCGTTGTATGGAGACCACCGAGCAAACATGAACCAGTAAAATTCTGGAACGGTACCAGGTGTCGCTGGTGAAGTTGTGGCATCATAGCCGTTGTAGTTGAGCATGACATCAGCAAATGGGTTGTGCCAGAAGAGGAGGTTCCAGTGATCGTCAGGAGCATCGCCATATGGGGTGCTGTCTTGGCTGCCGTCAAGGTCGCCACCATCGTCGACCGGGTAATATGGTCGAGCAAATGCATCGCTTGAATCATAATCGACTACACCACAGTTTCCATCGTCAGGGTCGTAGATGTCGGCGATACCGTCGTTGTCGTCATCCCAGTCGATGTCGTTTTCGAGACCGTCTCCGTCGATATCGGAATCGACTGAGTTAGGTCCATCGTCACGGTACAATGCTCCGTTGATGGCGTGAAGGTCTCCGTCGTTGTCGAGGTCACAATCTGGATCAATGTCGAGTGCATCGATGATTCCGTCGTTGTCGTCATCGACGTCGTCCCAGTTTGCGATTCCATCGCCATCCCAGTCGTTGAATTGGGAGAAAGAGGCGCGTCGGGTTGTGCAGCGAGGGTCTGGGTTGGTTGGGTTGGGATTTGCCGCGGTCGGGCAGTTCCATGTTGCAACATCAGCGGTCGTATCCAATGGGAATGCATCGAATTCATTCTCGATTTGATCGTCATCAAGATCGTATTCGAAGTTGCTTGCATCACCGCTTACAGTGATGTCGCCCAAGTTGTCAGGCGTGGTGGTTCCACCCATATCGGGGTCAAGCCAATCGTAGACAGCGTTGTAGTTCTGGTCGAACGGTCGCAATCGGTCGTCGTCGAGGTCTTGGTCGTAATCGATTTCACAGTCAGTGCTTCCGTCATTATCGCCGTCAGCACCAGGAATTTCGAAGTCCACATTGTTGACGCTTGCGACTGCGATGGACGCTCCACCGTTACCACCGCTGATGGTGATTTGAGTGCCAACGCTGTAACCGTATCCAGCCCTGTTAATCGTGACTGCTGTAACCGCACCGCCAGATGCTGGGTCCGCCACAATGTCAACGGTGAGTGCGGTTCCAGATTGGGAGGATGTGGCCACGTTCGTTGCAGTCACATAGCCAAGGCCGCCTGCAAGTGTGGCGGCATCGAGTGCGGTTGGCTCGCCGTTGAGCAAGCCGTTGTAATCGCCCTTGTTGTCACCGTTCACGTCAATGTTGACACACACATCATGGATGCCATCGTTGTCGTCATCGGGGTCTGACATGTCAAGAATACCATCGTTGTCATCGTCTGTGTCAGCGCTGTCTGGTGTTCCGTCGTTGTCGTTGTCCGGATCGAGGAAATTCGGGATCAGGTCACCGTCAAGGTCGCCATCCACAATTGTCGTGAAGGCAGGGGTGCCACTTGGAAAAGTGTCTGTGTACAAGGGTGCAGTTGCTGCGTTCACTCGGTTGAGTTCAGAACTGAGGAAGTTGACACCGCCTGAGTAAACTCGGTAGGAGTTGAAATCCCAAGTTTGTGCTGCGTCGAAAAGGTTGCCAGCTTCCGTGTGGCTGGTTGTGATCGATGCATCGTATGGGTGGGAGTCTTCGACATCGTCAACACCGTCGCCGTCGTCATCGTTGTCGAAGTAGTCTTGAACACCATCGTTGTCGAGGTCACAAGGCCACTTGAATTGGTCAATTCGTGCATCGTTGTCGTCATCTTCGTCGTATCGGCCAGGCCCCGAACCATCGCTGTCTTCGTCGGTAACGCCGTCGTTATCGTGGTCCATTGGATTCTGATCAGCGAGGTAGAACGGCCCGACAGCCTGTCCAGTCCACGGGTGGATGATGTTCTCATCGAGTCGGCGGTCGGTTGAGACATTGCGAGGGTCCAAGCCAAGGGCTTCGAGTGCATCGATGTCAATTGGACCTTCGAGAATTCCGTCGTTGTCGTCGTCCCAGTCATCTGCGTCGAGAATTCCGTCGTTGTCGTGGTCGAATGGATGGGTGCCGTAGCAGCCGTCAAATCGCTCGAGCAAGTCGTAAATTCCATCGTTGTCGTCGTCAAGGTCGGCGAGGTCGTTGATTCCGTCGTTGTCGTGGTCATCTTTGCTTGATTCTTCAAGGAGACCGGCGTACATTGGTGCGAGTGCTTCGATGGCGCTCAGGTCGGTGATGATTCCAGACATCACACCAGGGTCGGCCCACATCAAATCAGTGATCGAAGGGTGGCCGGTTTCGTGCCATGGATCATGGTCGCCGTTCCAGTCGCCTTGCCCGCCTTGTGCGGTTGATTGAGCGATGCTTTGCCCAATGCGTTGCCCTTCAACGAAGCCGATTGTTTCGGTTTCATCTTCTGCGCTGAAGTCTTGGACAACTGCAAGAAGGGTACTGGTCAGCATAAGGAATACAATTGTCAGCGACATGCTGAGTTTTTGTCGGTTTTGTAGGGTTTCTTTGTGTACGTTTGAGAGCATGTTGGCACCTCTGGAATCACCTTTCCACCGTCATGCCCTATTTCAAAGGCGTGGCGCGAGTGGAACTAAGGGTATCACAGAACCCATTGAGTATCATCGCCAGAGAAATGAAATTCTGAATGAAAAGCATGGCTCAATGCGCTGATTATAAAAAAAGAAAAAGGGATTCTCGAGGGGCGAACCCCTCGAGAACCCGGCTCACCCGATGCCTCGACATCGGTGGTATCGATGTTCAATCAATCAAACTTCAAGCTTCGAGTTCATCGAGGATGCCGTCGTCATCGTCGTCGTCATCTTCGTTGTCGTCGAGTCCGTCGTTGTCGTGATCGAATTGACCCGTAAGGGAGTTACCGTCGTTTTGCTCAAACCAGTCGAGCAATCCGTCGTTATCGTCATCGTTATCGGTAGCGTCCCAAATTCCGTCGTTGTCGTGGTCGTAGCGGTAAGCGCCGGTAGCACCGTTGATTTCGTCGACGTCAAGAATGTCGTCGTTGTCGTCATCGGTGTCCTCTGCGTCGTTCATGCCATCGTTGTCATGATCGCGCATTCGGTCTTCGCCAGCGTCCATAACGCCGTTGTTGTTCACGTCTTCCCAATCGTTTCGGTTGTCAATGCCATCGTTGTCGATGTCGAGGTCCACAGCATCGGTGATGCCGTCGTTGTCGTGGTCATAGATGTTGGAGTTAGGGTCTGCGTCGTTCACTTCTTCAGTGTCGTCGATTCCATCTCCGTCATCGTCTGAGTCTTCAGCGTCGTCAAGTCCATCGTTGTCGTGATCCATAGGGTTCTCGTCAACGGTGTCTGGAATGCCGTCGTTGTCATCGTCGTTGTCAACATCGTTAGGGATGCCGTCGCCGTCGTTGTCGTTTTCGCCATTTTCAGCTTGGTTGTCAAGTTGTTGACCTTGCTGCTGGTCGGTCTGTTGTCCCTGTTGGCCTTGTTGACCGTTTTGGGTTTGACCTTGCTGCTGCTCGCTCTGACCGTTCTGGTTTTGTCCGTTCTGGTTTTCGCTTTGTTGGTCACCTTGCTGGCCGCCTTGTTCGCCGCCTTGCTGTTGTTGACCTTGGCCGTTGTCTTGTTGCTGACCCTGCTGACCTTGCTGACCTTGCTGACCTTGCTGACCTTGTTGGCCCTGCTGTCCTTGCTGTCCTTGCTGTCCTTGCTGGCCCTGCTGACCTTGCTGTCCTTGCTGTCCTTGCTGACCTTGTTGACCCTGTTGTCCTTGACCTTGACCTTGTTGTTGGCCTTGTCCTTGTCCTTGTCCCTGACCTTGTCCTTGACCTTGTCCTTGACCTTGTCCTTGACCTTGTC
>QXYC01000018.1:0-17934 GCA_009887095.1 Candidatus Poseidoniales archaeon
TCAAGATGGAGAACGAAAGCATGCTGCAGCAATGGAATTGGCACCGTCTAAGTCCTCGACCATTTCTTTGGACGATGCGTTTGAAGCACCCACAAAAGAACCTGTTTCAGAAGACATTGAGCCGGTAAAGGAAGAACCCGTCGTTGAAACGACATTGATTCGGATTCGAGTGCTCATGACGAGCCCTGAGCCAATTCTCACCGCATCGGGTGAATCATTGGCATTGGAAGCCGGCGATGTTCACTTCGTTGATCAAGCGTCAGCAGAGTGGCTCATTGAGTCTGGCGTAGCCGAAGCAGCTGCCCTTTGAGAAGAACAGTTTGAGAGTAGGCCTCCAGGCATCGCGCTGTTCTTGCTTTGAACCATGGTCGACCCATCGAGCCTTACGGCCCGTTGTGTAGAGCGTTTTGTGTGCAATGCTCAGTTGACGGAGCGCATCGAGAGTTCGATGCTCACAGTGTCAGGGATTGGGATACGGGTGACTTGGCGAAGTGCCGACTCATCCTTTCCAGACGTGATGTCCATCTCAAGCAGACGCTTGTGAACTCGAAGTTCCCAGTGATCGTAGGTTTCAACGCCTTCACCATCTGGTGCCTTGCGGACTGGAACAACCAATCGTCGGGTTGGCAATGGAATTGGTCCTCGAAGCGAGATACCACCGTTGTCGCAAATAGCCTTGATTTGGCTTGCGACTTGGTCAATGTCTCCGTGGTTTTCACCGGTGAGCTTGATGATGGTAACTGCTGCCATAATGACCCGTCCAAATTCTCAACCTATGTTCAACTGAAGACTCAAGCCTTCTTTTCGATCTTCAAGCAGACGCCAGCAGCGACGGTCTTGCCCATGTCACGGATAGCGAAGCGGGAGAGTTCTGGGAAGGTGTCCATTTGCTCGATTGCCATTGGCTTGTTAGGCTGGAAACGAATCAAACATGCGTCACCAGTCTTGAGGAAGGAAGGGTTTGCTTCCTTGCCAGCCTTGTTGGTCTTTTCGAGGAGTTCTTGGAACCGAACAGCCACTTGAGCAGTGTGTGCGTGGAACACTGGAGTGTATCCGACTGAAACTGCCTTAGGAATGTCCATGAGCTGGATTTGTCCGACGAAGGTTTCGTCGTGTCGAACGAACATTGGTTCGTTGTCAGTGTATCCAGCAACGTCGCCACGGCGAATGTCTTGCTGAGCGAGGCCACGGCAGTTGAAACCAACGTTGTCTCCTGGCTCGGCCTTCTCGACCATGGTGTGGTGCATTTCGATTGACTTGACTTCTGCGGACTTCATCGATGGGTTGAACACAACGGTCTTACCGACGTTGAGGGTACCAGTTTCGATTTTTCCAACAGGCACAGTTCCGATACCGGAAATCTTGTACACGTCTTGAATCGGCAAGCGAAGTGGCTTGTTGATTGGCTTGTCAGGCATTGTGAGCTTGTCAATGGCTTCGAAGAGTGTTGGACCCTTGTACCATGGGCAATTGTCGGACTTGTTGAACACGTTGTCGCCGTTCAAGGAGGAAGCAGGGATCATTGGGACATCGTCCGGCTTGAATCCAGCCATCTTGAGGAGGTTGCCGACTTCTGTGCAGGCGGCCTTGTACTTGTCTTCTGACCAGTCAACACCGGAAATGTCCATCTTGTTGACGTGGACGATGAGTTGCTTGACACCAAGCACCTTTGCGAGGAAAGCGTGTTCCTTGGTTTGGGCGTTCACACCGTCGTTTGCAGCGCAGAGAAGCACAGCAGCGTCAGCTTGGGATGCACCGGTGATCATGTTCTTGACGAAATCACGGTGACCTGGGGCGTCAATGACAGTCCAGTAGTAGTTAGGAGTGTAAAATTCCTTGTGAGCGACGTCGATGGTGATACCACGTTCTCGCTCTTCCTTGAGACCGTCCATCACGTAAGCAAGACCGAATCCAGCCTTACCGGATTCTGCAGCGAGCTTCTCGTTCTTTTCGATGACGTGACCTTCGATGTGTCCGGAGTCCAAAAGCAGACGTCCGACGGTTGTTGACTTACCGTGATCGACGTGGCCGATGAACACGATGTTTAGGTGAGGCTTGTTCTTATCTTCCCATTGACTTCCCATGGTAATTGCTCCTTAGCGAGTCATCCGAACCACCACCCCTATTTGAAAACCGCGACGCGTGATTTCCACCCAACTATTGCCAAAAAGAGGCAACTACTCTTGAATTGTTCGTCTCCAAACTCGGTAAAACGATTTGCAGCCCGCTTCACTCGGAACCGCGGATAGAGCCGTCGTTTTCGACCTTGTACAGTCGTACTGTGCTTGTAGCACCGCTGATCGCCTTTGGACTGCCAGAAATCGCAACGACGCGTTGACCTGGTTTGATGATGCCTTGTTCGACAAGCGTTTCGACAGCGGCTTGCATGGTTTGGGAGCCGCGCTCGTATTCTTCAACGAGCAGACTTTCGACGCCAGGCAGCAATTGAATTCGGCGGGCTGCACGGATTCGATCGCTCACAGCCGTCACCGGTGTTGTTGGCCTGTAGCCTGCTACCAACCGAGCAGCGTTCCCGTGTTGAGTCGCTACGACGATTCGTTCAGCCTCTGAGATTCTTGCCAATTCAACACCGGCATGGGCGACAGAGCGTGTGGCCTTGAACCGAGCAAGAGCACTCGGTCGGCGGTCAGTGGTCCTGAATCCTTGGTCGGCAGCCGTGGCTATTTTGGCCATTGTTTGGACAGCAGCAAGTGGATAATTGCCCGTCGCGGTCTCTCCAGACAACATCACGGCTGTCGCCCCGTGGCGAATGGCACTCGAAATATCGCTGACCTCAGCACGGGTTGGTCGTGGATTCAATGTCATGGTTTCCAACATTTGTGTGGCTACGATGACAATCATACCACGCTCTAGGGCCCCATCGATGATGCGTTGTTGTGCAACGGGGACATCTTCCAAGGGAATTTCAACGCCTAAATCGCCACGAGCGACCATCACGGCATCGGCCAAGTCAAGAATTTCCTCGAGTCGCTCCAACGCCATTGGGTGCTCGATTTTTGCAACCACAGGCACGTGCTTCCCTGCTGCCTTCACGGCGTCAATAGCGGGTTGCAAATCTTCAGGAGTCCGAACGTAACTCACGGCCAGGTAGTCTGCACCAGCCTCAAGCGCATGGGCGATGGCCGCTTTGTCGTTTGGCCCAATTGCAGGGAGGTCGACCATTGTCCCCGGGACATTGACGCCTTTTCGGGCGCTTACCGGTCCTCCATCCTCAACCGTGCAAACAACGGTCCCGGACGGCACACCCGGTGCTTCATTGACCACGAGGCGAATTAAGCCATCAGCAATCAATACAGGATCGCCGGCGTTTAGTTCAGCAGAGAGACCCGCATATTCGACGGGAAGATCTGATGCCGAAGCATCGCTCATTTCCTCGACACCACAGTGAAGATTGAGTTGAGCGCCGCGCTTCAGGGCCACAAGACCGGGGAAGCGACCAAGCCTCAGTTTTGGACCAGGAAGGTCTGCCAAAATGCAGGTTGGCCTGCCAAGTGATGCTTCCATTGAACGAATGCGCTCATAGAGTTCGGTTTTGCTCTCGGGCGTGCCGTGAGAATAATTCAGACGGCAGACGTCAACACCTGCCTCAAGCAAGGACTTGAGGACTTTTTCTCCGGAACTTGCCGGGCCAATGGTCGCGACAATGCGGGTTCTGCGCATGCTGAGGGCTCGGGTGGGTGGCTCTAAACATCTTCTCAATAGATGGAAGGAAGAGCGGGCTTCTGCTCACTTGTAATGCAAGCGAATAATAAACGATTCAACCTGCAAATCGTTGATTTTTTCGTTTCGAATTTGCATGGTCCACTCGCCGTCATCGTAGGTGGATTCTGTGTCCGTAAACATGTACGAGGAGAGCGTGAGGAACACACAGTCGTGTTCGTCTTCGTCGCAGTCGGTCCCATCCGATCGCTGATCAAGCCCGGTATCCGAGGTATTGCTTGCCTCTTCATCGTCTTCGTTGAAGGCATAGATGTCGAGTTTTGCACGGCAATTGTTGGTGAAGGTGTTGGTGCAATCGCCGTCCATCTTTGGATAGGTGAGTTCACCGACCATCTTTCGGATTGTGTTGCCATTGTCTTTGTCGTAAACGACGTTTACATCGAAATCGAGCGTCACCGGGCTTCCAGAAGTGTTGCCTCCCAATTCGAAGTCACTCCATTGACCAGCATAGGATACATAGACCTTGATGGAGTCGGAATCAGTCATTCCAGCACTGTTTTCAATGGTGAGATGGAGTTCATATTCGCCAGGTTCGACGTTGTTCCAATCGATGCTTTCACCAGTAAGATCAGCGTCGTTTTCAAAGTCACCATCGTTGTCTGAATCCACTTCGGCGTTCAGGTCCCAATTCCATGTCGTGATGTACTGAGAGGAATCGCCTGCATCCGAATCACTGGCATCAAGCGAGATGGTTGTCGTTTCAGAAATGTCCCGGTCGGTCATTGACTTGTCCATTTCACAGATCCAAACTACGATGTGTGTCGACTCGTCAATGTCCTCATCGTTGCAATCTTCATCGCTTGCATATTGGGTGATTTCTGCCTTTGGAGGGACAGCCGTGGCGTCGTTAACAGTGACATCTTTGATTTGGGTAGAAGATTTCGAGCCATCAGAAACGGTGAGTTCGACTGCGTATGTACCGGCTGCAGCAAAGGACCACTCAGCAGAACGTCCGGTTGCGTCGGTGGATGCATCAGCGTCGAAATCCCATCGATAGGTGATGCCACCGCTCGGGGTGGAGGAGGAGGCGTCAAAGGAAATAACATCCCCTGTCCGAATGTTCGAGCTTGGTGAGTAATTGAAGACAGCCAGAACCTCATCGCTTCCTGACGAGTTCGAATCTTCAAAAATACATCCCGAAAGGCTTGACAGAAGCATGAGGGCAACGAAAGCCCAAGGCACTGGAGTTGACTTCATGGAGCATCTGTGGGACGCCCTCATCAAAAGGCCTTCCTCCATTTCCGTCAAATTAGAAAGAAAATAATGAAGTTTGCTTGTTGCCAGCGACGAGTTCCTTTGCAGTCCATCCGAATGCTTCGGTAATCCGGCCAAGGGCGGCTGCAAGGCGTTCTGCGTAAAATTGACCATCGTATGCGTCAACACCGCCGTTTTCTTCGGTTTCCAGCCAAGGTTGAACCCGCATTGGTCGTTGGCTTGCATCGGTTACGATGTAGGAGACTTTCATTCCCGAGGTAAAGCCCAGACCGAGTGCGATTCTTGCCTTTGCCACTCGGACTTGGGCCATGCTGTCTGGATTGGCGTAATCTTTGGTGAAGTCAACCACTCCATTGCTCCCCATCCGACCCTTGCAGGATTTTGCCAAAATCAGAGACGTTGCTGGAACTTCACATCGGCGGAGGGCTTGAACCTGAGCGAGTGCGTAGCGCACAAGCGCGTCGCCCTCATCGGCCAATGCATGACCGAACATCCGCTTCATCGTTGTTGTGAGATATGCGAACGAATCGGTTCGTTGTGTTTCATAGCCACGAATCAGCATCTCTTCGCTCGGGTAAACCACTTGGCCTACATACCGCTTTTTCGCACCGTGGCTGAAGAAAACCGACAGGCCCTTTTCGAACTCAAGCACAGCAGAATCTCGGCTGTAACGCTCAGCCACCTCGAGGCCAAATCGGATCATGTCTTGCTTCGCTGCCTCCCACGCTTCCATGTGAGCCACTGCCTCGGGTTTCCCATCTTTGGCAGCCTGGATGTCCTCTTCTTTCATCGAAGAAGGCGCGCTGCTTGGAACGGGGGATCGAACAAAGATCGAATCGGTATCGGAGTACACGACCTCGTGACCTTCCGCATCGAGTTGAGCGATGATGGCCTTGATGTTGTGACGCGCCCATGCTGTGATCGAGGAACCGAGGTCCCGATGCGTGAACCGGTAGAATCCACTTGCAAAGACGCCGTAAAACGAATTCATGAGAATTTTCACAGCGTACTGCATTGAATCGTGGAACGCTTCTTTTGTTTCTTCACCACTGGTTTTCGCCTCCTTGAGTGCTGCCTTGTGCTCATCGCGTTGGGCCATGAGATCTTCTAACAAGGCAGGAACCAATCCCTTGCGGTCCGATTGGTGCCGAAACCGAGCACCTGTGGGCGCCGTATGAACAAATGCATCTTCAGTTGGCTGATCTGTTTGCACCGGGTCGATCCGAGTGGTGTAGCAAATGTTGTGGCCAATCATGATTGAAGGGTACATGCTCTTGAAATCCAGAACGGCGATCCAAGGGTGAAGCCCCGCTGCGACCTCGTGGACATACCCGCCCGTGATCTGCCCCTCTTTTGCCTGCGCTGAACCAGTGAGCGGGACGGCCACGCCTTCGTTGTCTGCCAAGCGAATCACCAAGGAATCGATCAGTTGGCTTGTGCTGCCATTGGCCGCCGTGTCGAAGGTGACTTTTGCAACGGCAGCAACCGCTTCCTTGCGTCGAATGACCTGAAGTTCGCCGAGAATGTCAAGCGGAAGTTCAGCGTCTCTGATGCAATATTCAAGCACCACATCCGGACGGTTGGCCCATTCTTCATCCATTTTCGACGCGTCAACATCCATCTTATGCTTGTCAGATTGGTCAGGGAACAGCAAATTGCTGATGAATGAAAGCGTCTCACGTTGCGGACGCAATGCCATTCGCGCCTGCCACCACGCATCAACAACGGTTCGCCCTGCCACGTTCCAGGCGCGAGATGATTGCCGGCGAGGGAACAAGCCTGAGCGAGTTCGTTTGGCCTCTGATTCCGTTTGTTGGACGCGCCCCCAACCGAACAGCAAACCGCGTTTCCGCCAATCTTTCGAGCGTGCGTGAACGCCCATTCGATCATTGAGTCGAGGCAGGTCGAAATTGTCGATGTTGTACCCCGTGATGATGTCTGGGTCCTGACTTCGCACAACGAGGGTCAGTTCTTCCATGATGCTCTGCTCTTCGCCAACAAAGGAAAATGTTTGACGATGCCCTGTTCGAAGGTCCTCGATGACCGCAGCCGCACACAGGATTGTGTCATGGGCAATGCTCGTTTCCAAGTCGAAGGAGAACAATTTGTAGGGGACTGGGAACGGTTCGCTTGCTTCGAGGTCCGCTAGTTCACACACCACCGTGCAGTCAACAGCATACCGCCCAGCACCGCCAGCTTTTCGAACCGCTTCGAGGCGCGAAAAATCCTCGTCCTCCTCCACCCGTCGATCCACAATCGTGCCCTTGAGCGAGAGGTGCATCCCAAGGCCCTGGTCGAGAAACAGACGGTTCAGGAAGGGGATGTCCCCTGAGAAAATCTGCCAGCTTTGTTTCGCTAGGGTTTTTCGCAAGCTTGGAACAACAAATGGCTGGCGAACGGTCACCGTCCAGACCGGTCGCTGCCCCAAATCAGTCAATTTGAGCACCGGACCCTCGATGCCAGTCACATCCTCCATCGCAGCGACTGCAGCCAAGCGCTGTGTGACATGATCTGGAACGTCCATCCCTTCGCTCCATACCATCAATGGGGAGATTTCGAAGGTAGGGCGAAGGCCGTGAACAAGAGCACAAATCGACTCTCCTTGTTCAGTACGTCCAAACAATTCGAGCACGGTGGAAGGAGACTTCGAACCATTCAAGCCGTCGACCGAATGGTAACGGCCACTCACAACACCCATTCGTCCTTCAAACAGCATTGCCCTCCCCGTTGGATGGCAACCGAGCCATCCTATGGCCCTTCGCTTATCGTCAGACTGTCAAAGGGTCACAAAACGACTTCCTCGACCATCGAAGTAGGGAGGAATGCTTGAAAGCCTCATCTACATGGCGAGAAACGCCGTAGGCAGGGTGAATGAAATGAGCGAAGATATCGACTGGGACAGTTTGACCTTTTCATTAACACCAACGGACACAATGTACCTCACCGAAACATCGGCTGATGATCCTTGGATGCCCGGGTCACTCCGCCCGTATGGTCCAATTCCAATGTCTCCAGCCGCCGGCGTGATCAACTACGGACAAGGCCTGTTCGAGGGCATGAAGGCGTTCCGAACATCGAAAGGTCGTGTCGTCTTTTTCCGACCCGAAGAGAACGCACGAAGAATGCAACGTGGTGCAGACCGCTTGAAAATGCCACCAGTACCTGAATCCGTGTTTATCGATGCCGTTGAGCAATGCGTTCAAGCCAACCTCAAATGGCTCCCCCCCACTGGCAAAGGCGCCATGTATGTTCGACCCCTGTTGATGGGGTCTGGACCAATTCTTGGCGTTGCACCTGCTCCATCCTACACATTCCTTGTCTATGTGACACCTGTGGGCCCTTACTTCAAAGGCGGCGTAAATGCCATTGATCTGTTGATTTCCGAAGAATACCACCGAGCGGCGCCTGGTGGGTCTGGCGGCGTTAAGGCCATTGGAAACTATGCGCCCGGCATGATGCCAAGTAAGAAAGCAAAAGCAGCAGGGTATGCTGAAGTCATTTACCTTGATGCCGAAACGCATTCCTATGTCGAGGAAGTAGGCGCTGCGAACTTTTTCTGCGTCAAAGATGGCGTGCTCTACACGCCCGAATTAACTGGCACAATCCTCCCTGGCATCACCCGCAACTCAGTCATTGAATTAGCCCGCCACCATGGCATCAAAGTGGTTGAAACAAAGGTCGAGGCAACCTTTGCAATGGGTGCTGATGAAGCATTCTGTTGTGGAACCGCCGCAGTTATTTCCCCGATTGGGTCAATCACGAAGGGCGATGTAAAAGCAACCTATGGAGACGGAACACCCGGCCCAGTCACGGAGAAACTCTACACTCAACTTGTAGGAATTCAAAATGAAGAACAAGAAGACATCTTTGGATGGCTGCATGAAGTTCCTGTTTGAACTTCAGCGTTTCTTGAAACCAGACCGCTTCTTGAAGCTCGAACGTTGAGTCGTTCCCCCAGCGCTTCGGCCCTTTCGCTGGGAACGAGCCCTTCGATCACCAGTTTGCGGCCCTCGAGCCGCACGATCTGCATTCGCTTCTTTTTGCTCACGTTGCATCTGGCGCCATTGAGCACCAATCAATTGAAGCAGTTCTTCTTTCGAGTTTGCGCCAACGGATTGTTTCGATCCCGTGCGCGACACCCACATTCGCCCTTCACCCTGGTGAGGGCGTGCTGGATGCGAAACGCGTTCTTCTCGCTTGATTTTCTTGAGCCCAAGTTTTCGAGCGGCCAAGAACAAACCTTCGAGGTCTGGCTTCAGCACAGAGGAATCTTTTGGGACACGCCGACCGCTGCGTCGAGATGTACGGGCATCAAAGTAGCCCGGCCACACGCAGAGTCGGTCAGGGTTGTGGTCCATGTTGGTTCACCTTGTTCGGGGAGTTCTCCCCGATTGGTATGAACCCAACGGAGATTGGATTGCTTCACTCGATGAGGACGCCGTTAATCACGCCATCCTTACCTGGACGAGATGTGATACGGACACGACCTTGATCGGTTTCGATAACAGCGCCCTTCACGAGGATGTTTCGTCGAACGTAGTTTGGATCCGATTCGTTCTCAACGACGTTGTGAATGGTTCCAAGGGTGGTCTTCCCCGACTTTGGGTTGTTGATGGAGACGCGGTTTTCCGACATCACACGGACGAGGGTGTTGCCACCGGTGCGGCGGTAAATCTTGCGCTTTGGAGCGCCAACAAGAGCCATTTGCTTCTCGGAAGAAATTTCCGTAGAACGCTTGCTGCGTGCCTGAACTTTGCGTCCGCCACTGGGTTTTCGTCGAGAGATACCGTGCCATTGTGCCATAGTGAGACCACCTTGCGGAACAAAGCGACAAACAGGGCGTATATGAAAGCAACCCTCAGACACACTTTGCCAAAATCTCTGAAACAACCGTTGTCTCTTGTTTTTTCAACACAGCGCGTACGCAATCGCCTGGGTGTAATTGGCCAACGCCAGAAGGCGTTCCGGTGAACAATAAATCGCCGGCTTGCACAGGGGCCCACTTGAGTAAATCGTCTATTTGCATCTGAGGCGTGATGGTCATTTCAAGAAGGGGGGCATCTTGAACGAGGACGTCGTTCACGTACAATTCGAGATGAAGCGCCTCGTAGGTGTCAAGGAACCCTTCCCATCCGTTGTACCATGGCGCAAAGGCCCCAACATAGGCACTGCCGCGAAAGCATTTTCCTTTTGTCCAAGGCAATTGTTCGTTTCGAAGCTCCCCCTGGGTCAATCGATCGGTGAGGTCCAAACCAACTGCGATTGCTTCGGGCTCGCCTTGATGATTTAATCGAACCACGAGTTCAACTTCATGATGCACTTCACCCGGGTGGCCCGTTACTCGAATCGGCCCGGAGTGTTGAAGGCAGTTGTTTGGCTTGACGAAAAACACAGGGTTGGGAGGTTGCTCGTTACCGAGTTCCACAGCATGCTTCGCAAATGTTCGGATGGTGCACCACAGGGCCATAGTACCGCTACAGGATTCCCCCTCATGAAGTTCAAGGTTGAGCCAAGGGTCAAATGCTGTGGTCATGAGGGATGTGTATGACGCGCGACTGGAGCATCCGAAAACGCCGACCGGTGCGCAGAAAGAACATCGCACCCTTGCTCAAAGACCTCGAGGAAGCCCTCGACATTGACCTGTCAGTCGATGGCGCGTTTCTTGAGATGGCCGAGTATGGACCCTGGCAAATGGTTCTCGTCGACAAGGTCGCCATTGGCGTGGAAGTGACCAACGATGAAGGGCAGCGGTTTGCATTCCTAACCCTCCGAGGATTTCTCGAGCATACTGATGCAAAGAAGTGGGTTGAGGTTGACCATGGCGCCATTCCTTTCCTGATGAAAGGTGCAGATTGCATGGTTGCAGGTGTCCATGATGCAGATTCAAGCATCGAAAAGGGTGACTTGGTGTGGGTGCGAGACATGACGCACAAAAGGCCGCTTGCAATCGGATGGGCAACCCTTCGAGGCGAGGAACTGAAAGACACGACCAAGGGAAAGGGCATCAAAACCCTCCATTGGGTGGGCGATGAGTTGTGGGACATGGAATTGTAAGGCTCGTAAGGTGGGAACACCAAGCGAACAGTAATGAATGATTTAGACTTGGTTGAGTCATGCGCTCTTCAAAGATTGCTTGTGCACTGTGTTGTCTTTTCCTGCTTGCGCCGCTGGCATCAGCAAGTGAACTTGTGGGGGGCCAAGATGAAAATCCCGCAGATGGAGAGGCCCCTTTCACCATCCTCGAACGTGATTCTCCCTCGATCGACGGAGAGCAGTGGACCCTAACCCTTGAAATGAACCAAGCTGAGTACGACAACGGAACGGAATTCCAAATATCAACACAAATTTGCACCAATGATGGTGTCTGCGATCCACCGACGGCAGTGACGGCCGACATCGACGAGCGGACCCAAACAATCAGCCTCACCCCTCAGTCTGACCATACTTACATCAACTGGCGTGTGAAGGCTGTCTATGAAGACGGAAACAGCACAAATTTCCCCCAAGGCGCATGGTACACAACATGGTCATCATGCTGGCAAAACAATGGCGAGTACGGAGGAGTCGATGCAAACGCAGACCTTGATGGCTGTTCTAAGGAAGACGAATCCACACCTGGATTCGGAGCAGTGATTGCATTGACCGGCCTTCTGGCTGCTGCGGCGGTCATCCGTCGAGATTGACGTGCTCGCTTATTCGTTCAATGAAACGGCGCTGTTCGTAGCCCCATTCAATGAGCACGACTTCGCACCGTGAGCGGTCATCACTAAGCAAGCCATGAGCGAACCCTGCTTGTTGTACATCGCTGGGGACGATGGGCAAATGGACGCCTTTTAGGACGACCTTGCAACCATGTTCAACAACCGTGGCTGTACCAAAGCTGAACGATATCTCGTCCTCTTTCGACGCGTGAACAACAACGTTGCCTGCGTTCAGGAACCGTTTGAGGGCAGCCATCAAAGGAGCACCGTCGCCTTCGAGCGTTGTCCCCCCATATGCTGAGAGAAAGGTCAACTCCGTGTCATTTTGCTCCATGAGGTGATCAAGGTCCCGCTGCTTTGGTACTTTGTCTGCCATGGTTCTCCCCGTGCCTCCACTTGAGCCCGCATTCTTGGTCATGCCGACCACGTGGGCCAGTTGACAAGCGTTATTCGATGGATTTTGCGCCTTCGATCTGAATGGGGAAGGTTTCGAAACTGGCTTCAAGTTTCAAATCGCAAGGACCGTCGCAAATTTGCACGCCATTCTCAACAAGGGTGATGCTTGCGTTCGCAGCCCAAACACCGGCAGCGTTGCCGCTGGTCTGGATGAGGCAGGGCGAAGGTTGCACCAAGTTTTCATCGCTGAGGGCAGGGAAAGTGGTTCCATTGAGCGCAGCGATCAGAAGGGTTGGGTGGCGTCCTTCGTCAGCTTGATTGTAGTATGAGAGAAACTGCATTTTGAACATCATGCCATCTGTTTCGATGACGTAAAAGCCGTCATTTGGTTGAACTCGATGCTCAGCCAGGTCGTAGGTATACCACTCCAAGCGGTCCTCTGTATCATTGGCCAGTTCATCGGATTCAAACGAGTTCAGGTCTTCAAATGCAACCCCTTCGACGAAACTCCACCGGGTGCCATCCGCTAGGAAAGCATCCGTTTTCGCCATGCGAATGGTGTAGTTTGCTTCATCAGTGGCTGTTTGCCTGGGTATGTCGAGGTGAGTGAACGAGGTTTCGTCCGTAGCGTCAACAATGGTCGTGAAGGTCGATCCGTCAGCGCCCAGACTGGCTGTCACTTTGGTGGCATTCGTTGAGGCAGCTGACTGGGTTCCAAAGGAACAGGTGAACCGTTCATCTTCGGCAACAAGTTCAATCTGCATCGAAGACCAAGCAAGGTCTTCGTCCGCTTCGCTGAAGCTCAACACAACCAGCGCATCATCGGTCGCCATTGATGCATTTTCACTTGCATCAGAGACCAAGATAACGTTGGCAGTCCCAAGATCGGATTCGTAGTTGACCACTAGGAAGGTCCAACCAGCCGCCACGGCCACCAAGAGGCAGCACGTGACGGCAAGCCAGCGTTTCAGACTCATCAGTGACCCGCTCACTCCTGCTCACGGCGTTGCGAGATAAGAACCGCACCCACCAAGGCAGCAATCAATGTGGTCGCCATGAACCCTGGTGTGTTTTCATCAGAGTCCATTGTGTCTGCAGGTTCTGCTGGTTCTTCAACGGCGCTTGCGCCGCCAGTTCCGACAATCACTTTACCGTACATGTTGGAGGCAATGTGTGGCTCACATGCGTAGTAGAAGGTGGTGTCGTCTGTGGTGAAGGTGTAGCGGAAGTCAACAGTCTTTGCAGCTGCACCAGAGGTGACGCCGTCTTGTGTGTAGGTGGTTGATTCTTCACCATCGACCTGGCGGACGTTGTGCGCCATGCTTGAGTCGGTCCATTGCCAGCACACGGTGTCTCCGACAGCGATCGTAACGGTCGCAGGCGAGAACTTCAAGCCGCTTGGTGCGATACCAACGGTTGCGTCACAATCCGGTAGCGTCGGTTCATCTGCTGGTGGAAGCAACACCTGGTCGATCACGTGGATGACGCCGTTGGAGGCAGGGACGTCGGCGAGTGTGACGTTGGCCATTTGGGTACCAACCATCACGGAAGTGCCTTCGACATGGATGGTCAAGTCGTCACCGTTTGCTGCAGCCACGGTCGTCATGCCTGCAGGAAGATCGGACGAGAGGGTGGTTCCAGCAACAACGTGGTAGAGAAGAATGTCTGCGAGTGCTGCGATTTCTTCTGCCGTGTCGTAGGCGTCAAGATCGATGCCTGCTGCTGCAAACGCTGCGTCTGATGGTGCGAACACCGTGTAATCATCAGTGCCGCTCAATGTTGTCACGAGGTCTGCTGTTGTGAGTGCGGCAACCAACGAGGTGTGAATGGTTGTTGCGCTTGCGGTCGTGGCAAGGTTGACGGCTGGAGTCCACATGTACGCTGCGCAAACTGCTTCACTCACTTCAGAAACTGCATGGGTCACGGTGTTGTAACATCCTGTGATTGTTTGGCCCATCATGGAGTAGTTTTCGACGTACATGTACGAGTTGCACTCGACATTGGAAGCACCGACTACGATGGTGTGGGACACCATGTTGTAACAGATGTCGCCCGGTGGTGGCATCAGCACCTTGTCGATGACGTGAATGACTCCGTTTGTTGTCCCCACGTCAGCGGTGGTGACGTTCGCACCACCTACGCTGACAACGCCGTCCGCAACGGAGAAAGTTGCCTTGTCGCCGTTCACCATGTTGACAGAAAGACCGTCAGTAACTGCGGAAGATGGGACTGCGCCCGAATAGACGTGGTAAAGGAGAATGTCGGAGAGGGTTGCGTTCTCTTCAGGTGTGTCGAAGGAGGCGAGGTCGATGCCAGCTGCTTCGAAGGCTGCATCTGTAGGTGCAAAGACCGTGAATGGTCCGTCGCCCTGGAGCGTCTCAACCAGTCCTGCTTGTGAAAGGGCAGCGACAAGTGCGGTGTGAACGCCAGTCGACTGAGCGGTTGCTGGGATGTCCAATGTTGGCTCAGGTGCTGGTGGGAGCAGAACTGCGTCGATGACGTGAATGACGCCGTTGCTTGCGCCAACATCTGCGGTTGTGACCTTGGCGACTCCATTGATGGTGACAACGCCGTCAGCAACAGCAAAGGAGAGGTTTGCCCCGTTGACGGTCTCAGCGGTCATGCCGTCAGTGACGTCTGCAGCGAGGACCGAGCCTGCAACAACGTGGTAGGTGAGAATGGAGGCGAGGCTCTGATTGTCCTCGTCTGTGGTGTATGTGGAGAGATCTACGCCAGCGGCTTCGAAGGCAGCGTCGGTCGGTGCGAAGACGGTGAATGGACCGTCACCTTGGAGTGTTTCGAGGAGACCTGCTTGGATGACCGCATCGACCAGCGTGTTGTGAACGCCGGTCGCTTGGGCGTTTGTGGGGATATCTTCGGTCTCATCAGCCGCTGCATTGAGCGGAAGTGCGGACATTAGTAGGCTGGCCAGTATGAGTGTAGCAATTGCTCTGTTCATGGGTGCTCGTGAAAAAGACACCCGTATAAAGGACTGTTAATTTCCTTAGTTGAAAGGTGAGCGATAATCGTCCACATCAGCGGCAATTCTCAACAATTGGTTGTATTTTGCAACCCGATCGGAGCGCGCTGGCGCTCCGGTTTTGATTTGACCTGCACGCGTGCCAACTGCCAAATCCGCAATGGTCACATCTTCGGTTTCCCCGCTTCGGTGAGAAATGACATTGTTGAATCCGTGCGATGAAGCGAGATCCATTGCTTCGAGGGTCTCTGTAACAGTACCGACCTGGTTGAGCTTCACAAGCATAGCGTTCGCAGCCCCAATTTCGATTCCTTGAGCAAGACGCTCTGATTGAGTCACAAAGAGGTCATCACCCACAGTTTGCACCCTGTGCCCTTCGCGCTTTGTGAACAAAGACCAGCCTTTCCAGTCGTCTTCTCCGAAGCCGTCTTCGATTGAAAGAATCGGATATTCGTCGAGCCAACCAGAGTACACATCGGCGAGCGCCTCGCTTGAAAGGACCTGTCCGTCCATGTGGTAGCCATCCTCGTGATGAAATTCGGTAGCGGCCACATCCAAAGCGATGCCCATTTGCTCAGTGGAATACCCTGCGCCCTCGATGGCTCGAACCATGTACTTCAGGCCCTCTTCATTGGCAGGAAGGTTTGGCGCAAAGCCACCTTCATCACCAACCCCGCCAAGCAATCCGTCGGCCTTGAGTTCTTTCTTCAGAGCGTGATAGGTCTCAACGCCTGCACGCAGGCCTTCCTCAAAGGTGTCAAAACCATGAGGCATGACCATGAATTCTTGAACATCGACGTTCGATGCAGCGTGTGCGCCACCGTTGAGGATGTTCAGCATAGGTACTGGCATGAGCCCACCTGCGACACCACCGATGTACTTCCAAAGAGGCAACTCATGAACTGCAGCACCTGCATGGAGGCAAGCCATTGAGGCGCCGAGCATTGAATTTGCGCCGAGGTTAGCTTTATTTTGCGTTCCATCCATTTCAATCATGACTTCGTCAATGACGCGCTGTTCATCGACAGGCAAGCCAACCAGTGCTTCGGCGATTCGTTCAGTGACGTTATCAACCGCTGATTGAACTCCTTTTCCGAGGTAGCGAGAGGCGTCGCCATCTCGCATTTCGAGCGCTTCATAAGCACCGGTAGAAGCACCCGATGGTACAGCTGCTCGACCGAGCAGAGCCCCATCAACAAAGCAATCCACCTCGACCGTTGGATTCCCACGGCTATCAAGGATCATTCGTGCATCGAGGCCAGTGATGTGTCCGGACATAACATTCCCTAACAACGCCTGTGGAAGACGCTCTTTGAAGTAAACGGCCAAATTTCTATCTCGGGCCCGTGGTGAATCCAATCAAATACATCCGAAGAAGGCTTTTTATCCCCTTTGACCTTTGGAGGACCCTTCGAGGATTTTATTTTGCCGGGCTTTTGACCCGAACAGGTAGGAAAACGAGATATTTTTTCCACATAATAGTCAATGAGCAGGTTTCATATACCCTAAGCGGAAGCGGTGGTCATGCCTCGTGTTGCTGAAATCGATCGTGCTATCCTCGCCCAACTCCGAAAGAACGGTCGAATGTCCTATGTGGACCTCGCACGAGAAGTGAGCGCGTCCGAGCGCACGGTTCGAACACACGTCCGCAAGATGGAAGAAGAAGGCACCATTCGAGGCTACACCGTTCGAGAAGGTGGAGTTGGACTCACTGCGCTTGTCCGAATCAAGGTTTCACCAGGTGCTGAAATCGGCTCCTTTGCTTCAGAAGTGACCGGTTGGGAAGGCATCGAAATCATCTACGAAGTTTCAGGAGACGCCGACCTTGTCGCTCTCGTCCACGTCGATGACACAATGTCGCTGCGCACCTTGCTCGACAAGATGTGGCTTGCTGCGCCAAATGAAATCGCTTCCACAACCACTGAACTCGTGCTTGAACAGTACTGATTACTCTTCCTCATCGGTTGAAGGCGAAGGTTTGGCTTCTGGCGTTTTGGCTGGCTCGGGCAATCCGTAATCGATGCCACAACTGCGGCACACCATTTGGTCGTCCCAATCACATTGTCGTCGGCAGCCAGACATTGAATCGCTTCCTGTTCAAGCCTTCCATTTGACAGAACAACCGATGGATTCGGTTTGTTCAACATCCGGCTTTGATCCGGCAAGCATGGCCTCGATGGCGTCGCTCAGTTCTTTCGTTGTGACCTTTGTAGGATCTCTTGGCGAATCATCCATTCGACCTTGATACACCAACGCCCCGTCGCTGTTGAAGAGGAAAAATTCAGGCGTACGCTTTGCGCCATAAGCATGAGCGATGTCTTGAGTCGCATCGTGGAGATACGGATACCCCATGCCCTCCGCCCGCTTTTGCATGTGCTCAAAGGAATCATTTGGATAGACCTCTGGATCGTTGGAATTAATGCCAACAAAGCCAATGTTTCGGTCGTGGCATGCTTGTGCCATCGCCTCCATTCGGCTGATGTTTGCAATCACGTAGGGGCAATGATTGCATTCGAACACAACAACCGTCCCGTTAGCGCCTGATGCTGCATCAAACGACATCGTTTGCGTACCCACGTTGGCATGTGCATTGGTCAGTTCAAACGGTGGGGCTTGGTCGCCAGTCGAAAGGGTCATGCCTCAGCGCTCGATTCAACCCACTAAAAAACTTGTATTTTTCTCTGTGTCCGGGAGAGATGTTATTAATCACTTAACAGAATTTACACCCATGCAACCGCAAATGCAAGCAACGATGCCCGCCGCAGCCCCGAAACAGATGATAATCGCCTTTTTATTGGCCTTTTTCGTCGGCGGACTCGGCATTCACAACTTCTATCTCGGCAAGACCGGGAAGGGGATCGCACAACTCGTCCTAACCATCACCGTCATCGGCGCTCTCGT
>QXYC01000018.1:18034-35827 GCA_009887095.1 Candidatus Poseidoniales archaeon
CCGGGAAGGGGATCGCACAACTCGTCCTAACCATCACCGTCATCGGCGCTCTCGTGAGCCTCCCATGGGCCTTCATCGAAGCCATCTTGATCGTCATGGGCAAGGGCAGCGATTCAGACGGCAACCCGCTCGTTTGAGCTGATCATTGTCTCTGAGCCCCCACAAAGCGAAACAAGGGTTCTGTAAAGCGTTCGACAACGCCTATGGCGCAATTCCAACCAACACCCTTTGAGGAAATGAACGCCCAAGCGTTCAAGTTCTAAGCCTTGAAGCACTCAACATGGAACCGCTGACTGTCAAGTGTGGCGGCCATATCACGCTCATCTTCTCCATCTGGAAAGACGCACGCTTGGCTCGATTCCAAGGAAGCAGGGGTGCTGGGTTCAACGTAATTGACGGTGTTGAAGTCACCCTTGAACACACTGGCACCAACCAAGCCCCTTCCCCACGCATCATATCTCAGGGGTCTTCGTTAGACGAGGCTCCCAAGGATGTCGAAAATGGAGTGTTTGAGGTTGATGTCACCGCCATGGATGGAACAAAAATCGAGCATTCCTTGAGCCTTTACAGCGATCTCTTCGAGGCGTTGCGTGATTCGAGGTTGGTGAAGCGAGAAGATTCGTTCAGCCTATCGGTCGTTCTCTCGCTGCCGGTCAGCCAGGGATTCGGCATGTCAGCTGCCGGTCTTGTCGCAGTGGCAAGAGCCTTTCATGCCCACACGAGGGTGGGCCGTGATGACCAATACTTGCGCATCGCCCATCGAATCGAACGCATGCACAGCGGTGGGCTTGGCGATGTACTCGGCATCGCTGCGGGCGGGGTTGAGTTGCGCACAGAAGCTGGTGCGCCCGGATCTGGTGGCCAAGCGGTCGGCTTCGAGGCATCGCAACCAGTGCTCCTCGTTTGGAAACCCGATGAAGCCCGCCACACCTCGAATTACATTGACGATCAGCAATGGCAACTCTCCATTTCTGCGGCTGGTGAGAAAGCGGTTCGAACCCTTCGACTGAATGACTGGGGCCCAAATGCATGGAGCGATTTAATGCTTCAATCAAGAACATTTGCTCAGGCCTCGAAGTTAATGGAAGAACCTGCTCGTTCTGCACTAAACTCGAAAGTGATGGATCAACTGCGTGCGTTGAATTTACACTCAAGGGTCTATGTGCGCCTGTGCATGCTAGGCGTCTCCTTAGCCGTGCTTCCAAGGCGATTGGAGGAGCCCCTCACGGACAGCGAAGTCACCACGATTTCACAAGCACTCCAATCATTGGGCTTGGGCGTAAAGGCAACCATGATTGGGTGAATCAATCATTGGCATCGAAAGCCGAAAGATCGAGCACACTGGCGTCCAAGAGGGTGCAACCTGGCATAAACAAATTTGCGCTGAAACCGTGACGGTACACGACCGCTCCACTGCCCCATTCCTCGATGTAACGGTCCATTTGCTTGGCCATTTTCTTGCGTTGGAACTCCACATCAGCACCATAGAAGTGCTTTGCGTCAATCCAAGCAACTGGCCGTTCGTTAATGTAGACATGGTCAAGGAAGAGAATATCAGGCGTGCGCACCGGTCGGCCAAGTTCTTGCTTTTGCTCCTTGACCATTTCAGGCTGGCGTCGCAAACGTACGCCTTGTTCCTCAAACCAATCAGCGAGAATGTCTTCGAAGAGATCTGCTTTTTCTTGCGATTCGCCTTGGTCGACATTTGAAACGCGGTCTGCAGCTTCTGCCGCTTCGAACTCCTTTCGTTCACGCTTGCTCAACCGGCTGGGCTCGCGAAGGCTTTCCTTGATTTTGGTCTTCGACCATCGCATCTCTGCAAGGATAAGGCGAAAGACGTTCATTGGAGGTCCATCGAAGCGTTGGGAAAGATCGACAACGCTCACGCCTTCTTTGTACAAGCGAAGCATTTCTTTCGCCCTCGAGCGCAAGCGACCGTGCCCGTAGACGGTCTTCTGTTGCATGAGGGCAGACCGAAGCGAGAGGGCTTGGTCGAGGTTCATGTTGTGCGGTTCGACGATTTTAGCAAGTTCATCAACCCGTTCATCGTCAAGCCATCCAAACTCTCCTCTGCGAAGCACCAGTTTTGCAAGTGCTTCTTCGTCTTTCAACGGCACCGGCAAGGTTGTCCATGTGAAGTGGTGAGTGTTCGGCTCGTTGAGATCATCTGGGAAACCCATGGGCGGCTCCTTTCGTTCGAAACGTCGGTTGGCTTTGTCTTCCATGGCCGTGATTTGCTGAGCGTTCCGCTCCATAAGCACCGCTTTTGAAGTGCCGCCATAGCGCTTTGGCTTGCGATTTTGACCGCCTCGATGTGAACGGTTGTTGTTGCGTGAGCGCCCGCGGCGACCGCCCCTCTTGTTTGAGGAATTGGGACGTTTCTCTCCCCCGTTTTCGTCGCTCATTGGAACAGGTCGGGGCCGAGGCTCCTTGAACACTCGCTTTCATTCCGATTCGTCAAAACCGGCTTGAAGGGATTCTGGAATTGTATGAATCCCGTGGATGGATGCATCGTGAAGCCACTGTTTGGCAAGGGCGCGAGGCAGCCGATTGACCCGCCCGCGCATGAACCGAGCCCACCAGCGCACGTTCCACCATGCAGCAATTTCGACACCCGCATCATCCTCGCCCCACACGGTCACAGCAAGGCGGAGGTTCGCAATCGCAGTGCCAAGCGGGCGCCCCTCTCGTTGTTGACCACACCAATTGAATTCTACCTCCAGAAAACGAGGGGCTTCGCTGTGACGAATGGAGTGCACGACCCACATCTCTTCAATCAAGCGTTGCCGTTCAACTCGATGAAGATCGAATTGTTGACCTTCAATCAGGTCACCGTTTTGTTGCGAGAGAATGCGCCCTGCAGAAGAGTGCCAACTGGGCCAACAGTTCAAATTCAGCAAGTTGGTCATGAGTTGGTGGCTTTCCAAAGGTTCGAGTGACTGTCGCCATACACCTTGTGGCGCCCCCATGAATCTTCGTGGCACGGTTTCTCTTTCAACATGTGGGGTACGAAAAAAGCGGGGTTTCAAATGCAATAAGTCGTTGCCATAACCATGCGATGGACACCTGTGGTGCTGATTTCAGTTCTTTTGGTGTGTGCCTCGATGGCTTCAATCCCCCTCAATGCTGCCACCTTCGAGGTGAAGAACAACGCCAACCATGCTGTAGAAAATAACGAAACCACCGATCTTGCCTTCGGCTGGGTCACGAGCGCCGGCGGTTCGCGTGATGATTTCATCTCACAGTCAACCATCTATGCAAATGGCACCTTCCTCGTCGCGGGTAGCTATGAAGGCGATATTCAGTTCCGGGACCAAATCGATGGGTACGGTGCCAGAGGGGGCTCAACAGACCGAGATGCTTTCCTAGGGTGGGTGAACTCAAATGGGACCTGGAACGCAAGCATTGCTTTCGGCAGTCCGAGCCTCGACTCAATCGAAGCGGTCGCCTTGCTGTCGACCGGTGATGCAATCGTTGCAGGTACCTATTGCCTAAACAGCGTTGGTTTCCAATGTGAATTAGCACTCGATGGGGTCAATTCCCTCACTAAAAACGACGAGGACGATGATGGCAACGTGTTCCTCGCTCGCCTGAATGGCGACGGGACATGGGCATGGGCCACTCAAATTGGCAATGAATACGACAATTTCGTGTTCGATATGATGGTCACACCGACCGATGAAATCCACCTAGGCGTGCTCTACAGAGATACGATGGACTTCAACGGAGAGATTCTCCCCGCAGGAACACAAACAACCATGATGATTGGTGTCTTTGACGAAGGAGGCAATCCTCTGACCCATGTTGTGCTCGAAACTCAAGACGGCATCGAGCCAGTTGGTGGCTTGTGCCTTGACGGGGCAGGCCAAGCATACGTCGCTGCTACCTTCAACGGCGAAGTCTTAGCAGGCGAAACGCTGCTCATTTCGAATGGGCAAACCGATCTCATGGTCGCCTCCTATCAAGCAAGTGAATGGGCATGGGCCATCTCCGGAGGGGGCGTTCATGAAGACCGGGCATGGGATTGCTCTGGGTCATCAACTCAAGGCCTCAGCGTGGTTGGTGAATTCATCGGCAACGCCACATTTGGGGAGTTCGCCACCGAAACCTCAACCAGCACCGATCTAATCCTTGGCAGCGTTTCTTCTTCTGGAGCGTGGTCGGGAATCGTCACAGCAGGAGGCCCGGGTGTCGACCGTGCCACAAGCGCCGTTACGAACGCAATTGGTGACATTGTCATCACTGGAACAACATCTGCAGGCCTCACGATCGGCATCGATCAGCTCGATGACCTCGATGGCGTCGACGATGGCAGCCACAATGACATTTTCCTCGCATCCTACCTTCAAAATGGTTCATGGGCATGGGCAGTTTCTGCTGGAGGCGAGGGGAACGACGAACCCACCGACCTTACGTTTGCCCTCGATGGCTCTCCCTTGCTTACATTCATGCTTAGCGGCACTGCGACCTTTGGGGTCCACAGCGCCAGCAGTTACGGTGGCTATGATGTCGGCGTTTGGCTTTACCAAACCGACCGAGATTCTGACGGCATTCTCGATGGAGAGGACAACTGCCCGCGAGTGACAAACACTGCCCAAGGAAACCATGATGGGGATTTGTTCGGTGACGATTGTGATGACGATGATGACAACGATGGCGTTATCGATGCGTTGGACGATTGCCAGACTGGTGAGATGAATTGGGCATCAGATGCCTCCACCGACCACGACAGCGATGGCTGCCAAGACAGCGGAGAGGATTTCGACGACGATGAGGACACTGTGTTCGATTTCGCTGACTTGTGTCCGTTGGGCCCTGTTGGCTGGATCTCTACACCCGAGGAGGATAACGAAGGCGATGGATGCGCTGACTACGACACCGATGAAGACGGTTTCATTGACCAAATGGACAACTGTCCATCGCTGGCAAACCCGACCCAGGCCGATCTTGATGGTGACGGGCTCGGTGACGCATGCGATGTCGACGAAGATGGCGATGGCGTCGCTTCCCCCGAGGATAAGTGCCCGAGGGACACTGAACCATGGACCTCGACGAATTCAAACGATTACGACCAAGATGGGTGTCAAGATGCAACGAACGATGCTGATGATGACAACGATGGGTACAACGACGCTGTCGATGCATGCCCCACTGGCGCAATCAATTGGAATGTTGAAGGAATGAATTCACAATTTGACCATGACCAAGATGGCTGCAAGGATGCTGGTGAAGACATTGATGATGACAACGATGGGTTCCAAGACCCCGTTGATGCGTGCCCACTTGGATTGATTGGCGTTGCACTCCCAGGACAAGATGCAGATGCAGATGGTTGCATTGACGGCGCAGAAGACGATGATGACGACAACGATGGCGTCAAGGACGATGTTGATGCCTGCCCCCAAACTCCAACCTTCGCCCAAGTTGGCGTCCAAGGCTGCAGCATGTCTCAGTTGGACGATGATCTCGACGGTGTTTCAAACGCCGATGACATGTGCCTCAACAGCCTCCCTGGCCGAGTGGTGGATGCAGTTGGCTGTGCGATCATCAATCAATCAAACGAGCAGAACTCATCATCTGATGAAACTGACATGACAATGTGGCTGTTCATCCTTGCTGGCGTTCTGTTGGTTGCGGCTGGCGCTGTAACGCTCAGTGGAAATCAAAAGAAGACGCAAGCGAAGGAATTGCCACCAAAGCGCCCTGTTGGACTTGGCGAAGGAATGAACACGGCTCACTTGCATGAATCGGAATAATTCGATGGCTTGAGCAACAATCTGTCATGTTCAGCGACTTGTTAAATATCAATAGAGTGACCTTTGGCTTATGAAGACCCTCACAAAGGCACTTGCGATTGGCGTATTGATGGTGTTGCTCGCTGCTGCACCTGCGATTCAAGGTAGTTCCTCTGGAAAGCACAACCAAGCCTCTGCTGGCTGCACATGCCACTACAACGCCGGTGGTATCACGGCGACAAACGACTTCCCAACCTCCTACACTGCAGGCCAAGTGTACAACATCAACATCGGCCACACCGGTGGAACCCAAGCCTTCGTTGGTGGATTCAACGTTGTGGTCAACAAAGGCACCATTCAAAACGCTGGTAGCGGGGTTCAGATCTCGGGCGGCACAAGTGCAACGCACACCAGCTCAGGCCAACTTGGATGGGCCTTCGACTGGCAAGCACCGAGCGCAGGCAGCGGAACGGTCAGCGTCAACATCGCCGTTTTGCAAGCAAATGGAAACAATCAAAATTCTGGCGATGCTTGGGATACAGACAGTGTTTCTATTCCTGAAATCGTGGTTCAGAACACACCGCCAGTGGCCACAAATGTCTATGTGAGCACCCCTCAAGGTTCCCCTTCAACCACTCAAGCCTACCACGATGAAGTGTTGATTGCAACCTACGATTTCAACGACAACGATGGAGATTCTGAAGCCAACAGTCAAATTCGATGGACAAAGGACGGAAGCCTTGCTTCTGCTTACAACGACAACCCGATGATCGACGACATGCAGACTTCCATTGGTGAAGTTTGGACCTTCACCGTAACACCCAATGATGGCACTGATCTCGGTTCCACCGTTTCCGCATCAAACAGCATCGAAATTATCGACTACGACACGGATAACGATGGATACGGCGACCAAGTCGATGCTTTTCCAAACGATCCCAACGAACATGCTGATGCCGATCTTGACGGAACTGGTGACAACGCAGACACCGATGACGACAACGATGGTACAGATGATTCAGAAGATGAATTCCCATTTGATGCCAGCGAAGACACCGACACCGACAAGGATGGCACTGGGAACAACGCCGACACCGATGACGATGCTGATGGTGTGCTCGATGTCGACGACGCATTCCCACTTGATGCCAACGAAGACACGGACACGGACAACGATGGAACCGGCGACAACGCTGACGAGGACGATGACGGGGATGGCACGCCAGATACAACCGATCTGTTCCCACTCGACGCTTCAGAAGACAGCGATGCTGACAGTGACGGAACCGGTGACAACGCTGACCAAGACGATGACAACGACGGCGCATTGGATGTCAATGATGCATTCCCGCTTGATTCAAGTGAATCCGTGGACACCGACGCCGATGGCATTGGAAACAACGCTGACACCGACGACGACGACGATGGTGTGCTCGATGCAGCCGATGACTTCCCTCTCGACGCCACAGAATCAAGTGATGCTGATGATGACGGTACAGGCGACAATGCTGACACCGATGACGACAACGACGGGGCACTCGACGCTGATGATGCATTCCCATTCGACTCAAGTGAAACCATCGACACCGATGGCGATGGCACAGGCGACAATGCTGACACCGATGACGACAATGATGGGTTGATGGATGTTGACGAAGCAACAGCAGGGACAAACCCAATCGTTGCCGACACAGATGGAGATGGCGATGAGGACGGTGCCGATGCATTCCCACTCGATTCAACTGAAACCACGGACACCGACAACGATGGCGTTGGTGACAACGCAGACGCCTTCCCTGAAGATGCAACCGAAACGATTGACAGCGATCAAGATGGTGTTGGCAACAACGCAGATGCGTTCCCAAATGACGCAACTGAAACGATGGACACCGACAACGATGGTGTCGGCGACAACGCTGACTGGGCGCCTACAGATGCGACTGAAACCATGGACTCAGATGCTGATGGTGTTGGTGACAACGCAGATGCATTCCCTGAAGACGCTGATGAGACAATGGATTCCGATGGCGATGGCGTTGGCGATGTTGCTCAAGCAGCCGCAGAAGCCGATGCGAAATCAACTCGAAACATGATCATCATTGCTCTGCTTGTGATTGGCGTTCTCGGCGGTGGAGCAGTGATGTTCATGCGGCGCGGCGACCAAGATGAAGAATCAACGAAATCCTTCGAACAGCCCCTCACGGCATCCCCAGGAATGGTCATGCCAGCAGCACAGCCTGCAACCATTGCCACACCTGTTGCTGCTCAACCTGTGGTCCAACCAGTGGCACAGGAGCCAACGGTCCTCCAGCAGTGGACGGATGAGAACGGATACACATGGCGATCCATGAGCGACGGGACCACCCACTGGTGGACTGGAACTGAATGGCAACGTGCGTGATCACGCATAGACCACTGCAGGTGAAAGTGGCATAGCGCCACCCGCCCTTCCGGTTTCATCTTCGGGAGATTCACCGAGCACGACCTTGACCTGTTCAAGCCCGAGTTCGTCAGCGATGAACGAGGCACGCGCCGACAAAGCTTCGACCTCATCGAGCGAACTGCGAATCAAAACCCTCGAAGCATCGTCCCACTTGAACACTTGAGGGAGCATTTTCTTACCCCAAAAGCCCATGATTTCCCCTTTCCGATCGCCTTGAGTGATTTCCATTTGGCTGAGCACGCTAATGAATTGCTTCGGATTTCCACCCTCTTCAAGGAACTCAAGAGCACGCACGGCAAGGCTTCGCTTCCATGTTGGAGCGACAATGATGGTTGCAGATGTTGCGGGGCCATCCAAGTGGCGCTCTGCGACGTCCTTGATTTTCCGAGCGGACTCGAGGAAACTTCGAGTGATGGTTTCGCTGTCAAGCGCAGTTTGCTCCTCGGGTGTTATTTCAGCCGGAATGGGCATTTCAGTTCCGCTGATCAAGCCATCCATACCGAGGGTTGCCCACCACTCTTCCGCAAGGTGTGGTGTCGAGATTGAAGTCATGTGGGCCCATTGACGAAGCAGGCCTGTGGCGAGAGCTGGGTTATTCCCGCCCCTTCTCACATACCAGTTGACGTCTTTGACAAGTTCATAATGAGATAATTCAACGGCTCGGCGGAGGTCATAGACATCCATTGCAGCCTGGAATTCTGCCACCCGTTGTTTCAAGCGTCCTTCAAACCAAACGTCCATTGGACCAGCGGTCCCATCCCAAGCCATCAGTCGCTCCGGCATTGAATACAACTGCATCATCACACGGTAATTGGCTTCAAGCGCCGTATCAGACCAATCCATGCCTGCCGTCGGGTTGGCAGCAAAGAGAATGAACAAACGAACCGTGTCAGCGCCGTAGCGTTCAATCATGTCCTCTGGCGAGACCGTGTTTCCAAGTGACTTGCTCATCTTTGCAGAACGTTCTGTGAGGCCATCACCACAATGTGGGCAAGGCGAACCTGCATGATCCACAGAGAAAGTGAGGCCACACGACTCGCACCAAGGTGCTTGCTTGTTGACCATGCCTTGGCACAGCAACTCATTGAACGGTTCATCGATGCTGTGCAAACCCAAATCGCGGAGTGCTTTGGTCCAGAAGCGGGCGTAAATGAGGTGCATTTGAGCGTGTTCAATACCGCCGCAGTAGAAATCTACGTTCATCCAGTGGTTGGCGATTGCCTCCTCGAAACAAGCATCGTCGTTGAGTGCGTCTGTGTACCTCAAGAAGTACCACGAAGAATCGACAAAGGTGTCCATCGTATCTGTCTCACGGCGAGCTGGTTTGCCGCATGTAGGGCAGTCTGCTGCTAAAAACGATGCGGAGGTCTCCAACGGATTGCCTTGTCCAAACACGACATCACGGGGCAGTTCAACAGGTAAATCTGCAGCAGGAACCGGTACGGCTCCGCAGCCATCACAATGAATCACAGGAATTGGGGTACCCCAGTACCGTTGTCGAGAAACCAACCAAGGTCGGATTTTCCAATTGATGGTTTGCATGCCTGCTCCTTTTGCCTCAAGGGCTTTGACGACAGCGGACTTTGCTTCTTCGCCGTACAGTCCATCGAACCCTTTGATTGGGCTGTTGACCATCCATCCAAGATCGCATTCGGCTTTCTTGAGTTCTGCTTCAGCATCGCCCCCCTCACTCATTGTGAGGACGCGTTGAATTGGGATGCCATAGGACTTGGCGAAATCAAAGTCTCGTTCGTCATGGCCAGGAACCGCCATGACTGCGCCAGTACCGTAACTTGCAATCACGAAATTTCCAGCCCAAATCGGGATTTTTTCGCCAGTCAAGGGGTGAATGGCGTTTGCTCCCAACGGCACGCCGCGCTTTTTGTTCATGTTCTTGATGCGATCAAATTCGCTCATCGCTGAAACTTCGTCGTGGAGGGCTTGCCATTCTGCCTCATTGGCTGTGCCTTGGACAAGCGACGCAGCAAGCGGGTGTTCTGGCGCAAGCGTAACGAATGTAGCGCCAAAGAGGGTATCAGGACGGGTTGTGAACACACTGAGTGTTTCTTCTCGACCTTCGATGGCGAATCTGATCTCGGCGCCTTCTGAGCGGCCAAGCCAATCACGTTGCAAAGATTTCACATTCTCTGGAAAAGCGATCGTATCAAGACCATCAACCAATTCTTGTGCGTACTTTGGGATGTCAAGGAACCACTGGCTCATCTCTTTCTGGACAACCGGTCCGTTGCATCGCCAACATCGCCCTGCTTTCACCTGTTCATTGGCCAACACCGTTTCACATGAGGAACACCAATTCACGGGGGCGAATTCTTGGTATGCAAGCCCTTTTTCGATGAACTTGGTAAAGAACCATTGATTCCATTTGTAGTAGCGTGGGTCGTGACTCTTCACTTGACGACGCCAGTCGTATGAGAAACCCATGCGCTTGATCTGCTCCGTGATTGATGCCATGTTCCGCTCAGTGATGTCATGCGGGTGGGCGTTTTCCTTGATGGCTGCATTTTCAGCAGGCATGCCAAAGGAGTCGAAACCCATTGGATAGAGCACGTCGAAGCCCATCATCCGCTTGTATCGAGCCACTGCGTCTCCGATCGAGTAATTTCGGACGTGGCCCATGTGCATCTTCCCGCTTGGGTAAGGGTACATTTCAAGGCAGTAGAATTTCGGTCGATTGTCACGAATGTCTTGTTCAAACAATCGAGCCTCGTTCCATTTCTTTTGCCAGTTCAATTCCGAGTCGGGAGAAAATAGCACGCTCATTGACTCACCATCGCCCTTCGGGGTGTTCATCCCACAGGCATTCCTGTCTTGAATGCGACTCTTCATGAGGCCGCTCAAACTGCGCTATGGTATGGCGAGACGAATCACCGTGAAGGTGCCTGTTCGCATCGACCTTGCCGGTGGTTGGACCGATGTGCCTGCGTACTGCAACACACACATCGGTGAAGTGGTCAACATTGCTATTGACCACTATGTAACGGCCGTATGTGAAGTCGATGATCAACGCAAGCTCAAAGTCGCCTACCAAACGGGCCTACCGACTGGTTGTGGTCTCGGCACATCTGGTGCCATGAACGTCGCTCTTGTTGCAGCGATTCGTCCATTGAATGAAGATCCGGCTCACATCGCAGAAAAAGCGTATCAATTTGAGGCGGTCCTCGGCAACACTGGTGGACGTCAAGACCAGTGGGCGAGTGCTTTCGGTGGCGTGCAACACCTTTGCTTCGAGGGCGACACAGTACGTCGAACTTCATTGAATCCATCGACAGAATTCACGAATTGGCTCCGCCAACATTTGATGCTGTTCGATACGGGCCTGCCTCATGTCTCTGGCAACCTGCATCAATCCGTTTGGGAACACTACGCCACGGGTGATGAAGCGGTTGCAGAAGGCTTGAGTGCGTTACAGCGTGCTGGCCAAGCCATGCATGCGGCCGTTGTTGAGGAGCAGAAAAATGCGTTCATTGAAGCGTTGAGAACGGTGATGAGCGGTGTCGAATTGCTAAACCCAGCGCTCCACGCCCCTTTCCGGAGCGTGCTTAATCCGCTTGAAGCATCAGGAGAAGTCCTTGCATGGAAAGCCATGGGGGCTGGCGGCGGTGGTGTCGTTGGCGTGTTACGGAGTCAAGGTGACGCAGTTGCACAGCGAATCAAGAAGGCGGCAGAGGTAGCGAATTGGACACACATCGAGTGGAACATCGACGTTGAAGGCCTTCAACGAACTGAAGTCATCAATCACGAATGAAATCATCATTTGTTTCGAGTAAGAAAATTGCTTCCCTTGTCAGCTTGTAACGATTCTTGATGCCCATCTTTCGCTTCTCGACGAGGCCGAATTTTTGCAAGGTACGCAAATGGTGAGAAACCAATTGTTGGCTCTTCTCAAGTCGCTTAGCGAGTTCAGCTTGTGTTGGGAATTCACCCATTGGGCCATCGGCATCCAAAAGCGTCAGGATTTTTCCTTGCAGGCTGTTTGGATCAGGAGAGAGGGGTGGGACTGGAAGTTCCTCTTCGCTCATGCCTGGATTCATGGTGTTGGTGAGCGGGTAGTACCGGACGAGGCGTCCATCTTTGCGTCGCCAGATTGCTTCCTCTGCCTCAAGAATTCGAAGGTGGTGGGTGATTTGTCCGTTGCTCATGTCAAGCGCAGCCATCAGGGCGCGGAAGTGGCATCCCGGATTTGCCGTCAAATACCCCATCAGGCGTCCACGTTGGTAGCGCCCATCGGTGGTCTCATGTGTCCTACCAACCATACCGAGGAACCACAAGCCTGCTGCTGTGGAGGGTATTCTGAAGGATTCGTTTCCAAGGACAACGGTGACGAGCAAGGAAAGCAAGGATGTGGTCGTGACAACCACCACAAGCGTTGTTGCGATCGGTGTGGTTTGTTCATCGGTGGCCAACTGGATGGGGGCATCCGATTGTTGTTCGGTTGGTTGGTCAACAACCGGACTGGTTTCGGTTTCGACGGCCGTCAACTCAAAAGAAGGCGCTTGGAAGTTTGCACATTGTGGAGCTGCGGCCGTACTGAGGGCTTGGTAGGTTCCAGACCAACCTTGCTGAGGGGTCCATGAACCGAGTGCAGCACGGGAGAGCAGCAATTGACCTTCTTGTGGGCTTTCGAGAATCCAACATGTGCCATCTTCAGTTAGAATTCCCGACCAAATCCCACTCACAAGACGAGCTTCCTCAGGTTGGGGTTCAGCCACGATCTCCACAGGTTCTGGTGCGACCGTCTCAACAATTGGCCATTCGAACACGAAGCCTGCGGAAGTGCTCGGGTTCGCTTCAAGGGTCACAATCATCTGATAGGTTCCGTCGGGTAGGGTCACGTTGTTGAAATCAACCATGTTGACTTCGCCGACATTGAGCACCAACTGATCATCAACACTGTAAGGCAAACTTAGGTGCCTTCCATCGTGCTCGTTGCACAGTGATGCTTGACGGTGAACTTCTTCAGACGAATCAACCTCAACAATGGAAACTGTTACTGAACATGGTCCAATCCATCGCAAATCAACTTCGCTCACTTGCGGTGCAACCGTCACGCTGAGATCAAATCCATTTTCGATTCCCGAAAGTGATGTCGATAGATCAAGGGGCAGCGATTGAGCGCAGTTGGTAGCCGTGAGGCGCTCGTAGTCAATGCTGTTCGAACTGGAAAGATGCAATTGAGGCACTTCGACGATGGCGGTGTAATACCCTGACGAAATTTGGCACCCCTGCAAATCGGTAAAGGTCCAATCTGGGAGCGTGAACATTGCTTCTTCTTCAGGATCGAGGTTGTAGTCCAAGTCAACTGCGTTACAGCTCTTGAGCGAACGGCTGTCGAAGACGACATCGCCTTGGTCGTTGACGATCCAAAGTTCAGCACGGCAGGTATCCGTGAACCGCATCGATTGCTGCTCATCGCCAACATTCTCCATCAACATGGAAGTGGACATTACCTCACCATCACCGTACAAGCCATCTTCGAGCCCAGTGATGCTTACCTCAAGTTGGTCCTGCCATTCGACTGTGAAATCATCAGCTGGCAGGGCGATGTCGAGGTTCAATGAGGCGCTGAGTGCGTTGCCTGGAAGAGCGACTGAAATGATGTTCTGACCTGCCTCTAAAGCACCAGCGGGAAGGAGTCGCTGCTCGATGAGGGTTTGTTCAAACGCCTCAATCTGCGTAAAAGTTGGAAGGCATTCTGAGGAGAGTGACGTTGCATCATTCACGCTGAACTGCAACAAACATCCGCCGAGGTCTGGAAGGGTGATTGGTGCTGATGTTGGATTGTACAGCGTCACCGTGAGCACAATTTCTTCGCTTGAGACAAGAGGGCCAAGGCGACTGGTTGCTTCGATGGCCATGGTAAGCTCTGACGGTGGAATGACGTCCGTCTGGATGTGAAGTTGATGACTCGATGTGAGGCCTGTTGCAGTGTGAAGCACGATGGCAGTGTACCAACCCGGCTGAACTTCTGTTCCATCGTCAGCAAGAAGATCCCATTCGACCGAAGAGAAGGCCTTGATTTCCCCAGATGCCAGGTCCTCAATTTGAGATTGTCCACGGCAAAGGGTTTGGCCATCGACAATACGCTCGCCGCTTGGGCTCATAATCTGTAACACTGCGCCGCATGATGGATCGTTTTCATAGGTGGTAGCGGCACCGATGTTGGTCATTGTGGGTTGAAGAACAACCGTGTCTCCTGAGGCATAATATCCCTTTTCTGGGTCGAGGTTCAGGGTTGATTCAAAGGCCAAATCTCCCGTTTCTGCTTGAGCCACTGCGGGCAGCATCGAGAGCATGAGCAGGGTCACAAGAACCGCTGCACCGCCACGCATACGCCCCGCCATGTGCAGAGAGAGGTTCTCATCACTTGAAAGCCCAGCGGTCCATACGGTGTGTAAAGGCGAGCCACAAATGAATCCAATGACGATTATTGAGAACGAGCGAATCATCGTACTGCAAGCCCAACTTGGCGAATGGGACAACCTCAACCACCTTATCGTGTGTCAGCAAACGAACCAAGCAGTGATCGTCGACCCATTCGATGGTGCCTACTGGCAAAGCACCTGCGCCCAGCATGGCTGGGTGCTCGACCAAGTTTGGCTAACACACAGCCATTGGGACCATGCCAAAGGAGTGGATGCACTGAAACAGGCATTGGGTGGTTCACTTCGCGTCCAGTGTCATGCCCTTGAACGGGAACGTGGATGGGAGGGGGCGGTCGATGAAGAATGGCATCATCAACCAAATTCACATGTAAAGTTGAAATGCGGTTTGTTGGAATTCGAGGCCCATTGTACGCCAGGTCATACGCCTGGCCACACCACCTTCATTGGAGAGGGGCTCGTCATTTCCGGTGATTGTTTGTTCCTTGGGCGGTGCGGCCGAACCGATTTGTATGGAGGCGATCCCGAAGTTCAACGGTCTACGTTGCACTACCTTCGCCACCAAATGCAACAATTGGACAAAGCCACAGTTGTGCTCCCTGGCCACCAGTACCAACTCCCTGATGGACAGACGCCCACGACGATGGAGGTCGGTGAGGTCCTTCGAACAAACGAGGCGTTGCTTGCTCTTGACGACGATAAAGCATGGACGAGCCTCCCTTTCCTAGCCTTTGATGACTCCATGGCTGAAAAAGCCCGTCGGAAGCGCAGCCAAGATTCGTGAATTGCTCACAGTTTGTCCAAGTCCATCATGGTGGGAATCGCAGCTTGTGTAGCCGCTTGTTCTGCCATTTCGTGTTGCTTCCATTGTGGAAGAGCGGCCGGCTCTTCCCAACCAAGCGCCCTTGCTTCATCGAGTTGGCCCGCTGCGACATAGTGTTCAATCCACGCAAGTCGGCGCTCTTCTTCTTCTGAGAAGGCGAGGTTGACCTTGCGCTCTTCGGCCCGAGCCGTCGATGATTTGCGCTTGCTGGCAGCCTTTGCCACCTGTGCGACGAAAATAAGACCCAGCAAAAGGACAATCGCTCCGCCCATGAACACCATGGTTGTTGAGCTGCCCATCAATGATTCCGAATCATCGGTGGATTGGTCCACAGCATTTGGATCGCTGGTAATCGCACATGTCACTGCATCTGGCCCAGTGAGTACACCGTTGGTCACGGCTGGATCCCATGGGCATGGGTCATAGACATCAGCTCGGCCATCGCCATCGCTGTCAACGCAGCCATATTCTTCGAGCGTTGATGTTCCGAAGACCTTGCGGCAAGAATCGGGTTGATAAGCAGGCTGTGGGGCCAACGGACCTTCATCCCCATCGGGGTCGTAAACGCTGTTGTCACCGAAGCCATCGCCATCAAAGTCGTTCCATTGACTCGGTTGGAATGGGAACGCATCAGGTTGGAAGAAACTGGTTTGATTGTCGCCCCAGCCGTCGCCGTCCATGTCCGACCACTGATCGGGCACGGTTGGGAAAGCATCGCCCGATTGGTTTCGGATTTGAATGAATTCTCCAGGATTGTCGAGATCTGCAATGGTGTCGTTGAACCATGCGTAGTTGTCACCCCATCCGTCGCCGTCTGTGTCGACCCATTGGAGGGTGTCGTAAGGGAATGCATCGTCGACGTCAGCCCACCCATCAAGGTCTGCGTCTGGGCAACCTTGTCGGTTGTTTTCGTAGGATTTACCGAAGACATCGGCACAATCATCACCGCTTGGCACAAGGCTGTTGTCGCCGTAACCGTCTTCATCGGAATCCGCCCACTGGAATGGATCTTCTGGGAAGGCATCGACCGGATCGACGAAACCATCACCGTCGTAGTCTGAACATCCGCGGGTGAGGGCATCGGTTGATTTGCCAAACACAAGCGGGCACACATCGGAGTAACCTTCCGAAAGACCATCGCCGTCGCTGTCAATGAAATTGTCACCATAGCCGTCGCCGTCGCTGTCCTCCCATTGATCGGGGTCTTGCCAGAACGCATCACCGTTGAATCCGTTTGGATTGTCACCACGCCCATCGCCATCTGTGTCCTTCCACTGTGAGGTATCATCTGGGAATTCGTCTGCGTTGTTACCATCTGGGTTATCGCCACGGTTGTCGCCGTCGCGGTCAGCCCACTGGGTGGAGTCATCTGGGAAAGGATCCCCTGCGTTTGAGTAACCATCGTTGTCACGGTCAGCGCATCCAATTCGGTCGATGGTTGAAGTTCCTGCTTCATTTGGGCATTCATCAGCATCGTTTCCGCTTAGATTGCTGCCGAATCCGTCGCCGTCTTCGTCACACCACTGGGTTGCATCGTCCGGGAAAGCGTCGGCTTGGTAACAGTTGGCTGTAGAAGGCCAGTTCGCATCAGGGTCCGACCAGCCATCACCGTCTGTATCAGCACAGCCAAGGCGGTCAAACTCGGAATCGCCCCAAATTGTTGGGCACCCATCCGCTCGGTCACTCATTTGGTTGTCGCCAACCCAGTCGCCGTCGGTGTCAAGCCATTGGGTGCGATCGAGTGGGAAGACGTCTGGGTTGTTTGCTGCAACCTGAAGCAATCCGGGCCATTCTGGAGCGCGGAAATTATCCCATGATGTGTTTTGGTAATTGTCACCATATCCATCGCCATCGGTGTCGTTCCATTGAGTCGCATCATCTGGGAATGCATCGCCAGATTGGTTCATATGAAGTTGAGCACTGCTGAGATCGAAGTAGTAATTGTCACCGTATCCATCGCCATCGGTGTCGGCCCATTGCAAGGGGTCAGTCGGGTAAAAATCACCCTCATCGGACCATCCATCGCCATCGCCATCAGGACATCCAAATCGGTCTTGAGTTGAGGTCCCATAGACCGTCAGGCACGCATCAGGTTGGAACGCAGGTGCAGGATTATCACCGTACCCATCGTTGTCGGTGTCATCCCATTGAGAGCCTTCGCTTGGGAACGCATCGACGACGCCGTCACCTTGATCGGTTGTGTTGTAGCCGTCGTTGTCCTCATCAATGTCAGCATACCAGTAGTAGACGCCCTCGTCATTGCGACCGTGAGCGGTCACGATGTGGACGCTGTCTGGGCTCCATGCAATATCGTACATGATACCACATGGATTGCCGTTACCGGTGCCTGTGCAACCGTTGGTCCGTGGGCCGCTGAATGTGTCGATCTGT
>QXYC01000019.1 GCA_009887095.1 Candidatus Poseidoniales archaeon
CCCGGCATCTCGACGTACTTCGATTCAAAGTACGAAATCACGGAGTGAATCAAACCTCTTTCATGACAACATCGTCGGCGGAGCAATCCAGTCGCCTCACCCAATCGGAGGGGTTGCTTCGTCGGCACTCTGGTGGCTTTCTATGACTCAAATTAGACATCATCACCGTGGCGGAGTGGCTGATACGGCCCAACCGTTTGAAAAAGACCTGCTTGCACGGCTGGCTGAGGGGATGCTATGAGCAACGAGGCCATCCTTTCATTGAACGACCTTGTCATCGGCTATGGTGATCCACTTTCGGAGCCAATATCTCTCGAGGTGAAACCCGGAGAAATTATTGCGATCCTCGGTCCGTCTGGTATTGGAAAAACAACCCTCATACGAACCATAGCAGGTCTTGTTCGACCCCTCAGTGGCTCCTTTGACCTACATTTAGAACGCCGAGGTGGTCTTGGTTATATTCCTCAAAGACTGGGTCTTGTTCGACATGCAACCGTTGCGCACAATGTCTCGTTAGGGGCTCGTGTGAACATACCATGGTCGAAGAAGATGTTCCAAGAGCGCAAAGAACGGACGTATGAGGCCATTCGCACGCTTGGGATCGAAGACAAGGCCACCGAACCTGTCCGGAGATTGTCTGGCGGTCAGCAACGTCGCGTCGCAACCGCTCGAACCCTTGCTCAACGCCCTCAATTGATGCTCGCTGATGAATTCCTTGGCGAACTTGATCAGACCAATGTGGACATTGTCCTTGGTGCCGTGGGGGAACTGGTCGAAAATGGCACGGCCATCGTCATGGTTGAACACCATGAAGACAATGCGAAGAATTTCGCAACTCGCATTTGGGAAATTAAGGAAAAACAATTCTACGATCTGACCATCGAAGAATGGATTGAACAGACCTCCAAGGGGGAAGAGGAATGAAGTACCGTTTGTTTGGTATCCTGGTTGTTCTCTTTTTCTTAGCATGGCGCACGCTTGACGGTCTTGTCGAAGGCGACTGGGGTCGTCTTGAAGGGGGCTTGTCCAACCTCGGCGTGTTCTTCCGTGAAAGCATGTGGCCGCCGAATTGGAGCGTGCTCGAAGCCCGCTCCTACCCTGTATGTGAAGAGGACATTGAATTCTTTTGTTCGGTTGGCTATCTCGGCATGATGGAGACGCTGAAAATTGCGTTTGTGTCAACCATCCTCGGATTCGTGGGTGCAATCTCCCTCTCCTCCCTTGCTGCTCGCAACTTGATGCCAATATGGGTCGCTGTACCTGTCCGTATCTTCCTCTCCGCAGTACGCAGTTTACCGAGCCTCATCTGGGCCATCCTCTTCGTGATTGTCATCGGCTTTGGTCCCCTTTCTGGGGTGTTGGCGATGACCTTCTACACGGTTGGCTACCTCGGTAAATTGCAGTACGAAGTGTTCGAAGGCATGGCCAACGATCCGCTTGAAGCTGGGCGGGCAATGGGCTTGAGCCGCCCAAGTATTTTGTTGAACATCGTGATTCCAGAAAATGGAAATCATCTCTTGAGTCAATTGATGTTCATGTTCGAATACAACGTTCGACATGGAACCGTCATCGGAATTGTGGGCGCTGGTGGGATTGGTTACTACATCAGCACGTACCTGAAATTTTTACAATACGACAAGGTGTTTGCCTTGCTCATCTTGATTTTCATCGTTGTCGTTCTGATCGATTTGTTATCACTTGCCGTTCGTTCCTTCGTCAATGAAGAAGGCGATGTGCGAAAACCAACATGGTTGAACATGCTCATCCAAGCACGAAAGCAAGATTGAGATTCAGAAGGCTGGCTTCACTCAGCTGCGATGTGCAAAGAGCCATCTTTGTAGAACACTTGAATCCGATCCGGGACCTTTCGGGTGAGCGCAGCAACCGCTTCGTAGACTTCGTCTTGCTTAACCTTGAACGAGCGCGCAGCCTTTGCCGTCGACCATGGCACATTTTCAAAATCAGACTGGCGAATCCATTCGAAGATACGTGCTTCAAGCTCACTCAGTTCTTCCGCCATGGTGCGACCAAGGGCCCATAGACGAAAAGAACACCGATGGTCTGATGCTGCAAAAAAGAACTACTTCAGTGCAAAGCGACCATGCGTCGGCAGCATTCTTCTGCGTCGATGTAGCCATCCAACAGTGTGTTCAGCGCCTTTGTGAATGGGATTTGAATTTGCAGTGCCTCAGCTCTTTCGCCGAACATACGTGCGGCTCGGACGCCTTCGGCAACCATGTGCATTTCCTCAAGGGCTTGTTCAAGTGTGAGACCTGTGCCCAATTTTTCACCCATTGATCTGTTCCGCCCATGAGGCGATGTAGCCGTCACATAGAGGTCGCCCAAACCAGCGGGGCCAAACGCCACTTCTGCCCGTGCGCCAAGTTTTGGAAGAAGGAGGCACCCTTCTTTGAATCCAGCCATGAAAATAGCAGCCTTTAGGTTGTCACCGCCGAGGCTACCAACTTGTTTGAGGCCGTCAACCAAGCCGCAAGCAAGCGCTACGACATTTTTGAACGCCCCCCACAGTTCAGCACCCGCTGGATCTGCAGCAGGATGGAGGATGAAGGTTTGAGTGGTTAATGTGGAGGCAAGGTGTTGCGCAACAGACACATCCTCGCTGGCAACGAGCGCCGTTGTCATTACGCCACCTGCTGCCTCAGGTGCGATGGTTGGGCCGGTGACCACAGCAAGTGGGTTGTTTTTCTCAGCAGCCTTCAGTTTTTCATGAATTGCTTGAGAGATGAGTTGGCTTCCCGGTGCGAGCCCCTTTGCTAGGTCCAACAAAACATGACCAGGCCTGAGGTGCGGAATGATTTGTTCCACGACATCGAGAATAACAGAGGATGGGACAGCAAGAACAACGATTTCAACGCCGTCGAGGGCTTCTTCGACATGCATGGTTGCTTCCATCCCCTCAACTGGATGATCTGGAAGGTATTTTTCGTTCACACCATTCATGGTGATTGACTCGTACACTTCCTGTTCGATGGTCCATCCTTTGACATGATGTCCATCCGCCAACCACATTCGTGCAATCGCAGTGCCCCAATTTCCAAGTCCGAGAATTGCAATGTGTGCCATGGTGAACATACCCAACGCGGTCCACTTCATTTATCTTGATTCCCTCGATATTTGAAGCCACGACTGTGGTTTCCGAGGGTTGTGCAGAACAGCCGTTGAATCAGAACAAGTCATCGTCTTCTTCTTCGAAGTCGAACACATCATCGTTTTTCTCTACGGTCTTTGCTTTTGCCTTGGATGCCTTCTTTGTCTTTTTCTTCGCCGGCTTTTCTTCCTTGGCAGGTGCTTCCTCAGAGGCAGCTTCCTGTTCAGATGCAGGTTTTTCTTCGGTTGCAGTGTCTGCAGGTTTTGCAGTTGGTTGAGCGTTAGGTCGGAGGGCTGCTTGTTGTGCTTCCTTGGCGGCGAGTGCAGCCGGCGTGGTTCCTGTTTGAGCCGCCAAAGCACGTCGACGGTTCTCTCGGGCCTTGCGTTCGAGTTGACGATGTCGTGATTTTTCGATGCTTTGGAGCATGTACATGGCGTCGTGTTCAAGCAACGGCGAGTCGGAGATGAGGGTGATGTCCAACCATCCGCCGTCTTCAACAATGAATTCTGCCAGTGGTTCGAAGTTCAAATCCGATTTCTTGATCTGGGTGTAATGCATTGCGTTGCCAGTTCGGTGTTCCACACCGGAGAAGTGACAGTAGAATTCCTTGGTTCCAATTGTTTCTCGAACTTGATCAAACAATTCTCCGTAGTCTTCCGAGGTTCGCATTTTACCGTGGCCTCGTGCGTGGATGTGAGCGATGTTGAGCACAGGGATGGTGCCTTCGACGTGGTTCACCACTTCGAGGACTTCTTCGAGGCTGCCCCACAATTCTTGGCGGCCAGATGTCTCGATACCAATCTTGGATGGTGTTCCATCTTTGATCCAAGGGAATACAGGGAATTCGTCTTCATCATCATGCCAAATCTCAGCAACTCGATCCACAACGCCTGCGAACACATTGGCCACTTGTTCATTCGCTGCCGAGCCTGGGCTCATGCCGCCGTAGTGTCCTGCGTGGAGGGTGATGTGGCGAGCATTGATGGTTCGAGCGGCTTGGAGCGTTGATTCGATCTTGGCAAGGGAGCGGCCTCGCTCAACTCGATTGCCGAGCAATTCAGAGTAGTAAGGACCGTGAATGTTCATTTCAAATTCGGTCTTGTTGGCCAAGACACCTGCTTGCCAGTATTGTTCAAAGTGGTTTGGGGCCACCATGCGAACGGTTTGAACTTCCATTGTTTCAAGTCCAAGAGAGATGATGTCGTCCATTCCTTCGACGATTGTACGCCCTTTGCATGACAATGGCACGCCTGCGGGTCCGAGTTTTACTGGCATATTTGGCATCCCCGCAGGTTCAAGCCAAGGGACATCCTATGATAATCCCTTTCCGTTGGCTGTCCGCAAAATCATGTGATTTTTGCGCTTCTGCTAATGGTGAATGCATACGACCCTTCATGAACTCCTCCCGTACGCCATCAACCATGGACAGCGGAGTGCAAGCTGCGGTAGATGCGTTCAAAAACGGTCGACCTGTCTGCCTTTTTGACTCAGAAAAGCGTGAAGGAGAAACCGATCTTTTATTTCCAGGTCAGTGCGCCGAGCCGAAAACTATGAGGCAACTCCGCTTGGACTGCGGTGGTTTGCTGTTTTTGGCAATTGGTCACGATGTTGGCGAGCGTTTTTCGCTCCCTTTCCTGCAAGATCTTCACACGCACCCAGCCCTTGTCCAAGAGCACAGCGTTCTCACTCAACTCGTTACGAACGACCTACGCTATGATGCCCGCTCAGCCTTCACCCTCTCCCTCAACCATCGGGATACCTACACGGGCATTACCGACCATGACCGTGCCTTAACCACTCGGCGCTTTGCAGAACTCACGGAAGAATTGATTCAAGCAGAAATCAGTGGTGAGGTCGCTCAAATCGCCCTCGGTAAAGAATTCAGGACGCCAGGCCACATACCAGTGTGCAGAGAGACTGAAGGCGGCCTTGCTCGAAGGCAAGGGCACACAGAACTCGCAGTTGGACTCGCTCGACTCGCTGGCATGACCCCCGTTGTTATCGGCGCTGAGATGTTGCAACCAGATGGCGACCAAGCCCTGTCGGTCAGCGACGCTCGTGCGTGGGCGAAGGAGCGAGGCATTCCTTTCCTTGAAGGGGCCCAACTCATCGAAGCCTTGGAGATTTGAAACGGCCGGTAGAACCTTGAGCAAGACCGGATTGTCAAGATTAGGTGGGGTTATGAAGCGCGTGATGGCTGTTGGTGTGTTTGACCTCCTGCATGCGGGTCACCTGCATTACATGGAACAGGCCAAAGCCCTCGGCGACCATCTCACGGTTGTCGTGGCCCACGACGATACGGTTCGCAAGCGAAAGCATGAGCCGGTTACCGGACAAGACCTCCGACTGCGCATGGTTCAAGGCCTGAAACCAGTTGACCACGCCGTGGTTGGAAACCCTCCTAATATGCCGATTTTCGACATTCTTCCAATCATCAATCCCGATATCATTGCGCTGGGCTATGATCAAGAACATGCAGAGGATCGAATTCGCATCCAGCTCAATGAACTTGGTTACGAACACATCGAGGTGACACGTGTCGAAGGCCTGTCTGAAGATTTGGACGGGACTCGCAAGATCATCGCTCGTATATTGGAACGGGCGGCAGGAAAGGAGGCTTGACCATGTTTACCGGAATTGTGCAAGGCAAAGGGACGCTTGTCAACCTGGTAAAAGGTGAGCATGTTCATACACTGACCGTGCAACTTCCGGATGCCTCTGGTTTGCTTCGAGGTGCAAGCGTGGCGCTCAATGGCGTGTGCTTGACCGCAACAGACATTTCCGAAACGGGGGTCGCTTTCGATGTCATTCCAGAAACCTTGCAACGAACCACCCTTGGAACCCTCGAAGTTGGCGACGAAGTCAATGTTGAACGCTCGCTAAAAATGGGTGATGAACTCGGTGGCCATCTTCTCTCAGGTCATATCATGGATGTGGCTTTAATTGAGGATGTTGCCCATGTTGGGGGTGGCGTCGACCTCAAATTCAATGCACCCGCTTCCTTGATGAAATACATCCACGAAAAGGGATACATCGGCTTGAACGGAGCTTCGCTTACCATCGGTGAAGTCAGCGGTCAATCGTTCAACATTCATTTGATTCCTGAAACGCTTCGTTTGACGACGTTTGGCACTTCCTCCAAAGGGGATATTGTGAACGTCGAAATTGATTCAATGACGCAGACAGTGGTGGCCACTGTTGAGCGGATGATGGGGCAGAATACCTGAGGTGACAAGAGTGGGAAAAAGCATAGGCATCGTATGTGGTTCATTTCACAAGACAGAAGTTGAGCAAATGCTTGCGTTCGCTACTGATGAAGCAACAAAACTTGGCATGAACATCGGTCCAGTGGTATGGGTTCCAGGGGCAATGGAGGTACCACTTGCAATCGACCGACTTCTGTCAAACGAAGAAGTGGAGGGCGCTGCTTGCTTGGGGATCATCGAAAAAGGTCAAACTCAGCATGGACTTGCAATGGGACAAGCAGTCATCAAAACCCTCATCGATTTACAACTCAAGTACAACAAACCAGTTGGCCTTGGGATCATCGGGCCTGGTGCAGAACCTCGCCACATCGCTCCTCGAATCGAACCTCATGCACGAGCGGCCATTAGTGCCCTTGTTTGAGTTGGATGCTGCCAAAGGTCACGGGCGAACCTTCAAACACCCCCTTGCGCCAAGGGTGAGATGGAGAAGACCATGTCCGAAGTGCACAATGTCATCATCATCGGCTCAGGCCCAGCAGGATACACAGCAGGCCTTTACGCAGCCCGAGCCATGCTCAAACCACTCATGTTTGCAGGTTACTTATCCGGTGGTCAGTTGATGCTTACTTCCGACATTGAGAACTTCCCAGGCTACCCAAAGGGCATCGGAGGACCTGAGATGATGATGGAACTTCGAGAACAAGCTGAGCGATTCGGTTTGGAAATTCATGACCAAAATGTGGAGTCTGTCGACCTTTCCGAACGGCCGTACAAAGTGGTTGTCGAGGGTGAAACATTCCTCGCTCACTCATTGATTGTCTGCACTGGTGCTGAATCCATTTGGCTCAACAAGCCTGGCGAAGAGGCACAAAAGGGCCGCGGCATCTCGACTTGCGCCACATGCGATGGAGCTTTCTTCCGTGATGAAGAAGTCATGGTGGTCGGCGGCGGCGATTCCGCTTGTGAAGAGGCGACCTTCCTCACCCGGTTTGCTTCCAAAGTGACCCTTGTGCACCGAAGGGATGTGTTCAAAGCCTCCACGATTATGTACGAAAGGGCTGCAAACCACGAAAAAATCGAAATCAAAACCTTCCGTCAGGTGCAATCCTGGCTGTCGGATGAAAAAGGGTTGACCGGTGCAGTTCTCGAAGATCCACGTGATGGGAGTACCGAGACCATTTCAGTCACAGGTGCGTTCATTGCGATCGGCCACAAACCAATCACTGGCTTCCTCGGCGGTCAAGTCGAAACCGATGGCGAAGGATATATTGTCCACAAGCAGCACACGATGACTTCTGTTGAGGGTGTCTTTGCAGCAGGTGACGTGGTTGACACACGATACAAGCAAGCCATCACAGCAGCAGGTATGGGCTGCCAAGCCGCTATGGATGTTGAGAAGTGGCTCGAAGACAACCATCTCTAAAGTCGCAGTTCAATTTATTGCTTGTTACCCACTGCGAGGTGCATGCAACCTGGTCAGCAACCTCCGCAAGGCTTCCAATGGGACTCGGCAGGTCAACAACAAACCGCCCCTGCTGAACAAATGTTGCAAGGATCTCCTAACATGTTGCAGGGTGCTCCACAATCAATGATGGGGAACAACGCATACGGTCAACAGCAGATGATGATGCAACAACCATCGACCAACGCAACAGCCGCCCTTGTCATCTCGCTCTTATCTTTGGTAGGAGGGTTCGTGTTTTTCCTTCCATTTTTCCTTGCCCCTGTCTCCCTTCTTATGGCGAACAGTTCTTTGAAAACCACATCAATGCATCCCGGCCATTCAGACCATGGAATTGCACGGGCAGCTCAGATTATTTCTGGAATTATCACAGGATTTATGGCCGTCGGCTTGGTTATTTTCGCTCTGTTTATTGGTCTTTTAATGACACAAGGCTTTTGATGCGATTCTTATGACCGCTGAAGATCGCTATGCCCGCCATTTGGCGCTTCCGGGCGTTGGGTCGGCTGGCCAGAAAAAGTTGGCAGAATCGAACGTATTAGTCATCGGTGCTGGCGGGCTTGGGAGTCCTGTGTTGCTCTATCTTGCTGCTGCGGGCGTCGGCCGAATCGGCATCGTGGATGACGATATCGTTTCGCTCTCCAATCTTCAACGCCAAGTGATTCATTCGTCAGCCCATCTTGGTGAAAAGAAAGTTCACTCTGCCAAACGACGAATCAATGAACTCAATGATGATGTGGATGTTGTTGTCTATGATGCGCGGTTCACGCCTAAAAACGCCCTTGAGATTTTGAATCAAGGGTGGGATGTTGTTGTTGATGGGTGCGATAATCTCCCGACACGTTATCTTGTTGACGATGCGTGTTCGCTGGTCGACTTGCCTTGGGTGTATGGTTCTATATATCGCTTTGAAGGCCAAGTAAGCGTCTTCAATTCCAATGGAGGTCCCTGCTACAGAGATCTTTTTCCAACAGCTCCGCCCGCAGAAAGCGTCCCTTCTTGTTCAGAAGGTGGCGTGCTTGGTGTTTTACCAGGTGTCATTGGCTCGCTTCAAGCCAATGAAGCATTGAAACTGATAATCGGCTTTGGCGAACCCTTAATCGGCCGATTGTTGCTGTACGATGCTGAGTCCATGAAGTTCAATGAACTCACCTTTGGGCGAGACGAGGATCGAGCCCCCATCACATCGCTGAATGATGTTTCTGCAATGTTTGCAGAACCACAATGGTGCATTGTCGCCGATCCCAGGCGCACAGTTGAAGAGGGAGATGCCCCCACCATCGGAACAATGTTCCAAAGCATCTCGATGGCTAACTTTATTTCGAAAAGAACGGATGGATGGTCTCCATTTATCCTCGATGTACGTTCGCTTATGGAGTTCCAGCAAGGGCATGTTGCTTCGTGCGATCATCAGGTGGCCCATGATTCGGTGGTTTCTTCGATCGCCCAACTGCCAACAGACAACGATATTGTCGTGCACTGCAAGAGCGGCATGCGATCCCAAATCGCGGCCATGCTCTTGATTCAAGCAGGTATGGATGGCTCCAAACTCTACAACCTCGAGGGCGGCATTCTCGCATGGCAATCTGCTCTACCTGAAGAAATCGTTCAATGAGTGGATGTTGCGTTTCTCTTCTTCTCGATGAACCAGCATTGCTTGGGTTGAATCAAGCGTGAGGTTCAAGACTCAATTGCGCCCCCTGTAAACGAAAGGGGGGAGAACATGGCCAAGGTAATCGTCGCAGATGAGAATGAAGGACGAAGGGGCCTTTTGGCTAACACCCTCGAACGCGAAGGTTTTGAAATCACCCGTGCGGGAACCCTGCGTCAAGCCGAAGGCACTGCTTTAGCCATCATGCCGGAAGTGGTGCTGATTGACAGTGAATGGAAAAACGGGGATGCAATTGACGCGTCTCAAAGGCTCATGTCTGACCCCGAATTTGCGTTCAAGTGCCGCATTGTCATTCTGTCGAGAAACACAAGCCAAGAGTACCTTGTTGGCGCAGCTCAAGCAGGTGTTGCTGAAGTAATGGGCAAGCCAATCGACATGTCTGCACTTGTGGACCAACTCCACCGCCACACTCGCAAGCAATTCGTTCCGCCTCCAGCAGAAGTCAACACTGGGGGTGGCACCGGCGGAACATTCGATGTATCCATGACCATGGGCGACAGCAAGTGGGCACTTCCCATGCTCAAAGGATTGGTTGGACCTGAGAAAATTGACAGCGGATTCATCAATGAAATTCTGGGGCAGATGGGAGAAGAAGGCCTTGAAGTCAACGAGGAATTGGATCCCTCTACAATGTCTGCGATGCTCCGTCTCGCCCTCAACAAGTTAGTCGGTGAAACAGACGGGCAAGCAGATGCTACGCAAAAGGGACCATCTTTTTCAGACCTCAAACGCAGCGATTCACTTGGGAAAGGCAAAGCGAACGCCCCCCTTGCAGCGATGAACCAAGGATTCAAATCTTCGATGGAAGATATTTTGGAGGCGCAAGCCCAAGGGCTCGCTCAAGAAGTCGAAGATGCAATGGATGGTATCCTCGATGAATCTCCTGACCTGATTACGATTCATCAAGAAAGCACGATGACGCTGATTGATCCAGAAGTTCTCAAATTGACGCGGCTAACCACAGAGTTTGTTTCAGATCTCATGTGGAACCTTGGACGCCCTGGAGCCGTTTCTGACATCACGCTCATGACTCAGGTGGAAGATGCTGCCCAGATGCTCCAAGATGTCCTCGAGTCATTGCCTGCGGCGGAGGAAGAGGAATGAAAACCCTCGCCTCAATACCAAAGCCTGCAGAGATGCAATTGATTGACGGAAAGGACAGTTTACAACAAATGAGGGAACATCAACCGCTTCTGTACCGTTGGCGTGCATTATTTGGTGTTGTGATTTTGGTTTTGTGTGCGCTTGCTGGTTACCTTTTGTTTCAAGACGCTGTTTCGATCATTGGCTGGTTTGAGGACGTGGGTCCTATGGGGCCAGTTTTCTATGCATTGGCTGTCGCCTTGAGCATTGTCTTGTTGATTCCTTCTCCCTTGCTCAAAGTTGCTTCAGGAGCCATCTTTCCATTCTGGATTGCAACCCTCGTCAATTATGCAGCCTCTTTAATTGGAGGCATGGTGGCATTTTTGCTTGGAAGGTGGTTGTTCCGAGATACCATCCAAGCGTCGATTTCCACTGATAAGAAGATGAAACGAGTTGAAAAGGCGTTGGCAGGTGATGCCATGCGAATCTCGATTTTGGTTCGGCTTTCTCCATTGATTCCAGATGAATGGCTGAACTACATGATGTCCGCAGGCCCAGTTTCGCTCCGAGTGTTCACACTTTCGAATGCAACGAGCATTGTGTATTCAATCGCTTATGCCTATTACGGCCATGTGCTCGGAAGTTTCGCCCTCAATCGAAGCGCGCTTCAAGAAGTTCAAACTTCGCCCACTGGAGGCGCTTTACTCGTCTTCGGTATCCTTGCCTCGGTCCTTGCAACGGTCTACATCACTCGAGCTTCAATGGCTGCTTTGAGCGGTGCTTTGGAGCAAGAAAGCGAAGAACCCAGTCAATTGTGACCAGATAATCCGGCCGCTGGTTTTGTATTCGTGTGTCGATTGGGCGATGCATGAGCCAAGGGGACTTACCGGCGATACACGGTTCAGAATGGAGGGCAAGCGCACCGCTTACCTTTACGCAACCCCTGCTAGCCGACGCCGCAAGAACCGAGGTATTGCGCTTTGTTGCTCAACGTCACGACGGTCATTTATTCCTCGTTGCAAATGTGTGGGATGTCTTGGTTGAAAACGAACCTGCGCAGTTTGAGGGTGAGTCTTGGCACACGTTTACGACTCGCTTCATCGAGGCAGTCCACCGAGGGCTTCAGGCACAAATTCAGGCAAAAATGGGTCAGGATGAAGGCGTCGAGGTCATCCCTCGCCGAACCATGGATGTGTTCCTTGATCGCCGTGCTCAACACTTCCTTGTGGATTTACGTCTGACCTTCCGAAGGTTAGCGCATTACATGGCAGTGGGCATCGGCCAGCGTCTTGAATGGCAACGGACCATGACCCGCACCCGAAAACTCGATGCTCATCTCAAAACAATCTACGCAGAAGGCATGGCGACCCCTGATGGGGGGTCCTTCGGAGGCAAAGGCTTCCGCTCCACATGGCAAGAGGGCGTTGTTGCTGTGGCAACAGCCCTTCACCGGCAGCCGGATGCTCCACGAGACGCAATCCCAGGAAAAGGATACGACGGCGACTTAGTGGCGCCAATGATTCGGGACATTGGGCTCGGTCTTGCCATGGGCGACACGCCATTGGACGTCATGGCTGCGAACCTCGGAAAAGCCGGTTCAAATCAAAACGGTGGTTGGGACGGCGCAGGCGGTCGAGATTTGCACGTTGGTGCCTGGCACGTCGGGGTCTTACCACCCACTGCTCCTCTTCCGATTGCAAGCGTAACCATGACCGGACTTGCCTTCGCTGCTTGGCGCCAGAACCTTGACCGCTTCCATGTTGCTTGTATTGGCGAAGGGACTTCTTCGTCTGGTGAATTTTGGGAAGCGATGAACCTCGCTGGAGCGCGTGGTTTGCCGATTTGTTACATCCTTCAAAACAATCAAATCGCTCTTGATACCCCCCCAGCAAAACAATCTGGCGTAGAGGTATGGGCAGACAAAGCAGTCGCAATGGGCTTCCCAGCATGGACCATCGATGGTTCGGACCCAGCCGCTTGGCATGCCAGCGCTGCTGTGGCTAGAGAGTTCGCAATGGAAGGAGGCGGTCCAACCCTCATTCACGTCGAGACAATGCGCGGCTGTGGCCACGCCCATCACCATGATGATCTCTATCTCGGGAACGCCTCTGGCACACCGCCAGGGTATGTGGACCGGGACCTGCTTGCGTACTGGGAGGCAAAAGATCCCATTCCAACCCACCGTCAACTCTTGCTTGACCTCGGTGTGGATGAAATCGCTTTGGCCAACATGGAAGAAGAGGAACAATCACTCGTCGATAAGGCACTCAAAGCGGTAACGGAGATGCCTTGGCCAGATCCTGAAACGGTTACGAAAGGCGTCACTACTCTCAACGATGCTGAAACGCATAAACAACGGTTTGACCGTCTTCAGACACCGTTTGAAGGCTCCGAAGCTCCAGCGCCACTGGCCGTTGGCGAAACAACGCTCGAATACGTCGAATCAGGCGGCTGGACGTACGCACGTGCGATTCAACAAGCCATGGCAGACATTGCAACTCGACACGGCGATCAATGTGTGTTCATCGGTGAAGACATGGAAGTGGCCGGTGCGTTTGGAATGAACATGGCGCTCAAGAATGCCGGCCATGCAGACAAACTTGTGGATATGCCATTGTGTGAGGCTGTGATTGTTCACACCGGTACAGGAGCGGCCCTCTCCGGCATGCGACCGATGGTTGAAATTCAGTTCGGTGGCTTTGCTGCACTCGGTTACAATGCGCTGATCAACAACGCTGCAATGCTACGATGGCGCTGGGGTGCAGATTGCCCAATGACCATTCGTATACCGCTCGGAGCAAAAACGCGCTCTGGACCTTTCCATGCCAACATGATTGAATCATGGTTTGCGAATGACCCGGGCATGGTCGTCATCGCCCCAGGTTGCCCTCAAGACGCTTACGACCTTCTAATGGAAGCGGCTGAACTCAACGACCCAGTGATCATGCTCGAACACATTGGCTTGTACGGGCTCGGTGGCGGATTGACAGGCTGGGGGCAAAACATCAACCAAAAGGTGGACACTTCTCCGGTGCAAACGGCCATTGCGGAAGGAAAGAGGCACAAAATCGGCAAAGCTGCGGTCATACGAGGTGGTCGAGACATCACGCTGGTGACATGGGGTTCAATGATTCACATTGCAAAGCAAGCCGCTGAGGCGTTGTCATCTGAGGACATCGAAGTGGAAATTATCGATTTGCGTACCTTGCTACCATTTGATGCTCAAACTTGCATTGAATCTGTTTCAAGGACCGGACGGCTCGTGATTCTACAAGAGGGCCAATGGAACGGAGGACTCGGTCACACACTGCAAAGTCGAATTCTTGAATCAAGTTTCTATTCGCTCGAAGCAGCGCCGGTTGTCATCGGTGCCATCGATACGCCAGTTCCTTTCTCCCCGCCCTTGGAAGATTTCACCGTCCCCTCATTGGACCACGTGATCGAAGTCGTAAGGTTCAGCGCTCAATCCTGATCGCTTTTTGAGGCAAAAAGACGCACATAAATCTCTGCCGCAAGCAAAGCTCCTGCGACGGTTGTAAAACTATAGAACGGAAGGCTCGAGGCCATTCCGTTGACGAGGTTCGGCCCAAACGTCCGCGCCGGATTCATCGATGCTCCTGTGAGCGGGCCAAAGAAATAGGCCAACACAGCAACGGTAGCGCCTACAAAAAAAGCAATCGAAACATGCGTTTCAGATTTGACAACAATCCAGTAGATCGAGGCCATCAATACGAAGGTGATGAACACCTCAATGGCAGTTCCTTGGAGCATATTGACGTCATCAGCAAGCTGTGTCGGTCCGATACCATCCAACATCCAAGCAGCGGTCAAGGCCCCTGTAAGTTGAGCCGCAATGTAGGGTCCAAGGGCCGCTTTTTCGAGATGTCCGGAACGGGTGAAGGCAATGCTGACAGCTGGATTGATGTGAGCGCCGCTGATCGGTTGTAAGACGAGGATTGCCATGGTGACGGCGGCACCAAAGGCAAGCGATACCAACCATCCCGGAGCGCCCAAGGCAATACTGCCACAGCCCACAGCGACCATGAACCATGTTCCAGCGAATTCCGAGAGAATCCGCCCCCGCATGCTTTGGGGGCGGAGTGCCCGGATTATGTGCCTTTTGAAGGGCCAGTGTGTATTTGTATCCCAAGAGAAGGGTGAAGAAGGAGAGCGCTCAGCGAAGGGCATGGGGTCCGAACAGAAAGTGATGGGCATCCCTCAGTTGGTCCATTTTCAGACCCTTATCACCACCGGTGCTCTCTTTTTGGGCTTGATTAGTTTGAAATTCGTTTCAACAGAAGTCAGTGCGAACAACATTGCCATGACGGTAAGCATCGCTGTTCTTGCGCTCTTCTTACTCATCTTTTCTGCGGATTTCTTCATTGAGGGTGCAAAAGGCCTTGCTCGGAGGGGCGGTCTGCCAGAAGTGGTCATCGGCTTAACGATTGTTTCAATCGGAACTTCTTTGCCAGAAATTTTGGTGACAAGTTCAGCGGCGAGCACGATTGGGGATGACCCGGCGTTAGCAGATTTCGCCATCGGCGGCATTCTTGGTTCAGTCTTTGTTCAAATTACGTTGATCATGGGCATTGTCGTTGTCAATAGAGGTTTGAAGATTCGAGAGTCGTGGTTAAAACGCGATGGCCAGATCATGCTCTTATCTGTTCTAATTCTCAGTTTCTTTTTGATTACAGAAGGAACGCTCGAACAATGGGAAGCGGGTATTTTAGTGACGTTGTATGTGGTGTACATCACCTGGTTGCTGACCAACAGAAAAGAGATTCAAGCAGAGGAATTGGAAGACGCTGTTCCAACCGAAACTCAGGGGTCCAACTGGACCACAGCAGCTTACATTGTGATGGTTGTTTTGGGACTTGCTTTTGCAGTGTTTGCAGCAGAACAACTTGTCCATTACGCTCAAGCGCTTGCCTCCGAGTTGGGGGTTCCTGAAGCAGTTGTTGGGACGACAGTGTCTGGAATAGGTACTTCCTTACCTGAGTTGACAATTGCAATTATGGCTGCTAAGCGAAGTCAAGGTGTTGCGATCGGTACCCTCATTGGTTCAAACATCACTGACCCATTGCTGTCCATTGGTATTGCGGGCCTCATTCACCCTCTCGCCATCACTGAGGGTGGGCATGACCTCATCATCTACATCATCATGCCTTTCACCATCATCGGTTGTCTGTCAGCGTTGCTCATGATGAGGACTGCGTACGAGTTTAGGAAATGGGAAGGTTGGGTCATGATCAGCATTTATGGTGCCTTCCTTTTGACCCTTGAAGCCTATCGACGAGGATTCATCACATTTTCCTGAATCAATGGAGACATAAAGGGAGGCCTCCTCCCATAAGCATGGTCAACTTCCAACTTGATGAAATGCAGGAAATGCTCAAGGAACTTGCTCACGAGTTTGCAGTGGATGAAATCCGCCCTCATTCAGAACATTGGGATGCAACATCCACCTACCCAAAGGAAACCATTCAAGCAGCCCATGAGATGGGTTTGCTCAACCTCCATATACCGGAAAAATACGGTGGACCGGGCCTCGGTTCAATGGAAGATGTCATCGTGAATGAAGAACTCGCATGGGGCGACCCAGGCTTTGCCACAGCTGCCTATGCAACGGCGTTGGCATGCGCTCCGATCATTACGGGCGCTACGGATGAACAAAAGGACATCTGGCTCCGTAAGGTGGCTGAAGAAGGTGCGCTCGCATCGTATGCAGTCACAGAACCAGGTGCTGGCTCCGACCTTGCGGCTTGCAAGACCCATGCTGTGCGCGACGGTGATGATTATGTCATCAACGGTGCAAAAATGTGGATTACCGGTGCAGGCCATGCTGATTTCTTCTTTGTGCTTGCCAAAACGGACATTGATGCAGGTTACAATGGCATGTCGGGCTTTATTGTCGAAAGCGATGCTGATGGCTTTAGCCTCGGAAAGAAAGAAACGAACATGGGGCAACGATGCTCTGATACACGCTCAATGAACTTCGATGACGTCCGAGTCCCAGCGGAAAACCTCATCGGCGGTTCAGAATCTGGTGGCTGGATGAACGCCATGAAAGCCTTCGACATGTCAAGGCCAAACATAGCAGCACATGCAACAGGATTGGCGAGGGCTGCCTACGAACATGCCCTGCAGTACTCCGGAGAGCGAATGAGTTTCGGTAAACCTCTTCACAGGCACCAAGCCATCCAATTCATGCTCGCAGACATGAAGACGAAAATCGAAGCATCGAGAATGCTCACATGGAAATCCGCTGCTGAATCTGATGCGGGTCTTCGCAACACAGAATCAGCAGCCCACGCAAAGCGATTTGCTGCGGACACTGCAATGGAAGTTGCAACCGATGCCGTGCAGGTGTTTGGCGGCTATGGGTACTCCGAAGAATATCCAGTCGCTCGATTGATGAGAGCAGCAAAGGTGATGCAAATTTACGAGGGTTCTTCCCAAGTCCAGCGGATGATCATCGGCCGTGAAATCACGAAAGACCTGTGATTCAACGCCTGTTCTCCTCGGGTCGATTGTCCCATTCATCTTGTCTGGCTAGGTCCTCCATGTGCTGTTCATATGCATCCCATAGCCGCATTTCCTCAAGTTCTTCGTCGGTCAATGAAGGCGGTTCAGGTTGGGAGAACTCTTCTTCTGGTGGTTGTCCCGTTGGCGATTCTTGTGCGGTGTGACCGAAGTCAGAACCTCCAAACAGCGGTTCATTGCCTTCTTCGAAATCCATGAAAGGAGGATTGTGATCGATTCCGTCATCAAACATGGAGTGATACACCACCATTTCATCCTGAAACACCATAATTTTCGCCAATTCATCTCGCGGGCACACAATAAACTGAGCCAAAAGGGGGATGGTCATCGCTGTGATGAGATCGTTGTGCAATGACAGGCACAAAGCGGCTACTTTGTCTCCAAAAGGCATGGTTGACGATTGTCGTGTGTTCAAACAAAGTTGAGCCGTGTAGCGATTCGTATGGACAACATCCCGGCGTCTCGCACCTCCAGTGACCACATACTGCCATCGCTGGTGTTGAAAGAGGGCTTCGTGTGGTGCAGGTCCACGCAAGCGTGCTTCAATCAAATACCAGCGGAGTGACTGTCCTTTGACTCGAATGCGAACCAAGGAGTTGCTCTTAAGGACAAATTCGGCCCAAGGGTTCGCCTCGACAATGCTTCTCACCAGCTCGAGTGAGCGCCGTTCTGGTGCCGTCAATTCCACTCCTTTCCCAGTCATGTGTGGGAAACCATTCAGTGTATTTGAAGAACGAAGCAAACTAGAATGACCAGCGGCCAAAACGGACATTATGGCCAGAGGTTGTCCAGCGCTCGTTTTGGCGGCAGGCGCGAGCAAACGCCTTGGTCATCCAAAGGCTTTGGTGGAAGTTGGGACGACAACATTGGTCGGTCTTGCAGTGAGGCGTCTCCTTGCGGCCGGATGTGAACCAGTTGTGGTTGTCACACGCCAATCGCTTCAATTCGATGTTATGACACAAGCTCTGAACGCAACAGTGATCGTCAATCCCGACCCCGAAGCAGGGCGGACAGGTTCTGTGCAACGTGGTTTACTCGCACTTATGGGTGACAAAGGGCGCACGCCGCGAAAAGTCATCATCGCACCCGTGGACCGACCGGGTTGGTCGACAGAGCATGCCGTTCAATTGATGCAACACGAGGTGACGGCTAACCTCTCATGCGGCGGGAAAAAGGGCCACCCCCTGCTTCTTCATGACCCCGATATTGAACGAATTCTTGCAGCCAACCCTACGACGCCGTTGAGGGATCTCATTCGACCTCAGGCGTGTGATGTTAATGCCCCTCACCTCTCGCTCAACATCGACACTCCACATGATTTGGAAATGTTGGCTGCAGTTCAACACGCTCTCCTTGATGGATGATACGATTTGGGCGCAAATGGTATGTGTAAGCATCGAGAGGCAACACCATGACAGCCGCTGTGCTTGCTTGGGCCTTGACCCAGCTCGAACACGGTGCGCGTGTCGTGCTTGCGAGCGTGGTTACAACCTCAGGAAGTGTACCGGGCAAGACCGGAGCGAGGCTTGCCATGCGCTCGGGTGATGAACACTGGGTCGGCACAGTTGGCGGTGCTGGCCTTGAAATGATGGTCCTTAACGAATGTAAATCGATGCTTGGACAACATGCTCGGCCTGCTGGAAAGGTGCTTACCTATGGGTTGAATAAAGGGGCGAAGGGCTATGAAGTGACAGCGTTGGATTCACTGTGTGGGGGTCGCGTGACCCTCAGTTTGGAGGTTCTGATTCCGATGCCACATGTCTTGCTGATTGGAGGTGGCCATTGTGCACAGGCCATCGCACCCGCCCTTGATGCATTGGGATGGGACCATTCCATCCATGACACGAGGGCAGACTTTTGCGATGCTGTGACATTCCCGAATGCCAGGCATCATCTCCACATGGACGCATCAACATTTGTGAACACACACGATGGTGATGAATTGTCGAAGTATTCAGATGTGCTTTTGCTTGGACATGATTGGTCAGAAGACCAACTCCGTTTGCTTGGAATGCTTTCCACGCTCCAATCAGAATCGGCTCGACTCGACGGTCAGGATGGCCCAAGAATCGGGGTTATTGGCAGCCGCTCGAAGTGGCAAGCATTCGAGAAGGCAGCACTTCAAGAGGGTATTTCTCAAGACATGCTCGACCAGGTCACCTGCCCGATTGGCATTCCAATCGGTGCAGAATCGCCGGAAGAAATCGCTGTGGCGGTCGTTGCTCAAATTATGGCTGCCCACAAAGGCGTGAACCCAACTGAACCGTCTTGGCGGTAAGATGCGCCATCAATTTTGGAACACACGTGTTCTGAAATGCTTGAGTTCTTCGATGGATTCTAAGATATCGTCGAGGGCCAAGTGTGCCCCTTTCTTCTCGTACCTTTCCACATGAGGGTACCATCGTCGAGCGAGTTCTTTGACAGTGGAGACATCGATCATGCGATAATGGAGGTAGTCGACAAGATTTGGCATTTCCTTTTCCATGAACTTTTTATCGTTCCAAACACTGTTTCCACACAACGGTGCCTTGCCTTTAGGGACCCACTTTTTCAGAAATTCCAAAGTTTGGGCTTCCGCTTCTGCCACAGAGACGCTTTCGTGTTTCACTCGTTCAACGAGACCACTTGCTGTATGGTGGCTCGTGTTCCATTCATCCATGTTGTTCAACAACTCATCAGAAACATGAACGGCGAGGTTTGGGCCCTGTGCGAGGATGTTCAACTCTCCATCTGTGACCACTGTGGCAATCTCAATAATGGATTCCTTCGTGATGTCAAGACCTGTCATCTCAAGGTCAATCCATACCAATCGCTCATCTGCTCCGGTCATGCCTCTAGCACAGAGAGCCGGTTTTTCAAACCGGCGTAGGGTTCATTTGCAACCGGCCGGGACGCTACGGCATGGCAGATGCGATGGATGCGATTTTCATTGTTGAGGAGGTGACCGATCGTATGACACGGAAACAACTGATTGCGGTCCTCCTCGTTACGCTTCTCGTGGTGTCAATTGTGGCAGGTTTGTCCTTCTTTAGCTCCGATTCATCTGAAACAAAGAGCAGTGCCGTCTTTGGTGGCGAAGATGGCTGGCGGGCCCATTCTGTCGTCGCTCCAATCGATACTGGAATCAATGTCTATCATGATCATTTTCGAACCAATGAGACCTATCCTCAGTGGTTATTGGATGGTTTGGGCGTCAACAAAGTCTGCGATTTAACCTTTGAAGGCAGTTGGCAGGAACGCTATGACTCAGACAAGGAGGCATGTTGGGACACCCTCACAGCCAGCGATATTGTCTATTTCCCTGGGACCAAAATCATTGGCAGTTCTCCTGACGGGGGAAGTGATATTCTGATTCTTGATGACCCATCTGATGGCCACGGTTCAGCCGTTACAGGTGCGGTTTTAGACGCAAACCCGAACGCCGTGATTTACTTCGTTGAAGGCTTTTCGAGCGAGGCAGTGCAATCCGCTGCTGACCAACCTCTTGTTGACGTCATTACGACTTCATTTGGCGCGCCGGGGTCACTCCCAGTTCCTGGGATTGAGCGAGCGACTGAGTCGGCGGTCATCGAATTCGGAAAAATACACACGGGTGCAGCAGACAACAGTCCATCGCCTGCAGTGCAAGATGCTACAGCCGGGCCTCCATGGTCCATTGGTATTGCAGGTTATGCAGAAGAAGGCGATGATCAGAAAGAAATCATGTCGGGTTCTTACCCTGATATTTCAGCAGATTGGACCCAAGTGTTGCCAAACCACGATGACATCGATGGCTATCATGAAACTTCAGGAACTTCGTTTGCAACACCTCGGACGGCAGGTATTCTGTCCTTTGTTCTCGAGTCCTTGCGAGATGAATTCCAAGATCCTTCTTCGGGAGCCTCCCCCACGTCCCGTTCTAAGCAACTTGTCAACGGCACACAGGCTGATGGGACTTCCTTTTCGGTTGATAATGCACAAATTCGCGAAGCGCTCAACCTTTCTGCATGGTACCCTGACCTCGGCTGGGACCCAACTTCAGGGACCATGCCCATTTCTCCCGTAGCACCTTGCACACAAACGGGTTGGGGCCTCGTTAACCTCTCAAACATTCAACCGATTATCAAACATCTAAACGGTACAGAATCACTGGGTGAACGCCCTGGTGATGTCGTGGCTTGCATGGACTTGAATCAAGCAGCGAGAGAAGCCTACTGGGGTGCATACCCCTCCTCACCGACACCAATCACGGTTGCTGGCGATGAAGGCGTCAGAACCCGTGACTGATCAATTGGCTTCAAAGTTGAGCATGATTTCGCCGCGTGGCCCAAATGAAACAACTGGCTTGAACCCTTCATGAGGCGTCATATCAATTGATGTCATGATGTTTTCAAACATGTTCGGAGGGAGTTCAATCTCAAATCCGTGGCGTGTCTTCACACGTGAACTTGGCATGGATAACACAGGTGCTGGAATCGCAAGTGCAGGCGCAGCAACTGGGCTGGCATTCGCCGTGGTTTTTGGTGTGGCCTTTGGAGTTGCTTTTTGTGCGACAACAGGCTGTTCATCCACTTCGATGGCTTCATTCTCTTCTGCTTTGTCATCTGCGGCAGGTTGCGCTTGAGCTTCGACTGATGCTTGCATGTGTCCTTCCTCATAGAGTTGATTCGAATCGCCCAGCAAATTACCACTCATGAAAATCCAACCGATGGTGACGATTGCTCCGAGCATGAATCCAATGTTTTGCATGATGCCTTCCGGGTCAAGCGTCAGTGCGGTGATGAAGGTGCACACAATTGAGCCGTAGCCACCGACCACACGGCGCCAGCGTGCTTCGAAATCCGGACTGTAGCCTTGGATGCCGACGCCGATCAGGACAAGGGTCGTGAGGGCGAAGGCGAGGGTGTCCAACCCTGAGTTATTGAAGACCATGAAAATTCCAATGATGGTTGTGGCCACACCCATCAGGCCAATTTGGTCGAGGAATTCGAAGAACGATTCATCGCTCTCCCAATCGAATCCAGGGTAGTCATAGACGACATCGTTCTTGATCGAGGCCACGGTCAAACCAATTCCTTCAACCAATAGCAGCAATCCGACCGCAGTGAAATGAAACTCATCTGAGATTTCTGCTTGCACCATCATGTTATAGAGCGCAATGCTGTGAGCCAGCGGGGCCAAGTAGATCATTTTGTAAAGCCCGCCAACCAAAATTTTACGGGTCAGCATGATTGCACCAATCATGGTGCCAATTCCCCAGAGAACAGTAAATGCACCTGCCAATCCGAGGTAACCAACCAACTCGAACTGGTCGTTGAGTTCTGCTTGTGCTTCTTCAGTTGAGGGGTTTTTCAACATCATTGAATCTGCTTCAGAAGTCTTTTTCTCGGTATTGGAATACAAGAAGCCGTTTTCATGCAACGCCGACCATGCCATTGCAGTGATACCAGTGATGAGGGCGCTGTATGAGAACATGTCAAGCGGATCCATGCTGTTGGGGAGTGCACTCAAAGCAAGCAACAACGAGAAGAATTGCGCCAAACCGAGCAGAGGTAAATACTGGACTTGGCCATTCGCCCAGGAGTTAAACATCAAGCCAATCGTGAACACGAGCGGCATCCATTGGAACCAGTCAAGGTCTGGGAACGCAGCAATTAATCCAACAGCCAGCCACACCCAGGCGCCAATCCAAGGAAGGGGTTTGGTCCCCAATGGGTGGTCCTTTCGTAGTTGGGCAGCCAGGACATACCCCATCTGAGCGATGATTAAGACGCCGCTGATGCGGGACAAACCGAACGCCCATGAACGCTCGGCTAAGTTCTCAATTCCAAAGACTTGAACGGCTTTCCATCCGAGGCCCTGGAACTCAAGCCAGATGTTTTGTGTGAAAATGAAGGCTAACGGGGCGACCATCAACGGAAGACTGTGTCGATAACGCACCGATTGGAAGGTCGCTAGGCCAATGATCGGGAGGAGCAACAATCCACCCGAGGAATCGAGGCATGCCAATGCCACAAGTCCCATCATGGCGGCAGCATCGGCCTGTGGAGAAATACCTGCTTTGTCGATGCCTCGCTTGCCAATCGCCCATGCAACAACGAGCGGTGCAGCAACGAGCAGTGCATCGAGAAGAAGGGCTGCTGGCAGCAAGAACTTGTCCTCATACCCGGCCATATCGCCTAATTCAGAGCGTAATGCATTGATGAATAAGGCTGGGCCGAGGCCCATTCCAAACAAGACCCACACCGCTGTTGAACGTGCTCGTGATGTGATTGTTTCAAGGCCAAGAATCTCCCAAACCAAGAGGCCAATTGGTACGGAAAGCAAGAGAATGCCGATGGGCTTTGTTACAAAATTCTCAATCTGATCATCCGAAGTGATGCCATTTGCGATAAAAATCCCTGCTGTCATCATGATGAACGGTATGATCAACGAACTTCGACCGAGTGCGCTCCACGAATGCTTTGCTGTCCATTCATCGGCTTCCAATGAGGTGGGCTCGCTCTTTTGCCAGGTGTTTGTCGCTGGATCGTATCGTGGGGCGCCACTTACTGCGCTTCCAGCCCATCCAAGGATCATGCCAACATCGAATTCTTTTTTGTGGCCAGAGCGAAGAATGACGTATGAGAGAAGGCCGATGGCAAAGACTTGCAATCTGTATCCACCAAGTTCGCTGGAGAAAAAGTCGGGTACATCCAATCTACCAGTAATTACAAGCGCCATCATCACGACGTTTGCGAGCAACGCAGCAAGGGTTGCCTTCCACCTTTCAGCGAGTTCAGCGCCTTCTCCAATCTCGTCAAAACCCCGTCGAGCGAGGTACAGGAGGTAGGTCACGAACACCCAAGGCATGTACCATTCCTCTGCGAATAAAACGGCTCGAGACAAGGCGACAGCACCAATCACAAGCATGTGAACTTGAATGTCAATCTTTGACGCCCGCAGCGCAAATTCAGAAACGGTAACGAGGGCGATTGGTATGATGAGGTGAAGGCCAATGGTGCCGTAGGTGTCAACTTGGCTGACATCGTTGACTTGGGCGATGAAATCAACCAAAATGAACGAAGAAGCCGTCATTGCAAGTGTTGAATTCGCAACCCATCGTCGAGTTACCTTCGAAATCAAAAGCAAGTATGGGAGGATGGCCACCGTGATCAACCAAGGAAGGGTGGATTCATCTGTCGGAATGACCATCAACGCAAACGCAAGGCCAATTGGAATCCATGGGAGGCGTTGCTGCAGCATTGCAGGGAAGTAAAACACCAACACAGCGACCCAAAGCATGACTGTGAGGGAGAAGTAGCCGCCGAGTCCACCCAAGGTTTCTGTCGTGAGGGGGCCAAGCACAAGATTGAGTTCGCTGCTTCTCGCATAGAGCATGGCAAGGATGATTTCCCCTATGAGGACGAGGGAAGCTCGTTGCATAATATCGGAGCGAAGCTCCTCTTTTGAGGCATAGTACCCTTGAATGGCAATGATGAACACAAGCAAAGAAAGGGCCCCACCAGACTGTTCAGGGCTGACCTCGTGGGCGGCCTCAAACAGGAACGGGGCAATGCCTGATGCGATGACAACGACGATCATATTGATTGAATTGTTTGACTTTAGGGCCATCTGCATTCCAGCGATGCTGAGTACAATGGTGGAGATTCCTATCCCATAACTGACGACACCGTCCGACCAGTTGAGCCAGATGTTCATCCCTGCAGCGATCAACACAATCATTGGGGCGTAGGATGCAACTGCCCAACCGAATTTGGTCTCGCCCTTGAAACGATGAAGAAGTGCGTATTGAGCCGCCATCATGCCAAGCATGGCTATTGTTTGGACGTAGATTCCATTCTCGTTAGGCGCCCATTCCCCGGCGCCAGCACTGTTTCCGAAGAAATCGCCACCTTCGAATAAGCCGATGACAAACCGAGCACCCCATACCACGCCAACAGTTGCGAAAAAGAAACCAACGCCAAGCATGTAATCTTGCACGTCCCTCAATTGGTGGTCATTACCACGGCTTTGGACTTCAATCCACCCAATGGCCAGTCCGGCTGAAAGCAAACCACCGAAGGCGAGAACGGCGAAATCGGCGTTTGTTGCCGAATCGTCGAACGCGATGCCGATGATGCTGATCCATATCGCACCGATGGCAATGGCGAGCATGATCAATTGTGAGAAGCGAACAAGCGAACGCTCGCTTTCATCAATGCGAACACCGGGTGCCGCCACTGTCATTGGCCGAACGGTTGCTTGACCATTTGCCAACAGTGATGTGCCGGAGTTTACGGTGTTTTGAATGACGCTCGTTTGAACTGCGGGTGGTTTTCTACGTGGTGCTGCCATGAAAATATATCCTCTGTTTGGGCATAAAAGGATTCACCCGTATGATAAATTTAGACAACGAATTCTAAACAGTCTCGCTGAGGCCATATGGGCTGATTTAGACATTCGTTCAATGGTTTCAAAAACTGTACCTACCTCGTGTGGTCACGAGGCGTTGAAATGTCCAAAGTCCAAACCACCCTTTCGCTGCTCTGTTTGAGTTTGTTGTTGCTCCCAGCAATGGCCATGGCAATGCCAGTTTCAGTCGAGACAGCAGCCGATGAAACCGAGGGCTGGTGGGTCGAAACCACCGTCGATCGGGACGCAAATGGAATCGGTGATATGGTTGAACTCCACAAAGACAACCCTCTCTTCTTGGATGAGGCCGGTACCTTGCCTCTGATTGTGGATTTCGATCACACGCCTACTGCTGATGACATTTCGCTTTTGGAGCGAGAGGTCGGCTATGAGCACCAGTGGACCCTCAAGCACATCGACGCGCTCGCAGGGCGCATTCACGTCGACCAAATCCTCGAAACTACGACGCTTCCGGGTGTTGTGATGCTCGAACTCGATGGAATTCTTTCGATACAAAATGGCGACGCTGCAGTCCTCCACGGCGTCGATACTGTATGGGCCGATACCGGCTATGACGGCGCTGGTGCAACGGTTGCAATCATCGACACAGGGATTGACGGTGCTCATGCAAGTCTTGACGATTTGGACGATGACGATGCCACCTATGATCCAAAAGTCATTGGCTTCTATGACCCAGTGAATAACCCAAGCCTCACCAACGGGACCGAAGTGTTCCCTTACGATGATCAAGGCCACGGCTCGCACTGTGCAGGAACCACCGCCGGAACCGGCGCTCCAACATACGAGCACATCGGTATGGCGCCACAAGCCAATCTTGTGGGTGTCAAGGTGCTTGATGCAGGTGGCTCAGGTTCCTTTGCTACGGTTATGGCAGGTATGCAATGGACCGTCGATAACCGATACCAATTCAACATTCGAGCCGCATCAATGAGCCTCGGTGGACCCGGTGCAATTGAATGGACTTCATCAGAAGAGGACAGCGTCAACCGCTACGGGAACGAAATGGTACGAGCTGGTATCGCCTTGTTCATCGCTGCAGGAAACAACTTTGTTTCCGGACAAATCGGAACGCCTGGTTCTGCTGAAGATGTCATCACCGTGGGTGCACTCGACAAGAACTCTGCCATCGCAGTTTACTCCAGCCAAGGTCCGACTGAAGAAGGTCGAGTCAAGCCAAACGTTGCGTACGTTGGCTCGAATGTGATGTCTGTTGCCTTCAACACTGGTGATCAATACACCGACATGTCAGGTACTTCGATGGCAACCCCTGGCGCTGCTGGAGTGGCAGCCTTGATGGTGCAAGCCAACCCTGATTTGAGTCCATTTGATGTTCGAAACATCATGCAAGAAACCTCGACATATCGGATGTGCAATTACATGTTCGCCAACGAACCATGCGCAGAAGATTTGATTCCAAAGAACCGCCAAAACAATGTCTATGGCCATGGCGAAGTCCGTGCCCTTGACGCAGTAATGGAAGCTGCTCAACAAGATTATGAATTCGATTCAATGATTCAAGTGACGATTGAAACCGAGGTTGGTGCAGACAACCGAATTCACATGTATCCCTTTGATGAGGTCGAATTCCTCGCCACTGAAGGCATCGAAACCATGCAATGGCGAAGCAACCACTTGCGTGATGATTGGTCAAACATTCACACGTTCGATTATGGCACATCAGGTTCATTGACTGCAATTGACATCATTCACCAACTTGAACACCTTCCCGGCACCACGCTTGAAGGGAATCACACCATCTCATTGCGAGGCATCAAGGCAAACGACTCTGGCGGATATGCTTCAACACCACTCATGACCATTGACATTATGCTCATGGACACCGAAAATGCATTCATCGATCAGGCAGAATCTTCTGAAGGTCTTTCGACCTCAACACTGGCCTTTGCAGCGGTTGGTCTTGTGGCGCTTTTCTTCGTCGTCCTCATGCTTGTTGGCGCAATTAGCAACAAAGAAGAAGGCACCCTCGCAGGTGTTGACTTCAAAGCACTCGCAGATGATGCGTCAGCGACATCGCCCGAAGATGGCTCGAGCGTTTGGGATTGAGCAGGCTTGGAGCATTGGGATTCCGGTTAGAAACCGTTTCCTTTTCGCTGGTTGGCCGGAGATGATGATAAAAGCAAGGGTGTTATCTTCCGTCCATGCGCTGGCCAAAAGACCCCTCTGGTCCTGGTAGGGCAAAGGTGAATCGCGGGTACCGCCTTGTGCGTCGATTGTTCCGTTCTTTGGTCGCCGTTTGGTTCCGTGAAATTAACATCGTTGACGACGAAAACATACCTCCTGAAGGCGGTGTCATTTTCATTGCATGGCACCCCAGTGGTCTGATTGACCCCATGCTCCTGAACGCCTCTTTACCCGGTAAGATTTCCATTATTGCCAAACACACACTGTTCAAACTTCCACTCATTGGACGCATTCTTCGCTCTGCGGGTGGCGTTCCAGTTGAACGGGCGCAAGACAGCGACGACAAGGCCGGAGCAAGCGCTCGAAATGCGAAAATGCTCGGTGAAGTTTCATCGGTTGTCGCAAATGGAGGCCGTTTGATGATTTTCCCTGAAGGGACGACTCATGCGGATGCCAGTGTGAAGAAAATACGATCAGGAGCAGGACGAATTCTTCTTGCAGCCCGAAGAGAGGCTGTGTCAAAGGGCTTGCCAGAACCTCAATTGGTTCCGATTGGTTTGCATTATTCAAACTCCCAACGGTTCCGAGAACGTGCGGCGGTTGTCATCGAACGTTCGATGATGTTTGATCCAATCCCCGATCTCGTCGAAGACGAAGTGGTTCAAGATCAAAACGACCGTGCATGGGTTGGCCATGTGACAGAAGCAATCGGAACAGAACTGCAGCGAGCAAGTCTGTCAAAGACAAGTTGGCGAGAACGGACCTTGATTTGGAAAGGTCGAAGCCTTGCTTATGCCGAACGATCACGTATGAGTGAGGGAAAAATGCAGAAACCAACCTATGCTGAAGCAGTGCTTGGTGCACGTAGAGTGCGGGCTGGATGGGATTTCATGGCCACACACCGGCCAGAAACGGCAGCGGCCATCGTCGAAGAGGCAGAAGCCCATTTCGAGGCGCTCGAACACAGAGACATCACACCGTTTGATGTTGATGCACGACCTGAACGCTTGTCAACTGGAGGGTTTGTCAAAGCCTTCTTCTCATGGGCTTGGGCTGGTGCATGGATGTTCGGCCTCATCTCATGGGGCGCAATGCTTGGCAACATCGTCCCATACAAGGCAAATGCGCTCCTCGTCAGGAAAATGGAAGGGAAAGGCGCCGGCAAGTCAATCATCGGTACAATCAAAATTCTTTCAGCCATAGTGTTCTTTCCGATATGGTGGATTATTGCTTCCCTGGGTGCGACATGGCTGCTTCTCAACAATGCCAGTCCAATCAATGAATTATTGCAGATGCATTGGTTGCTCGAGCCGTTAGCCAACCTACCTTTCTACTTGGTATTCTGTGTCTTTTTCGTGTGGTGGCCAACTTCTGCCAAAGCGCATCTCAAGCTCTTCGCGAAAGTCGTCGTCAGTTGGCGAGCTCTCAAGCGGTGGCAATCATGGCGAAGTGATGAAGTGGATTGGGAGCAATTGGTCGCTCGTCAACGCAGTTTAGCAGGTCGCCTCGTCGGTGTTGGGGAAGGCTTGGTTTTGCCGGGCGATCCCGATTGGGTTGACCCTCCGGCGGGCCAAGACGATGTCGTGTCAGTACGCCTTAGGGCCACGACGGCAGCATGAGTGAAAAATATCCTACCTTAGGTTGATATGCAGTGTTCCCCACGTCGCCGTAGGCGACAGACATGGTAGGCACCGAACACGTTGATATGATTCCTGTTGCGAAGAAGGAAATTTGGTCCGCTGAGGTCAATGGAAGGGCTGTTGAAGTTCTCGCTCCATCCAACGCTGTGTTGCTTGATGTCTTGCGAGACAAGGTCGGCACCCTCGGCGTGAAGCGTGGGTGCGATTTGGGCACCTGTGGGTGTTGTACCGTCATGATTGACGGCACACCTCGCCTCTCCTGCCTCTGTCTTGCTGGTCAGGTTGAGGGCTCGACTATTTTGACCGTCGAAGGATTGGCGGATGGAGCTCATCTCGCCCCAATTCAATCTTGCTTCGCTGAACATGGTGGCTCCCAGTGTGGTTTCTGCACACCTGGTTTCCTCGTGACAGCACAAGCTCTGCTCAATGAGAACGATTCACCAACCGATCAAGAAGTGGCATGCGCCATCGAGGGCAACCTCTGCCGATGCACTGGCTACCAACAAATCGTCGATTCGATTCAAGCCGCCGCAGCCATTCACCGTGGTGAAGCAGAACCTGCTGCACCTGCAAGCGATCCACATCCAGACCCACATCCGAGCGGGCCAGAAGAACCACAGATGCCTCCGGGCCATGCAAGGTGATGAAGATGTCAGGAGGATACCGTCAACAACCCGGAGGTGCGGGAAAAATCACCCGGAAGGATGGCAAGCGAGTTGCTGGTAAGCAAGCGTTCCCGCCGCCTGGCTCTGGTGGCTCAAACCCGACCATGGGACCTCGTGATCTTGACTTCATTCCTGAAATGGTTGGAGGCAAAGAAGCGCAACCTGCGGGCGCCCATGTTCACGACCGTGCACGAACTGGCACTTCAGTCGGAAAGCCAACAGCTTTGGTTGATTCAAATGCAAAAGTGACTGGGCAAGCATGGTACGGAGACGATGTTCGACTCGCCAACGAAGCGATTGGGAAAATCCTTCGCTCCCCGCACCACTATGCGAAAATTAAGTCCATTGATACTTCGAAGGTTGAAGCCCTACCCGGCGTTCTTGCCGTTGCAACGGGGGCAGACTCACCTCACCAATTCGGCGTGCTTCCTGTTACAAAAGACGAGCACGCAATGGCTGTTGAGAAGGTCCGTCACGTTGGTGACCTCGTGGCATGCGTCGCAGCCGTCGATGAAGCAACTGCCATGGAAGCACTCAACCTTTTCGAGGTCGAATACGAAGTGCTTGAGCCAGTGTTCGATCCCAAGAAAGGTCTCGAAGATGCTGACGAACCGATTCACTGGCGAGGCAAGTATCACTTGGCTCGAACAAACGTGCAAAAGCGAGTTTTCCAAGAATTCGGTGATCGTTCGCTTGTGGCAACCCCATTGGCTTCATCTCACGGTAAGTGGAACATGGCGGGTGTTCACCACGGGTTCACCGAACCTCACGCTGTTGTCGCTCATTGGGATCCGAATGGCCGACTGCAATTATACACGCCTCAGCAAGTACCGCATTACACGCACAGAGCTCTGGCCACCGTTTTGGATGTCCCAATGCATCAAATCAACGTCATTCGTACCTTTGTTGGCGGTGGTTTCGGAGGAAAATCCGATCCCTTCCCTCATGAAATGTGTGCAGCCATTCTCGCTCGCAAATCAGGTCGCCCTGTTCGCATTACTTTTGACCGTGAAGAAGTGTACTGGATCAACCGAGGCCGTCACCCAAGCCACATCGAAGTCAAGATGACCGCCGACGAAGAGGCGCGTATTTCTGGGTTCGATATCGATGCGCTGATTGACGGCGGCGGTTTCGCTTCCTTCGGTCACGTGACTTCATACTACAACGGCGTCTTAGCCACTGCACCGTATGAACTCGGATCGTTCCATTACACTGGCGCACGTGTTTGGACCAATAAACCAGCATCGGGTGCAATGCGCGGCCACGGGGCTGTCAACACTCGGTGTGCAGTGGAAGTGGGTCTCGATGAGATGTCGGAACAACTGAAGGTCGACCCAATCGATCTCCGACTTGCAAACCTTTTGCCGCCCCACAGCCGCACCATTAGCGGCTTCCGAATCACCTCGAACGGCATGCGAGAAGCCCTCGAAAAGGTCCGAGAGGGCTCTGAATGGGACTCAAAATTCCGACAAATGCCGCTTGGCAAAGGCATCGGCATCGGGTGTGGTTTCTTCATCTCAGGTTCAGGGTTGCCGATTCACTGGGATCCGAACCGGTTCCCACACGCAACCGTTCACATGCAGGTCGACATGGATGGAGGCGTCACCGTCCATACTGGCGCTGCGGATATTGGACAAGGTTCCACAACCGCAGTCGCCCAGGTGGTTTCCGAAGTGCTTGCGCTTCCCCTTGCAATGATTCATGTCAGAAGCCATGAAAGCGATACTTCGCCAGTCGATCTTGGTTCGTATTCGAGCAGGGTCACGTTCATGAACGCCAATGCTGCCATCCGGGCCGCTCTCGAAATCCGTGAGCAACTCCTCAACGCAGCCTGGGAAATCTTGGGCTATCATCCAAATAATTTGGTGCTCAACGACCGTCGAATCTACTACAAGCACGATCCTGCAATTGGTGTCTCTTATCTCAAAGCCTTGCACAAGGCTCAGGAAGACAAGGGTGCGCTGATTGCAAGCGGTGCCTACCGATCACCTCCAATGGGTGGCGTTCACAAGGGTGCTGCGGCAGGTCTTGCCCCAGCATATTCGTTCTCCGCCTACGTGGCTGAAGTCGATGTTGATGTTGAAACTGGAATGATCAAGTGCACCAATGTGTGGGCTGCTCACGATTGTGGAAAAGCGCTCAACCCGATGGCTGTGAAAGGTCAAATCATTGGTTCATGTCACATGGGTCTGGGCCAAGTGTTGTCTGAAAAGATGGTCTATGGCCGAACAGGGCATCTGCAAAATCCAAACCTCCTTGAGTACAAGATTCCATCTGTCCACGAAATGCCTCATGTCGAGCCGATCATCATCGAGTCATGTGATCCTGAAGGCCCATTTGGCGCAAAGGAAGCCGGCGAAGGGCCACTCCTTCCAGTGCTTCCAGCCGTGGTCAACGCGGTGTACGACGCCATTGGCATCCGCTTGAGGGACTTGCCTCTCACGCCCGATGTGGTCTTCAAAGGCATCGAAAAAGGCATGAAGGCTGCCGGTGTCGACGATCCATTGGATTTGACATCACCCCGCGTCGAACACGGGCCACTGCAACCCCTTCTTGTAAAGCGAGCAGCCGAGCATAAGGTCCGAGATCGAGCTCGACAGCGCTCGGAGGACACCAATCCATACGTGAACGGCGTGCTGTTTGGATTTGATCCAAACCTTCCACTGGAAGACCAAGTCGAAGGGTGGCGAACCGCAACTGAGCCGGATCCGGAGCAACTTGCAGAACTTGGGCTGGCTGGGAAAGCTTGGCTCAAGAAGGAACAACGACACATGGGCGGTGATGAATGATGCTCATGCCTCCATTTACCCTTCATCACCCCACCACTGTTGACGAAGCATGCGAACTCGCTGCAACGTTGATGGCTGCTGGAGAAAGCTTCGATTGGGTTGCTGGTGGAACCGATTTGGTTCCCAATTACAAGTGGCACATCAACACGAAGCCGCATGTAATTTCACTCGCGAAGATCCAGGGAACCGCTTCCATCTCTTCCAATGAACTTGGATGCATGGTGAGGCTCGCCGACCTGACGGAAGAAAATGGCGTACACCCGGTGGTTGTTCAAGCAGCATCGAAGGTTGCCTCTTCATTGATTCGAACAAATGCCACCTTGGGCGGAAACCTATGCCTTGATACTCGGTGCTTCTGGTACAATCAAGGAGAAGACTGGCGTCGTTCCATCGATTGGTGTCACAAAGCTGATTGCGGAACTGGTGCCGATTGCCGTGTGATTCCAAATCAAAACACCCTCTGTGTTGCAACATACCAGGGTGACATCGCTCCAACGCTCATGGTGCTTGGCGCAAGCGTGCATTTGATTGGTCCAAATGGAGCAAGAACCATCCCAATCGATTCCTTTTACCAACTTGACGGCATGAAGAAGAACGTCCTTGAAGAAGGCGAATTCTTGCTAAAGGTTACCTTACCTGAAGATGCAAACAGGCGAACTGGATCGTATCAGAAACTCAGAGTCCGAGACTCCTGGGACTTCCCTGAAGCCGGTGTCGCAGCTTCGTGGGTTGAAGGCGATCCAACCTCGCTTGTCGTAGCAACCACCGCACTGGAATCAATTCCTCGAACTCACCCCGAAGAAGTCGCTTCTGTTTTAGAGGCTGGCTGGAATGGAAATGCATCGGTGAAAGCCCTCTCGACAGCGGTGCAAAAGAGCGTGAAGCCCGTGAACAACACGGCCCTCCCGCCACGGTACCGCCGCTCGATGGTTCGAGTGCTCACAAAGCGGGCTGTTCAGGGTTTATTGGAGTGATGATATGATCCGAAACCAATCCGTTTTGCTTTGCCTTGCGCTCCTCCTCATCGGCATGACGTTTCCTCCTTCGGCGGCGGCACAAGACCAGTTTGAAGCCCCGAGTTGGACCCTTGGTTGGTCCACAGACATGGATGGTGGGTTCACCATCGAAATGGATGATGATTGGGACATCGACGGGGAAATTATCGCCTACATTGAAAACACCCGTATGAGCCAAGTGGAATTGGAGTTGACGTACGATGTTAACACTTGGACGCCTTATACCTATGATGGCCCAGAAAGCATTACTGTGGCGGCAGGTGAAAACAAAACCTTCGCCATCACGCTCTCAAATGATAACGACATTGATGCTCGGGAATACAACCCGGACAACACATCGACCTTGACAGTAACGGCGGACGAAAAAGTCGGTGACACCTCAACGGGCAACCAAGAGATTGAGGGGACCATCCGAGTGCCGAAAGTGTTCAACCTCAAGCCAGAAGTGACGCTCTCGGAAGACGACCTCTACGCGGGTTCAACAGTCGATATCTCGATTCAATTGATGAACCTCGGGAACGCCAAAGACGCTGTCAAGGAGGTGTCAGCTGAAGTCAGGAGTTGTCCCCACCTCACAGTAGAAGGATTGGAGGCCCTGGAAGGCACTGTTGTTGATCCTACTGGCGCACAAAACGGGAAAGAAACCTCTGCAATTCTGACATTGGTTGCTTCGGAAAGCCAGCCACGTCGAACGTGTGAAGTGACAATTTCCTTGGTTTCCGAGGGTGATGAGACTGCCCGTAGCGACACCTTTGAAGTCGAGGTCTTTGCATATGAGGGAGGAACAACACCCTCAAACGACGGGGACAATGATGATGATGATTCGAGCGCCTCAGATGACGGTCTGAGCATGGAGTCAAACACCGTCCCCGGCTTCGCAGCGATTGAAGCAATAATGGTCGTGGCAATGGTGGGCCTCCTTCGCCGAAAAAAGACATTCAACTGAACGAAATGTAGTTTTCTTACATTCTTCTGCCGAATTCAATCAAAAAATTGTTCACAGGAGGTATATCAACCTCTTCATCTCTCGATTTTTATTGGAGCACCCATGGAGAACCATTATGAGTGGAGCGAAGTTCCGACGAATGTCTTTACGAGTAGATGCAACGCGAGATGAAGAAAAGGAGGGATAAAATTGGCAGAAACAGAAGCAAAGAAACTCTCCGTCGAATCCTGGCTCAAAGTTGGGCTTATGGCTTCCCTCGTCGTCTCCGTCGCTTTGATCGGATTGGTCAGCCTCAACAAGCAGACCGTTCTGTCCCCCTATTCAACTTCGGATGATGCTTATTCCAACCAGCAACTAACTTCCATGCGGGAGGATTTCGCTAGCAATGATTTCACCATCGCTAACACAATGTCTACGCCAATGCTTGTCAACGATTGGCAAGACCCCCACCGTACTATGCTGGTGATTGCTGGCCCCGAGAAGCCATTCGATGCTGCGGAAGCTTCTGCCATGTATGACTTCGTTACGAAGAAAGGCGGAAAAGTCATTCTAGCAGCCAACTCAGCCAACGCTCAACTTGTTGCCGACCAATTTGGCGTCAAGTACTTCGGAGACATGGTTCTCGACGATCAACGGTACTACGAGATGACCAACGAACTTGATGAAGTCCAACCTGGCGATTACCGCCGATTGTGGGCTGCCGCAAGCCTCCGCGCAAATGTGACTGAAATGGGTGATGAGCGATTGATTCCTTGCTCTCAAGGAAACCTCGACATCGGTGTCTACGATAACTGCCGATTGCCAGTCCTTTTCCACCGCCCAACCGCTATCCAAGTCCTCGATGACCAAACAGACACGAACCGAGACGTCAATGTGCTCGCTGCAGCGTCCACCTCTGCAGTGATTGTGACCGACTCCAGCAACCTCGACATTAACAGCGACAAGAACCCAACGCTTGGTGAAGGAAAGACCGGACTCATTGTTCGTATTGACTATCCAGGCATTACAGTCCTTGATGAAACCACGACTGAAGGGCAGGGCGAAGTGTCTGTCACCGGATCGATTGTCTTTGTCGCCGACCACTCCGTTCTTGCCAACCACCTGTGGGACAAAGACATCGCAGAAGAGGTCGGTTACCAACAATGCAGTTCACCTTACTATGTGCAACAAGGGCACAACTGCTGGAACTCCGATTCCAACGGCCTCTCCGATGCACAAGGCGACACCACATGGAACGGGAATGGGCAGTACTTCCAAGCCCTCATGCAAGACATGATGGAAAAGGACAACAATGAAATTTCGAGCCAGGTGAGGCTCTTCAATGACAACTTCGTAATCGTGTTCGACGAAAGCCGTCACGTTGTCAGCGCACTTTCCTCCCCGTTCACTGAAGCAATGGGCGCCATCGTCCTCCTAACCAGCGATGTCGTTCTCAAGTGGCTCATCATTCTCAACCTGTTTGCGTTGCTCGCCATCGCCATCATGGTGGTTCCAGAAAAGGAAAACTGGCGTCACGTCTTCGATTTGACACGGTTCAGAGAGCGCCCGACGAAGGTCGATGCTGCTCAGTACCAAATGCGCACACGGGAAGCTTTGCTCTCGAAGGTGCGCCAGTTCAACGATTTGACGCGTGATGAATTCATGCGCAAAAGCCCAGCGGAAATCATGCAGATGGTGCGTGATCCGCGACTGGTGGAACTCATTAGTTCGACCCGTATCTACTCCAACGACGAATTGCGAGAGTTAATCCCGCATATTAGGCGTTGGGGAAATTGAAATTTGGAGGAATATAGACATGCAACCCCCTACCCCACCCGCAGCCCCGCCCGCGCCAGCGCCGCCTATGCCTGTGGCTCCAGCCGCCCCCGCCGCACCAGCAGCGCCAGCACCACCAATGCCGGCTGCTCCAGCAGCACCAGCGGCTCCAGCCCCTGCACCAGCAGCACCGGCCGCTCCGGCCCAGCCGAAGCACCAAGCCAGCCCCGAGGTCAAAGCCCGCTTGACCCACGTCGGCGCAATCTCTCAAGCGATTGCTGCTGAAGTGCAGAAAGTGATTATCGGTAAGCCTCACGTCATCGACAATGTGTTGATCAACATCTTGTCGAACGGTAACCTTCTCTTCGAAGATTACCCTGGTTTGGCAAAGACACTGATGACCAACACCTTCGCTGATGCGCTTGGTTGTGACTTCAAGCGTGTTCAATTCACGCCTGACTTGCTCCCTGCTGACATCACAGGGACCAACATCTACGACGCAAAGAAAGGGGAGTTTACCTTCAAGCCAGGACCTTTGTTCTGTAACCTTCTCCTTGCTGACGAGATTAACCGTGCTCCTCCAAAGACCCAAGCTGCTTTGCTTGAGGCTATGCAAGAGAAGCAGGTGACCATTGGTACGGTGACCCACAAACTCCCAGCTCCATTCATTGTTATGGCCACACAAAACCCGGTCGAGCAAGAAGGTACCTACCCGCTTCCTGAAGCACAACTTGACCGTTTCATGTTCAAGATGTCCGTAGGTTACCCTGACCGTGCTGACGAAGACGAAATTCTGCGCCGACGTATCTCACGTGGTAAGGACGCAGTCGATGTCGATGTCATCACTGACCCACAACGTGTGATCGCTATGCAGCAGGCCTGTGAAGACGTGTACGTCGACCCAGCGCTCCGTATGTACATGGTCGAAATCGTGTCCCGAACCCGTGAAGATCCTCGTGTTCTTGTCGGTGCTTCGCCTCGTGGTTCCCAAGCTTTGCTCAAGACTTCCCGTGCAGCAGCAGCCCTTCGTGGTCGTGACTTCGTCACGCCTGACGATATCAAGGCTGTCTCTGAACTTGCTATTGCGCACAGAATCATCCTCAAGCCTGAACATCAAATCAAGGGCCTTGAAGCTGGTGAAGTGATTCAAGCAATCCTACGAGAAGTTCCTGTGCCAACCGTTTGAGTTGACCAACGTTACTTGAATTGAGGTGATGATTGATGTGGAGCCGTAAATCTGCTATGCTGGGAAGTTTGGCTGTTGCCATGTATTTGCTTGGGTTAACCTTGCGAAACTCCCAACTCGTTACAATTGCGGTTGTCATCTTCGTGTTCCTCACCTGGGCTGCCTTGTTTGGCGGTCACGCAGACGTCGCTTCAAGCGGCCGTCGCGCAGATGAATGGACGGGTGAAGAGGGAGTGGCCCTTGGCAGCGTGACTGCCATGCGTAAACTCTCAAGCGCCCGGATTTTCGAAGATGGTGAGTTAAACATCACGCTGAGAATGCAAAATCATTCATCACTCGCCAAAATTTTGGAAGTACGCGACCGTGTTCCTGAGGTCATGCGCATCAAAGATGGTGCGAATTACATCTTGATGGAACTCGGACCTCGCCGTGAAACCCTCATCGAATACACCGTCGAATGCCCTCTACGAGGCTTCTACAGCGTGGGTCCTGTGGCTGTCAGGATCCAAGACCCGTTTGGTCTGTTCCACAAGGAAAAGGAATTGCATGTCTACAATGATTTCCTTGTGTTCCCAAAGATGGAAGACCTCAAAGAAACGTTCGTCAAATCCCGTGTTCCGAAGATTTTCACTGGTGCGGTCAACATCCGTCAACCCGGTCCTGGTTCAGAATTTTACTCCCTTCGTGAGTACTTCGAAGGTGATTCCTTCCGAGCCATCAACTGGTCTGCATACGCACGATCTGGTAAACTCATGGTCAACGAGCGTGAGCGTGACGCTGTATCGGACATCATCATCATTGTTGATTCCCGCTCAGTCGCAGAAACCGGGCCTGTGTCTCGAAATGCACTCGTGTATTCCACTCGAGCAGCTGCTTCGCTTGCCAAGTACTTCCTTGGCCGCCGTGACAGCGTCGGTGTGATCGTCTACGGTGACGAAGTGGTCAGCGTTGACCGTGATACGGGCAAGAAACAACTCTATGTCATCCTGACCAAACTTGCTGGGGCCGTTGCCCGCGGTAACATTCCACTGCAAGTGGTTGTGAACCGTATTCTACCACACATCAACAAGGGAAGCCCAATCATCTTCCTTTCCAATCTTGAGGACGATCCAACCATCGTCAACGCGCTCAGGGATTTCCGAGCACGTGACTTTGATGTGACCGTCCTTACCCCCTCATCGCTTGAGTTCGAGTTTGATGCACGCCGTATCGACCGCACCGGGTATGAGGTCATGAAGACCGAGCGAGACGTACTCATCAGTGAGTTGCGTGGACTCGGTGTGAACATCATGGACTGGGAGCCAGATATGCTCCTTTCAACCGCTCTTGCTGGAGCACGAGGATTCTGAGGTGATACGATGACTGTAAGCAAGCCATCCAGCGATACTGCCCACCTTTACGATGGAAAAACCGTTCGATCATCCGCACCTTCCCGAAAGAAGGCAGCAGGTCAAATTGGTGCAGGTAGTGACATCCCTAAGGATGCCATTCCGACCGTCGAGATTCCATCTTTCATCGAAAGCCTGCTCGGCGGACCACTTGTCCCAAAGGCGAAGTTCCTTCCACCCGCAAAGTGGGTTCAAACCTTACAATTGGTCGTCTATGGGGTGCTCGTTGCACTTGCTATGTTGACCTACATGATTTCGCCACCTGAAGGCACAATCTGGTACATGATTACTGGAAGCCTTGGTATTGCGACTGTTCTTCAATTGATTCTCATCGTGGCTGCAACAGGCACTGGCTTCTGGGGTACCTTCCAACGCGATGGAAGGTTTACGCTGGTGAGCAACCTCATGTTCATCCTCGCCATTCTCCGTTTTGCGTCCTCCAAGGTGACCCTTTCGAGTGACATGTTTGGCTTGCAAGACAAACCATTCCTCCTTTCGGGACTCGTGGTCGTCTATGCTGTTCTTTTGATCATGTACTTCGAACTCAGCAACGGTGTTCTTCGGTATTCAATGCTCGATACGAGCATTCGCACCAACGAAGTTTATGTGATGAACCCTCAGAAAATCGTTGGTAAATACCATCGTTCCCTCATCATCAACCCAATCATTGCCGTTGTCCTTGCGACAGTTGTGCTTTCCGCAAACACCATTCTCCCGTTCTTTGTTGGCATCTTCTCAAAAGACACCGCCCTTCGAATGGAAGAGTCAGTTGAACTCATCTCCGTGTACGGTGTGGCACTCGGGACCTTCTTCGTGTTCTGTGTGGTCGGTGGATTGTTCGCTCTAAACCTTCCAACTCACTTGCAGAACTTCCGTGAAAAGCGAGCAGAGTGAAGTTCACTTTCGTGTCTGCACGGTGTGCTTCAAGCCACACAGTTGACTTAATTCCTTGAGCAACATGGCCATGTCAGTTGTTTGTGTAAGCATGCGAACTGCATGGCCAGTATCGGAAAGGATCTCAATGCCCATGGCGTTCGCTCTTTCTTCATCTAATGCCTCTTGAGCTTCTTCACGGTTCCCAACAAGCGAAAGGATTGCTGTGTGGGTTTCGAGGTCTGCAGGACCAAATTGAGATTCAATCAACCTCGTTGCAACCAACGAGTCATGTTGGGATACAATCCAGCGAATGTCTCCTGGCTGGCTGTCGAGGTGCCAACAGGCGATTCCTTCCTCATCGAACTGGAGCAACACCTCACCGAGGCGCCGGCTTTGTTGTTCCAAGGATTTACTCTGACAGCGTATGGAAACAACGCTTGGCATGCACCCGATGGCTTTGATGGCGTTTTCTTGGTATAAGTCGGGGCCAACAACGGTTGAGGTGCTCGTGTCGAATGCGCCGTGGAGGTGGCGTACTTCGAGTGGGATCCCTGTATCAGTCAACGGTTCGACAGTGGCAGGATGAAGAATGGGCGTATCAAGCCGAGAAAGTTCCAATGCCTCTCCGTACCCGAGGTAGGCGAGTGGTTCAGTTTTGATGCCCCACCTTGGGTTCAGTGGCATAATCCCGGCTACGTCTTTCCACAGGATTACTCTGTGAGCATCAACAATTCGAGCAATCGAAGTGGCAGTGTGGTCGGAGCCGCCTCGACTGAGCAGTGCCAGTTCGCCGTCCTTTCCTTCACCGAACCAGCCAGTGATGACAGGCGTTCCCTGCAATGAAGTTCGATCGAGTAACTTCATCGACGCCTCAAGGTCTACGGTTGGTGCCCGGTTGATTCCATTCAGCCGAAGGCCAATATCCTCAGCACCGACCGGATGGGCATCGATTCCATATTGTTTGAGTCGATGAGCCACAACCAAGGCAGAGAGTCGTTCTCCAGCGGCAAGCAGTCGGTTGACTGCTATTCTGTCGCTTGGATGGCTTGCCAGTTCGACGAGGGATTGTTCTATGCCGTTCAGAACCTTCGTGAACAATGGTCCCAGTTCACTGGTGAGCAACCCAGAAGCAAATCGAAGGTGTTGACTGGACAAATCGTTGACCAATCGGCTTGCATACCTTGGTTCCTTACTTGCCCGCATGAGGCGGTCTGTTGTACCCCAAAGAGCAGAGACAACGACCACTGCGCGACCATCCCAATCACCAACAACCTCAGCAATTCGATCAAGGTCGGAAGAATCACGAAGGCACGAGCCTCCGAATTTGTGAACCGTAATGGTTTCACTCATCGAGGAAGCCCCCTCGTAATGCTAAATCGGTCAAGACAAGAATGGCCATTGCTTCAACTACAGCAACAGCCCTCGGGCCCAAAACAGGGTCGTGACGTCCCTTGACGGTCAACGGCTCAATGACCCCGCTCTCAAGGTGGAGGGTCTTTTGTTCAGAGGCAATGCTTGAGGGCGGCTTGAACGCAACAGAGCAACGAATAGGGGCGCTTGTTGCAAGCCCTGCCAGCACCCCATCAGGTCGATCTCCCATCGGTGTTGGCGATTCGGGAGTGCCCCCCCATGCATCGTTATGTTCCAACCCCGTCATGTTCACGACGTCGAATCCACGACCAAACGTAACTCCACGGGCGGCGGGGATCGACATCATGGCTCGAGCCATGGCAGGTTCGATTCCATCGAACCATGGTTCGCCAAGGCCGAGCGGCGTCCCTGTGACCACAAGGTCGACCCTTGATCCAATTGAATTGAGGCTCATGCGTTGAGACTCAACGAGGATGACCATCGCTTCAGCAGCCTCAGGATCTCTACAGCGCATTTCTTTGCAGGCATCGGTGGACCATCGTGCTGGTTGGAGCTCCATTTCACCAGCCTCCACGTTTCCGATGGCACCAACCTGTGCCTCGGCTTTGATTCCTAGCGGGGTCAGCAACGGGGCTACAAATGCGGCAGCAGCAACGAGAGGGGCGGTAAGCCTTGCAGAGGACATCCCTCCGCCCCTGAGGTCGGCTTCACCGTTTGTTCGCTTGTGCATCACCATGTCTTGATGCCCTGGCCGTGGATGATGAGGGAGGAAATTGTAATCTTTTGACTTGGCGTCTTGATTTTGGATTGAGATTTCAATGGGCCCGCCAGTGGTTTTTCCCTCAACGACGCCGCTTAGGAACTCGACGCGATCTTGTTCCTTGCGTTTGCTTGCATAGCGCCCACCCGGCCTACGGGTGGCCATGGCTTCTGCAATGCCTGCATCATCAACAAGGAGTCCATTTGGAACGCCTTCGAGAATCGCCCCAACGCGGGCCCCATGGCTTGTCCCAAACAGGGTCAAGCGAAGGTGTTCACCCAGCGTCATTTGCATGTGACTCAATTGTTCCAACGGCGCTTCCTTCAAGAAGGTGCGTGCTTCTCCATGCTGTTTTACTCGACAGACTCACCGTTTAGGAAAGAGGCTTCAATCACCGTCACGCCCTTGACCCTTGTCTCAAAGAAGTTTTTCAGTCGCTCACAGGTTGGTTTGCTAACCTTTGGCGTAACGACCACAAGGGCAGTTCCTGAGCCGGAGATTCCTGCAGCACGCGCCCCATTCAGCAAGGAGTCATTGGTGATTTTTCTGCCTGTAACATCGCCAAGGACGCCGAGCATCGCCCGACCATTCCAAGTCAACGCCACGAGTTCCCTTCCTTCCTGGAGGGCGCTCAAGGCTTGTCGGAAAGTGTCTTGATGGGGTACGAACTCCTCCAAAGTGGGCTTATGTCCACGATCGCCTCTGCATACAATCAACAGGTACCAATCTTCGGCGTTCGGGCCACTGCTCTCCATGAGGACGCCATCCTCAATGCTTTCCGCCTGCGGATCGATGAGTTTCCACCCGGGCGTTGCACACGCCCATGCATCATCAACTGAGCCCGTGAGGGTCACACCTGCGAGGATTTGTGATTGGACGGAAAGTCCGACGATGTCTGCATCAGAAAGTTCGGTCGAGGTTGCTCCTGCGAGGGCACGGAGCGCAGCAATCGAGGTTGCAGCGCTGGATTTGAGGCCCTGACGAGGTGGTATTTTCGAAGCGACCGCCCAGTGGAGGTCTTCTGCTGTTTTCCCTTCGGGAAGTGAATGGCCAGCATCGGTCCATGCCTTTAGAACACCATCGAGAAGACCATCAGGGTCATCGAGTGCTCGTTTGCTGGGTGAATCGAGGAGGCGAACTGCCACTGGGAGGTCCAAGGCCATGCTTGCGCCATAGCCTAATCCTGCCGCGTGAAGAAGACTGCAGGCACCATGTGCCTTGCCGTTTCCAAGTACCGCCAAATCATCACCTCTCAGAGACGAGGCTCGAGATGGTGACGCCGATATGGCGAGCACCGTCGTCGTCCCAACCAAGAATCTCGTCATCAGTTCGTAACGATGTTACTGACACTGGATTCCCGATTGTATCGACTGCCCGGACTGTCTCTGCTTGCTGTAGGAACATGTGCCCCTCTTTATCGTTTTCATCCACCCACCTGAATAATAAAAGGGGGCGTTGTTCAATCTTGAGTCGACCGATGACCAATTGGCGAGTCATGCCTTGTTTACTGGCGATGGTGACACAATCACCAGAGTTTAGTTCTGCCAAATATTTGGTCGTTCCATCTGCCATCAATGCATACGATTGGGGTGAGCCCGCATTCACTCTGAACGGCCTTGATGGAACGAATTCAGAAGGGACAGTTTCTCCGTGGACGAGCATGAAACTGGAAGCATTTGAGCCAACGAGCATCCCTTCGCCAAGTTCCAGCATGGAAGTGAAATCAATACAGTAGCGTTCTCCGATGCCACCTTCTTCGACTGACTTGATCTTCAGTTTAGAGAGGGACAATGTCGTTGCGTTGTGTTCTGGAGCGCCGGCAACTTCGCCGTGCAGTTCGAGGCGCTGAGCTTTTGCAATACAGGCTGCTTCGAGCATGGACTGCTCGTCAGGGATGACGATTGCGTCAACACCTTGTTGAAGCGCAAAAGCTGCTCCTTGAATCTGTGCAGGGGTTGTCATTACAGCAGCAATCCTTGTTGGTGTGCCTTCGTTTGCTGCGATGAGATTTTCAAGAGGAATCATCGACCAAGACTCAAACGATACCATGAGCCACCCAACGCTACCAATCAGTGATTTTGCCTTTTCTTGATCCCGACTGTCTGTTACGTGGACGGCAGCTCCGACCATGTTCTTGTCAAGGTAGAGTTTGCTGCCCTCCACATAGGATTCCGTACCGTCAATGAGGCGATTTACGCCCTCGTGAACGGGCCCATCCCCGCTGCTGTGGGTTCGGACATCGAGCCAAATCTCCATGTTCTCGCCTCATAGGTTGCAAGCCTTCATCGCATCGGCGACCGATGCATCTTGGTGGACCAGCATGACAAGTGCTTTTGCAATCCCTTCCACATTTTCATGAGCAAAGACCTGCCTTCCCATGCAGATGCCTGATGCTCCAGCATCAAGCGCCGAGCGAACCATCGTGAGGATGCCTTCACTGTCACCTGTTGAAGGTCCCCCTGCGACCAGAACTGGAATTGGTACGGCATTGGCAATCTGACTGAACGACTCAGCATCACCCGTCCACACGGTCTTTGCAGCATCACAGCCTAATTCGAAAGCCAGACGCACCGCGTGAGCATTGCAGTGTGTGATATCGCCTTGAATTGGATTCAAGTGTTCACCACGGGCGTACACCATGCCAAACATGGGTAGGTTGTGGTGCAGCGCCTCTCTGCTCAATTGGCCCATGCGCTCGATCATGGAGGCTTCATTTGGGCTCCCCATGTTGACTTGGCACGATACCCCCATGCCGCCTCTTGGAACGACTTCGTCTGCGTGACCGACGATGACTTTGTTTGCAGCATCGGATCCTGCATGTCGGGTGGAGACTGAAAAGTGAATGACCATCGAAGTGGATGTCCCCTCACAGAGGTGGTTGTAGTGATTCACGACGCCCTTTTGAGCCACAATGCCGTCAACACCTGCAGCAACAAGCGATCTGATGACGCCCTCTGTGTCGGTCAGCCCAGGGATTGGAAAGTCAGAGGCTCCGTGGTCGATTGGAATCCACACACCGCGCCCGTTGGGCAACAGGCGTTCGAGCCGTTCTGCTTTGTCCATGCTTTCTCCAAACGGTCCCTATTCTCAAGGTTTCGCACCCAGAGGCGTTCAGTTGGATTGCTCGGAACCCCAGTGCATGAGAGCGATTTCGGCCCTGCTGAGGTGTTCTTGGAGGGTTGAACGCGGCGTGTCCATCAACTCTGCAAGTTCACGGAGGTTGATTTTCTTAGGGTGCTCGTAATACCCCGATGAAACGGCGACTTTCATGCATTCAATTTGACGTTCTGTTAACAACGTCTCGACAATGCTCTTGCTGCTTTCCATCTCAACAACCTTTACCACATCTGGAGGTAGGAGTTTTCTCGCAATTTTCAAGAAACTCGAGATCCCACTTGGGACGCCTCGAACTTTGATTGAAATCCCTTCACCACCGTAGGTGTAAGGCGGAAGGATGTGGATGTTTTCGAACTTGATAGCGGCGATGGAAAGTGGATGTGAGTTCCACACCACGATGTGCCCGCCGTCGCCTACGCCGAGCACGCTTTCAACCTTGAGAAACGGGACTGCATCGAGGTCTTCCGGGCCGCGACCTTCGCAAAAAGAGGCGTGGATCAATTGTCGAATACCGTCTTCTCCGATGTCCAAGTGGCCAACGACCTCCAAGGAATGCGCAATTTTGGCGATTGGAGCGTACTCGGAATTGGCAACGGTCTCGGCCGTCCATCGCAGATGGATTTCTCTCATACGGCAGGCCATAGGGCGCATGGTATATTTGCTTGCCTTCATGAGGGGGCGTTTCCAGAGGTTGTTTCAGTCTTCTGTGGCCTTTTTTTCTTGGGTCGGATTTATATTCGACCGGCTGGTCGGACCGATTGGTCGAATGCCTCTCGCACGCTATGAATCCATTGAAGAATCGCTCAAAACGAGGATTCTTGATGTTTCTAAGGAAGAATTCTCTGCTCACGGCTTCGAAGGCGCTTCGTACAACAAAATCATACAAAAAATTGGCATCTCGAAAGGTTCGATGTACTATTACTTCGAAAACAAGGAAGACCTGTTCATCACGTGTTTTCTGGATGCCTTTGCTCATGCAACAGGACGATTTGGTTTTGACTATACCACATTCCCAGTGGGGGATGACGTGCAAACCTATTGGAATTCAATCAAGATGATTTCATCAAAGCAGTGGAATGATGTTCTTCGGCATCCACTGCTCATGTCCCTCATGCGTCAATTGGTTTTGCTGGGTACCGATCACCCCATTTTCCGCAAGTTGAACGCTGTATGTGAGGGTTTGAGCGAGTATGGAGACCTTATGGCCATTCTCGAACATGGGGTGGAAATCGGAGCGATCCGTGATGATGTACCCCTCAATGTGCTCGTTCGGATGAACACCGAATATGAGGTGTGGCTAATGCAAGAAATGCAAGAAAAGCGTTTAGGTGAGCAACAGGTGGTTGAGAAATTCTTTGAGATGTTTAAGCAACTCTTTGAAACAAAAAGGTGAACAAATGAACAAATTATTGCAAATGGAAAACCTAGAACGACATTATGACACACCTGCTGGCGTTGTCAAAGCGCTTGATGGCGTGAGCTTCGAAATCCATGAAGGCGAACGTGTCATTCTTCTGGGCCCATCTGGTTCTGGAAAAACAACGCTTCTGAATTGTCTTTCAGCTCTCGACAGCCCAACTGGCGGCGAATACACGTTCACATCCGGGAAATCGGAAGTCATGGATTCAGTGCCACGGAACAATTCTGAGAAAATGACCTCCTTCCGTAGGGAAAATATCGGTTATGTGTTCCAATTTTTCAATCTCTTGCAAGACCTCACTGTTCTTGAGAATATCCTTCTGATCCAAGAATTGGCTGGTAAAAAAGACCCTGCTCGAGCCAAGGAATTGTTGAAACTCGTTGGTCTAGAAGCCGAAGTCGACCGCTTCCCTGGTGAAATCAGCGGAGGACAACAACAGAGAGTAGCGATTGCACGGAGCATTGCTAAGCGTCCAACCCTTTTACTCGGTGATGAACTCACAGGTAACCTTGACACCGAGACTTCGAACAAAGTTATGGAAGCCCTGGTGAGTGCATGCAAGCAAGAAAACATCACCTCTGTGTTCGTCACCCACGACGAAGGATTGGTCAAGTATGCGACCAGGGTGATCCGAATTGACAGTGGAAAGATTGTCTCAGACGAACAAACCAACAACGATTCTGAGTGAGGGTTTACCATGTCTGCTCTCTTGAACAAGCGCTTGGCTCGAAGCCTATGGCGAACCAAACTGCGGCTTTTGGCCGTCGTTTTGATGGTGTTTGTCGGTGTCTTTGCTGGCATTACCTTTGGTGGTTATGCTCACAACCTCGGTGGCATGTACGATACCATGCAAGCCGATGATGAAAGTGGTACGAATCTTGCCGACCTTTGGATTGACAATCGCAGTGCTGCATGGACCTCGGAACAAGTCAATGCCTTCTGTGCAGCATTGGGAACTGCTTGGGATTCCTCAACGGTTTCTCAGTCTCTTGATTCATGTGAAGGCCGTACCGTTGCCCAAGGCGCGATGTTCCACACCAACGACACCGGTGAACACATCATCAATTCTCTATGGCACGGCATTCCTGATGGTGCTAATGCTGACCGTGTATGGATGCCTGAAGGGCATTCCGAAGGCAGAACGGCAGTTGCTGCTGATGAAATTGTCATCGATGCTCACGTCACAGAGGCGCTTGAACTCAGTCTTGGAGATACGGTGAGCATTGGTGCAGGAAATGCAACCGCAGATTTCACCCTCGTCGGAATGGGGTACCATCCTCTGCATGTGATCATGGCACCTGAGGGGACGCTGTTCCCTCCTGAATCAGGCGAATACGTGGTGGGCTACCTCTCCGATGCTGGAATGGCTCGATTGACCGGCGAAGCCGTCGGTATGAGCAACATCATCATGCTGGATGTCGAGGGAACCCCTTCGTTTGACCTTCCAGACACAAGCGAATATGAGGGTGAGGAAATTGATGCTGTGAAGCTGTTGGTCGATACAGCACTTGTCGAATCAGAACTCGATGCTCGAGTGCGTGACCGCGGACAGAACGAACCCGTTGAAGTCATGCGCCAAGATCTCGAAGGAACCGAGCGAACAACCGTCCCGTTCACCGTGATGATTGCATCAATCGCAGCAATCACGATTGTGTTGAGTCTGCAGCGCTTGGTGCAAAGCCAAGCAAAGGAGATCGCAGTGCTGCGAACATTGGGTGTCAAACGCTCATCGCTTATGACCGGCTATCTCGCTGCGCCACTGGTGATTGGCGGCATCGGTTGTGCACTTGGAGCGTTGGCTGGGCCTGTGGGCATGAATGGAATGTTGGATTTCTACCAAGACTTGGTTGGCGTACCGATTGTCGAGCGAACAGTCCCCTCCTCAGTGATTCTAACGGTCATTGGCTCGACGATGCTTGTTGTGTTTTTGTCGGGAGCATTCCCTGCGTGGAAGGCAAGCCGCCTTGATCCGTTAGCGGTTCTTAGCGGTCAAAGTGATATGAGGGTGGGCTCAAACCTCCTTCGAAAATTGACATCATGGATGCCAACAACGCTCGGACTTTCGATTCGTTCAAGCATGCGCAAACCGATCCGGCTCACGATGACTTTTGTCGCTGTAGGGATCTCTTTGATGCTTTTCGGCTCGATTCAAATGATGTCTGCCGGACTCCAAGATACGATGGTTGGAGGTCTCGAAGACGATCAGACATGGGATGCACAAGTCTACATTATGCCAGAGGCGGAAGGTCCTGTTGTTGATTGGGCAAACAACAATTCAGCATCGTATGAGATGATCATTGAGATGCCACTTGGTTCGGTTGAAGATGGTGATGGAATCGACCGAGTGTTCACCCTTGTTGGCCTCGATTCATTTGATGAAGGCATGCGTTCTGTTTCTGTTCTTGAAGGCAATACCCCCGCTGCAAACGCTGCAATTATACAAGTTATGATGGATGAAGGGAGCATGAATTTCCTTGACTGGGAAGTCGGTGAACAGCACACAGTGGACGTCAACGGAGCGGAACTGGATGTGGAAATTGTTGGAACTTCAGCAGCAGAATTAGCCCGTACCATGTATTTCATTCGAGATGATTTGAGTGGTATCCTTGGTGTCAACGCGACTTCGATTTATCTTGAATTCCCGTCCGGGGTTACAGTCGATTCTGCTTTAGGTGAAGTTTCAGCAGGCATTGTTGAGCGGCAAACGCTCCTCAATGGCATTAACAGCTTGCTCGATCAACAGACTCAAATCTTCCAGACAATGATGTACTTGGGACTTCTTTTCACGGTCGTTGTCATGTTCAATACCATGATCATGAACGTGGCAGAGCGGGACTTTGAATTGGCAACACTTCGGGTTCTTGGTGCGTCGACACGCAGTCTCGGAACGATGCTTTTGTTTGAAAGCCTCTTGATTGGTATCATCGGTGGAATTGTCGGCGTCCTGTTCGCATACGGTGGAGCTGTTGGTCTTGCGGCCTCGTTTTCTTCGTGGCAGTTCTTCGTTCCTGTGACAATTGTACCGAGTGTGGCATGGCAACTAATGTCTGGAGTTATTCTCATCGCTGTAGCAATGACACCATTCGGCGTGTGGCGTCTTCGCAGGATGGACTTGGTGGAAAAAGTCAAGGATTTGTCTGCTTGAAACGTTTCCATCCAACCGATGCTACAATAGATGAGTTCTGCTTAGGCTCTTCCAATGGACCCTCAATCAATTGGAATGTTGGCTGTGTTCGGCGGTGGCTTTACCATTGGTCTTTGGTACATTGCAACTCGGAATGAAGCCCAATTGAACATGCGTCATGGGATGAGTCCAGAAGGACTCCGGTACAACAGCGGTCAACCTGGTTTTGGCAACGCGAAGCAACAACTCAATGCCAAGTTGGCCGTCGTCGAAGAACGCCGAAGAGCACGAGAACTCGCTCGAGGTCGGCTTGCACAATTGGAAGCAGAACAGAACGTCAAGAAGCAGGCTGCCGAGCGCGCAGCCCGCCAAACTGCAGAGCAGGCGCGGGAAGCTGAACGCCTCCGTCTTGCTGCAATTGCAGACGCACAAGCTGAGGCAGAAGCAGCAGCCCGTCAAGCAGAAGATGAAGCCGAACGAAGGCGAAGAGAGCGCGAAGAAGCCCGTCTTGCCGAAGCTCGAAACGCTCAATTGGCCGAACTTGAAGCACAACGCCAATCCGAACTCGAGGCTGCTGAAGCGGCACGACTCGCTGAAATCGATGCAGCAAGGGAAGCAGAAGCCATTCAGTCCAAGCAAGCAGCAAAGGCTGCTATGAAGGAACTCAAGGAGCGACTTGAGCGTGAGGGTGCCCGATCATCTGACGTTCAAGTTTCGTTGATGTGGAACAACTTCAATGATTTGGACTTGCACATTGTTTGTCCTTCAGGTGAGCGAATTCACGGTGGAAATAAAATCTCGAAATGCGGTGGCGAACTCGACGTTGACGCAAACGTTCGTCCAGAGAGCAAGAAACCTGTTGAGAACGTATACTGGCCGGAAGGGACTGCTCCTGCTGGACAATACCAAGTGTATGTTCACCACTACAAGAAGCACAAGAAGCGACGCTCCAAGGACCCAACAAAATTCCAACTCATTGTGAATTCAGTTGGTGATGTCATGGAATACAAAGCAGCTCTCACTCATGGCGACCCAATCATGCTGGTTGCTACCTTTGAGGTGCCGAGCATGGCTGAACGACGTCGTGCCAAGAAGGAACTCGAAGACCGTCTTGCGGCACTTGAACGGGGCGAAGATCCCGATTCTATGACAGAACTTCCTCCTGAGGACACTTCCACCGCCACACAGGACACGAGTGGCTTGATCGATGAACTGAATGACCGACTTGAGCGCGAAGGCGCTGAATCAACCTTTGAGGGCTCGGATGCCGCAGAACTCCCGAGTGCACCAGACTTGGATGAATTGAGTGAAAACCAATCCAGCACTGATTAAGCAAAACGCACCGATGCCAGAGCAAACTTTCCAGGGCGGGTCGGTCAAAACGAGGTCAACCTATGTGCGTTTAGCACGTGGATTGTTGTTTGCTCAAGACAGAATGTCATGCAGCCGATTGGTGTCAGCCGCCTTTCGAATCGAGCGGGCAATGCGCCGGCCTGTTGACATTCGTGTTTCGTTGAGGTCGGAATAAGGAGAGCCGCCAACAAACGGATTTGAGCCTGCCACAATTCGAGCACTGATCTCAAAGACCTTGAACTCAAGTTGGTCGGTGACGATCGTTTCAAGACAAAATGGGCCAAGCATGCCTCTGCTGTCTTCTTCCAGTTCAAACGAAGCAGCAACGGTTCCTTCCGCCATCTCAAAGGCCCTTGGTAGCAATGATTCACGAATCACAACCGGTTGGTTCCCTGTGACCACAAAGGAAGGCTCTAAGGCCATTTCACGGAGGTCACGCAGCGAACCAAGTTTGTAGAATTCGTCGACATTTGATTCGTCACGGCGGTCCATTGACATCAATTCTAGACGGCCAAGGTTCTTCCCAGCGTTCTTTCCTCTTCCTTGCACTTGGTAGCCATCTTCTGCCGTTGGGTCAAAGAAAAAGTGGAGGTAGTACCGGCATCCAAGTACATATTCCTGAATTGTGAATTCCTCTTCAATGTCGACATTGCGCCTAAAGTCACGGTAATCCCTTGCGATGAAGTAACCGCGCCCACCTTTGGCTCCAGCGTACTTGACGATGACAGGCCCATCGATATCGTGAGGGTCCTCGAGAACTCGGGGCATTGTGCAGCCACCGCTTTCAAGCCACTGTCGTTGCCGTGCCCTGCTGCTTTCCCAGTGGAGAATACCACGGTTTCCGAATGTGGGTACCTCCAATGCTCTGAAGTTAGAGGACCCCAAATATTCGACGAGCGAACCGTGTGGAATGATGACGACATTGCGCTCTCTGAACCATTCTGCGTGATCGAGCATCTCTCTGTAATTTTCCAGCATGAGCCATTCGTCTGGTTCAGCACCGGGGAATGCTTTGTAGAAGCGTCGTCGGTTTTCTCCAACAGCAATTCCGAGAGTTTTGAATCCCTCCATTCGAGCGCCATGGAGAATTTGAAGCGATGAGTGGGAGGCAACCACACCGATGACAATGTTGTCTGCATCATAGTCTGCGAGCCAATGCTTCAGTGTTTCAGCGTCTACGACCATGTCGAGGGGTTCCGTATTTGCTCTATGAGGGTTATGATGAAACACCTTGATTCTAAGCAGAAAAAAACCGAATTCTTTTCGCCGAGGATGCCGCAACAACGACAAACCCTCTGCCTAAGGGTCGACCAATGATTTGGTACCAGGTTTCGTTTCGAATTCTTCTTTCCGGAGGGGTGGTGGTGGCAGCGAGTGAACTTGCAAAACGTAGCAGCGTCGTAGGTGCTTTGCTCATCTCACTCCCTTGGCTTCGATGATGACTCTGATTTGGTTGTACCATGACGGACAGGATGCAGAACAGATTGCGTTGTTTTCAAAGGAAGTGCTATGGCTCGTGATTCCATCGCTTGCCTTCTTCTTGACCCTACCCTTATTTTTGAAGAACGATGTGGATTTCATCCCTTCATTCTTCCTTTCGTCCATCCTGACTGCTGCTTGTTACGCTGCAAGTCTGTATGCCCTCTCCGATGGTTTGGCAACTGGCTGATGGCAAGAAACCGATGGTGATTTCACGCTGATGCAGTGAAGGCTTCAAGGGCTTGATTTGAATGTCGAACCATGTCCGAAGAAACACCCTCGCATCGAATGACCTACGGTGGCTACTTGCGATTGGATGAACTTCTCGAACTTCAAGACGGGCCGGAGGGCTACTCGCCAGCCCCATGCAATGATGAACAACACTTTGTCATCACTCACCAAGCCTTTGAACTGTGGTTCAAAATGATCCTAAGAGAACTCAAGGAAGTTCATGCGCTCCTCAATGTAGGGCGCGTCGAAGAAAAATCACTGCCAATTCTGGTCCACCATCTGGATCGTGTGACCGAAATTTTCCGCCTTCTTTCCAATCAGTGGAAGGTGATGGAAACTCTTTCTCCTCAAGATTTCCTTGCGTTTAGGGATAAACTGGGCACCTCTTCGGGCTTTGAATCGTGGCAAATGAGGGAACTTGAAGTTCTCTTGGGCCTTGCGAATGAGCAACGAATGGGTGGAATGGACCCGCTCGAACACATGAGGAAACTCGCTCGAGAAGGAAAGATCAGCCAAAAGGTTCTCTCAAACTTTGAAGCCACTTCACAAGCCCCCTCTCTCAATGATGCGTTGATGTCGTGGCTTGAGAGGACACCAATCAACGGGTCGCTTCAAGGCAGCGATGGCGATGAAAAGGTCATCGCCGAGTTTGTCGAAGGGCATCTTGGTGCAATGAAAAGACACGGCGAGAAAGTCATTGCTCACATCGTCGCCATCGGACACGGGCAAGAAGAGCAAGTGCGTCCTCGAATCGAGGGCGCCTATCACCAGGCAGAAACCTTCCTCAAGCCAGACGGTGCTGTTTCACGCGCCCGAGCAGGACTCCTGTACATCGAATCATACCCGGAATTGCCTCTGCTTGCTTGGCCAAGGCGCCTCATTGACTCATTTGTTGGACTTGAGCAGAGCATGATTTTGTTCCGCTCAGCCCACGCTCGCATGGTTGAGCGTATGATTGGCCGGCGTATGGGGACTGGAGGTTCAAGCGGTGTCGATTATCTTGATGCAACCACCAAATACCGAATTTTTGTTGACCTGTGGGCTGTTCGCACGATGCTCGTTAAGCGGGATGCCCTTGATGATGTGAAACAACCCGATTTCTACGGGTTTGCAATCGATGACTGAATTCAATCCAAGTGTGGATCGATGTCGATTGGGATCAACTCGTGCTCGTATTCATAGAGAGCAATCTTGAGTGGATCGAGGACGAAGCGAACGGACGCTTCTTCAAGACCGTAAAGGGAGACAAGTTCTTCCATGAATGCTTCGCGAAGAACTTCTTCGTTTGCGTAAAGGGGGGCACCCATTCCAATTTGGAGTGCTCGCGCACCGATAATTCGAGCTCGTTCGAAGCGGGTATGGAGTCGTGCTGGCTTGACCATAGGAGATGCACCTGCGACAGTGTCGCATTCTGCCGACTTGCCTACTGTTCTTGAAAGTAACCCAAGCCGTGGCCCGCGGAATCAGGCCTCTTCATCCTTGCCGGACGGGGTTGATTGTTGGCCAACGGCGTCCTTCCACATCGCAAATGCTGGAAGTAAAAGGAAGACGAGAACGATGGTCACGCCCACGACGAGCATTTCACTCGAGTCGCCCTTGATGGTGGACAGAATCCCATCGTCCACGTTCTCGTTCAAGTCAAGACCAACGGCAGGCGTTTCTGACTTGACCGTCAAATTACGAACACCCTCTCGTTCGAGCATAACCACGAAACCGGTGCCGTTCATCTCAACCAAGTCTGTAATGTTCCCTTGCTCGTCTGTGGCGTTGAAATGGAGGGCTGCAATCACCATGTTGCTGTGGTTGTAGGGTTCGGTTTCATGAGCGACGGCGTCGAGCCTCCAAACCGTCACAGTTCCTTGTTCAGTGGTGTTCCACGACAACGTTCCGTTCGAATAGGATGTGTTGGTGAGCCCCTGGAACACAGTGGTGCTGTTGCTCATGACCTCGCCTAAATCTTGAGCCTGGCTCGTTCCAGTTAGAAGGCCATCCCCGTTGTGGATGAGGCTCGGAAGGAACAACAATCTGTAAAGAGCATTAAATCGCAGGTTGGAAACCGAGTTGTAGGTGAGATCCTGAGGCGATGGATGATGCCGCATAACAAAGGTGTCATTTTCCACAAGGTCATCTAAATCTTGATCCAACACTTTGCAAGGCTCGCACCAATCTGCCCCAAAGTATTCCACCAAATGCGAGGGCCGGAATGGGTCACAATCGGTCTGTATGAGGCATTCATCATCGATCACGAGCACATCAAGTGTGGCTCCATTTTCTTCAGTCGTTGGCTCTTCGGCTTGCAAATTTCCTGAGACCGTGCTACTGAGCGCAACCAAGAGGAAGACGACCAGAACACCCCGCTTCAATTCCTGTGCCTCCTCGGTGTGATGCTATAGGAATGTGTTCAAAAGGGGTCTCCTCTCACCTTCACCCATGGAGGCTGTATGGTGGCGTCGCCCGTCGACCCTACCCATCGTCCTGCTGGTGATGGCCCTCGTCATCATCGTCGCAGGTGGTACGATTCGCATTAACGATGCAGGGGAATCTTGCCCAGATTGGCCCCAGTGTTTTGGAACGTGGGGTTTCGACATCTCGACGGATGAACAAACGGCGTATTGGGAGGCTAACCCAGACGAGATTGATTCTCGCGGCGAGGACCATCGTTACACAACGTTCGAAATTTTCACAGAATGGATTCACCGAGCCTTGGCTGCGGTCATTGCCTTACCTGTTCTGCTCAATGCGTTGCTCCTGAGATCGAAGCGAGCGTTCTACGGTCAGCGTGCCTACAACCTCTCTGTTTTTGCAGGTATCATGCTCATCATGCAAGCCACTGCAGGGGCCGTTACCGTGTTCTATGACAACGCCGATTGGTCGGTTGCCCTTCACCTTTCGATGGCGTGTGTGTTCTCTGCGACCTTCATTTTCCAACACATGGAGATGAGGTCGAAAGAAGGGTCGCTTCATCCCTTGTTCTCTCTGCCTCAACCTTTCATTGAAGCCAACAAGCGGCGAGTCAACGCCATGGTTGGCGCAGTCTTTACGCTGCTAATCCTCGGTGCTTGGGTCTCCTCCACTGCAGGCGGACAGTACAATCAAGGCTGCTCGGTTGGGTTCCCGACTGGATGGCCAAAATGTAACGGAAGCGTTCTTCCTTCGTTTAATGGACCGGGTGTGCTCGTTCAAATGGTTCACAGATTCGGTGCTTTGGTAGTCGGGCTGGTCCTCGTTGCCGGTTCTGCGCGCATTCGCTCGGAAGCTCGCACCCATGATGCCACACCGGCGTTTGGCCGCATCACTGATATCACCGCAGGCTTTTGGATGTTGAATGTCATGATTGGTGGCTCGTACATCATCGCTGCAAAGGTGGGTAACTTTCCGGAATGGGTTTCTCTTCTTCACTTGGTTGTAGGGGTAACTGGTTTACTTATCGCCAGCACAGCTCTGTTTTCGATGTACATCTCTGATTCCAAGATGGCCGACCATAGCGAGGAGGCTTGAGTGTGGATTACGGTACTGGCGATGTGGTCCAAGAACCCCATCCCGGCTGGGTCTCTGTGTTCCTCAAATTGATGAAATTGAGGGTAATTATTCTCCTCCAAGTCACTGCAGTGTGCGCAATTCTCGTTCACGACCTCGTCATTGACCTTGATCGCACGTGGATGGACACCCTTCTCACCGTTGGCATCACAGTTGTCGGGGGTACGCTTTCCGCTGGTGGCTCGAATGCAATCAACATGTGGTATGATGCCGACATTGACCCGTTGATGAGGCGGACCAAAAACCGCCCAATCCCTCAAGGGCACATCTCCGGAGGTGGGGCGCTTCTCTTCGGCCTCATTATCGCAGTGCTTGGTTCCTCACTCTTCCTCCTTGTGAGCTGGAAGGCAGCCTTTTGGTCGTTCTTTTCTGTTCTCTTTTACGTCCTCATTTATTCAATATGGCTCAAGCGGCGAACGCCGCAAAACATCGTCATCGGCGGGATTGCTGGATCGACCCCTCCCCTCATCGGCTGGGCAGCAGCAGCAGGGGACTCAATTCTTGAATCGGTCAATCCCATGGCGCTTGGTTCACCGGTTCCTTGGTTGTTCTTTGGCTTGATTTTCTTTTGGACTCCCCCGCACTTCTGGGCCCTGGCTCTGTACCGCTCGGGTGAATATGCCAAGGCAGAGGTCCCCATGATGAACGAGGTGAGGGGGCCGGAACACACGGTTTTGCTTTCAAAGATCTACTGCGTGCTCTTACTCATGCTTTGCAGCATTCCGTTCTTCTGGCCGAACTCAGGTCTTCCTCTTCTTTGGGTGTTTATTGCAGGTGGCCTTACGATTTGGTACGGGAAATCTGTTTGGGACATTGATCCGTTGGAAGAACTTGATGAAAACGGTCGAATGCCAATGGCTGCCAAATCGTTCTTCCGCTCGTTGTACTATCTCGGTTGGATGCATCTCGCTTTGGTCTTGGTGTGCGTCCCTCCGACCTCTTGGCTTGGTCCTCTTGGCCCACTATGAGACTCCAGTGGTCCGTTTTTCCTCGATACGACCTCTACGCTCTTGACCGTCATGTTCATGACTGCTTCATTGGTCGGCGGCTTTGTCTGCGGCAGTCGCATAGCCTGGCCATTGCGCTGGATTGCTAATCCAGTGGTGTCTCACCTCGGGAGTTCGAATCTCCCCTGCCGCGCCATCTGTGACTTCAGTCAAAGAAATCGTCGAACTCATCGGCTGTGTTTTTGGCACTAGATCTTCTGTTTCGTGCAGCCATGACTCGCTTCAACCTCTTTCGCTTTTGGAGAAGCAACGGGAGTGAGATGATTGAGATCACGAGCATTGCAATGGTTGCGATGCCAGTTGTAGTGAACTCGTCTTCCTGCATGTAATCATTGAGCGTCCCGAGCCATTCAACACCGAGAGGCGGCTCTGGTTCAGGCTCCGGTTCAGGGATGAGGTGTTGGTAGTAGTTCCACCACTGGTCTTCAATGACAACTCGCTCTACATTCGGAGATGGATAATTGGCAACGGTCTGCTCGTTCCCGACGCTATCTATCGGTGCGAGAATGAAGTAGTAGGTTCTGAGCGGGCGGATGTTCGAGTCCTCGATGCCAGATGTGTTGTACGTACCTTGCTCACCGGGGGTTGAAGGCATGTTGGTTGCAATCGGAGTCAAGAAACGGAGGTCGATGTCGACAGGCTTTTGTTCGATCATGTAGAGATTCCAGTACAATTGACCGTCTGCCTCTTCAGCTGGCCACATCCATGTCAGGTTCAAATCGTAACACATGTTCCAGTCATTGATGATTTTGTAGCACTCGGTATCGTTCGTGAAGGTGGATGTGTGTTGGAAGTTTGTGATGCTTGAGACAGGAGGGACAGCGTCGCCACAGAAAGCGGTTGCTTGGCCGTTTTCATCAAGACTCACGTTGATGTGTTCAAAATCAGGCTCTCCTTCTCGGTTGGCAGGCATGACTGCATACGATGCACAATCGCCAGTTGCAAGTGAGACAGGGTCGATCCATGTGTTCTCTGATGGGTCGATGGATGCAACGAGGGATTCTGCAGTCAATTCGTTCCAGATGAATTCATTGACACCATTGCTTGGATCTGGGAACAGGGTGCCGGCTTGTTGAATCACAAGAAGTTTGTAGATGTTCCATCCTCCGACATACGGGTTGGTTTCATCACCAGATGCCGTCCAGTTAAGTTGCAATTGCCCACCTTCGAGTTGGGTGCTCGAAATCGGTCCTGCGCTAAGGTTGACAGCAGGTGAGTCACCGATGATCAGGATGACACCGTTGGTGGCCAATCGGACATCAAAGGTCCCGTCTTCATTGGCTGTGTAGTCATCCAAGTAACTCCAGATGTAATCTTCCATGGTCGGGAGGTAGCGTATATCAACCGTTTCCAGTGGAATGTTTTCTGGCAACAACTCGCTCATGTTGAGTTGGATGTCCATCCAATCCATGCCCACTTCTGCAGAGTCGTCGACGGTTGATAGAATCTCGAAGGAGAGCAAGAAGAGCGGTTCTTTTCCTTCTCCAATTCCGTACGAGGTGCCGAGGACTGGGAGTGAGGACTCGAACTGTAAGTAAGCCGAAGACCGGGTCACCGCTTGTCCTGAGAACAAGTCGCCATTATCAAGCGAGATGTAATTGAAGACAGTAATATCTTCGTGAGCTGATTCGAGTTCACCAAAGTAATCGGTCACTCGGAGGGTGATAGTGTGGTCGCCGAGGCCCAGGTCGCCCCCTGAGACATTCAATTGAGAACCGTAACCAACATTGATGATTCCAGAAACCCACCATGAATAGTTGAGCGGTCCCGCAGCGGTCGAGGAGGTCCGTGCATTCATCAAAATGTACTCGCCTGTTGTGTAGGTGCCTGTTGAACTCGTTTGGTCGATGTTGGCATTGATTGATCCTGCAACAAGATCGGCTATTTCAGTCAAGGCATTGTTGGTGAACTTGCCTTCAGAACCTTCATCGTGAGTCGATGGCACTTGAATTGTAAGCGTTCGTCCGTCGCCAACGGTTGTGATGTCGAAGGTGCATGTCCGGGACTCTCCCGGGCTGAATACGGTCAGCACGCATGTTGTTTCATATTCCACTTCCCCAATTGGGTCGTAGACTTGGAAAGCCACCGATACCATGTCAATCGTCATGTTGCCAACGTTGGAGATGGTCGCCGTCACCATTTCATCGCCGAAGTAGTAGTCCTGTGAAGTGATGTCGTGAGAAGGAAGCATCGATGTGGCTTGCAAATCGATGGTGTCGTCGAAGACAACGGATGTGGATGTGATATCGTTGCTTGAATCAAGGTCGCCATACGGTGTGCCTGTGCTATTAAAGAGGCCCCATGTGAGTATGAAGTGTCCTTGGTTCACGCTGCTCAGAGGCGGTAAGGCTCGGGTGAATGCAGATTCTCCACCCCATGAGGGAAGGTTTTCTACGACTGTGTAGGCCTCGTCGATGAGGATTGGAGGGTTTTCGAGGTTGTGCAGTTGCCAGCCGAGAGTCGCCTCAAGATTGCAGGTGCCGCATGCATTGACTGTTCCTTTTGCATCAATTGTGTAATCTGTGTTTGAGTTAAGAACTGTTTGTCCGTCGTACGTGGCGACGCCTTGGATATCTTCCAAGGGGTTGTATGCTTCGTTTACACTCACATCAACATACGACCGTGTGAGGTTGATGTTGAATACTAGCATGTCATCACTGGCGTCTTGGTCGTTCAATGTGAACGCATAGACAATGGTGAATGTGCCTTCATCGCCAGAAGGATTCCATGCAGAATCGGCGGTTACATTCACAACGTTACCGGGATAAATGGTTGTACTTGTGAATGATCCAGAAGCATCGGGTGATGATTTGCAGATGGGCCCAGTCATGACACCTTCACACGCATACCACTTGAGAGCACGGTTCGTACTGGTCCCAAGGCCTTGATTTTCAAGCGTGGCTGTGAAATCAATTGGAGTCCATGATGAGGCCCATGTGTCGGAGATTGGATGTTGAGACTCCACAACAGCAAGGTCGCCAGATTCAGCGGCTGATGCTGCAGGGATGGTTAGCAATCCTGCAAAAGAAGCCAACAGGAGCACGGCCACCATTGAGAGAGAGCCTGTTTTTTGGCCGCCTTGAGGTCGCGTCCGCTTCGACATTGACCAGTGCCTCGCAGGGGGGATTCAAAGACTCATCGCCCCCGAAGGGGGTTGTGACCCCCGAATTTGACATTCCTTGCCCCCTCCATCCGGCAACCTCTTGAAGCGCCGAACACCACGGACATCCATGCGCAGGAGGCAGGTTCGTTCGCTTGAACGGGATGAAACCGCTCTGACCGCCGTGATTGAATTCTTGTCGGCATTTGCTCTGTTCCTGATGATCCTCACCGCCTTTTTGGCGCTTGCCCAACTCCAGATGGGTTCGAATGACCCAGCGGTTGACCGATTGGACCGTTCTGCGGTGCAAGGTCTCGATCGCCTCACTTCTGACGGGGGTTGGTTTGTTCCTGGGAACGAATCGGCAATGGATTATGGCAATGCCACCGCAGATTGGCATCTTCAAGACGCTGAAGCCCTCGATGAAGGGCGTGTTCAAGCCGGTCTTGTCGTCGATGGGGCATTGAGCATGGCAAAGATCAACGCTATTCAAAACATCACCGAGGGTGATTTAATCGATGGACTTGGGCTCGATGAGGGCTTTTCCATTCATCTTTCAATCGAAGTGATTGCAAGCAACGCCAGCAGCCGGGTGGGCGCACTTTTGTTTGACAGTGGTACGGAACGACGCACTGCTTCTGCTTCTTCAACAGCAAATCGACAATTCATACAGGATGGAGAAACTTGGCAAGTTGTTCTTGAAGTTCACAAGGGTGGGCGCCTCAGCAATGACCTCCACCTTGCCGAGGTTATGGCCCGCCCTGCAAACGGTGGGCCCGAGTGGATTGAAATCTATAATCCGAATGACTTCGCCATTGCCCTACGCGGTTGGTCGCTGAATCATACCGGTTCCACAATGAACTCCGACTACCTGTTCAAATCCGGTGTAATCGCTGGAAAAACAACCCTCCTTCTCACAGGAGACGCGACCTCTCAAGCGACTGGAAACGCATCCCAAGTGATTGACCTAGGCCTCCTAGGTTTCCTTGGCGTCGGCATGTTCAACGGGCTGGAAGACGGTACCGGGGAACTGAGGCTTCGATACACTCAGTTAGACGAAGCACGACCGTATGATGTATCCAAAACTGGATGGGGCGGCGATACTCAATTGTTCATGATCGTGGGCCAATCGCTGGCATGGGATGGAAATTCGAGCGCAATGACCTCTTGGTACATCGATGATACGCCGACACCAGGCGACCCAAACGACGCTGTTTGATTCATTCCTCAATCGGTGGCTCCATTCCCCCGGGGGCGATTGCTTGATGAACCCGGCCCGATTGGTTGAGCATGTTTCCCATGCAGCCAGCCGCAGTTTACACCCGAGACCGATGCGTCACAGGTATTCACGGGTTGGATGAAATTCTGCGCGGTGGTATCCCCTATGGTTCAACAGTGCTTGCTGCAGGTACGTGTGGTTCTGGAAAGACCACGCTGGGTATGGAATTCTTAGTTCGAGGCGCACTTGCTGGCGAAGCGTGCGCTCACTTTACGGCAACAGAACCTTCGGTGAAGCTTCTTGAAAACATCCGTCAATACGCGTTTTTCGACATGAACATGGTCGATTCCGGGCTGATCAATGTCTTCGATATGGACGTTCTGTATTCATGGCTTGGTCTCGAGAAGGCCTCGTTTGAACTCGACGACGTCCACGCTCTCATCAAGGCCATTGTGGACATTGTCAACACCATCGGTGTGACACGCTTGGTCATCGATTCGGTGACCACTCTCTGTTACAAAATCAAGTCCGAGCAGTTGATTCGTGACTTCCTGTTCACGCTTGGTAAGAAACTCGCAACCCTCGGTTGCACAACCATCCTCATTTCGGAGATTACCTCTGCCACTGAAAATGCGCACTGGTCCTCGTTTGGTGTTGAAGAAGCAATCGCAGATGGCATCATTGTCATGGGTGACGTGGAACGAATGGGTCACCTGCTTCGCTTCTTACAAGTGGTCAAGATGCGAGGTACTCACCACAGCCGTGCAAAACACGCCATCGAACTTACGCCCCTTGGCGTCATGTTGACGCCAATGCTGAAGTGGGGCGCACAAAGCGACAAAACAGCTCGTTGGGGGTCATGATGATGTTCGAATTAGATCAAAGAATTGCGGAACAACTCACAGAAGTCGCTCTGAACAGCGCAGTTCAAGTCCGATGTGGCAACTCAAACGCCTTCATGGTCACAGCAAGCACCATTATTCCACTCATGCAAATGTTCGAAATGGGTGGCGTCTACATCAGCGCCAATCGTGGTGCTGTGGAAATCATTCAAGCGTTCGAGTCAATCGGCATGGATGTTTCTAACATCCAATTCATCGATCTCGTTTCTTCCGGAATTTTGGGAGGTACCGATGTGCCATACTCCAACATCCACTTTGTAGACAGCCCAATCATGCTTGAATCAGTCTTGCTACGAACGCTTTACATTCTCCGCACAACGACTTCAGTGCGCAACTTTGTGTTCCTCGACAGTGTCAACGCCCTCGCAATCTACAACGAAGACCGCATCTTAGCAGAATACCTTCACACCTTCATCAACACCTTCCGCCAGCGAGAAATCCTCTCGGTTGTGCTCAATGTACCAGACCAAACCCCTCCATTGGTGCTGTCGAACTTAGATTTGTACTGCACTGACTTAATCGATCGAGGTCAGGTCGTTATCCACTGAGGTGAACAGGCATGGCACGAAAGTTTGATTTTGATCCCGAGGATGAGGAGTTCTTCAGCAAGGTTGGTTCTTTTGGCGTGCCAAAGTTCGACAATGAAATGCGGGGGGGCATTCCTCGTGGATTCACCCTTATTGCGTTCACAGACACAGGTTCTGGAAGTGAATTGTTTGCAAAGCAGTTCACTTCGCCCGCAGAAGAGTCAGAAAACACCCTCTACATTTCCACAAATGAAGGACAGGCAGAAATCGTCCGTATTTTCCAGAAGTACAGTTGGCCAATGGACATCAACGTACGAACCATCGGTGAAGAGTACAACTCGACGGTCTTGGAGCGTGAACTTCTTGCCAGCCGATATCGGCTCGAAGGCTTTCAACTCGCTGACATTCAACGACTCGCACAAACTCGGTTTGTCGACGACACAAACCAAGATTTTTTGACCGAAGTAACCAATGAAATCATGGCACTCGGGCCTTATTTCCGTGCTGTGGTTGACAGCCTCGACTTTTTCCTACAGCGTGAGGATCCCGCACGTGTGGTGGCGATGGTCCGCATGCTCCAAGCTCACGCACAACTCCATCGCGGTCTTCTGCTCATCTCCGTTTCAACCAACGGTCTGGACCCTGCTATCAAGCAAGAACTGTCGACCATTGCTGACATGGTGCTCTCGTTCAAAGTACGAACCATCGGTACGGATTTCGAAACTTCGATGATTGTTTCTAAGTTCCGAAACGCGCCTGAAAACTTGAAGATTCTTGTTTTCCGTGTGACACCAGAGGAAGGAATTACTCCGGAAACCGTCGAGCGTATCGCTTGATGGTCGATGGAGCGCACCGCTGTTGGTGTCCTTTTTCACAGCGACATGTCCAAAGAGGTCGGCACGCGCCACATCCCCATGGGAGCCCGTGATGCAACAGGTGGATACGACCCCTCCGGCATTGATTTGGAAGCATGGACAATTCTCGAGGCACAACTTGAAGCCACGATTCCCAACTATGATCGTGTCAATAAACTGATGACCTTCGGCCAAGACAAAAGGTGGAGGAGGAATGTTCGAAACCATGCCACGCCAGGCATGAAAGTTCTCGAAGTCGGATGCGGCCCTGGATCGTTTGCTGAAGACCTTGTCGGCCTGGATGTGACGTGCTTGGACCCCTCCCTTGAGATGCTAAAAGTCGCAAAGAAGCGGGTTGACGCAGCCCGAGCAAGCCGTGGGGAAGAACCAGCCGTTTACGTCGAAGCCATCGCAGAATCAATTCCTCTCGAGGACAACACCTTTGACATGGTGTTCTGCTTGTTTTCATTCCGTGATTTTCAAGACAAGCGAAAGGGTCTCGAAGAAATCTACCGCGTGCTCAAGCCAGGCGGCCAATTGGTCATCTGCGATGCTGGGAAAGCGAACTGGTTTCATGGCCTCGCTGGGCGTATCTGGATGGCAACTGCTGTCCAAGTGCTGGCCCGTATTGTCACCAAGGACAAGAATCACCCATGGAAAGGCCTCGCCAACACCTACTCGCACTACGGCACAAATGGGTACTACCGTACCATGATCAAAGATGTTGGTTACCAAGAAGTTCAAGGGCGCCTTTTGTGGCCTTTTGCCATGGCAAGCCGCTTCCGTGGCACGAAGCCAGAGCAGTAAAGGCGTTTCACGAGGTCAATTGGTCATTGAAACATCCCCATTA
>QXYC01000002.1:0-41352 GCA_009887095.1 Candidatus Poseidoniales archaeon
GTTTGATTCACTCCGTGATTTCGTACTTTGAATCGAAGTACGTCGAGATGCCGGGGACATCTTCGATGAGGTTCCCGTAGGATGCGAGGTGTTCGGATGCAGTGGTGGCAGAGATTGCTGGTGTGTTGAGTACGTTTTCCAGAATCGACTTGCCTTCATCCGTGTTTACCATGTCGACCAATGCCGCTTGCACGAGGTTCATGGTGACTGAATCTGAGGTCTGAGGGTTGTACATCACTGGGTGGGAAGGGGCGTTGCCGTAGGATGGAAGCAGGATGTAATCCGATTCTGGAAGGCACCAGGCTTCATTGGCGGATGCATCTTCGTTGCCACAATAGGCGTTGATCGTTGAATCCTTTGCAAACGCAACATCGCCCACGCCTTCTGACAAACACTTGACTGCACCACTGTAGGAGTAGTACGGCGTACCTGAATCTGGAATGCTCGCATCTTCATTGAAGAAATTGGTGATGGTGGTTCGGAGGGACTCCACATCATTTGCATCACCGATAACATTTGCATATCCGTTTCCAATCAAGAATCCCATCGGTAAGAGCATGCCTGCGGATTTTAGCCATCCTGTGTGGCACGAGGTTTTTCCAGCCATCAACGAGAATGGGTCAGTGCTTGGATCATCGTCAAGATGGGCTGCGGCAATTTCTGAATCTTTGAGAACAACAGCATGAGCGCTGTAGTAAGTTCGCCCGTCTGATTTTTGATCAGCTGCGAGTGCTTCGAGGCCGTATTGTTGCCATCCGACCCACGCGGCACCGCCATCCATGAATGCAATGTCGGCATTACCGAAGCGCAGTGCTTGAAGGGCGGCCCCTTCAGAGTCAATTGGATAGAGGGAGACATCCATGTTGAGTGCATCGCCAAGGTAATCCGCAAACTTCTGAGGGTTTTCATCGACGTTTGTGTAATCGTCTTTGATGCTGAAGGCAATCACCAGAGATTCGAGGTCGGAATTATCAGACTCGTCCCCTGCTCCAAGACACCCGGCAAGTGCGGTCGTTCCAATTAAGAGGGTCATTATCAGGGTTTTTGCAATTTTGTGATCCATTCCAAGCACTCCGGTTTAGGCCGCCCTAAAAGTCAGCCATACATATAGTTTAGGTCGCCCTAAAAATTACAAATTCGGATAAAAAACAGGCGCATTCCTCGACTTCACGCCGCCAGCCATTCCAAGACAAGGGATTCGGCATATCGGTCGGAAGACAAACCAGGGTGTAGAAGCGGTCGCACGATCACCAACACTTGCAATTCACCCCCGAAGTTCGCCTTTGCCACACACAAAACCTCGCCGACGCGAGTGCCATCTTCCGAGGTACTCAGGAGGCTTCGTAACTCATAGATACGCATCTCGACACGTTCGTCGACACCTGCCGAGGTTGAGGCATATCGGTGGCTCTCCTCCGCTGAGACGCTGACAAGCGTCATTTGCTCAGGATCGAGTGAAGGCCCTGCCGTTTGTTGATCCAGTAATTCGATGGCTTGACGCATGCGCTCACTTTCCATTCCAAAAATTGATGCGAGGTCAAGCGCCGATGACGCCGCCCCCCAAACACCGTACTGGTAAGGCAGCCGCATGCTGATTGATTGAACTATTTCGACCTCAAAACCGGCTTCATCGGGAAGCATGAGCCAAGTGTATTGCTCACTGGCTGGGTACAATGGAGCGTTTGGATTTTCCTTCAACAGTGGCTCCCCCCAAGACTCTGGAGCAACGGGTTGCTGAACTGGCACGCACCCACCGAGCAACACCATGAGAACAAGAGAAACGCACAAGACGCCTCTGGTTTTTTTGTGTTCGCGCCAATCTTCGCGACCCGCTGGACTCAAAACTGAAAGAAGGAGAATCAACGGCATTACAAGCAAAATCCCCCATGGAATGAGCCACAACAAGAGGAGGCCGCTTAGAGCTGCATGGATACCAAGCGGTCCCAAAAGTAGGCGGATGGGGCGTTGAGGATCTTCTGCCTCAAGCGGTCGGCGAAGCCACCAAACCGCAATGTAGAGCCCTGTAAGAACCAAAATGGTTGGAACAAGGTTCCAAAGTTGGCTCATGGTTCCTGTAATTCCTCGATGGTGAAGAGCATTGGGGTGCACATGTCATTTGAACGGTATATTGTCAAGCCATGACCTCTAGGCCGTCTCATGGAGGGGGCGGCTTTGGAACTCGATGCTGTGACCTTTCGTCACATGGTCAGCGCACCCGCTCCCCTTCGCCCATGGAAAAAGCGATTCGGGCCCGGTGTATTCGAGGTCTCGTTGAGGCTTCAACCGGGACAGATTCTTGGCCTGGTGGGCCCAAATGGTGCTGGTAAAACAACGCTTCTTCGTACGATCGCAGGCATCCTCCCGATTCAAGGTGGCCAGTTGGTCCACATCACCCCTAACGAACGCATCCCCTTGGAAACAAACGAACTGAGATCCCTCGTTGGCCACATGCCTGAACAAGTGAGATGGCAAGGAACACAATCGGTGCATGATGCCTTGATGGAACTTGCCGAGATGCGGGGCATTGAACAAAAAAAGGTCGATGGATTGCTGAAACTGGTAGGTCTCTCAAGCCGGATGGAGGGGCCACTCTCCGGGCTCAGTCAAGGCATGCGACAACGCTTGACACTTGCAGCATCATTGCTCGGCTCTCCAAAGTATCTCCTGCTTGATGAACCACTCAATGGGCTTGACCCGGTTGCAGCAGCAGCCTTTGTGAAATTACTCCATCAATTGAAACACAAAGGCGTCGCCATTGTCATCTCCTCGCATCAAGTTGCAGGGTTGCAGGAAATTACAGACCGCATCGCCTTGATGCATCGTGGCCAATTGCTTGCCTGTGACCGACTTGATGTCATGGCCGAATCACTCGGTTTGAACTCCAAAATCATCGTCACAGGGCACGGAACCTTGCCCGATGTCTCGTGGTGCACTGCCATACAAGGGGAGCCGGTGGACACAGATGGCGGTTGGTCAGTGGATTTGGTTGATGACGGAACTGCTTCAATTGAAGCGTTCATCGAACGAGGCATTGCTCTGCAAACATGGACACCAAAACATCCTGGAATCGTTGAGATGCTCTGCGCAGCAACTGGCATGGAAATCGATGAAATCGGGCTCGACATCGCTTCACCATCCTTGCTCCCTCATCGACGGATTGGTGGTGAGGAAGAGTGAACGACCTACAGCGAATTCTAGCTCTTTCGAATCGAGTGTTTAGGGGCAGAATACAATCGACTCGAACTCTGATTATGCTGCCTATTTTGGTCCTCTTCCTACCTGGAATGGCGTGGGGTTTCTCTGACCCGAACATCATTTTGCCAGGCGGTCACCAACCGGATGAACCGATGGAGGTGCTGTTCTATGCAAGTCTCGGCGTTGTTTTTGGTGCAACGATGTGCGCCGTATTGCTGGCGTTTGATGGAGTCAGCAAGGATCGGGCAAGTGGTGTGTTCGAACTACGACTTGCCCAACCAATGCCTCGCACGCATCAAGCACTGGCTCTTCTCCTCGGGACGTGGCAAGCCATCTTCGTACCTGTAGCATTGCTCATCCTTGCATCCATCTGCGTCATTCGATATCGGCTCGGCGAGTGGGCATCAATAGCCGATCTCAGCGTTCATTTGGCAGCAACTGCACTCATCCTGTACTGGTATGTTGTGTTCACACTTCTGGCATCATCAAGAACAAAAGACCAAGGTACTGCGATTGCCTTTGGTGTTGGCATGTGGTTCCTCTTCACATTCCTTTGGGCATTGGTGACCACGATGGTGGCCTATGCTTCTGGGGTGAGCATTGGCGAGCAAAATGATGCCCAATGGCTTGCGCTGGAAGGTGCTTTGGATTTGCTCTCACCAAATGGAGTGTACCATCACCTTCTGGAAACACGACTCATCGAAATTGACCGAGGTATTGCCGGCTGGCAATCATGGGCAATGGCGATTGTATGGACTGTTCTCCCGACGTGGTGGTTCGTTCGGAGAATGAATCAACTCCAACCATAATGGGTGGCCTTTGGGGGTCAAAGAGTCCAATGCGAGACCTGCTTTGGAGGCGAAGTCTCTTTGAGACAAGACGACACCGCAGAAAGCATGGCCAGACCTCGTTTCGCCCAGACCGCCACCGCATTGACAATCGTGATCTTGTTTTTGTTCATGGCATCATCATCCTTTGTGACCTCCCCTTCGTTCGAAGACAGTAACTCAGATTCCCAAACAAGTGCCCGCCAAGGCTCCCTCGATGTGGATTGTACAGGTTACAAATTCGAGGATCTTTTTGACTACAATTATGCCTCGTTCGACATCCTCCTCGGCGATGATTGGGCAACGGCGCAAATGAGTGCCGTTGCATATGTCAACGGAAGCAACTCGGCCACGGTTCGTGAGAACCTCGACGAACTGTTCGATGGCACGCCAGGCGGCAACAACTCATGGATGAGCACGGACGAGCGTGAAGCTGTCCGAGCGATTGGCCCTGAGTGCATCGCCGACATGGACACGCGAATCGGAATCCGTGAAGGGCTGCCACATCGCGGCGGCGTCGACTGGAACGACCTCGAATTCGTCAAAGATGGCATCGCTCTCGACGAGGTGAACTTGGTACCCGAAAACCATGCAGAAGAGCGAGATTGTCAAGACTTGCTTGCTTCGTCAGACTGCAAGGAAGTGCCAGTCACCATCACTGATGATCTTCAAATCCTCATGTTCACCAAGGAAGATGAAACCCACAATGTTCGCTTTGACCAACTACCAAACAGCGGCTCGTCAAACTTCACGCTGGCCCTCAATGTAACAAACATGAGCAGCGCTGGGCTCGTGCTGACCTTCCCTCAACTCCAAGGCTTGCGCATGGTCAACTCCTCAATTCAAGACGATAATCAAGAAAGTACAGCCATGCCCGCACCAGTGGCAGAGTACCTCCCCGATGGTCGACTTCGAGTCACTCAAGAAGTCAGTTACATGGCAAGCGAATACCCGATCATTCGAAATTTGTTCCTTGATTTCACAACTCAAGCACCGGAAACAAACGAAATTCCAGAATGGACTGCTGACGCCCCTGTTGATGGGACGGTGATTCCATACACCGTCGGCACCCGAACCCTTGTTGACGGCGAAATCACTGCAGCCTGGGCCACCGATGACAGCGGTTGGGCCTTGGATTGTGACTTCGGTGAGCAAACGCCATCCGACCTGTGGACCGCTGGATTAACAGAAGACGGTGCCCTGTTCTTAGACGGACCAGATGCACCCGCTGCCGACGAGTCCGTGAATGCAGAATGCAGCGTCGTCGATCCATTCGGTGCGACATCTGTTGAGACACGTAACTGGTCCTTTGCACAGCCGTTCACAGCTGAGGCAGTGATTTCTGAAGCCGGCGATGCTGTTGAATTTACGGTGACTCCCACAGGTGCTGTCAGCGAACTTTCAATTAGCGCCCATGCACACCAATCCAACTCAATGGGGGAAATGCGCATGGCCACCCTTGCAACAGCACCTTCAACACTTGCCCTTCCAATGGATGGTCTCGGACCTGGCATGGTGATGGTCATGGGGCAAGCACAGTCGAGCGGCATGCTCGATTACGCTTTCATGCTCGACTTTGGACTGCAAAAGGCGAGTGCACCTCCAGTGATTGACGTAGATGTAAACCTCGACGGCACGAACGCCACTTGGGATGCAAGTTACCTCAAATTCACACTCCAAGGAAAGGTGCTCGATCCCGATGGTGAAGCAGTGGAGATGTCCCTCTCCTTGTGTGGCCGCACCACCAATGACTTTGTTCGATCTGGACCCGCTTGGGAAATCGATGTCAACATCGTATCTTGCTCTTCTCAAAATCCACCTGTGACTGTGTACGATATCACCCTCGTGGCCACAGACGAATCCGGAACGATGACCACCTTGCAAGTGATGGTTCCAGACCCCTATGCAGCCTCCGATGACGACCCTGTCTCAGAACCAGGTGTCGTGGATGAGGAAGGCCTACCAGCAGCCTCCCTGATGGCAACATTGGCAGTCGCTCTGTTCGGGGCCGCTGTTGTAAGCAGAGGAAAAGACGAGTGATTTTGGCTACCGGCACCCTCAAGAGGGGACGGTGAGCCCATTGAGTTGAGAGTGAGGGCATGTTTGCAGGCACCATTGAGTCGTTAAGCCACGAAGGTGGCCTGTTGGTGTCCTTTACAGGCTCCTCCCCAGCCCTCGAATCGATCATCATCAACCAAGCAACTGGTGATTACATCGGCAAGGTTGACGCCGTTCTTGGAAACACAAATGCACCCCTTGCGCACGTTGCTCATCTCGACAGAAAACTCGACATTCCAAGCCTCGTTGGAATCGAAGTAAACATTCGACCAAAGAAGGTCAAGGAAGACCGAAACTTCGGCGACCGAAACAATGGTCGCAGCAACGACCGACGTGGAAACGATCGAGGTGGACGTTTCGACCGAAATGACCGTGGAGGTCGATTTGACCGAAACGATCGAGGTGGACGATTTGAGCGCAATGACCGTAGAAACAACGGCGGTGATTGGGATTGCCCCAAGTGCAACAACAATAATTTCGCTTTCAGGGATGAATGCAACCGATGCGGCGAACCAAGAGGAAACGGTGGTGGCCGGTCAAACAACAGAGGATTCCAACGCCGAGACGACCGACGTGGTGGCGACCGATTTGGTGGCAATGACCGACGTGGTGGCGACCGAAGAGGAAACGACCGATCGAATAATCGAATGGATGGCGACTGGGATTGCCCCAAGTGCCACAACGACAACTTTGCATGGCGAACTGAATGCAACAAGTGTGGAGCGCCAAAGGCCGGTGGCCAAGGGCGGCCTCCTCGCAGAGACGACCGAAGAGGGGGTGACCGATTTGGTGGCAATGACCGACGTGGTGGCGACCGAAGAGGAAACGACCGACGGGGCGGAGAAGTGTTCAACGACAACGACTGGGATTGCCCTCAATGCAACAACTCCAATTTCGCATTCCGTCAGGAATGCAACCGATGTGGATTGCCCCGTAGCGGCGGTCAATCCCGCCCTCGTCGAGACGATCGACGTGGTGGCGACCGTAATGGCGGCAGCAGATTTGGCGGCAATGACCGACGTGGTGGCGACCGGAGAGGTGGCGATGACCGACGGGGCGGCGACCGAAGAGGTGGCAGCAGATTTGGCGGCGATGACCGACGTGGTGGCGACCGAAGAGGTGGCGATGACCGACGTGGTGGCGACCGAAGAGGTGGCGATGACCGACGGGGCGGCGACCGAAGAGGTGGCGATGACCGACGGGGCGGCGATGACCGACGTGGTGGCGACAGCCGACCTCCTCGTCGTGAACCTCGTGAACAACGCGAACCCCGGGAATTCCGAAAAGCTCGTGGCAAAGGATCTGGGCATGCTCACAACCGACCACCTCGTGATTTGATGGGTCGAGATCGAGAAGATTGAATTCGTGACGAAGGTGTGTCAAATGGGCGCTGAAGAACACTACCTCGATGCAGTTGAAGCCTACGACCTTGGAAACCTCGAGGAAGCCTACAAATCTGCTCGCCTTGCTGTTAAAGAAGACCCCATGCATGTAGATGCTTGGCAATTATGCGCAGAGGCAGCCTTGCCTCCAAAGGGTGAGAAACCAACTCTGAAACAAACAGCTCAATCGCTGTCAGCAGTCAAGAAGATCATCGCCATTGATCCTGCACGAACTGCGATGTGGTTCCTTGGAGGACGTTTGTTGAGCGACGAACTCGGATTGCTTGATGAAGCACTTGCTTGGTGGCAACAACTCCGTCACCACATGCCGATGGAAGTAACACCTTTGGTCGAACAAGCCACACTGCTTGCCGATATGGGACTTTACACAGAAGCACGGTATAGACTCGAAGCCATCACCGACGAGAACATGGACGTCAGTGGGCAACAGTACGCCAAGATTAGCCAACTTCACGGCATGGTCATGGCTGCTTCAATGCAAGACGAACGAGAATTCTTCAAGCCCTGGGAAAAGCACCACAATGGCTGGGGTGCAATCGAACTGAAGATGAGGAAACCTCCAGTTTCCGAGAGTTTTCTCTTCATGACCACAACGGTCCCAATTCTGTTGATTGAGGTCCTGTTCTCAAATCGATTTGTCGAACAAGGATGGGGTGGATTCTGCCTTACGACCTTGATGATTTTCGCCACAGTGCTGATTGGAATGCGATTCAGCCGTCGCATCTTCAGGAGGGTCAACCGACCGGCGTTCAACCTATTGCGAGCAATGAATTTCGAAGCATCGAGTGGTTACGTCGTCATATCTGAAGACATACGAACCTCGGTCCTCTATGTCTACATCATGCAACGCAAGCCAAAGGCATGGCAAGAGCGCATGCTGAAAATCATCGAAGACAACACAAAGCTCCCCGGTGGCTGGAAGCACAACCTGCCTGATTTTGAGTCCCACTTAGAGGATCTTGGATTTATCGAAGAAGCTGATGAAGAACATTTCCAACAATGGAATGAAGAAGAGTAAAGTTTCATCCATTGCAAGTGTTCTCTCGTGCGCTTCGTGGCTCAAAAAACCATTGCACTCCTATAGGGAGCGTTGGCAAAGGCCATCACAAGTATGAGCGCTATGCGCTCACCCGTCGACAATGCACCCTCTTCATAGGAAGGTTGGCGTAGCTTACGCTCATCCTATTGCCATTGAGGCATGCTCAGCATCATTGCTGTGACTGAGCGTATTGGGCTGCGTATTGTTGCGCATACTGTGCCGCTGTCGCTTCATCATAGCCTTGCGCAACGAACTGCTGGTAGTACTGTTGGTACACCGCATTATCGGCCGCAGGGGCTGCTGCCGCTGCCGGTGCTGCTGCACCCGCTGCTTGAGCTGCATATTGTTGAGCGTAGGTCCGAGCTGTCTCCTCAGGGTATCCCTGAGCAATGAGTTGCTGAACGTATTGTTCTGTGGCATCAAGTTGAGCAGATCCATAGCCGGCAGAACTTGCTGCGAAGTCCTTGATGGTGTCATCGCCGCCAGCGCCGCCTTTTCTAAGGAACACCAAACTGAGGATGACAATCAACAGAAGTCCTGCTGCTGCAAGACCAATGGTGGTCATGTCGAGGCCAGAACTTGCTCCGTCTGAATCACCGGTTTGAGCAGGTGCAACCCATTCTCCATCCACAAGAGTCCATGCTCCGCTCCATTCACATTCACCGTCAGCGTTGAGAATAAACTCGCCACCGGCTGCAATTGCTTCTGCACTTGCTTCGGTTCCCTGACATGCTGGAAGTTGGATTTCGATCCACTTGATGGTGACCCAACGTTCATCATCGCCTTCGTAAATCTTGATGAAGATTCGCTGGCTTTGAGATTTGTTGGTGTACTTTCCATCGAGCGAGAGAGTAAGGTCGAAGGTTTCGGTGTCGCCCGTCTTGTCAGATCGGTCCCATGCGCCTGCAAGGCCAAGGTTGTACTTGTCCACTGCACTGGCTTCGAAATCAGATTCCACGAACGCTGCTTCAATGTAGACATCGCCGTTTTCAGCTCCTGAAAGAACAGTACCTGTGATGGTCACACTGTCGGTATCAACACGGGAAGCGTTGAGTGATGCATCGAGTTGAACCACTGGTTCTTCATCCCCGAAGCCGTCTGGAACAACAACGAAGTACATTCGGTACTTCTCTGAGAACTTACCTGCCTTGTCGTAAACAATCAATTCAATTCTGATTTGGTTTTCTGTCGTACCGCTTGGGTCGACCGTGACGTTTCGGAAGGTGTAAGCCCATGCACCATCGCTTGCTGCATTTTGCTCAAAGGTGTGACCGTCAAGGCTGAATGAGTCGTCGCCGTATGGAGCGTCGAAGAGGACCTTCCATTCGTAGGTCTCGATGCCGCTGCCTTCAAGCGCATCCAAGTCAGAGGAATTGCTTGCATCAAAGTGGATGGTGACTTCACCGTCTTCATCAAGGATGATTCGGTTCACGGCCCATTCTGTGTTGGACACTGTCTTTGTACCAACATACTCAACGAGGTCAGAGTATTCATCTCGCATGTCAATCATGGCTTCAGCGGTTGGTCGGTATTCATCAGCGTAGACATCGTTGGTCTCAACGGTGACTTCGATGACACGGGAGTGGCCTGCATCGTCGTGAAGCATGAGCGTGATGGTCCATTGCTCGCCTTGAGCGCAACCTGTGGCCGAAGAAAGGTCGACCTTACAGAAGTTCATGACTGGCATGGCTTCTGTGGTGTGACCGCTCATTCCAGTCGCCATGGTTGATCCGTCCCAAGAGGTTGGTCCAGAAACAATCCAATCGGTGTGGAGGGTCTCGGTTGTGGTTGTGCTGTAAGAGAAGGTCAAATCTGCATCACTCTTCATGTAACGCAGTTCGTATCCACCTGTGCTCGGGTTAATGCCTGGCACTTGGTCGTTAATCTTCAAATCCAATCCGTTGCCGAGCGTTCCAAACCCTTCAGGGTAAGGTGTAACTTGGTAGGAGAGCATGTTTCCAAGCAGAGGCAAGGTTGAGCTGTCTGCTCGCTCTGAGTGAGTTGAAACGTCCATGGTTGAAACGATCATTCCGCCAGAGTAGTAACTGCACACACCAAGCACAGTGTCTTGGATGTCGTCAGCGTCTCGAATGAGTCGCTGGAAGTAGCCACCATCTTCCATGTAACCGTTGCAGGTAACGGGAACGTTGTTGGCGCTCACAGACTTGGTGTTCAAGACCGCTTGTGCAACGGTGGAATCTGCATCAAATCCTTGGAAGGCGTTGAGGTCGACGTTGTCCATCAATGGGTGGTATGGATCAGCGAAGTCGGTGCTCGAGAAGTCAATTCGGGATTCCGGAGTGTTTCGGCTTTGGACGTCGAGGCCGAATGGCAAACGACCGTTGAGGCCTTGGTCAACACCGTAAATTTGGCTTCCTTGAGGTCCAAGGTGAGCTTGAATTGTTCCGCCAGCCGACATGAAGCCCTCGAGTGTGGTTCGGTGAGCAGTGGAACCCAACTTCTGATAGTAGCCACGTCCACCGTTCTCGATGTCCTTCGCAGCGATATCGTCTTGCCATGGCAACACAATCTTGTCGTAATGGGTGAACCATCCTGCGTCGAGGTAGGTGTCCCAGTCGTTGATGGTGTATTGCGTGTAAGACATGCCCAGTATGTTCAGGTCTTCCTTGATAGCAGTGGTTCGAACCGAGGTGTCGGAAAGAATGGCGACATCAACGTTGTCAGCAAAGGTTGCGTGGAAGTAACGGACGTTTCCAGATGGATTGCCGTTAGCCAATTCTGCATCAAAACTGATGTTGTAATCGTGGCCATCCATCCAACCGTTCCATGGGGTGAAGGTCACTTCGATTCGCTGGTGTGAGTCGAGGGTTTGAGATGGGCCAGCAGTGGTTGTATGAGCCATTGTTTGGGTGGTTTCGTCGAAGATGTTCATGTTGAAGACATAATCACCAGCAAGCACACCGTTTGTCGCTTGGAGAGCCCAATCGTGGGTGTATGAACTGTCAATTGGCATCACACATTCGAGGACTTGATCGCTCAAGCAGCCGAGAACGTTTGGCTTACCCAGTGTAATGTCGACTGATTCAACATTGAAGATGACCCGTTCAATGTTGTTGGCTGTTGAAAGCTCTTGCACATTGTACCATGCAACACCTTGTGTCTGGTTGTCATAGATGGTTTCTGCTTCAATCATGTAGACGCCCGCAAAGAACTCGTGGCTAGCAATCGTGTCAGTGGAAGAATCTTCTGCATCGACATTGGTTCGAGAGATGGTGTATGAGTTATCTTCGATGAAGGTGTATTCTTGTAGAGAGATGTTGTTGAATGCAACGCCCTTGAAACCATCGTTGACACCATTACGTCCGTCATCATCCGACTGGAATTCAAAGTTGATGTCAACAACCGAGCCGGAGAGTGACATGCACTCATAGCCCCAGTTGATGGAACTCGCATCTGAGGTATTGAGAACGTACAGGTGGGTCAAGTCAATCGAGGTTGTTGCAACAAGATCGTTTGTGTTGAAGAACACGTTGTAGTTTCCACCCGTTCCGTCTGTTGACGAATCATCACCAATGTAGGAGATTTCAGCATTGTCAATTGGTTCCGATGCATTGACGATGTTGTCACCGTTCTCATCGATTTGACAAGTGCCGTCTTCGTTGTAATCGTTCCATTGTCCGACAAGAACACCAGAGTAGGTTGCCCCATCGCGAAGAATGTCGAGGGTCATTGCAGCGTAGTCATTGACGTCAACGATGGATGTTCCATCTGAGTCAATGCCGTAGAATGTGTCTGCGTAATACTCGAAATTCAAGGAGACGAAATCGCCGCTCATCGAGGTCAAGTCGATGTCAGGGATGGTGAGGGTTTCGTTTGCCCATGCATCGCCGTAGCCGTTTGCACCTGTGTCACAAGGGTGGCCGAACCAGTACGCATTGTTGTTGAAGATCGTGTCTTGGCAAGTGGTTTCATCGTAAATGACACCCTTTGGGTTAGCGCTTTCGGTGTATCGGTAACCGTTCGCTCCACCTTCAAAGTCTTCTTCACACAGAGCGTTTGGTGTACCACAGTACACATCGGAAGGCGTGGCTGAGAAGACGGTTGCCTTCACATCAAAGTCCATTTCGGTGTTTCCGAAGTTGTTCGTGGTGACATCGATGTCGAACAGACCTTCTGCATAAAGACCGCCAGGATTGAAGTAATCGATGCCTTCAATTGTTGGGTCGTAGAGGTTGAACGGCGTGATATAGCCGACGAGTTCATCGTTTTGTGGCTGCTCATCCCAGGAGTTTCCAGAAAGGCTTGCAGAGATTCGGTATGTTGTATCGTTGAGCAAATCTGCGCTGATCGAGGTTGTGTATTCTTGCCCTGGCCCAAGGTTGTTGAGATTGATGGTTGATTGCTGAATTTGTGGGTTCGCAAGGAACGCAGTGTTTTGCTTCCAGATGGTGAGGTTGTCAACAGCGTAACCATCTCGTCCGGACCATCGGCTTTCGTTATCATTGGAGATTGAGCCCTCGAATCCTGTGCGGAATCGGAATCGAACGTCAACAGTTTCGCCAGCCCATGGGCTGAGGTCGAATGCACCGACGCCTTCTTCGGTGAAGTTGCTCCAACCGTAGTTGGTTCCAAAGGAGTAGACGCCGTAGTAGTAGACGCCCTCAGCAACACCGCCGATCGCTTGCTTGTATTGGCGGTCGAGATCGAAACCACCCCACATCGAGGTACCTGAGGCACAAGCCCCGTTGATGTAGGCTTCTTGTGGACAGGAGATGACATCCCATCCAGACTCTTCGCTTCCGATTTCAATGAGAGCGATATCATCCCAAACATCGCCTGCGATGAAATTCCCCGTTGCGTCAGCGTTGCCGAGCACACCATGTCCGAGGTGCCGGAACAATTCGACGCTCATGAACGCCCGGTCTGAGCCAGTAAGATCAACATCCTCGAGGACCATTGCATCGTCCCAGTTGCTGTCGTACCCAGACCACAGGTCACCGGACGAATTTGTCTTGTAATGTCCAGCCCACATGAAGTCAGTTGGGTTGAGATAGTTAGCAGAGACGTTTGGATCGTTGTTTCCATCAGAAGCGCCTTGGGAATGGTTGGTTTCTTCGTGCCACTTGGTTGCTTGATCGATGTACTCTTCGTACGCCCATGCGCAACCTGAACCACATCCGGTTTTGTCTTCAGGACTGTCCCAGTCCATTTGATAGACAGTGCTGTTGGTTGAGGCTGCTTCATCGACAATCTTCAGTTCCAAGTCAAGGGTTGCAGATTGGCCGTTGAGAATGTCCATTCCAGTGTTGGTAACGGTCACGTTGATGTCACGGGTTCCTTCCCCAACGATGCCGAAGAAGTTGTCAGTAGGGCTGATTTCAAGCGAAGAAACTGAAAGGTCCTTGCTGTCCATTTCTACAACTGTCAGTGTATCGTACTGACCATCCCATCCAAAGTTGTCCACCCAACTGCCGAAGCTGTAACTTGTGTGGCCCACAACGATGTCAAGGGCTGAGTTCGATGCACCTGCGAGTTGACCGACTGAAACCATGCTTGGTCGACGACCTGCCTCGTAGGAGAGCGGGGTCAAGTGGCCGCCGCTTCCGTCAGACAAGGTCACCTGAACGGTGGTTGGGAAGTTGAGGAAAAAGTTGGAAGTAGTACCACCTGCGGAGTCACTGCTGTTTTGTTGGTAAGCAATCGTAGGATTGACGAAGTCGGGCTCACCGTCATTGTTGAGATCCGTTATTGTAACGGAGTAGGAGATGTAGGGTCCGAAGTAAGCAAGGGCAGGCGTCGACCATGTGCCGACTGCAGAGGAGGTGACAAAACTGACGTTTTCCACGTTTCCATCGTTGAGCACCATGGCATCAATTTCCCCGTTGCCATCAACATCACCGATGTCGAAATCGTTTGCGAAGTCAACGTTCAAGTTGACGATGCTGGTTGCTGTCTGAGGAGAAACGATGTTGAAGTTGTAGGTTGCAGGATAGGTGTTTGTCAAGCAAGAGAATTCAACGATCGAAATGTTGTCGCTTTTTCCAGGATTCGTAACTTGATTTGTAGCATAATCGAGGCCTTCTGAACGAAGGAGGTAGATGTCGTCATCCGTGCATGTGCCGCTAAGGCCACCGGTTTCAGTTTCTCCATGATCGCCGACTTCAAGGCTCCTGTACGCATTTTGGTTGGAAGGGCCAAGGGTCGTGATTGCGCCTTGTGTACCGGAGTTGATTGGTCCACGGTAGGTCACGACACGCTGGGAGGAAAGATCGCTGAGCAAGTCAAGAACGTAGACATCGTCGTTTCCGTCTTGGTCTGCATCGCCAACGGCGAGGTCCCAAGCCCAGAAGTGAGTGAATCGTTCGCCAATGCTCCATGTTTTCTCGCTGCATCCGCCGTTTTCGATGATGGTGATGTTCCCCGGTTGCCCAGCTGGGTTACCGGCATCATCGGTCCTGAATGGATTGTTGCGCTGGAAGATCACGATGTCGTCGGCTCCGTCTCCAGTGAATTCACCGACCTCGATGAACTGAACATTTGAGAATTCATCCCAATCTGCGTTTCGGCTTTGGTTCGCAGAAACCCAGATATCTTGTCGTTCGCTGAAATCACCGTTTCCATCGTTCCACAGAACGGTGATGGTGTGGGTTCCTTCAGTGGCCACTGCCATGTCGTTGAAACCGTCACAGTTGAAGTCGCCAATAGCGACATCCAACGGGTCACGGTTGGTTGTGTAGGATCGTGCAATCGAAGCACTTGCGGTTGTAGCAAGAGCTGCGGTGGTCGACAAGACCATCAGCATGACGAGGAACATGCTGAGGGCGCGGCTGTTATTGTGGTTGTTTTTGGAGAACATCAACATCACTGCTTCGGCCAACGCCCGTTGCACTTTAATTGCTTTGCTCTAAAGTTCATTATTGTCTTCCACACCTTCGCCCGCAGTACCCCATTTAGGGCGAAAATATAGATTTCTTTGGCGAGGTAAATAATCGGCTCAAATTTTGCACTCTTTTGTGCAAATTATGGCTGATTAAGGGTTCAGAATTTACCCTTCAACCATGCAGGCGAGGGGCCCCATCCGGTTGCATCTCCGCCGTGTACTTTGACAAGTTTTCCAGCGCCGAAAAGGGATTCTAACCAAACTTCCAAGGCAGTGCCCTCGCGGTTGCCCAATTTCTTGCTGGCCACTTCCTCAATCACCTCTGTTTGCAGTGCAGTAATGCCATATTCACGCACGACAAGGTGGAGAAGTTCCCGTAACCATGCTTCAGCCATTGGATCAACACTCATGGCGCCTTGAACCGGGCGAGGTTCTTCCATGTCGTCGAGGGCTTCCATCAATTCGATTGGATCAGGACGTTCTGGGATTTGGAGCCCAATCGCAGCAAGTTCAGCCTCAAGATCAAGTTGTCCGATAGGCCTACGAACGACCGGAATTCGACTTGGGTCCGGGGTTGGGCCCATATCGAGGGGCTTATCGCCGATTGGAGAATCATCAAGTTCGTCCTTTGGTGTTGGCTTGGAGGACGGAATGCCAGAAGTGTTGGTGGCTTGGACTTCAGTCCCAATTGGCATCGACCAACCGACGCCTTGGAGGCCAAGTTCTTTCACGCGCTCTTCAATCCACGACGCATCGCCTTCAAGCAGAACATTGACCTCATGTTCATCTGAACGGAATCGATAGCGAACATTGCCTCGTAGTTTCGCCATCATCCATCCCTCGGTTGACGACCTCTTGAATTTGACCCATGAACCGTTGTGAGGGTTTTCATCAGAAATTCTCACTCGGATGATGCAAGTTGTCGAAGAACCGTGTGGAGGATTCCACCGTTTCGATAATATTCGACTTCGACAGGTGTGTCCAAGCGGACTTGCGCAGCGAAGGTCAGCGCGGTCCCATCAATCCGAGTTGCGGTCACTTCGAGGGTTTGCAACGGTTGAACATCGTTGTCGATTGGGATGGTGAATGATTCACTTCCATCGAGGCCGAGGGTCTCGTGAGATTCGCCTTCCATGAAGGTCATAGGGAGCACGCCCATGCCAACGAGGTTCGAGCGATGAATTCGCTCGAACGAAGTTGCAATGACAGCACCGATCCCTAACAGGTAGGTCCCTTTAGCTGCCCAGTCCCTCGAAGATCCAGTGCCGTATTGGCTGCCTGCAAGGACCACTTTGGGCCCGTCATAGCTCTGTGCTGCATCGTAAACGGAAACCACTTCACCGGTCTGGAAATTTCGTGCAAAGCCGCCCTCTGTGCCTGGCGCCATTTGATTGCGAATTCGAACGTTGGCGAAAGTACCACGCATCATCACTTCGTGATTTCCACGTCGGCTGCCGAAGGAGTTGAAGTCAGATTGTTGAATGCCTCGTTCGACCAACCAAGAACCAGCAGGACCGTCGGCAGGGAATGCGCCTGCTGGGGATATGTGGTCTGTGGTGATCGAGTCGCCTAACTTGAGCAAAACCTTCGCATCATTGATGCTGCTGATGGGCTGCGGTGCAGCGGAAAGGCCGGAAAAGAACGTCGGCAAACGAATGTAGGTCGATTCTGCTTCCCATGGATAAAGCGGGCTTGGCTCAGATGGAATGCTGTCCCAACGGGGCTCATTCATGGCGTCAGCGTAACGCTGACGGAACATCTCTGGTGTGATGACTGCAAGGGCCTCTGCGAGTTCTTCATCTGTCGGCCATAAGTCACTCAACATCACTGGCGTTCCATCCGGAGCGTAGCCAACTGGTTGAGTTGAAAGGTCCACTTCCAGCGAACCTGCGAGTGCGTATGCCACGACCAAAGGTGGGCTCGCGAGGTACGATGCCTTGACTTTTCCATGCACTCGGCCTTCGAAGTTTCTGTTTCCAGAGATTACAGAACCAACAATCAATCCAGCCTCATCAATCGCCGCTTCAATTTGTTCTGGAAGTGGGCCTGAGTTTCCGATGCATGTGGTGCAACCGTACCCAACCACGTTGAAGCCGAGGGCGTTGAGATCCTCTTGGAGACCAGATGCTTCGTAGTATTCAGTCACCACACGGGAGCCAGGCGCAAGGGAGGTTTTGACCCAAGGTTTGACTTCCAAGCCATGCTTGCGAGCGTTGCGGGCCAACAGGCCTGCAGCGAGCATGACGCCGGGATTTGAGGTGTTGGTACAGCTCGTGATTGCAGCAATCACAACATCGCCGTGGTTGAGGTCGTAGGTTTTGCCGTCGCGTTCAACAATCGCTCCCTTCGAAAGATCAGCAGGTGCCAATCCGTGGCCGTGATGACCGAGTTCATGGGTGAGAGATTCGATGAAATGAGACTTCATGTGAGCAAGGTCAACACGGTCTTGGGGTCGCTTTGGTCCTGCAAGGGCTGGCTGAACGGTGGACAAATCAAGTTCGAGGGTCGCCGTGTATGCCTTCTCGGCATCGCTGGCCTCATACCACAAACCTTGGGCTCGTGCATAGGCTTCGACCCCAGCAATCGCATCGTCTTCACGCCCACTAAGTCGCATGTAATCGAGGGTGCGTTCATCGACGGGGAAGAAGCCGCAGGTTGCACCATATTCAGGAGCCATGTTGGCAATTGTTGCGCGGTCTGCTAAGGTAAGAGCAGCCATGCCAGCGCCAAAGAATTCGACAAATTTGCCAACGACGCCGTGTTCACGGAGCATCTCCACAATTCTCAGGGTCATATCGGTAGCGGTCACGCTCGGGTTGAGATTGCCGACCAATCGGACGCCAACAACATCGGGGGCAAGCATGTAGATTGGTTGTCCGAGCATGACGGCTTCTGCTTCAATGCCACCGACGCCCCATCCGAGAACACCCAGACCGTTGATCATGGTGGTGTGTGAATCCGTTCCGACGAGTGTGTCTGCAAGCCAAACACCGTCTTCCTGGCGGGCAACGCTTGCAAGATATTCCAAGTTAACTTGGTGAACAATACCACGAGAAGGCGGGACTGCTTGGAAATTTGCCAGCGATTGTTGACCCCACTTCAAGAACGTGTACCGTTCCATGTTTCGATGGTATTCGATGTCGAGGTTCATGTCCAACGCTTGGCTGTTTGCGCCGTCGATATCGACCTGAACTGAGTGATCGATTACCAAGTCGACAGGAACTTGCGGGTTGACCTTTTCTGGGTCACCACCCATTTCGACCATTGCGTCACGAAGCGCTGCAAGGTCAACAACGGCTGGAACACCGGTGAAATCTTGGAGAATGACCCGTGAAGGGCGGAATGGAATTTCACCACGTTCGCCATGGGGCGTCCATCCAGCAATGTTTCGGATGTCGCTTTCACTCACAAGGAAGCCATCGTTTCCACGGAGTGCCCCTTCCAGAAGGATGCGGATTGAGTACGGAAGCGGGGAGGTGTCAATGCCTTGTTCGTCGAGTCCTGCGAGTGCATAGTAATCGCCGCCAACCGAAAGCGTTCGTCGTGCATTGAATGGGTCCAAGGTCGCCATGATTAAGCCCAATTGACTCTAATCTATGAACAAAACCCTTGACAAGGCTCGTTCAAGAGTGAGTCATCTGTGAGTGGAAACGGTTCACCAGAACTGCCACCATGGGTCAGAAGATTCCCCGCTGAATGATGCATCAATGAGGGTCACTGGGTAGACCGGGTCACTTCCGGATTGGCCACCAGTTTGAACCGCATCGATCTTGTCGACCACCTCTTGGCCGTCGATGACCTTGCCAAAGACAGTGTGAATGCCATCGAGGTGGGATGGCGTCGAATCTGGAGAGACGATGAAGAATTGAGAACCACCGGTGTGGGCGTTGGAGGTTTTTGCCATCGAGAGCATGTACGGCTCGTGCTTCAAACCGTTGTCTGCTTCATCGCCAATGGTCCACGAGGTCTTGGCGCAAGAGGACTGAGAGGCGGTTGCTGCACCGTTGCAGTACCCGTCCCATATGGCAGCGTGGCCGCCAGTTCCGTCGCCGTTGGTGAAGTCGCCACCTTGGAGCATGAAGCCCGCGATGATTCGGTGGTATGTTGTGGCGTCATAGGAACCGTCCCGTACGAGTTCCTTGAAGTTCTCTACATGCGTTGGGGCGTCGTCGCCGTACAGTTCGATGGTGATTTCACCAGTTTCGAACGACCCATCTGCATTGGTCCAGGACATCTCAAACACGACGTTCTCGCCATCTGCTCGAGGCGCACTGAGGACAGAAATTCCAGCAAGAATCAACAACATTGCAGCACCGAAGGAAAACACGCCAGCAACGGTTGGGGTTCCGTCTCTCACCAAAGGAGGGAATGTTGTTTCGCTGATGCGTGCATCTTGCATTTCGTTTCGAAGGTTGTTGTACAATGTGTTGGTACGCTTATCGTTTGAATTTCCTTTCAAAGAATCTCTGAAGAGGCTGGCGGCTGCTCTGTAATCCGATTTCGAGTGGGTATCCTTGGCCTTTGCCCATGTTGCTTCACCAGCAATTCGAAGCGTGGTTGGATGTTCACCGGAAGGATCGACGGTGCGGAGCGAATCGAGGGCACCCTCATATTTTCCCTTCGCAAGGGATTTTTCGGCTTTGTCCCACACTGCTTTCCTGGTTTCCGCTTCAGTCAGAGCGGGCTTGCTTAGCCCCTTTTTTGCGGCGGATTTTTTCGATGAACCACTGTCGGCCATACCACTGCCGAGTGCGCAGTATGTTTTGAGCATCACGGCTCAATTGAAGAGGAGAAACAACATCGAAATCTTGCTTGATTTAGTGAGAGCCCCATCAACATGTTCAAAGGGTGCATGCTGAACCCGACCCTATACGCCCACTCATTTCGGTGAGTTTGGACAAAAGGTGAACAAAGAATGGATACCATTGCCAACGATTACACCATCAACATCGCAACTGCAAACGGAACTGGCTCACAATCGGCGAACCTCATCCTCCTCCAATCCCTCTTCGAGATGGGCGTCCCAGTAAGCGGAAAGAATCTGTTCCCTTCGAACATTTCTGGGCTCCCGACATGGTACATCGTACGACTTTCTGACCATGGCTACCAAGCCCCTGGCGATCGAACCCACATCCAAATCCTCGTCAACCCTGCGACATGGGTAGAGGACCTCGCTGCCCTCGAACCGGGTACGGTTGTTATTTGGAATGAAAACTCAAAGATGGAAATGACCCGTGATGACGTCGTTTCATATCCAGTTCCAATGATGAGTCTTGCTCGAAAAATCAATCCTAAAATTGCAAAACTTGTCACCAACATCATCTACGTTGGCGTGCTTGCTGAAATGCTAGGAATCGATCAAGGCGCATTGGAAGACGCTGTGGCAAAGCAGTTCAAAGGCAAAACGAGCGCCATTGAATTGAACATTACCGCACTCGGTCTCGGGCGTGAATATTTCAGAGACAACTTCACCAAAGAAGACCCTTATGTGGTTGAAGCACGAGAAATCAAGACGCCAAAATTCTTCATTGACGGAAATGAAGCAGCGGCACTTGGATGCATCTTTGGCGGTGTGCAAATGCTTGCATGGTACCCGATTACACCCTCTTCATCACTCGCTGAAGGCATCATCAACTACATCCCACAACTTCGTGTGGATGATGAAGGCAATGCCACATGCGCAGTGATACAAGCTGAGGATGAACTGGCAGCAGCGGGCATGGTGCTCGGTGCCGGCTGGGCAGGAGGCCGCGGCATGACCGCCACATCTGGCCCTGGTATCTCCCTCATGCAGGAATTCATTGGTTTGGCTTACTTTGCAGAAATCCCATCGGTCTTCTGGGACGTAAATCGTGTGGGCCCATCAACTGGACTACCAACTCGTACCCAACAATCTGACATCACGCTTCTCTACGAAGGTAGCCACGGTGATACACAACACATCGTCTTGATTCCAGGGACTGTCGAAGAATGCTTCGAATTTGGATGGAGGGCTTTCGACTACACCGAGCGTTTCCTAACCCCCGTTTTCGGCCTAAGCGACCTCGACTTGGGAATGAACCGCTGGGCTTGTGAAGGATTCACATACCCAGACCAAGCAATGGACCGCGGCAAGGTCGTGCGTGACCGAGATATCTTCGAAGCATTCGAAGAATTCGGACGGTACCTCGATGTTGACGGTGACGGCGTTCCTTACCGCACCCTTCCCGGATCCGGTATGGATCCAATTCTCTACCGTGGTACCGGCCATAACCCAAAGGGTGTCTACTCTGAAAAGCCGGAAGATTACCTCTATCTCATGAACCGTCTGAAGACCAAAATCGACGGAGCACGAGACCACTTGCCAGCACCAATCATCCGAGAAGAATCCGAATGTGAAGTTGGTATCATCTACCTTGGAAGCATGGAAAACACGATCCAAGAAATCGACGACATGCTCGAAACAACAGGTCTCAAGATCAGCCAATGCAGGGTTCGTGCTTTGCCACTTCACAGCGGTGTGGAAGACTTCATCCGCCGGCATGAACACACAATCGTTCTCGAAATCAACCGAGATGGTCAACTCTACGGTATTCTCCGCAAGGAGTTGCCAAACGATTTGGTCACGAAGGTGCACTCCGTTGCTTACAGCGATGGTATGCCACCTCGTGCCCGTATTTATGCGGACCAAATCCTATCCACCCTCAAGGAGGCGAACCAATGAGCGACGCACCAGCACGACCGGCCCGAACTGTGAAACTGAACGTGATCAATGAACCAAAGGACAGTTACACCGGCGGGAAATCCTCGCTTTGCCCTGGCTGTGGTCACGACCAAATCTCAAACGTCATCATTGCAGCAGCATGGGAAAATGGAATTGAGCCACACCGCATCGCCAAAATGTCGGGAATCGGATGCTCATCAAAGACACCAGCATACTACCTTGGACAATCTCACGGCTTCAACACCGTACATGGCCGAATGCCGTCGGTCACCACCGGCGCCTACGCTGTGAACAAGGACCTTCTTTACCTCGGAGTTTCCGGTGACGGCGATTCTGCCTCGATTGGTATTGGCCAACTCATTCACGCCATTCGACGCAACATGGACATGGTCTACATCGTCGAAAACAACGGCGTCTATGGCTTGACAAAGGGACAATACTCCGCTACTGCGGACGTTGGCTCAAAGAAGAAGAAAGGAAAGACAAACACCACGCAACCGATCGATTTGTGCGCACTTGCCATCAACCTTGGATGCACATTCGTGGCTCGCTCCTTCTCAGGTTCGAAGAAGCAATTGACTTCCCTTCTCAAGGCGGCAATGTCCCACAAAGGCTTCGCTCTTATCGATGTTATCAGCCCGTGTGTGACCTTCAACAACAACGATGAGTCCATGCGGTCGTATGGCTATGTCAAAGAGAACGAAATCACCCTTCACATGGCAGATTACATTCCTCACTTCAACCCCGTTGAAGAAATTGAAGTGCCTGAAGGACATTTCAGGGACATCGAACTCCACGATGGTTCCACAATCCGCCTCGAAACAATCTCGGATGAGCATGACCCCGGAAACGCTGTCGCTGCCTTGACTGCACTTCACGAAGCAGAGTCGACTCAAAAGCACGTGACTGGGCTTCTGTACTTTGATAATTCAAAACCTGCACTTGCAGAGGATCTAGGACTTGTTGACACCCCGCTCATCGATGTCCCTGAAAAGGAGTTGCGACCAACCAAGGCGATCCTCGATGAACTCAACGCCGCTTTGCTTGGATAAGCGGGAAGACCTACGAATCTCCAATAAAGGAGAAGGAAGGGTGTGCGTGCGATGAACACCGTTGCAATCATCTTGGGTTTCATTGCGTTCTGTGTTGTGATTACCGTTGCAGTCCGCGCATTAAGAGCGCGAAGGCTCCGTGAATTGCTGGCTGCTCGTCGAGCAAAATACAACCTGAATTTTGCCGAGCGGCGAAGGCATGTCCAAACCGTCCGAGGACGTCAAGTCGAGGACCTCGACGAGGAGGAGATCACCGCCTACGAACAAAGGGATGCCGCTCGTAACCAGAACATCCACTTCTTGCGCTTGCTCGTCGCCGATCTTTTCGATGAGGAAGAACTTGAACCAGAACAGGAAGAAGAGCAGCGGGAAGAGCAGGTGCTTGCAAGGCAATCTTGGATTGAAGAGCATCAAGAAGGGTTGGATCAACACGCTGCTCTTGTTGAGGAAGAAGAAATCGGCAGTGGCGTGACCGTCATGGCGGAGATTGCTCCAGAAGAAGACGACATCGAGGAACGCCTTGAACGAGAAGGTGGGAAAGGCGGAGAAGTACAACTCTCCCTTGCCTGGGATGATTACAATGACCTCGACATGCATGTCTTTTGCCCATCTGGAGAACGCATCTATTTCAACAATAAAAACAGTGAATGTGGCGGCGAATTGGACGTCGACATGAACGTGCGACCGGTCAGCAGCAACCCCGTCGAAAATGTGGTCTGGACCGGTCAAGCACCGCCTGGAAAATACAAGATTGGCGTCCACTTTTACAAGCACCACCGAAAGCGACGCACCAAGAAAACAACCTCCTTCCGTTTGCGAGTCATGGTGCACGGTAAGTCGAGGGATTACAGTGGAACGATCACTTCGGGAAGCGCCATGCAAATGGTGACAAGCTTCACGCTCAAACCCAACAGTTCGACTTCGACAAAATCGGTTCCGCTGTGATCAGAATTTCTGGCCACGCATGAACCGCGTGAATTTCGTCAGCGGATTGACGCTGGGCCGAGGCATGAGACCCAACCGCCAATCTAATTCATTGGCCTGATCGTACTTGAGAAGGTCATCGAAACCACCAATCCATTCCTCGTTGATGAAGATTTGAGGGACAGACTTGCTCCCCTTTGTCCGAATCAAGAATTCCCGGTCCATCCGTGCAGAGGAACCGAGTTTTTTCTCTTCATAGGCCACGCCTTTGCTGTCGAAGAGACGCTTTGCATTGACGCAGGCGCCGCAGCCTTTGTTGGTGTAGACCTCAACCTTGACCATGTCGATGCCAGCGCATGATGGTCTTCAACCTCACTGGATTGCGGTGGTAGTCCCTCTCGGATTTGAACCGAGGTCGGAGGAACCAGAATCCTCCATGATGGACCGCTACACTAAGGGACTGTTGTGTTGGCGTATCGCCTTTCCCTCTTCAATTCAGCGGTTCGAACGAGTGGTGATAAAAACGCGAATCAACCTTCGATTGAAACAAAGCGGAACAGCACCTTGGAAACAGCGCTCAACATGAGAACAATCATGAACGAACCAAGCGCCCATTTTGCCCAAGGTCGCTCCTTCTTTTCTGGTGGCCAAGGATCGATGCCGAGTTCTTCAGCCTCACGGACGAGCGCAGCCAATTCGGCCAGTTCTTCTTCGACTGATTGCGCCGCCATGGATTTTCCAAGACCCCCCGATACAAGACCTTCACGCTTCCATGCGCATGCAAAGCCTTGAAACCGGTGCGTTCGAGGCCAATTCATGAGTGAGGTCCCACAAGGTGTTGCTTTCCCGTCGATGGAACGTCGACCTCCACGCCCAACAGCGACCATGACCATGACCCGTGATGGGGCAAATGGCGTTGAAGTCCTGCTTGGTCTTCGTTCACCGACAATGCGTGCGTTCCCTTCCTACTGGGCCTTCCCCGGTGGAGGCGTCTCAAGGGTTGATGCTGCCGCTGTCGAACAGCTCGAAGCCCTCGAGGGCCCTCAGGCCAAAACCATCGCCTGCATCTTACGAGAAATGAGCGAAGAATTGGGATTAGCTCCTTCAGAAGAAGGCCTTGTAGCGCTTGAACCATCCGTTCGTGCTGAGATTATTGCTGACAAGACTCGCTATCTTCCGCTCGCCTTGGAGGGGCATGTGCCTCACGTTCGAACCGATCTCAAGGTGCTTTGCCATCGAATCACACCACCGTTTGGCCCCGTGCAGTTTGACAACGCCTTTCTGCACTACCACGCTGGTGAAGCAAGTGAAATGCCTGAAATTGATTTAGAGCCACAAACAGAATTCACTGAACTCATGTGGGATGTACCAACGAACATTTTGGCACGTTGGTCAAACCATGAAATCAAAGTTGCCCCTCCTGTTGTCACCCTCCTCATGGAAATTGAGCGTGTGCTTGAACGCACCAATGGAAACATGGAACATGCTGCAACCGACATTGCAAAACGCCTGCCTGGGCGTCGTTCCATCTTGTTTGCACACGGTGTTGAAGTCGTCCCTGTTAAGACAGCAACATTGCCCCCAGCCGATCACACCAACGCCTATCTCTTGGGCGACCCAAACGGAGATTTTGTGCTCGTTGACCCTGCTGCTCATTTGCGAGAAGGAATGGAAGACCTCGCCAATGCAGTCGAACGGCACAATGGCACCCTTGTCGCCCTCTTGTTCACGCATTCACATGGCGACCACATAGGCGACATTGGGCTGTTACGAGAAGCATTTGATGTACCGATTTGGGGCAGTGAACACACCGCCAAGAGCGTCACTTGCGACCGAATCCTCGCCGATGGGGAAATGCTCAGCCTCGGCGCAACTGAATGGGAGGTGCTCATCACCCCGGGCCATCATCCCGGCCACGTGTGCCTGTTGGGAGATGCTGGTCTCATCGCTGGCGACATGGTCGCAGGCATTGGCACGATTCTTATCCCGCCTCACACAGGTGACATGGAAGTCTACATTCAGCAACTTGAACGGTTGAAAAGCCGCCAACCCCACCTCCTCTTCCCATCTCATGGCCCAGTCATTGCTCAACCAACAAAGGTCTTTGAACGCTACATAAGCCATCGTCAGGCACGTCATCAGCGCGTGCTTGACGCCGTCCGTGAAGCATCGTCAATCCCTGAAATCGCATCGCTGGCCTATGCCGATACACCCGATGCACATCCCGGTCTTTCAGAAGATCAAACGCTCTCGCATTTATTGGTTCACGAACGCGACGGCCTTGTCCACCAAACGCCAAACGGATGGGCATTAAACGAATGAATACCGCAGGGTTCATTCAACCGTTCCACTTGGCAACATTATGCCTCGTCGTATTGTTCTTACAAAAGCTGGTGGTCCGAACACCCTCGCTGTGATTCCAATGGACATGCCCGAACCAAAAGCCGGTGAAATCCGAATTGAAGTCGCCTATGCTGGCATCAATTTTGCAGACCTCTTGATGCGATTGGGTCTCTATCAACCGAGGCCAAAATACCCCTTCACTCCCGGGTATGAGATGAGTGGTACAGTCGATGCCGTTGGTGAGGGCGTCACCGAGTTTACTGTTGGACAGCGAGTGGTCGCCGGGCTTCCGAATGGTGGCCAAGCAAGCCATGTTGTTGTCAATTCACACCGCGCGCTCGCACTGCCTGATGATGTTGGATTGGATGTCGCAGCTGCGATTCCAGTGACGTACCTCACCGCCCATCATATGCTGCATCACCTTGGCCACATGAAATCAGACGATTCCGTTCTGATTCACGGAGGTGCCGGTGGCGTGGGCACTGCTGCATTACAAATCTGTCAATGGGCCGGCGTCTCCAAGGTATGGGCAACTGCATCGGGTCACAAAAGTTCCACAATCGAGGCCTATGGCGGCGTGGCTATTGACCGTCATAACGAAGATTTTGTTGAAGTGATTAAACAAGCTACAAACGGCCAAGGTGTCGACCACATTCTCGATCCTATTGGAGGCGACAATCTCAGCCGTTCTCTTTCAGCGCTCAAAGAAGGAGGGCGCCTCTACACCTACGGAATGTCTGCGGCCGCTCCATCATCGAAACGGAACATCGTTCGTTCCTTCTTGGCTTGGCGACGCACCCCTAAATTCGATCCTCTTCGGTTGATGACACGCAATCGAGGCGTGTTTGGAGTGCACATGGGTACATGGAAAGATGAGGCTGTGATGGTTGAACAACTTCATACAATCCTCAAAGGCGTTGAGGAAGGGGTGTTGTCGCCCGTCATCGACTCGGTGTTTGATGCTGAAGATGTTGCGAAAGCGCATCAGTACATCCACGACGGAAAGAACATCGGCAAAGTTCTGCTTCGCTTCAAGTGAGCATTGAAGAAGCCTCGACCACACGCAATCAAGGAGGGCAAGCAAATGAAAGCGACAATGTCTGGTTTTGACCTTCGTGCGGTGGCACAAGAGCTCGATGTTTTTGCTGGAGCTTATGTCAAGAAGGCATACATGCCACACTACGAGCAGATTGTGCTTCGCATTAACCCAAAGGAGCAAGATCAATTCGACTTGGTTCTTGTCCGTGGTTCAAGAATCTACACCTCGCAACGAGACCGCCCAATGCCAATGACGCCGCCACCGTTTGCGATGGTTCTTCGCAAGCATTTGAAAAACGCACGAATGACGGGTGTCCGTCAACTTGGCTTTGACCGAGTGTTAGGATTTGATTTTGATACAAAACACGGTAGTTACCACCTCTACGTGGAAGTGTTTAGAGATGGAAACATCATTCTGACAGACCAAGAAGGCGTCATCATCCAACCGCTGACGCATGCCTCCTATGCAGGTCGCACGCTCAAGAAGGGGGTCGTATACCAACCACCTCCAGCAGCGATGGACCCTCATGACCTTGATGTGGCGACTCTTTCTGAGTTGTTTTCAACGTCCGATCGAGACCTTGTTTCGACGCTCGGAGGAAAGGCAAATCTTGGTGGAACACACGCTAATGCAGTGTGTGACTTGGCTCAACTTGAACCGAACATGGCTACCCAAGATGCGAATGTAGAGGATGTTCATGCAGCATTACAGACCTTACTGGGGCATTTAGGAGAACAACGCCAAGGCATTCTGTTGATGAAGGCTACCGACGAGATGGATGTCGACGCTCTTGAACAGAAGGCAGCTTCGATGGATGCAAATGGGCTACGTGACCGATTTTATGAACAACACGCTGGTGAAGCCACAGCAACAATCCTCCCTTCACATGCTGGCATGGCGCAGGCCAAATTTGCTACATTGTGCGAAGCCGTCGATGCTTGGAAAGGAGCCCATGATGCGGGGGCACTCGCCCGCAGAGAGGCGGAAAAACTGGACATCGCAGCACCGGGAAGAGGCCACTCAACGGATGTTGAAAGGCTTGAACGACGAAAAGTCCAACAGGAAAAAGCGCTCTCTGGATTTTCAAAGAAAATTGAGAAACAGCAGATGATTGGACACACCATCCAAAACAACTGGACGCATGTAGAGAGCCTGCTCAAACAAGTCACAGAAGCCATCGAAGCAAAGGGCTGGAAAGAAGTCAAAGCGATGGCTAAGGGCATACCTTGGATCGTATCACTCAATCCTGCTGAACGGTCCTTCCTCAGCGTTCTTCCAGATGAAAATGGTGAGCCTAAGGGGCCCCAAGCGACGCTTTCCATCGATGAAAGCGTGCATCAAAACGCACAACGTTTCTTCACGGCTGCTCGAAAACAGAAGGACAAGACAAAGGGCGCTGTCGACGCTTTAGAGGATACATTGCTCCAACTTCAACGGGCCCAAAAGAAAGAAGCTAAACAACAAGCCACTGGAAAGTTGAACAAAATTAAGCGAAGCAAGCGGCTGTGGTTTGAACATCACCGCTGGAGCATGGTCAGCGGGGGCCACTTGCTTGTCGGTGGGAAAGATGCAAAGGGCAACGATTCAATCGTCAAAAAGCACCTATCAGGCCAAGACCGGTACCTGCACGCTGATTTACACGGGGCACCGAGTTGCAGCCTCAGAGCAACCCAGGGCTTTGTCGTCGACCAGCACAAACCTGCCCACATCCCTGCTGATGTTCCAGCATTCAGAATTGTCGACAAACTTGGTGATGAGCGCATCACTGAAGAGAAACTACTCGAAGCAGCCTCAATGGCCTTGTGTTGGAGTCGGGCATGGGCTGGTGGCGGCGCACACGGAACCGTGTATTCGGTCAAGCCTGCTCAAGTCTCAAAGACAGCACAAACCGGTGAATTCGTCGGCAAGGGTTCGTTCATCGTCCGAGGTCAACGTCAGTGGTTCAAAGATCTCGATGTGCAAATTGGAATCGGTATTGTTGCCATCAATGGTGTACCGCTCCTGATGGGCGGTCGCCCTGAAACCATTGCTGCAACATGCCAAAGGTACGCGATTCTCCGCCCAGGACTCACCAAAAAAGAGCAACTTGCAAACCGTATTTACAAGAACACAGGTCTTGTTACTGACGATGTGTTGCCTGTGATACCGGGATCTTCAGACATTATCGAAGATTATGGAATCTTTTCGCCACCAGCCACGAGTGCTGAGGAAGAATGAGTCGCAGACTCATTTGTTCCCTTTGGGGCCACGGTTGAAGCCACCTTTCGAGGGCCTGTTGTTTCGATTGGCTTGGCTTTTGCCAAAGCCTTTCTTTGAGTTCTTGGAAGGTTTGTAGGTTTGGCCTCGTGCCTCGCCTCGGTATCCCTTAGAGGAACCACCGGAACCACGGTCGTTCGACCTTGAATCATTACCACCGCTGCGGTTGCTGTCACGGAATCCGGATCGTCCACCGCTGTCGTTGCTTCGACCACCACGGTAGCCTCCACCACCGCCGCTTCGACCTCCGCCGCCGCCTCGGCCGCCACCACGGTAACCACCGCCACCGCCGCTTCGACCACCGCCGCTTCGTCCACCACCGCGGTAACCTCCGCCACCACCGTTTCGACCACCGCTGCTGTATCCACCTCGACCACCGCCGCTTCGACCACCACCGCGGTAACCTCCGCCACCGCCGTTTCGTCCGCCCCCAGCGTATCCGTTTCGGTTTTGTTCACGGGAACGGCGATCTGCCGCAATGTAAACCACTTCGAATTCAGGAAGTATTGAGAATTCTGGAGGCATGAACTCGACGTTGATTCCTACATCGCGTTGAATGCGAACATAGGATCGCTTCTGAGGGCGTTGTACGAGCGAGACGACAACACCTGAAGCGCCACCGCGAGCGGTTCGACCACTGCGGTGCTTGTACGCCTTACCGTTTTCTGGAGGATCGTAGTGAATGACACAATTCACGCCAGCCACGTCAATACCACGAGCAGCAACATCTGTTGCAACGAGTGCCATGCATTCTCCGTGTTGGAAACGCTCCATGGCTCTGTCACGACCGCGTTGTGTCAACCCACCGTGGAGCGTTTGAACGGCCATGCCGTCGTAGGTCAGATCGTCGCCAACTCTGTCGACTCCAGCGCGGGTGCGGCAGAACACAATGGTTCGTCCACACTTGCGAATAAGTTCAGCAGTGATGTCTGGTTTCTTGGAGTTGGGCATCAACCAAAAGTGATGAGTCATGCTTTCCATGCTGACTTCCTTTGGTCCGACTTCGATGGTGACAGGATCGATTTGGTAATCACGAACAAGGTCAGCAACTTCGTCATCGAGGGTGGCGCTAAACAAGATGGTCTGTCGGTCCTTTTTACATGCGTCAAGAATCTCGCAGACGGGTTCCATGAAACCCATGTCCGCCATTCGGTCTGCTTCATCAAGCACAACCACTGAAACATCATCAAGCGAGAGAGAACCTCGCTCCATCAAATCAAGCAGACGCCCAGGGCAAGCCACAAGCACATCGACGCCACGGTCAAGGGCGCGGAATTGCTTCTTGTACGAAACGCCACCATACATTGCTTCGACATACAGTTTCAAGTCGTAGGCAAGGGGATCGAGAACCTTGTAAATTTGTTCTGCCAGTTCACGGGTTGGCGTAAGAATGAGCGAAGTCGGTCGGCGTGGTTCTGCCTCAGTGGTACGAGAAAGGAGAGGAAGTCCGAATGCGAGGGTCTTTCCAGAACCCGTTGGCGCTCTGCAGCAGACGTCTTTTCCGAGCATGGCATCAGGAATTGACTCCCGCTGAACTTCGAACGGTTCAAGGATGCCTTGCGTTTTTAGAGCATTCACCAATACTGGTTCGATACCCAAGTCACTGAACGACACCATACACGCACCCCGTTCCATCCCGCCGTCCGACCCTATTTGAAACCCACAGTAGGAATAATCGCCCATTCCTGTGGCTCAATTGGAATCAAGCGCGCCGAACAAGCATGGCAACTGCATTCCCACCGCCGAGGCAAAGGGTCACAATTCCGCTCGACGATTCAAGACGACGCATGACACCAAGCATGGTGATCAAGCACCGTGTGCCACTGGCTCCGAGAGGGTGGCCAAGGCTGACTGCTCCGCCATGGAGGTTGAAACGATCTTCTGGAATGTTCAATTCTTGAGCCACCGAACATGAGGCGGATGCAAAGGCTTCGTTGTGTTCGTACACATCCACATCAAGGACACCAAGTTCGTTTCGCTCAAGAAGCATCTCCACAGCGGTGATTGGTGCGCTCATGACTCGAGCGGGCTCAACACCGCTTGTGACGTAATCTTCGACATAGCCGAGAATTTCCCAACCTTGTTGTTGAGCAAACGCAGCATCAGCAAGAAGAACAGCGCTTGCGCCATCGTTGAGTGTGCTGGCGTTGCCTGCGGTCACTTGACCATCTTTCTTGAACACTGGACGAAGACCTGCGAGTGATTCTGATGTGGTGCTTGAACGAACGCCTTCATCAGAATGGAAGTGGATCGGATCGCCACGGCGTTGTGGAATTTCAATCGGGAACATCTCCCAGTCAAACCAACCATTTGCTTGAGCGGTTGAGGCCCGTTGTTGGCTTCGTGCGGCGTAGGCATCAGATGCCTCACGAGTGATGTTGCATTCCTCGGCAATGGTTTCGCCAGTAGTACCCATGTGAACATTGTTGTAGCCGTCCCAGAGTCCATCATGAATCATGGAATCAACCAGGGTGGAATCACCCATTTTCGAACCTTTTCGGTGATTCTTGAGCAGGTGAGGGGCGTTGGACATGCTTTCCATACCACCAGCGATGATTGCTTTGTATTCGCCTGCACGGATGCTGTTCGAAGCCATCATGGCTGCTTTGAGTGAACTACCACAGACTTTGTTGATGGTAACGCAAGGTGTGGTGTATGGTAGATGCGCTCCGAGTGCGACTTGACGAGCAGGATTTTGCCCGGCTCCTGCTTGAAGCACTTGACCGAAGATGACCTCGTCAACAACACCCGATGATGGGTCGAGGCCTGCACGCCGGCAGACTTCTTGAACAGCCAGAACACCAAGTTCAACCGCTGTAAAGCCTGACAGAGTGCCCATGAATTTGCCAATTGGCGTTCGGGCAACGGCACAGATGGCAACCTTAGGCTGAGGCATGACCGCCCTAACGGGACTTTATTCTTCAATGTGCGCGCCTCCATACCAGCCATATTTCATGAGAAGCCTTGATGATGTGAAGGTGCTGGCGAGTGCATGGCGAAATTCAAGACTGGATTCACAACGGACCGAGAAGCGAACGAAATGCGACACGTCGAGGTGGAAATCGATTTCACACCGAACGCACTTGCTTCAATCCTCTACCGCCAAGGCGACACCGTGATTCTTGCATGCTGCACAAAGGAAGCTCGATTGCCAGGTTGGTTCCCTCGAGATTCCACAAAAGGATGGGTTCACGCAGAGTACTCACTCTTGCCGGGTTCGACCGATTCGAGGTTCCGAAGGGAGCGTCGCGGGGCAAAAGGACGCACTCAGGAAATCGAGCGTTTGATTGCTCGCTCACTCCGTGCTGCTGTCGATCTTGAAGCACTTGGCCCAGTGGCCCTCAATGTTGATTGTGATGTGCTCAACGCCGATGGAGGCACCCGATGTGCATCGATTACCGCAGCAAACATCGCACTCCGACTTGCTGTTCGCCGGCTCATTGCTCGAGGCGATTGCCTTCCAATTGACATGCGGCCAACCGAAGACGAACGACGCAACGGATGGACCGCTCCGTCCCTTTCGGATACAGAACGAACCAACCACGAAAACGCTGTTATCCCACACGACTTGGCTGCTATTTCAGTCGGTTTGATCGACGGCGAAGTGTACCTTGACCTCGATTATGTCCTTGACTCAAACGCAGATGTCGATATGAATGTCGTCAAAACTGCCGATGGAAAGTACGTCGAAATTCAAGGCACAGGTGAAGAATCAACTTTTTCTGGCGAAGAACTCGTTGCGCTGTTGGCACGAGCTGATGGTGGACTTGAAACACTCTTTGATGCTCAAGTAGCAATCCTTGACGGCATCGAGTGAGGCATACTGTTCGGGCGGAAGCCTTGATATGGCAGGGGTCATCGCCAAGTTGCACGGGTCAGTAGCTTAGTTGGGAGAGCGCGGCACTGAAGATGCCGAGGTCGCTGGTTCAAGTCCGGCCTGACCCACCTCAACACACCACGAGCGAAAGCTGTCTACAAAATTATGATTCTCAACACGGCAAAAGCCCGTGTGAATCTTTTTCCCATCGTTGGGTTCATTTGCGAGAACCTCTTCTTGTGGGCATGGGCGGAAAGGATGATGACAATCCAGCACTGCCTGAGGGCACCGAGCATGAAACTCGGAAGGACAAACTCAGCAAAGAACTCGAAGTGATTCGATCCCGAAGAACTGGGGGGGCAGGCCGCAGTTTCTTAGCAAAGAAAGAGAATTTTGTCCTCTTTGGTGGCATCGTTTACGGTGGAGTCTACGCCCTCATGATTTTCGCCATGTCTTCTGGAATGCTCGGTGAATCAACGGCACTCGATCACGCCGCCTCCAAGACCTTCCTTGACATTGGCGGTGAATGTGAAGAAATCACAGAAGAGCCGTGGATCCACATGTTCCCTAACGAAGACCTGCATGTTTTCTCTCTGGCAGGTCATAACCTTCCTGAGGGTTTTGCATCACTCTCATATGAGATTACATCGACCGATGAAGGTCAAGAATGGTGGTCGAAAGTAAACGCCACGGTCTCGCCGGTCAAGTTCAAAGGCGGCTCTGAAACAGGGCGATCCAATTACCAAGCTGACTACAGTGACTTGAGCGAAGGCCACTATTCGATGACCTTCGAAATTTCAGTTTACAATCAATCAAACCTCACGGGTGCAAGCATCGTTGAAGGCGGCGAACGAATTGACAAAACCATTGAATTCGAAATCTCAGAATCGAAACAAGCCCTTGCCTTCCTTCCGTTTATAGATGACGAAACTAAGCAAGAAATTCGAGTCACTGACACTGGTGCTCGCTCGTGCTGGAGTGTCCAAGATTTGGGAGACTGGGGTTACATCCTCATCGGTGCTGAACTTGGCGGCGGTCGAGAAACTGCCATGCTCTCCGGTGGCTCTGCAGGCATACCTGCTTGGTGGATGGCTTTCACGTCCCTCTCGCTTTCAGCAATCACTTTGCTTGTGATTTATCCGTTGATGTACAAAATCTACCACCAAGAAAGCGACGACATTCTCTCGAGGGCTCACATTGGCCGCCTTGTGGAAGAGATCCTCACAAAAACAGCAAGCCGATTGTCAATTGATGTTGACTGGGAATTGTATAAACTCGAACCTCGAGAATTATCCATTGACATCATGGTCCCATACAAGAACACGGAATCCACACTCTCAGACAGCAAGGACGTGCGGGCTGAAGTGCTTCGAGAAATCCTTGACGAGTTTGCGATTTTCCGTGTCTTCAAACCCGTTCAATTGACGGTGCGAACGATTGGCGTCAATCAAGGCATTGATTTTGATTCTGGTGTTGGAATTGGCACCTCTGCAGAGGAGGAGACAGAAGAAACTCAGAACTACTCATCCTTCTTCTCTGAACTCCACACTCTCTCACGGGTCGAAGATGAAGTACGAGAGAGTCTCGAACTGTTCTTTGCCCGTCGAAACGACCTCGCCATGAAGGGTGCAGTCGTTACCAGCGATGACCGAGTCATCTTCGTCTCTGTCATCTATCGGCCAACTCAACGGTTTGCTTTCTTCAGGTTCAAGAAAACCAGGGACGAAGTTCAAACCGATCTTCATCGATTCATCTCAAAGCGAAACGCTGACTTGTTGGGGTCGCAAGACCTCATCGTCAAAGGACGAAACCAAGTCTCGACCTTGGCAGACCGGTCGGGTGCTGGCCGGGTTGAGCGAGCCTCGAAGAGCGACGAGCGAATCGTGGCCGTTGCTCGCCAAGACGGACTTGGCGGGAAAATGCTCCAAACCAAACTGCTTGGTGATACACTCTCGACGGTCGAATACATGGCCAATGAAAAGCGTGAAATGATCAATAAGTGGGGCTTCTGGGGCTTGATTGTCTTCGTTTGGATTCCATTCATGGCATCAGGTGTGCTGGTTGGAGCAATGCTTGGATTGCTTTCAAGAATGAACTTCACTCGAGTGCTCTCTGCCACCTTCATCGGTGGTTCGATTGCTTCTGTCACTTGGGCCTACACTGCGGAAGGCATTGTGAAATTCATGCACCAATACAAACTTGAGGCGGTCATTCCACTGATCATCATCGTCTTCGTCGGCGCTGCGTTCCTGCACATTCGCTCGACCAAGATGCGCCGACAGACTGAACTTTTCGAAGACACGCTTTTGGACAATTTCCATGCGAACATCCAAGCCAAATACGGCGAGCAAGGATGAGGATTCAAATGGACGCCATCACCCAGACGACTGGTAGGGAAGGACACGTCGGTGAGGTATCGAACATTGGCATCGTTACCGTCAGCGACCGAGCCAGCGATGGAACCTACGAAGACCAAGGTGGGCCGGCCATTCTTGCTTTCCTCAACGAAGCCATTGCTAGCCCGTGCATCGTCCACTACATGTGCGTCCCAGATGTTCAAGCAACCATTGAATCAGCCCTGATTGAACTCGCCGATGAGATTGGATGTGATGTCATCGTCACAACAGGCGGTACAGGCCCCACGCCTCGGGACGTAACGCCGGAAGCGACTGAGGCCGTCCTTGATCGAGTCCTTCCTGGATTTGGCGAGCAGATGCGAGCCATATCGCTGAAGTATGTACCAACCGCCATCCTTTCGAGGCAACTGGGAGGAACCAGAGGGGCTTCCGTGATTTTTAACCTTCCAGGGCGCCCTAAGTCGATCAGGGAGACCATCGATGAAATTTGGCAAGCCGTTCCATATTGTGTGGATTTAATCGGTGGCCCTTACATCGACACCGTCGATGAAGTCTGCAAAGCATTCAGGCCTGCCTCAGCCCGTCGCAGGTGAACGCATAACCCAAGCAAGAGTTCATTGAGTAGATTCTCAAGGCAACCATATGGACCCAAAGAACAACGGAAATTTGCTCGTTCTAAACGCTATGATGCTCCTACCCGAACAGACTGTTCTCGGTGACTTGCGAACGGAAAATGGGACCATCTCGGAAATCAAGATTGGCGGTGGTCTTGAGCCAAACGACAACGAACAAGTCATCGATGCGACGGGGTTGCATCTTCTTCCGGGCGCCATTGATCCTCAGGTGCATTTTAGAGAACCTGGCCAACCCGAAAAGGAAGACCTTGGGAGTGGATCGGCTGCTGCAGTCAGTGGAGGCATCACTTCATTTTTGGACATGCCAAATAACAAACCAGCCATCACAGACATGAAGGGCATGCAAATGAAGCTCGACAGCGCCGCTGCTACATGCGTCAACAACTATGGCTTCTTTATCGGCGCTACGCCAACCAACCTTGCAGAACTTCAGGAAGTCGTTGGGACCGCTGAAGCACCACGAGCCATTCCTGGAATCTGTGGAACAAAGGTGTTCATGGGATCTTCAACTGGAACCTTGCTCGTCAATGAGCGTGAAGCACTGGATAGAATTTTTCGTGGAATTGGTGGACTGATTGCCGTTCACGCCGAAGACGAGGCCCGGCTCAACGAACGCTACCCCTCCTTTGAACATCGCACGGACATGGCCGCCCATGCTGAATGGCGAGACGATGTGACGGCACTGCTTGCCACTCAACTTGCAGTGGAACTTGCAGAGCGACACCAACATCGACTCCACATTCTCCATCTCACATCTGGACTCGAAGCTGATTGGTTGGAAGGACGAACCTCGTTGCCAAGTCAAGCGGAAGGAAAAGGCATCATCACAACAGAGGTACTGCCTCAACATTTGACATTCAATGAAGCGGATGTGGAACGTGAGGGTGTGCGACTGAAGATGAACCCCCCAATACGCTATCAAGCCGACATGGACATCCTGTGGCGCAGAATTCATGACGGAACAGTGCAATGCGTCGCCACCGATCACGCACCCCACACTTTGGAAGCAAAGGCGAAAGGTTTCCCTGCTGCACCGAGCGGCATGCCAGGTGTTGAAACTTCACTCCCAGCCATGCTCACCCATGCCAAGGAGGGCCGATGCACCATCGAAGATGTCGTTAGATGGATGTCTGCGAATGTTGCGGATTGTTACAACATGACGAACAAGGGTGCACTTCGGCAAGGCCATGATGGAGATCTTGTCTTGGTTGACATGGAACATGAGGCCGAAGTAACTGATGAAAATTCATGGACTCGTGTTGGTTGGAATCCGTACAGAGGCCGAACCCTTGTTGGATGGCCAATTGTCACCGTTGTCGCAGGCGTGCCAGTGTTCGAGAGAACGCCCGAAACTGGTCAAAAAGGGCAACTATTGGTGAAACCAGGCGAAGCTGGTACAGCGATCGAAATGGCTCCTTGGATTTAATCACAAATACGAATTAATATCACATATTGCCGGATAACATTATATGGCAAGATATTTGATTCCGGATTGAGGAAGTCTGCATGAGTTGGCTAGAAGAAAATATTGGAGAAGGATATCAACAGGTGATTGTCGGCGTTGTGCTGTTCATTATTGGTGCGACGATGGGTTGGCTTGAAGCCGCTGACGGCGCCATGTCAGCAGCTGACGTCTATGTTCCATCGTTGCTGATGCTCTCTGGAGGAATGGTGACGCTGCTTGGCATTTCCTTTGGCACTGGCCATGAAGACGACAGGACAAACGATTTGATGGATGCCATCAACGACTTGACAAACAGAATGAACGCTATGCTTGGCGAAGAAGAGTGAGATCAAAGGCCGTAAATCCGGCCGTACTTCTCTTCCACGTAGCGCAGGAAAGGCTCGGGGCTTGGTGGAGCACCTGTCGCTTTTTCAATCAAATCAGCAGGAGAAAATTTGCTTCCTTCGGCATGAATTCTTGGCCTCAACCATTCGAGGAGCGGCGACCAGTCACCTGATTCAACGAGTGCATCGATGTCACCAAGTTCTTCAGCCATTGATTCGAGAAGTTGTGCTGCATACAAATTCCCGAGGGTGTAGGTTGGGAAGTACCCAAATGCACCCATGGACCAGTGAATGTCTTGCAAACACCCGAGGCGATCGTTTGGAACCTCTTCACCAAACCACTCCTGAAACATGGTATTCCAAGCCTTTGGCAACTCTTTGACGGTCAATTCACCATTGAACAACTGCTTCTCAATTTCATACCTGAGCATCACATGGAGGTTGTAGGTCACCTCGTCCGCTTCCACCCGAATGTAGCCGGTTGTCACTTTGTTCGCAATTCGATTCAAGGTTGTTGGGTCCCACTCCGGAGCGGAAGGGAAGTGCTCTTTGTACCAAGGAAGGGCAACCTTCCAAAAAGCGGGAGTGCGACCGATTTGGTTCTCCCAAAATCGACTTTGAGACTCATGCACTCCGAGGGAGACCGCAGCACCGCGAGGTGTGTAGGAGTGATCTGGGTCGAGACCTTGTTCGTACAGGGCATGACCAGTTTCATGCATCACACCATAGAGGCAAGAGAACGGTTCACTCGAGTCGTACCGAGTGGTGAATCGCGTGTCACCTGGCCAAAGTCCAGCGGAAAAAGGGTGGGTCGATGCATCCATTCGCCCTGCCTTGAAGTCAAAGCCCATTGCTTCTGATACCTTGGTGCAGAAGGCTGTTTGTTGCTCGATTGAAAATTCAAGACCCTCCGGCCATGGAGGGTCAGGTGACGTTTCCTTTGCCGCCATGATGCGGTCGAGGAGGGGGACGAGTCGTTGGCGTAGCCCTGCGAAGAGTGGGTCATAGTCCGACACTTTCATGCCGACCTCGAACTCATCCAACAAAGCATCATATGGCGTACCTTCAACCTCGAGGTACGAGATTTTTTCCTTGGTCATGGAAACCAATCGCTCAAGGTGTGGCTCAAATGCAGAGAAGTCCGAAACCGCCCGAGCATCTTGCCAAGCCATCATTGCTTCAGATTTGGCTCGAGCGTAATCCGCTACGAACTGTTCTGGAAGCTTGACCGCCTTGTCATGAGCACGGCGCATCTCTCTCACATTGGCCTGTTGATCTTCGTCCAAGCCCGGCTCTGCCTCGAGGTGAGCGATCATTTCTCCAAGGTCAGGGTGAATGAGGCGTGAATGTGCTTCTTTTGCTAACCATGACAGCATATCGGCCCGAGCAGATGCTCCTTTTTCGGGCATGATTGTTTCTCTGTCCCACCCAAGATGACCTTGCAAGGCTTGCAATCGATGGATGTCTTTTACGGCAGTGATGAAGGCTTCGTAGGCGCTCATGATTTGACCATCAGGGCGTGGCACATGAACGCTCGCATGTACGAGCCACAGGTCGAAGGGGTGAGATGCACGGACATGACGGCCACACCTTCAAGGTACGAGGCTCCTTGGTGTGGGCATGGCCAAAACGTTCGGTAAGGACGACGACAAATTGGCCGCTAAAGAAGACCATGAAATCGAGTTGGCTGTCGCCGAGCTCGAAGGCATCGATCTTGAATCAGATGGACAACCTGAGGCCGAACCACTCATGGCTGTCGTCCCCGATAACGAAATCCCATTTGACAAACTGAACTCAGAGGAAATCAGTGAACAGTTGAAACGAAGTGCGAAGATGGTGGTTGAAACATGCATGGACATCCGCCGCGGTGAAAATGTCCTCATTGTCTGTGATCCAACCACTGGCGATATTGGTCAAGCGTTGCATGAGGCTGCGAACGAACGTTCCGACAGGGTGCTGCTCATCGTTATGCCAAAAGCGAGGCATCATGGCGAAGAACCGCCAGCCCCGGTGGCGAATCTGATGCGCCAACAGCAGGTTGTCATTGCGCCAACTCGGTATTCATTGACGCACACTCGAGCAGTCCGTCAAGCACAAAAAGATAGGGCGCGGGTGGCCACAATGCCCGGCATGACCAATGAAATGTTCTGCCGAGGTGGAATGTCTGCAGATTTCACCGAGGTAAAAAAACGGATTGGTGCACTCCAACCTCACCTTCGTCGCAGGCGAATCCTCAACGTCAAATCAGAACAAGGAACCGATGTCACCTTTGAGGTGAACTGGCGTGAATGGAAGCTTGATGACAATGGAATCTGCAACCGGCCAAGGATGTTAACAAACCTTCCAGCAGGAAAAGCATTCATCATGCCCCGGGAAGGAACCATGAACGGAACGGTCGTCATTGATGGCTCATGGGAATCCAATTTGGTTGATGAACCAGTCACCCTCACCATCGAAGCCGGTATGGTTGTCGATGTAACAGGTGGAACAATTGCTGCCTCAATTCGCCAAGAGTTTGGAGAAGCGGCTGGACGATTGCGAGTGAAGGACCGAGAGAACGTATGGACTGTGGCCGAATTTGGGTTCGGAATGAACCCGCACGCTCGTTTATTTGGGAACGTTCTCGAAGATGAAAAGCGATTGGGCACCTGCTATTTTGCTGTGGGAGATAACTCTGCACTCGGTGGATCTTCGTCAGTTGGCATTCATATTCCAGGGGTTCTCAAAGAACCAAGCCTCTGGTTCGACGACACCCCTGTTCTCGATAAAGGGCAGTTTTTGCTCCAGTTGTAATTACTGGACGGCGTTTTGGGTTCCACAGATTGGGCAGAACCGCCAGTATGGATCAAGCCCAATGCCACATCCACGGCACATCACACCGGATCGAATCGTTGGTTGAACTGAGGGCATTGTTGGGTGGGCTTGGTTCCACTGATGCGTCGGTTGTTGTTGATCCCAGCCTCGTTGCTGTTGCTGTTGATTCCAACCCTGTTGCTGTTGCTGTTGATTCCAACCCTGTTGTTGAGGTTGCTGATTCCAACCTTGATGCTGCTGTGGTTGCTGTGGTTGCTGCTG
>QXYC01000002.1:41452-79852 GCA_009887095.1 Candidatus Poseidoniales archaeon
GTTGAGGTTGCTGATTCCAACCTTGATGCTGCTGTGGTTGCTGTGGTTGCTGCTGTTGAGGCTGTTGCTGTTGAGGCTGTTGCTGTTGTTGAACAGGTTGGTTCAACGGCTTTCGGACTGGAGCCACGGGACGAGGGAGGGCTGCTGCTTTACCGGCTGCAGGTGAGGACATGAACTCAGACAAGGAGACGCTTCCGTCTCCATCTGTGTCGGCCTCTGCATGCAACGCTGTTGCTTCCTCAAGGGTTGTACCAGTTGCCACGGCTAACTCTTCAACCGATAATTGCTCGCTCCCATCAGTATCTGCTGCGATGAAGTGTTCTGCAGCGCTGGTGAACAGTTCCTCTTCAGTAACTGGCATTTCTAGCGGAGAAACTGCTGGCTCCGGGGAAGTGGGTTCTGGAACAGGTTCCTGAATGACCTCTTGCACGGGTTCCGGTGTGACTGGAACCATTGGTTCTGGGACTGGTTCTGGAGCTGGAGTTGAGACTGGGACTTCGGTGGACTCCTCTTTGAGGCCGATATCAAAAGCACCTGCGAAGGCATCCTGTGTGGCTTTAGCGACTTGCTTTTCATTCGTTGTGTCCACAGTTGGTTCCACAACTGGTTCATTGATCATTGGTGGCAGTTCCACCTTTGCAGACGGCGACTCTTGAGCCACTGCGGCAGGCAAAGGCACTGGTTCAGGGGATGTAGGAAGCGGGATGCTTGGTTCGTTCACCGTAGGTTTTGGCACTGGTACAGATGCGGGTGGTGAAGGCGTTGGAGCCATTGGAACACTTGCCGAGGCTGCAACACCGCTTGCCAATGTAGGGACAGGAAGTGCGTGGCCCGCAACATCGAGAGCAGCCTCCAATTCTTCTGCCACCGTTAGCAACGATGCTTTGTTCGCCTCTGGTTGGGCTAGATACGATTCGACAGTCGTGAGGTAGCGTGTAACTTCCCCTTTCCCTCCTGTTGCATAAGCAACGGCTAACAGTTTCAGCAGTTTCATTGGATCGGCGAGGGTTGTGAGCTTTGCCAACTCTTGTTCGCTGAGCGATGGAGTGTTGCCTGAACTGTCACCTGCAGAATCAGGAGTTCCAAGGTAATGCGACAGAGGATCTGGCATGGTCATGATGCCCAAATGGCCAGCAACGAGGTAGTAAATTTCTCCACCCTCGCACTGAATTCGCTCGCTTGCTGCATTGAAATCAAACTCTCCCGGGAGCAGGACAATGTCAGAGAGAACTTCGAAGAACTTCTCCATGGCTTCAAGGCGATCCATTGCCATCAATGTGTGAACCATGTCGGAAGATTCAGTGATACCGAAATAAGCAGCAGCATCGTCAACATCGATGCCATCGGGCAGTGATTCTCCAGGCAATTCATCGACCATGATTCAACCGCCTACGCCTTGCCCACCTGTGTGTGGTTCTTGAGGATGATGCCACCCTTCGTTTGATGAATCGCCATTGTTTCATCGACTCCTTCCGAGGTCATAGATGGCACGTGATTGAGGTGCTGACCAGCCCGTTTCCTGCAATTGCATGAGGATGCTTCGTTCCTGTTCCTGATCGTCGATGGCGCTTCGCACCCAGTCGGCTGCAGATTCACGGTCGTCCGCTTGCCAGTCTTCGAAGATGCTGAGGTCAATCTTGATTCTTGCTTTACGAACCTTCGCCGAACCGTCTTCTTCTGGTGTTTCTTCGACGGCGACTTTCGAGGCCACCTTGGCTGCGGACACCTTACTCGGGCCCGAGCGGTTTCGTGGTGGACCAGAGGGGGCTTTGGATTGAGGCGGTCCTGATGTCGGACCTCGACCAGGTGGGCCACCGCTGGGTTTACCAGGCCCTCTTCCAGCAGGCCCTCGTCCCTTTGGCCCACCTGTGGAGGCTGGATTTGGTCGAGGTTTGCTTTGCTGCGGAGAAGCACGCGTTGATGGGAAGGAAGAAGAAGATGAACCATAATTGTCATCATCATCATCCCAGTCATCATCGTCATCATCATCGTAATCGAATTCGTCACTTCTAACCAAGCGGCGGATAACAACCAGAAGCACCACGACGCCAATCAGTGCGCCAGCGCCCGCTAGAGCAGCGGTGTTTGGAGAAAGGCCGAACAATCCAGACGAGGTTTCATCGTCACTCGCAGATGCAATTGGGCATCCGTCATCATACCCGTTCTCGCCAGCAGGCTCATTCGGGCAATTGTCATCATAATCGACGACGCCATCATTGTCAGCGTCACTCTGGGTTGGATCGCAACCGTTTTCATCGACGGCGGTCTTGTAGCCAGGTTCTGTCTCAGGGCATAGATCTGGGTACGTTCCCGAAGCGTTGTCTCCATATCCATCTCGATCATAGTCTTCCCATTGGGTTGGGTTGCCTGCCAAACCTGTTGGTTCGAACAAGTCACGGTACCCGTCACCATCATCGATGCAACCTAAGAAATCAATGAATGAAGTCCCATTTTCAATTGGGCAGTCATCTGCATTTTGTCCATCGATGTTGTCGCCATAGCCATCACCATCTTGGTCAAACCACTGTGTGGCATCGGTCGGGAATGCATCTCCAGTTTGGTTTTCACGAAGACCGGAGGTGGCGTTCACAGAGTAGGTGTATGTACCCTTGTAACCATCGCCATCGAGGTCCTGCTCCAGTGCTGTTTCATCGGTACAGCCGGTGACGTCAACAGGGAAGCCTGCTGGTGTGCTTGGGCAAGCATCGTCTGCGTCGCTCACCCCATCGTCATCGCTGTCCAATTGTGCGGTTGAACATCCATTCGCGTCGACTTCGGTTTCCACAGTAAGCGGACACAAATCAACAGGGTCGAACACACCATCACCATCAGAATCTGTTTCGCGCTGGGCTTCACTGCATCCAATTGCATCCACGGCATCTTGGTACTCGGTTTGTGGACATTGGTCCATGTCATTCATCACGCCATCTTGGTCGTCATCGAGTTGGTTGTCAGCACATCCTGCTTGATTGACCGTGAGTCCTGCGTCGGTGTTCGGACATGTGTCTTGTTCATTTGAGACAAAATCACCATCGTCGTCAGTGTCATCGATAAACCGACATCCAATACCGGTTTCACCACCGATTGGCACTGTGCCTTCGAGCACACCAGCAATCGCGGTGCATTCATCTGCTTGGTAGCCTTCAGGGTTGTCTCCAAATCCATCACCGTCGAAGTCGAGCCACTGAGTCGGTTCGAGAGGGAAGGCATCGGAGGAATCCTCCCATCCGTCGCCATCGGCGTCAGGGCATCCAAAGACAGGGTTGGTGGAATTGCCCCAAACACCAGGGCATCCATCGAGTTCCAATCCGGCACCATTGTTGGTCATATCTTCATCTGAAAGGTTATAGAACGAAGTCCAACGGTCAGGGTGCCCATCACTGTCGTTATCTTCTGCTGCTGCGATGTCGTCAGGGAACATATCTGGGTTTGTCGCTCCTTGAGAGCTGTTATCACCATAGCCGTCCCCATCGGAATCCGTCCATTGTGTTGGATCAAGTGGCCACATATCGGCACCCATGGATTCGTTCCACTCAAGGAAATCTCCAATGTCTGAGGGGTCCGAAGACCCGTCGAGGTCAGTATCTAAACAACCATTGCGGTCTCGCCATGAAGCACCCCAGTCCCATGGGCATGCATCCCCCGTCACGGTGTCTGATTCGTTATCACCCCAACCATCACCGTCGTAATCGGCGTATTGAGATGGGTTGAACGGGAACAAGTCGCCAGTAGGGTTGTTTGGATCGAGGGGTGTTGCGCAGCAATCAGGCCCTGAATTGTCGCCGTAACCGTCCCCATCAGAATCCTTGGATTGCTTCCAGTTTAGAATGAACACATCGCCGTCGTAAAACGAGACATCGTTGTCAGACCAGCCGTCCTGATCAAAGTCAATGCAGCCCAGACGACCAAGCCATGAAGTTCCAGCTTCATCTTGGCAAGCATCATCCGTGTCCGCATAACCATCGGAATCGAAATCAGAGCAACCATATGTGTAGTAGGCGGATGTGGCGGGGACTGTCGAGCAATCATCTGCCATTGGACCGTCGGGGTTATCGCCGTAATTGTCAGAATCGCTGTCTGCCCATTGATTGCCCAATGCAGGCAAATCATCAACGAGGTCAAACACAAGATCTCGGTCTGTGTCCTGATAAATTCTCATTACGCTCACATCGTCGAGTGTGTCATCCCAAACGCCGAGATGGATGGTCCCATTGCCGTCTGTTTGTGCGTTGGTTTGACTTCCAGCCGTTTTGTAGCCAAACGAAAGGGTCGACCATGATGTGCTGTTCATGGAGGCAGCGTCTTTGGCAATCGCGTTCCATGTTAGGACGTTGTCAGAGCCTGTGCTGGTCATGAGAAGGTAATGCGCATCCATCACGATAAGATCCCAAGCGCCTTCCAAGTTCGATTCAGGTTGTGCTCCAAAGGCCACCCATTCGCTGCTGTTGGTGCGGGTGTAAATCGAAGGTGTCGGCGTGTTGCTGCGCAAAGCGAGCGTCGGCTCACTTCCCCCAACGAGATCGAGGTTGTACTGCGCCATTGAGCCCGCAGGTTGGGGAACGACTGCGCTTGTCCAGTTGGTGTCGTTCGCACTGCGCTCATGAATCGAAAGGACACCCGTGCTTGTGAGGGTGGCTGCAATGATTGAACCGTTATCGGTCACTGAGAGGCGGAGATCAGAGGAAAGGTCAGTCAAACCAGTGATGTTGTGCAATTCAGTCGAAGTTGAGTTGATGACCCAAAGAGCGAGGTTTGCGTCAACACCGTCATCGTTGATGACCAAGACTCCAAGGGAACCATCGTGAAGATAGGCGGCTGATTGTTGCTCTGAAACGACTGCCATGGATGCTCCAGAGGCGAGTGGAGAGGGGTATTCGATCGCCCATGTGGTCCCACCAGCTGGTTGTCGGGCGAGTTCCAACGAATCGTTTCCAGCATTGCGATAAATCAACACCGTCTCGTTGTTGGATGATTCAAGACCTTGAGCCATGACGGACACTGGGCCATCGAGCAAGAGTTGAGATCGCACGAGGGAAGTGGTCCACCCAGTTTCGGATTCAATCGAGGTGAAGAGTTGGTCGGTTCCAATCGAGGCGAAGGCAAGGCGCTGTTGGCCCGAAGTATCAAGCGTCATGCCCAGATGCTCGCCGAATTGCCCCGTTGTAACAATTGATTGCTCAACCGCAGTGTAGCCCACGATTGTTCGATGCGTAAGACCGGTTTCGCCATCGGCTTGGTAGATGACAGGCCGTCCAGATGCCGTGGTTGTGAATGCGTATTCTCGGGTTTCGTCACTGCTCTCGACCACGATGGTCTCGCTCCAAACGCCAGCAGGTGTGGCATCGTCCACGTGCTCAATGAAGTGGGATGCGTTGTTGGAGAAAGTGACAAACATGCTTGTTTCGCCACGGGCAGAGGTGCTGAGTTCTAACTGAGTGAGGCTGGACGAGTAGGTGAAGACGGATGACTCCCAGTCTCTTTCCGAATGAATTTGGTAATTGAGGGTGTGAGATTCGGCGCCCATGTCCCGACGGCTCAGAACAAGTTCGCTGAGTCCGTCACCGTCCAAATCACCTTGGGTGGCGGCCAAAAGGCCAATGTTTTCGCCGGTTTGGCCAGTCGCTAAAAGTTCCCAATCCGATCGCAATCCGATCGAGGAACCTAGGATCAATTCCACTTGCCCGCTGTTTCCAGGGTTGGCTTGCATCATAAGCACATCATCGTATCCGTCTTCATTAACGTCGCCTGCAGGCTCAAAGGAGCGCCCAAGGACGGCGTTAGCCACCCCTGAGGAAAGGGTGTAATCGGGTTCTGTTGAGGAGGCAATCCCCTCGGAAGATCCATAGTAGGCCCAGATCTTACCGCTTCGGTATCCTGAACCGTTGAATGGTTCACCGAACATGAAATCATCAAAGCCATCTCCGTTGACATCGCCGAGGTAGTTTAACGACCAGCCAAGGAGTTTACCTTGCAAGTTTGATTGAATGCGTTGGTCGCATGTACCGTTATAGCCCGTGGCTTGTCCAAAGAAAATCTCCACTGCCGAATACCCAAGTGGGCTAAGGAAACTTCCTGTGTTGGCGACAAGCAAATCACTCATTCCGTCCCCATTCAGATCGCCGTTTGCGGCAATGGTTTGACCGAAACGAGGGCCATCCGTGCTTTGAGTGATGTTTCGAACGAAATCGAGGCCAGAGGTGTTTCCACTGAAAATTTTGAGTTGGCCGTTGTTCTGAATGGTTTCAGTCACATCTTCGACGTAAGTGTATGCAACCGCCACCAAATCGGACATTGAATCGTTGTTCATGGTTTCTGAAGCAGCAAGCGACCAACCGAGGGAGGTGCTGTCTTCTCCAGTCACATTCCACCACGATGAAGTTTCGAGTCCCGAAGCGTTGCCGAGGTGAATGACAATCCGACCTGGTGCTCCTGTATAGGCTTCATCGGTGTCGTTCCAGCCAGGCGATCCGATGGCGACATCGGACAGTCCATCTCCGTTGAAATCGGCAACTGATAACCCGTGGCCAAACATCGCCCCGTCCATGTCGCCTTCAAGTGTGACATCTGCAACGAGCGAGGCTCCACTGGTTGAACCGTAATGGATGAGCACTCGTCCCATTTCTGTCCCTGTGCCGTCATAAGATGGTTCTGCAATCACAAGATCATCGAAACCGTCACCGTTCAAATCACCCATTTCAAGCGCCCCCTCATCGGCGCCTTGAGCCCCAATGATGGTGTGTGAAGGAGTTGGATTAATCCGACCGGTTTCTTGGCCTGAAAGACTTCGTAATAGCTGCAACGTCACATTCTCATCTTGACCGACGGCTGTGACGATTTGCTCGAGTGAATTTCCATCAAGCCCCATGCCGAGATGTGGCACGATGTTCGCATCTCGGAGCAGCACTCGGTGATCGTACATCATTCCGTCAACTCGGATCAATCGGATTTCACCTGCATCCGGGGCGGCATAGGCAATGTGGACCACCTCATGTTCATCCACTGCCAGTTCAATGTCCCTGCTCACAGGGCCTTGGTCGAGCATGGCATGTGACCATCGAGTGCCACTGAAATCAATCTCCCACAGCGAACCATTGGTATCGCGGAACACACCCCATTCGAGTTCGTTCTGACGAAGTCCAAGGCGGAAATCAGTTGGATTGACGTCCTCAACAATCGTTCGAACAAGCCATGTGGTTTCCAGATAAACTTGCCCTGCGTACGCCACACGTGCGACTTTGATGTCCGTTCCGTCAGCGTACATGATGTACGGTCGGCCGTTTTCGCTGATCGCGAGGGAGCAATCCACCAAACTCTCTTCAGAAGTTGAGGCGACAGTATCGACCAGAGCATCGTTCCAGCTGCCGTTCGAGGCTTGGGTTGCATAATGCACTTCACCCTCGGCGGTCGTCCAACAAAGATTCACAGATTCTCCACGAGCAAGGACCATATCGGGCGTACCGGGGGTTGAATTTTCAAAAATTGAATCTGTTGATTCTACCCAAGTGTTCAATCCAGATTCATCTCGGACAACACCCTGCACCAAGCCATCGAAGTCCAATTGAGTCCCTGCAAAGTCGTGTCCATAGCCATTCGAAAAAGGCACATATTCACTGGTTTGGAGCACAGTCTGCTCGGAATCCAACGAAGCTGTTGGCATGGAATTACCGGCCAATGGGGTCATTGATTGAATCAAAAACAAGACCGTGATGGTCAGCGCCAAAGTTGGAAAGGAGACACTGCGTTGCTCGGCCATAGCGTCTATACGCCCCCCCTCCTTGAAAACGCTTGTCGAATAATGACTGCTATGACCCCCGTAGGGGGTCACAATAATCCACTCGGATGCTTGTCGAAAAAAAGAGCGAGAAGTTGACAAAAGGGGGCCACCTGCTATTGCCATGAGCGGAGGTCATTGGCTGATTTGTGCCGATGGCATGTGGCCAAAGAAAACCACTTGGGAGCCACTCGTGCAAGATGCAGCGGTGATCATTGCTTGCGATGGCGCCTATCACCAGTGCCTCGAATACGGCGTCACACCAGACGCGATTATTGGAGATATGGACAGCATTGGGAACATCGACTTACCAGAGCAGATTACAAGGGTCGAAAAGCCAAATCAAGAACAAAGCGATTTGACAAAAGCTCTGGCTTATGCCAACGAACATTCGGCAACGAATGTTGACGTCATAGGCATCGAAGGGGGTACATTGGGTCACAAAGTCGCCCCGCTTTTTGCCTTGTACGATGCCCCTCCAAACACCACCCTTCATTTCGAACACGGAAGGATGATGTGCGCCCGGAACGGATTCGTAGAGTTCAACTCTATAGAAATAGGAAGCCGTGTTTCGTTATTTGCAATTGGGCCTGCGAAAGGCGTTCACCTCGAGGGGTGCGACTGGCCATTGAACGACGAGGCACTCGAACCGGGCACGAGAGGATTGAACAATACATCTGCTCAACCAAGTGTCAAGCTAACTGTGGAGAATGGTGCTGTTGTGATTTGCGTTGAGCCCCTCACAATGGGCCCTTAGGTAAGTAATCACGAATCATGGAAGAGTAATCGCCCTCTCCGTCCCACTTCATTGCATGTTCATCAACTCGAGCACGCTCGAGCGTTTGCTCAAACCCACCCCAGTCCTCAATCAAATTGAGGTTATAGGCCGCCTTTGGCGTGTAACCAGGCAGGAAATTCCTCCAAGTGAACGGCACTCGACCTGGAGTGATTCGGTTGACCATACCTACGATCGAGGTGTTACACGTGGTCAAGAAGGAGTGATACCATTCACCTTTGACAGCCAATGAATTGGCTTTGTTGGTTAATGCGTGAAGCAAGTCCTTCTCTTTGCCTGGAGGCGTGATGGCCCGGAACATGTAGTCCTTGTTACCTCGGGCATTGGTGCGCAGACCCAATAAATCCCGCTCAAAGCCAACCAATAGGTAGAGCTCAAAATGGCGCCAAAAACCGAGCCACGGATGGTAACGCTGACCCTTTCTTCGGCGTGCCTCAAAGGAAAAGGAAAGGCATGTCCCATCATTGAATTCGAAAGTGAGGAAGGTGTGGGCCATGCCGTGAATGCTGTGGAAATGGTCGACAACAAACCACACATCTTTGATTTCATCTGCACGAACTTCAACGGTATCAGCCCATGATTCATCCCGATCCCGAGTCGATCTCCAAAAGAAATCTCGAACGTTGTTGAACCGTATGGAATCGCCGTTGACATCGGCCGTCGTCGTCCGTTCGCAATCGGAATTCCAATCGTCTTCCAATTGAGGAACCCGTGGCCGAACCCGAACCATCCAAACCAAAACTGACAGAATGAGAAAACCTACGATGCTGATGCCAATGTACCCGAGGATTGTCAACCAATCAAGTTCCATTCCATTCACCACTTATGCCAGATCCGTAGGTCCTGATCCCACCAATCCATCGAGCCATCTGGTTGTTGGCGCCAGAGGGTTCCGGAGTCATCGGTTGTAGTTGGCATGCCTTCTGGGTCGGGTGAGCCATCAGGAAGGATTGTTGGGGTCGGGCCTAGTGAACGAAGTCCACTGCCCTCCTCTTCATCTTTGACCCGTACGAGCATGAAGAAGACAATGAATGCTACGATGAGCCCGAGGGCGCTAATTGAATACCAACCGACGGATTCCGTTTCCGTATCTTCTCCAAAGGAACGAGTTGGAAGAGCTTCCGCTTCTTCTTTCGTTAAATCCTCGCTTGGTTGCCGGACGAGGTTGAGACCGTGAACGGTTCGAATCTGCTCATTATTGATGACTTCAAGGCTGATCAGATGAACCCCCGCAGGAAGCACGGAACAGTCGTAAGTGTTGCTTTCTGTGCCGGGCAATTGTTGACCCTGAACCGACCAAATTTTGTCAAAGGAGGTGAAATCAACACCAGCCATGTTTGGGACCATCGTGATTAGGCACGGCGTATCTGTGGTGTTGCCATCACCACGAACGCTTAACGAAAAGGCAGGTGCTGGTCGATTGTGAATCGTGATGTTGAGCCACGATTCAGTGGTTTGCCCCAAGTCATTGCGATAGGCTTCTTTGAGCATGTATTCACCCGCTGGCCAATGGGAACAGTTCAGTGAAGTTTGGTTATCGAGAACGGTGAACGGCGCTCCTGAGAAGGTACGAACGCCTTCTGCGGCGTACCGAGGTCCAGTTTCATCTGCAAAGAGTCGGTCAATCGTGCACGCATCCCCTGTCTCAATCAATGCTGGAGCCTCAAGATCCAAGGTGATTTGGGGTGTTTTCAGCGCGGGCCTGAGGACATATGTTGGCAATTGAATGGTGGTGATGGTCTCGCCGTTTTGGTTCACAATTTCAAGCCGAAGTGCGTGCTCGCCTTGAGCCCAAGCATCGTAAATGATGCTGGCATTTGATTGACCTGAAAAGGACATGGTGCGGCTGTCATGGACCTCCCGATCTTTGTGAACACCATACAGTCGCAGCTCGATATTGGAGAACTCATTTGTGGTGTTCATGATCACAACCACTCGAATCGCATCTGCATCGCCGTCTTGATTGAGGTCCAGCGTATCGTTGCGGAGGGCCACTAAAGCGAGGCCTTCTGCTTCCAAAGCCTCCTCCGAAGACGAGGTTTCTGCACCAACAGTTTCCACCAAACCAAGCGGAGCGCCCATGCTGGCCAACAGCACAATCAACATCACAAGGCTGCTTCGACGTCCTTCAAGCATTGATTTCACCCTCCGTAACATCTGGCGCTGGTACTGGCAGCGGAGGGAGGTTTTCGAGCGGAATCATGCCAGTTTGCGGTTGGGCTTGACTCATCTCTTCGAGAGAACGAGATTGTTTTTCCTCGAAGAGAGCCTCTTCTAAATCGTGTTCATTGCGGCCCGATTTGACGACCAGTGCTGCGCTCGCACCTAAGATGAAGCCGAGACCGATGACGAGGTAGGTCAACCATGAGGCTTCAGGATTCTCACCGAGAATGGCAACGGCTGCAGCGAATTCGCCATACTCATCCGACCATCCATCGTTGTTTGAATCAACGCACCCTTGCACATCGCGCTTGGAAGTACCAGCCTGCTCAGGACAGTCATCCCGGAAGGCGCCAAGTGGCACATCACCAAATCCATCACCATCGAGGTCTCGCCATTGCAAGGCTTCTGTTGGGAAGGCATCTGCGGCTCCTTGTGGGTGAGCTTCCCACGATGCTGTGGGATCCGACCAACCGTCTCCATCAGTGTCACGGCAGCCAAGGCGGTCAAGCATGGAAGTGCCGCGCACTTCCGGACATGCATCGCCCTGGTTCCCTTCTTCCCGATCGCCGTAACCATCACCATCAGAATCTCGCCATTGGGTCGGCTCATGGATGAATGCATCGCCAAGGTCCGACCAGCCATCGCCGTCAGTGTCAGCACAGCCCCATCGGTCGCCGCCTGAGGAAGGGCCGACTGAGGTGCCTGCTTGGTCAGGGCATACGTCAGCGGTTGTCCCTCGTGGGTTGTCCCCGCGTCCATCGCCATCGATGTCATGCCATTGAGTTGGATCCATCGGCCATGCGTCACCACGGCCACCCGGGCTTGCAAGCCAAGCATTTGTCGGGTCTGACCAGCCGTCTTGGTCGCTGTCTGGGCAGCCCCATCGGTCGAAGGTGGAAGCACCCTCGGTGGTCTTGCAACCATCGCCACGGTAGGCATTTCGAAGGGTCTGACCATCGAAGTATTCGATGTTGTCACCGTAGCCGTCATCATCGGTGTCATGCCATTGACTTCGGTCTTCGGGGAAAGCATCGGCAAAACCGGCTGGGTGAGCAATCCAGTCGTTCGTTGGATTCGAAAATCCATCTTTGTCTGTATCTCGGCAACCCAAACGGTCGGCGTAAGAGATCCATCCGGATTCTACTTCTTCTGGAGAAGAGAACACGCATACATCGCCCTCATAACCTTCTAAGTTGTCACCGTAACCATCACCATCTGTGTCACGATATTGCGTGGGGATGAAGGGAAAATCATCGACTTGAGAGGCACCGTAGGTTTGGTTGTCGCCCCAACCATCCTCGTCGGTGTCAAGCCATTGAGTGGGATTATCTGGGAAGTCGTCAACGAGGTTTGCCCCTTCGCTCTGGTTGTCACCCCAGCCATCAAAATCACGATCGCGCCACTGTGTTTCTTCGAACGGGAACGCGTCCGAACCATTGACGACCGTCCAGTTGACATCACCATCAGAATAGGTGTCGCCGTCCGAATCCGTGCAGCCATAACGGTCGCCGGATGAACTTCCGGTGATGAAAGGGCACGCATCCGGTGTTGTGGCATTGAAGAGATAGGAGCCTATGCCCCAACTGAGTCGAGAGGTGTTCCAGGCTTGATCAGCCCAGTTGTCGCCATAACCATCAGAATCTGTGTCATTCCATTGGGTTGCATCGAGAGGGAAGGCATCACCTGTACCAACGGGGTGGGCGAACCAAGCGGTCACGCCATCAAGACCACCTGGGTCCTCATCCGAGTAGCCGTCGCCGTCGGAATCAAGGCATCCAAAACGGTCCAATGAAGAGTAGCCACGTCGATAGGGGCAATGATCGCCCTGGTAGCCTTCAAGGTTGTCACCGTAATTGTCGTTGTCGCTGTCGAGCCACTGTGTTGGTTCAAGGAAAAAGGCATCAGCGCCGTTTTGTGGCAACCATCCCGCTTCGGGATCAGACCAGCCATCGCCGTCGGTGTCAGGGCATCCTTTCCGATCATTGGAAGAGGAACCGACCACATCGTCGCAATCATCATCGATGTCAACAAAGCCATCTTCATCGCTGTCTCGGTTGGTCTTGTCAATCGAAGGCGTGATTGTGTAATCGAACCCATCGTTGCACCATGAGTCGTCCGCTTTGACCTTGAAGTAAACGAAACTTTGTGCCCCAACGGTGGTTGAGAGGGTTTTCGAAGCAGCATTGTCGTCGACATAGGAGTCCACAATGGTCCCGCCTTGGGCGTTTAGCAGGGAAACCCGTCCTTGCCACCCATCACCAGGGCACCACCACGCAGGACCGTTCATGGTTCCCGAAAAAGAAATCTGAACAATGTCGCCTTTCTTTGCTTCAATCTTCCAATAATCGGACTGATCATTTCCCGCATCGCAGTCGGGGTCGCAGACATAACCGCTGGAAGTAACACCGTCTGTCAGGGGCGTAGCGCTCTGAATATTGTTATCGGCAACAGCAGGTGGAATTGTACAAAGCAGCAAGGCCGCGAGCCATAGGGCCAGCACACGCCTCGCGAGCATGGTTGCCCAAGAGGTGGTGTGCCTATGAACACTACCCGTCGCCATTGACAGGTGGTGGTTGCCAAAGTACCGTTTAGGATTGTGGCCGAGCAGCCAAATTAAGTTCTTCAGATGAGAAAAACGGCATGGTTGTTGAGGATTCAGATTTGGAATGCTGAATGCTGTGTATTGGAGCAAGATTACCTTGAACAAACTTGACCGATGGGTTTCATCAATCCATCCGCCTCAGAGTGCGTTTGGTGCTTGATTGCCTAACAACGAAGCGTAAATTCGCTCAAAATCTTCCGCATTGTGTTCGTATGTATATTGAGACAATACCCGCTCCCTACCAGCTTTCGCCTTGTTGATTCGCTGCTCAGGAGCATCGAGCATTCGACAGACAGACTTCGCCAAATCGATTGGGTCTCCTGAGTTGAAGAGATCACCAACCGAATGATCGATCATTTCGGTCAAAGGAGGTTGATTTACGGTTACAACTGGTGTGCCACTGGCCAATGATTCGAGTGGAATCAGACCCTGCCCCTCATAGTAGGAGGGGTAGACAACGAGATCTGCAGAACGGAAGTGCTGTGCTAAATCCTCAAACGACATACTGCTGCGAATAAATACCGCATGTTCGACGCCCAATTTTCGAGCATTTTTTAGCAGTCTTTTCTTCATGTGTCCCCTGCCAACGATGACCAATCTGGCACCTGGATGCTCTTGTAAAATAGCAGGGAGGGCTCGAATGAGAGTCATGTAGCCCTTTCTGGCGACGAGTCTTCCAACTGCTAACATCATGGGAGTTTTTGTCTCTGCCATGTAACTCAAGGCAGCTTCGTCTCCACAATCATAAGATGAACGTATTTTTTCATGATTTAATTGCTCTTCCTCATCGTCTTGATTCGGAGGTCGAAACACCTTATGGTCGCATCCCCATAGCACAACTTCACAATTAAAATTGTCAGATGGCTTGTACCAATTTTCGAATTCTGATAGGGTCGATTTAGAATTCGAAACACATATACTTGATTCGAGGATTCCTGCTCGTTCATATTTTGAATAATACGTACCAGTCAACCTTATTGCAAGGTCGTTTGGATTTCTCCAAGTAGCGGACTCCTTAGCCTTCGCCGCCCGAATCACTCCTTGCTTCTCGCCCAACCAAGAACCGTGCAAAGAGGAGCAAACTGGAGCGATGTTCTCTTCCATAAATCTAAACTCTTTCCTAGAAAAAGACGCTAATGGTAAATGGATGTGGATCACATCGATCGCTTCTAATCTGTTGAGATGCTTCAGGGCCTTTAACGAGTTTTTAGCATAGGAACGAGTAAACGCCATCGGGGCCTTCAACCAAGGCACTTCGATAATGGTCACACCTTGTTGGGCTGGAGCCTTTCCTTTGTGTGCTCGTGTGATGATGGTGATGCTGTGCCCACGTGCCGCCAAATGGCCTGCAAGATGGAACACCACCGAGCCAATCCCCCCCCATCGGGGAGGGTATTCACCCGACACCATGACGATGTGCATGACGGTCCGAGTGCGCACTTGGGTTTCAATGTCACCGAAATGAATCACCACCTCCTTCAACTTCTCGTTCCAATGCTTTGAAGGGGGTTGTGTTTGTCGGAGAATCATGGGCGAAAAACTCCCAGTTACCGTGACGGTGATTCTTCCAACTCGAAACGAAGAGGAAGCATTAGGTCCGACCATTGACGCAATCCCTCGAGGATGGTGTAAAAACCTCGAAATTATGATTGTTGATGGAAATTCCAGCGACCGAACACGTGAAATCGCCCTCGAAAAGAAAATTCGAGTCCACCTCGAAGACCGCAAAGGATACGGTCGAGCCTACAGAACTGGGTTTGACGTGGCTAAAAACGACATCATCGTGACAATGGATGCAGACTGCACCTACCCTGCTGAACTCGTGCCAACCCTCGTGAAGCGCTTGCTCGATGACGACCTTGATTTCATCACATGCGATCGACTCTCGCTTGCTGAAGAGGGTTCCATGCCCGGCATCCATGGATTTGGTAACTGGGCGCTTTCCTTCACTGCTCGACTCTTGTTTGGTTACGGAATCAAAGATTCCCAATCCGGCATGTGGGTGTTCAGGAAATCCATCTTTGACAACGAAGCAATGCGTCCAACCAACGACGGTATGCCCCTTTCTGAAGAGATGAAAATTCTCGCTCGTCGTGTCCTTGGAAAGAACAAGGCCGTAGAAATCTCCGTCCCATACCGTCCACGTGTTGGTGAAGCAGAAATCCACACATGGGGCGATGGATGGAAGAACTTCAAATTCCTCTTCGCTCGCCGAGTGGGTCTTCACCGAACTCGAACACCGTGGGGCGCACGCCCCTCAAACCCTGATTCGACCAATGGCGACATTCCTGAACAAGCTTGAGTTGATGCTCTGTGGAATTCTGGCACCAAAAATGGTCAACCAATCAAATTGGGTTCCACCGGCCCGTGGTGAACGATCTGCTAGCCAAGCACTGGTCGAGCATTGAAGCAAATCAAGGCGCCAATGTGCTCGTACCATTGTGTGGAAAAACCATGGACATGCACTGGTTAAGCGACAAGGGCCACACAATCACAGGGATTGAATTGGTCGAACAGGCCGTTCATCAGTTCTTTGATGAGGCCAAAACAACGCCTGCGATTCAGCAAGAAGGTGCTCACAAAAGGTACACTGCCGGTGACTTGACCATCTTGCAAGGTGATTTGTTCACCCTGCCAGCCGAGGCTGCTTCATGCGAGGCATGGTACGACCGGGCGGCAATGGTGGCCCTCCCCTCGACCATGCGGCAAGCCTATGTGAATCAAATTCATTCGTTGTGCACACCTGGTTCTGTAGGATTGATGATTACCTTTGCCTATCCGCAAGAGCAGATGCAGGGCCCTCCGTTTTCATTGCCTGATCAAGAAGTGAGCGCTTTGTTTGCAGACAGGTTTCAAGTCACCCTCCTCGAAACTGTTCAACTGGAAGATGAAAAGCAACGGGGCCTGTCTGAACTCACGTCATCGGTGTTCAAACTGGTACGAATTTGAATCAAACGTTGTCCCAATCGAGGTCAGCACCGGTCAATGGCTTTGCTTCTTTAGGTTCGCCGTCGTCCTCTGCTTCAACCTCGGTCGCACCATCCATGGCCCCACCTTCTAAGGAAGATGGCGCTGCTTTGGCAATTGGTTCAACTCGCTTCACAGAACTAAATGCATCCCAAGATTCGATCATGTCCAATTCAGCAAGTCGGGATCGTCGGCGCGTGGCCATCATCGCCACGAGAACAAGCAGCCCAACAAAGCCACCAATTGCGCCAACAAGCATCATTGTTCGGTTGTCGGTTGGAGGCTCGGTGATGTCGAGGGTGACGCTGATGACATCGACGTTGGCATCTTCACCCTCGCCGTCGGTTGCGATGACTTTCATGTTTGGTCGCCCCGCACCGTCTGGACGCAGTTCAAGCGTGCCTTCCCAAACACCGTCACCGTTTGTGTCTGAAAGGTTGAAGGCCCATTCTTGTTGATTGTATTTGACCGTCACACGAACATCTTCTGTCGTTCCATCTGCGTCGTCCATAGTCACGGTGACTGACAAGGTGTTGACTTGCCCTGCCACCAAGGGAACTGGAGAATAAACGAGGTTCGATAGGCGCGGCAAACTCGATTGAACTGTGATGTTGGCAAAGACTTCGTCTTCTCCACCACGGCTGTCTCGAATGTAGAGCGAAATCATATGCTCACCTGGCGACAAACGGACTTCGTCCATGCTCCGTGTCGAGAGGATGCTGTACGTCCCATTTAGGGCCCAATGGCGCCATTCTCGAGCCACCATATCATCGTCCGCATCACTGGATTCCTCGCTGAGAATGATGACGCCCCCCGCCTCAATTGAATCACGATTTGCAGGCGCCACCATCGTAGCAATCGGGTCCGATTGGCCAATCGTGAGCGTCAAGAACGTACTCGAGGCCAAGCCTGTTTCGTCTTGAAGCGTAACTTCGATTGAATGCGTTCCTGCTGGAAGATTGCTGATGTGAGTTTGGCTTGGGTCGACTGCGTCCAACAGGGGTTCACTCAACAAGTCACTGCGAACCGTCAATGTGAAATTGTCCCCATCATAATCGAGGGAAGGAACAGCGTTCCAAAAGATCGGTTCTGAGGAGCGGAGGATCTCGCCATCCACGGGCGTAACCAATTCGAGAACCGGGGCAGAGGTCGACACTTCGATGGTCTTCGACACGAGCACTGGCTCGTGGATTCCATCATCCAAACTGAGCGTGACCGTGTGTGTTCCTGCCGAGAGTCGGCCGTCAAAAATGAGGTAATCCTCGCCCTCTGGGGTAAGGCGACCGTCCAAATCACTTGACCATACGACGACCAAATATTCTGAGCCTGCAAACGGTTGAGCATCAGCACAGTGCCATGTACCGTTCACCGGAAATGTGAAGCAAGCAGCATCATAATCGCCTGAGCCATTCGCTGAGAACCAGATTGTTTCTGAGGATGTGTAGACTTGTGTTTCGAGGGGTGACTCAATGATGGCCCGAGGGAGCGAATTGTCAACGGTCACCAACGTGCTGTTGATCCTTGTTGAATTGATGTGTTCTGGCCGATCATCAACCACCCGCATTTCGATGGTGTGAACGCCCCTTGACAAATGGCCAGTCCAGGTGGTTGCATTCGCACCGTTGGACCAAGCGAGTTGTCCATCCAAACTCGACCACCATTCAACTTCGAGGGTATCTCCTTCGGGATCGATGGTCGTCGTTCCATCGAAGGTGACCAGGCTTTCACTGTAGTTTTCTGCTCGTTGAACTTCGAACATGGGTTCTGGAACCTCGTTGAACAATTCAACAGGGATTCGGTACTCGGTTGGTGGGTTGATGTTGTCAAAGGCATAAATCACAACATCGAACGTCGAAGGAACGCTTTCATCCATCGTGAGATTCATCCACAACTCGTCGGGGCACGAAGTGGCTTCTTCTTCATCAAAAATGTAAGAGCGTCCCAACCAACATACCAGCGGGTCGTTCTCAAGATCATAAGTGCCTGAAAGGTTGAAGAGGACATGTTGGGTTCGAGGGATGATCAATTCAGACCAAGGCGAGAGGGCAGGTTCAACATCGAGCACAATGATGGGTGCTTGGTTGATGAGTTCTATGATTCTCTGCTCAGCAACGCAATGCGCAGCATCATCGCAAACGCTCAGCGTGATCGTGTGAATGCCATCGGACAGTTCACAGGACCAAGTGTCGTTGACATTGACCGTGAAAGGTACACCGTCGGCTGGGCTGTTTGCGCCGTCCCAACTCACGAGGCAGGAGTCTTCAATGCTGCCATCGAGGTCACTCGTCCATGCCCAAACAAGAGCGTCGTTGTCCAAATCCCAAGAGTGAGAAGCATTGAACAAAACAGCGCCTTGTGAAGGGTAGACCATGCTGTCTAACGGGGTGTCCCAAATGACGAATGGGGGTTGGTTCTCCAGTGGGAGAACACAATTGATGAAACGGTCTTGGTCGAGGACATCGCTGGTGGAGTTCGAAATGCTGTCGTAACCACAGTCAATCTCGACCATGTTGTGGCTCGATGCCCCTGTATTGGTCCAGCGCTGACCCACGAAATTCGGCAATTCAACATAGCCAAGGTCGTTGGTTGTCGCTTGCAGTGAGGGTTCAAAGTCTGTGAAATTCGCATTGACATTGGCGTTTGGAATGCCATTGTTGACGGTGTTTACAACCCACACTGTGATGTCCCAAGCAACGTCAACATGAGCGCCAGAAGCGATGGTTGCAAGGCTCAAGTCCACGCCAGATGGCCGGTGTAGACGCAGTGAGGAAGTGCTGTCGAGTTGCAGACCTTTTGCGCCTGTTGCATCGGTAAGGGTTGACCAATTCACCTGACTGTTTTGTAGCACAATGGACCCCGTGCAATCGGCAGTGATGGTGTTTCCATAGCCGGAGAGGTCTGTGTGATCTACCAAGGTAAGGCATGCTGTGTCACCGGAGAGGTGTGTTCTGCTAAGACTCGATGGGAAATTGCCATTGTTGTCTGCGTTCCATTCAATGCCACTGTGATTGCCAGTCATGCTGATGAGGTCCATGTCGGCTGCGGCATAGTTGAGGGAAATGGCTGGAATTCCAGGTGAATCCAGGTCGATGGTTGCGCCGTGCACTTGGACCCGTCCGCCTTGTTGACCGAGCGTCAAGCCTTGATTGTCAACAATCAGAGGTGAGCGAGCGGGGTTGTTGTCTGAAAGAGAGAGCTCGTAGAGCCACAAGTCAACAGAGTTGAGAGCATAAAGACCCGATCCCGAGGAACCTGTGACGGTGCAATTTCGGCATGTCACATCACCAGAAGAAGATTCAATGTCGTTTGATTTTTCATAATACAAACCTGCCTGATCTCCAAGAGGGGCCGAGGCGGGGTCGCCACCATTGTCATTAGCGGTGAGGTTTTCGAAGGTAACGTATCGAGCGTCGTAAACGTGCGCCCCTGATTCCCCATTGGAGGAAAGATTGAGGCCTTCAACAATCACCGTTGCTTTGTCGATGAACAAGCCATCCTTGGTGTTGTTGTGAAGGTTCCAATCCGATCCCTGCATGGCACCGCCAGAAGTCGATGAAACGCCAGATCCTACTGAACCAGAGACTGTGAGACCGTCAAAGTGTGGCGCAAAGAACGAGGAACGAACCGCGACACCTGATTCGTGTGGACCTTGCCCTGGGTCCCCTGAATTGAGGACCGTTAAATTCCGGAAGGTCGTCGAACTGTCAACGAAGTACAGTCGGACACCAACAGTGGTTGAGTCCTCGACAAGGGTGTTTTCGAACCATGCTCCAGTGGCATTGACATCGATGGCAGCATAGCCGATGTTGGCTGTCGTGGCCCCAGCCCCACCTGTGCCTCGAACCGTAAGATTGGTGAAATCCGCCGTTTCATAGTTTGTGTAATTCGTGTGGTTGAGTTTGTCAACATAGACACCCCTGTACATGGAATTGGTGACCGTGGCATCTTTGACAACCGCTCGGGTGTACCCACCGTCATCCACATGGCGAACAACGATTCCGTTGTCCGATTTGTCGATGGTGATGTTTGTCAAAAGGGGTTGACTGTCTTCGACCCAAACGCCTGCAACCATTGCCCAAGAAGATCCGCTGATGTTGTCCATGACGACGTTGCGAACCAATCCACCTGAACCACCCCAGATGTTGATGGCTCGAGTGAGGTGATCGGTGAAATATGCTCCATCCACAATGGGTGTGCTGCCTGCCCCAATGGAGAGTCCAATTCCATAGCGCCAATCGTTCTGAAACGGAACCATGCGGCCCGCCTGATCGATGTAAAGGTCATGAATGGTCGGTGACGAACTGCTGAACAAATCCATGCCGACTCGGTCTGGATTGATGATGGTGAGGTTGGCGAAGAAAGGGTTGCTTCCGTACATGGTAACGCCATAGATTGAATCCTCAATCGTCAAGTTTTCGATGACAGACCCTCGGCCGTTTGAACTGCTGTTGAATTGGAGCCCTTCGTGATCTGAACTAGCAAATGAATACATGACAACAGGGCAGCTTGATGTGCCTTCAACCGTCAAGCGACCTTCAACATAGATTCGAGCACCAGCGCCAAGTTCGATTTGGGTGCAGGCACTGACGATGAGTTCGTCGAACACGGTAATCGTGTAACTCGTGGTGACGGTCACTGTTCCCGACCATGTGGTCTGCGCTTTTGGCGAGGCAGGCTTAGCATCGACCGGTTCAGATTCATCAAGGTCGCTTGCAGGAGAGAGAACGCCGCCATATGGCATGCTGACCAACAATCCAACCAAGACAAGAGCCAACCAATGTCGCTGCGCCTTGGTGTCCATGTCCTTAGGCCGTTGCAAATGCACTTCAATGGTTCGGCTTTGTGCATGCGCTGACCGTATTCGGGCCTCATGTCATTACTTCGCAACCAATAAGACCAGTCGGCGATTGGCCAAATCATGCCTGAGGCTTTTGTGTTGTTCAAAACCCTTCCATCCCACGAGCGTGAGGTCTACCTTGCCCTTTCAGAACACAAAGCCATTGCCGAGGTCCATGCTCTTTACGGCGAATTTGATCTTTTGGTTCGCGTCAGTTCGGAAGACCCTGGCGAACTCACCTCAATGCTCATGAGAGAATTCCGTCAAATTGCTGGCGTAAAAGAAACACAGACGCTGATTGCTGTCGAATATTAAGGTGAGAAAAATGGCGATTGGATTTGTATTAATTACCACGCAACCAGGACGAGAACACGATGTTCGTGCAACGCTTGATGGCATCGAATTTGTCACTGACCGATGGATGTTGTTCGGTGAATACGACTTGATTGCTCGAGTTCAAGCCGATGATGAATACACCCTCACTCGCTGCATTGTCGAAGAAATTCGAGTCATCGATGGCATCGCAGACACCAAGACATTGATCGGTGCTGAACTCTGATCACAACAGTGAATGAAGTTGTGCCTCAAGGGCTTTTGCCGCTCGTGGGCACCCCGCTGCTCGATGTTGTGTGATGGCTTCACGGAGCGCAATCCTTCGCATGTTGGGTTGTAGTTTCGCTTTGCATGTCCACCATCGAGCGTGCAATCGGTGAAGGGTTGCGCTGGTTGCAGTTTGTGTTGGCTCTTTGATGAGATTGAACATCTGTTTGGCCTTGATATCATCTAAGCCAATCAATTGCTCGACCAACGAAAGACGCAATGCATCGGCCCGGATGCTGTTGGTTTGGGCTTCGATGGCCTCCTGCATACGTTCGGTATCGAGGGATGTGGCATCGCTTGGTTTGGTCGCAAAGAGAGCCGCTTTTGCCTCCATACCCAGCAAAAGTGGTTGGGCGAATCCTGCAATCCCTGCAAGCGAAGCACGAAGGCGTTCGGCTCGTTCAAAGTCATCTTCACAGAGGGCAAGAGCATGCTGAATCATAGAGAGGGCCACAAGCGTGACAGAACGCTGTTCTGGGTGGCCTTCTGGAACTTTCACCTTCGCAAGGTACTGTTTCACATCAGTGGAGAGGGAGGGGTCTACATGGTCGAAGACTCGATCATCCATTCGCCTTGAGGCAGCAGCGAGTGCCATTCGATTGATGTCGGCCTGATCGGACGAATCCAAACCTTCTTCAATGATTTCATCCGCATCTTGGATGCGCCCTTCAAGCATGGCCAATCCAAGCGCTAAGTGGCGGGATTCTACGGAATCTTCCATCCCTTCGAGGTGGCGACGGACGTGTTCTGGCTCGCATCGCTCGATGGCCACTTTCCCTGCTAAATAATGCAAATGTGATGGCATTGTTGAAACCTTAATCGCTTGCTCAAGCAACACGGAAAAGGCGCCAGAATGAGTTTCCAACAACCGTTCCATTTCCGCATCAAGCTGCGTGTCGATGCCTTCTTCGAGGCTGGCAATTCGGTGATAGAGAAGAATAATCTGATCATCTGCTGTTTCTGCCAAACCCTCCCAGTGTTTGACTGCCGCCTTGTGCAACCTGCGCTTCGTGTCATCATCAAGAGCAGACCTGCGGACGTTGCGAACCAAATGTTGGATTTCCATTTTCTCAAGGTTCGAAGTCCAGCGCAGGAACGCATAATCATCCAATGTGCCGACGACTTCGCTGTCGAACGCTTTGCTTGCTTCGATGGGCATTGGAACCATCACGATGTGGTCAAGCCCACTCCGAGTCGAATGATCGAGGGTTGACAGAACAACATTCTCGACATACGATTGGACATCAGCTCCCGCCTCCGGCAAGGGCGAACCTTCCTCATGGAGAAGAATGGCTAGCGGGTGACCACCGAGGCTTTCTGCGATGTGCATCCGTTCCCCTTCCGCTATTGAGTCTCCTAAGAGCTGCGCGGCATCCTTGACTTCGAGCGAGGGGACGGCGATTCGAGGAAGAGCTTCCGGGAATGAAAGAGGTTCACGCCCGATGAGGAGCATGTGGGCTGCTTGTGCAGCGTCAAGTTCTTTGCAAAAGGCACGGATTGAGGCAATGTGACGCTCTGGAATGAGGTGGGCATCATCGATGACGAGCACATCACCTTTGCACTTCATTGCAGCGTATTCAGCAAGAGCATGGTTGTTTTTGGGAAAGGGACCTTTGAAGCCCCATTGATCGCAGAGGGTGTGCAAGTCGGTGAATTCACCAACCTGTGCCCAACGAACATTTGTTCCTGAATCGAGAAGGTGCTCACTGACCAGACCCCCCACCGTTGTTTTTCCAATCCCGGGCAAACCACTCAACACCATGCAGTGTTCTTGGAGAATGCTTTCACTGACCTCGGCGGCAAGGTGATGGCGCCCGTGCACTTCCCCAAGCACTGGTAAAGCACCGAATGAATTGCCTCGAGCCGTCTTTTTCCGAACTTTTGCATCGCCGAGCGAGTCGAGTGTGTCTCGCCCCTGATCGGTGAGGTGGTAGACATGCCTTCGTCGAGAACCCCCGCCAATCACGTGTGCTTTTCGTTTGAACACGAGGCCACTGCTTTCAAGGCCACTCAACGGGGCGTTGAGTGCGCTTCGAACAACGCCAAGTGCTTCACTGATACCCGGAAGGGAGAGGTGACGGGTGACGTCCCAAGCTTTCTCCATCGCTGGTGAAAAGCCTCCGAGCCAGCGCAAAATACGCTCTTGAGGACCGGAAAGACCACCAACCATGCCCTACCGAAGCACAGGCTCCTTTCTAACCACCGCTTTTGTTGCATCACCTCCGCCAACCAAGGGTTTCCTTTTTTGGGGGCGGCGGGAAGGAAAGGGCATGCCTGTCACCCTCGCTTCGGTGGATTTCCCCAAGCGACCGGGGGTGTATCTCTTCAAAACCAACAAAGGGCGTGTTCTGTATGTTGGAAAGGCGACGAAGCTGAATGAGCGAATCCGTTCCTACTTTGCACACACGCCTGACCGGCAAATGATTCCCGAACTTGTGCGCAGATCCGATGACATCGAATGCATTGTGACCAATTCTCCTGAAGAGGCGCTCATCCTCGAACGTCAGTTGATTCGACAACACAAGCCGCGCTACAATTCAATGCTCAAGGATGACAAATCCTACCCATTCTTGGTGTTGACAAAAGAAGAAATTCCACGCATTATGTACACCCGCCACCCGCCCAAAGGCAGCCTGCGATGGGGACCTTTTCCCAATGCTGGTGCGGCAAAACAAGTCATGCAACTCCTTCGAAGGCAATTTGGAATCCGTGATTGCAAAGAGTTGCTCCCCCAAGGCTGCCTCTCAATGCACATTGGCCTCTGTGCAGGACCCTGCATCGATGCCACTGGCTATGCAGAACGGGTCAACACCGCCCGACGAGTCCTCAACGGCGACGCAGTGGCATTGCTTGAGGAACTCGCCAGCGAAATGGATGCCGCCTCTGAAGCGATGAAGTTCGAACAAGCCGCTGCCCACCGAGATACCATTCGCGCTGTTCGGGCGACAACAGGCCAGCATGTTGTCTCAAGTAAGGTGTATCGAGACTGCGATGCGATTGGAATTGTGGCACAAGGCGAGATGGCAGCTGTCGTGATCATGCATGCCGATCAAGGGGTCGTGAAGGGCCAGGAAGTGTGGCCTATGGTCCACCGCGGCGATTTGGGTGAAACAGTTGCAAATTTCGTGGCCGAGCATTATGCCAACCGCCGCCCACCACGCTTGCTGCTCACACCAACACCGCTCTTGGACGGTGTTGAGGAGTGGCTTTGCAGCCGTCGAGAAGCAAAGGTCGAGGTCAGAACACCGCTGAGAGGCGATTTGGTGACATTGTTGACCCTTGCTCGTCAAAACGCAGATATTCAGATGACGCGATTGGCCAACGCAACGAGTGGCTCACTTGAACAGCGGGCAGCGAACGAAGGGGCTGCCGTGTTAGGCATGGAGCAACTAAACCACATCGTTTGTTTCGACATGGCGCAATTGCTTGGGGATGAACGGGTGGGTGCAAGTGTGACGCTCCGCAATGGCCGACCTGCCAAGAAAGAGTACCGAACGTACATCGTCAAGACCGACGCCATGGATGACCTACGAATGATGAGGGAAGTTGTTGAACGCTGGCTAAAACGACAAGATACATGGCCCGACCTGTTGTTGATCGATGGAGGTGAAACACATCTCTCAACCATCTCGGCGCTTCTTGAGGAACACGGTGTGCTTGGTGAGTTTGGCCTTGCGGCGCTGGCCAAGCGGGAAGAAACGATTTACAGAAATGGCCACGAACCAATCGTACTTGACCGAAAGGGTCGAGTCATGGTCCACGCTCGTGATGAAGCACATCGATTTGTCAACACCTATCACCGAAAACGTCGAGGCAAAAGCAGAATGGCCGATCCGCTCCAAGGTGTGGAAGGACTTGGTGCAAAAAAAATGCAGAACTTATTACGGCATTTTGGCGGCCGGCAAGGCATTCAGCATGCTTCAGCGGATAACCTCACGACCGTGCCCGGCATCGGTCCAGCGCTTGCGCAACGCATCTATGATGCACTGCATAACTGATCATTCAAATCGATCGTCGCCAAGGTCTTGGAGAAGGGTGTCATCGAACGATGGTACCGTTGTTTCCATAGGGAGATCCATTGGAGGAATTGGCGGTGTGGCATCATTGTTGAAATCCCTCAGTTCATCTAACTCGCCATGAAGAGCCGTGCTTGTAAAACCAGAAAGGTCAGCGAATTCATCGTTCCCGATTTGCGGTTTGGATGCAATCGCTGCTGCCTTTCGTGCTCGCTTCTTCTTTCGTTTTCTTCGGCGGCGGCGGACAAAGAGCAAGAGAAGAATGACGAGGATGGCAGGGTACTTCCAGAATTGAACAAAGAAGTACATCCACGAGAAATGAAGTTGGAAGGAGATTGTGTCATCAACATCACCTGCAGGTAGGGTGTAGGTGATTTCCTGGCGACCATCAACGGATCGAACCACAATGTTGCCTTGAGTCGACTCCAGATTCTCCAATGTAATCCCCGGGGGCATGAGAAGGGTTAGCGGCCCATTCAAGGGCAATTCAAATTCAGGAACGAGGGTGCTGTTGAAGTCGAGACGATACGAGAGTGTATCGGTTGAGTCACCCCCATTCGGAAGCGTGACGCCACCCCATCCGACGATCCCGTTGGTGAGCATGCCCGTGATGCTCTGCATCATCATGGACATTGGTTCAACGAAAGTCGAGCGCATTGTGTCGGTAATCAGACTGATTTGAAGGCCATCTACATCGCCGCCAAACACTCGCCCCCAATCGCCATCGAGTTGCAATTTGAACGTGACTTTCGGGATGGTTAAGGTCAAACTTAGCGGTTCCTCATCGCTAACAATCAGGTCCGGAGCACCAACGCCTTTGAGCCGGGTTTTGACTTCGAAATCCGTGATATCAACCGACTTGAAATTCAATTCTTCTTGATCCATTAGCCTCGCTGCTGCCTCGTGTGTGAACTGAGTAAACAATTCACCAACACGCTTGACAAAGGCCGTCAAGCCATCGGAGGTGAATACGAGGGTAAGGTTCTCGTTACAGACACTGTAATTGAAATCACACACAGACCCAAGAATGTCGCTGAGGTTATATGTCCGGTTTATCGGGTTCTCAACGCGACTTGCGATATCAAGGGCCAACCGAACAAGGTCAGAAGGCAACACCTCCATTGTTATGCTGTGGTCATCTGTGGAGGGGATGTACTCCTGTGGAATCATAATTCGATGTACAGACACATCAGCATCCAGACCTAATTCGACAGACAGCGTTTGGGTGAATTCATTGATGTCAATTGAACTTGCGTCCATTTCGAGCGCCGTCGTGACGCAAGTTCGTTGCGTCGTCTGACATTTCACATTTTGATAATCATCGCGCACCACTTGGCGCCAATCGTATGGATTTGTTCCAGCGAACGAGATGACATTACTGTCGTTCTCCCCGATGGTCTCCTTGAGAATAAGGCGATCGTTCCCCTCGGCCGTGCGGACCCAAGTCGGAAGAATGATTTCCAATGTCACTTCTGAAGGGGGTAGGTTCGAAGGTACAATACCTGAGAGGAAGTCATCACTGAGGGTGGTTCTAAGGGACAAACCAGCATTCAGCACACGTTCAAAATCATCCTCTGTGAGAACGTTAATGAATTCCGCTAATGTTTCGTCGTCATTGTTTTCTGAGATAATATCCAGAAGACGCATTGAGAATGGTTGGCTTGTCGTGGTGAGGTACACCGGATGGTTTGTACCCATGGCATCTTCGCCTTCAACACAGAAGCGGAGTTCAACACCCGCTGGTGCAACTTCCGAGCACCCAGTTGAGTGAGAATAATTTAGGCCACCAGAGAGCTGTGTTCCAACCGCTTCTTGAGTGGAAACCCACGTCAGGTCGTTCATTTCAATCGTTTCGATGCCGGCAACTGCAGAGGATACACCTTCAGCAATCACGTCAACAGGGAATTGTGAGGTGAAGTTGTCCAAGTCAACAAGGCCGTTGTGGTAGGCCAAACGAATGCCATCTGCGGTCACAACCGGCACCGTTGCTCGCTCAGCCACCGAAATCAGTGATACGCCCCAATCGTCCATTGTGGCTTGGTCAAGGTAGTGCATACCGGCTGTAAAACCGAGGGTTGCTGCGGATTCGTCTTCAATATCAAGGGTGATGTGAAGATCCAATGCTTTGGAGCCCGAGGGCACATCCACCGTGCTCGTACCGGTTCGGTTCCGATGCTTGAGCGTCAATTCAACCCCCTGACTTAGGTCGCTGTCTGTGGGTTGAGCAAGGCGATGGTCGAGCGTCCAAGAACTGGAATTGTACGGCGATGCACCTGTGTGCTCAATCAGCGTACCTGATGCGTCAACAGCATCAATGGTGGCATAACTCGGTGGATTCACTGTGTAGGTCGCAAGATGCCCAGGGCGAGCCACGAAATCGAATGTCGAAGTGATTTCTGTGCCCATGACCAAGAGTCCTTGGTAGGCTCGTTCAAGGTCCAGGTCCGGGTTTGGCAGTAAATTGAACGTCGATTGATCGAGTTGAATGAGCGCTGAAGTCGAAATGCAAATTGGTGGATTGAAGACATCGTTCTGTGAAGCACCTTCTTCTGCTGCGTCCGATGTGGGGTCAATCGAACAAGCAGTTGTTGTCGTACCCTCAATGTATTGGTTGGAGTAATCTGTCGTGACTGCGACTTCGCCGAAACTGGATTCAAGGGAATCCTCAATGGCGTTGGAAAGTTCAATCTTCAACTTCGAGCCGACCGTTGGTGAGCCGGAGCCAGCGGTTTCTTGGTCGAAATAATTGCGGATGAAATCTGCCGGCGCACCGTCGTCTTCATCCAGGCCGTCGTTTGCAAGAGCGCTTGTGATGAACGGATCGGTGAAGCCAAGTGCTTCACGGTCGAACTCACGAATGGCCCATTGCAACTCCAATTGTATTTGTTCAGTACCGAGCATTGTGAACTCATAGGTGCCTTCAATCCAATCCTGCATGTTCGGTGTTCCATCGTCTGAATCGTCGTACGTATCACAGATTCCATCAACGGCAACCCCGGGATCCTTGTCACACGATGCCATACCAGCTGCCGCAGCCATGGGGGCAAAGATCGAGACGGCCATCAAAGCAATCAGCACGTGGGCGAGGGCTTGCTGACGAAGGTTCGACAAAACAGTGTGCTCGCTCATACTGTCTGCTTGTCACGCCACATTCATAGGCGTTCCCCCCTTGTTGCAAGCATGAGTGGTTCAAGCGACCAAGCCCCCGTGCAAGTGGTGGTTTGGACCGCAAAAGAACATGCTACGAGTCTTCATGCAGCCTTGAAGGCTCTTGGCTGGCATTACCCTTTTGCACAATCCAAAGTGAACAAGGAAGGCGAAGTTGGCTTTCCATGCCTCCAAACAGAGCCTTTCTCCAAAGAGGAATTGAGGGCTTTGGAACTGAAGGCAACCGACCCGTTTACGTTCAACCTTCAATCCATTGAAATCACAGGGCGCTCGGTGAATCCTCATGAGCAACTCAAACGCACCCTTGAGGTGTGGTGCGCTCACAACTTCACCTCGAATCATCGGCCAACAGGGCTTCAACTTCCGACGAAATGGGAACGATTGGGAGACCTCGTCATCCTTTCAGAAGAAGCGTTCAACTCGGTGCAATGGAACGAAGTCTTGAACCGTGTGAACGAGGCTGAGAAAACCAATCTTTGGCAAGCCATTGCGCAGTCGCTTGGTGGAACAAAGCTGGCGAGGCAAGCCCAAATTCTCGACAACATCACCCGAAGTCCGCAGGTATGTTTGCTGCATGGCGATTCAGCATGGGTTGAGTTTTCCGATTACGGTGTTCAGTTTGGCTTTGATGCCGAACACGTGATGTTTTCCTCTGGCAATGTCACTGAGCGTCATCGAATCGGATCAATGGATATGTCGGATGAAATAATTGTTGATGCCTACGCTGGCACAGGGTACTACACGCTTCCTATGTTGGTTCGAAGCAACGCTGCCCATGTGCATGCTTGTGAGTTGAACCCTGCTTCAATTACAGGACTGCGATGGGGGGCGAACGCCAATGGAGTTGAACAAAAACTCACCGTCCACCAAGGGAATAACCAGGACACGCTTCCGTCTTTGAAGGGATTGGCCGATCGATGCCACCTTGGCCTTTTGCCCAGTTCAGAAGGTGTTTGGGCACACGCACTTGCATGCCTCAAACCGACCGGTGGGATGCTTCACATTCACATGAACGTGGAAAAGGAACGCATCGAAGAATGGCGTGCCGATACCATTGCCACGCTGGAGATGATGGCAGAGGAGGCTGGCCGTTCATGGAACATCACAAGTGTACACGTCGAACATGTCAAATCATTTTCGCCCGGCGTCATTCATGTCGTGCTTGACGTGCTGTGCAGCGTGCGCGTCGAATGAGGTGCATCAAGCGCCCGGGTCATCCAACAACACCGCGTCAAAGGTTGGCTTTGGTTCGTCTTGTTCAATGCCGAGCGGTGGATCGATTCGAGCGACGTAGAAGACAGCGAAACAGACCCCTCCCAATGCTAAGAACGAACCAAGGCTCAAGCCGATGACGCCAAAGGCCCCACTCAGACTTGAAAACCAAGTGGTGCTGTCCTCGTTGACAACTTCGCCCGACCGGAGGGTGCCGTCTGGATCGGACACACCAATCATGCGAACGCTGATGATTTCAGCCTCATAGGTCGGTCGTCCAGCAGAAGAGGCAGGATTCTGAACAATTTCTTCGCCGGTTGGATCATCTGACGTTGGTGTGAGCGCAATAGCACGAACGTGACTCATACCATTTCGGACAATTCCAAAGGTTGCATAGCCCTCATCATCCCTGTTCTCAGGGTCAAGATTGTGCGCTTCGGTCTCAGCGATGTACCACTGAGCATCCGCAGAGTCTGGGTCTTGACTGCGAGCCATTCCTATAGCACCATCGACATGGGAAAGATTTGGATCTATTTCCAGAGGAATGGTCTCCCCCGTGCCACCGCTGCCACATTGTGGGCTGGTGAGTGGATAAGCACCGATCTTGGAACAGGTTGGATCGCCGCCTTGGACAACGAAATCATCGATCACACGGTGGAAGAAAATTCCGTCATAAATTCCGTTCTCGACGTTCTTGACCATGTTCTCTGTCGTGATTGGAGCCCATTGCTCAAACAGTTCAATCACAATAACTCCGTAGGCGCGGGAATTAAAGTGAGCGGGAACATAGGAAACTTCGAGTTCGACTATGGCGTTGCCTTGGTAGGTGAGTTGCATTGGCGTGTCTTCCGGTTCGGGTCCGTCAGTCCACATGGTTGGGTCAATGCCAACCGTGCGCCATCCACTGTTGCCAGTCTCTGCACTGGCCATTGGTGCAATGGTCATTGTCATGCATAACAGATTGAGGATGAGCAAGCAGGCAACCCGTCCTTTCATGGTTAGGCGAACCGGTTCCCCCCCATCAATCGTGCGGAAGAGCGTCGCTTCGACCCATAGACCAAAAAGGGGAAGCGGCGTGTTTGAATCATGGAACCACAATCCAATTTCGTACCAAACCTAACCCTCGGCTATGGAGCATTCCTCATTCTATGGGGTATTGCTGTCTCGATTCTCTCAGAATCCGAATCGATTACCTCGTACTTCCCAAGCATCCTCGGCGTACCGCTCGCGCTTGCTGGCTTGATGGTCATGCGAACGCCCGAAAAGCGAAAACTTTGGATGCACATTGCTGCGACGTTTGGGTTGCTCTGTGCGATCGGAGGCACTCGATTCTTCATGGTCATGGGCGATGGAATCACCTATGCCTCTGGCTCTATGCTCATGCTGTTGGTCACTGGCAGCGCCTACACCGCTGTGTGTGTTCGTTCCTTCATCGCTGCTCGCAAAGCCCGAGAAGCGGCGGAAGCCAGCGCATGAGTTTGATTCACATCAAAGCGTCATGCTCTTGATGGAGAAGGACTTGGAACAATCATGGCTGATGCCGACGCTTCCGTTCACGAGGCTTCAGTGGAGGCTGTTTTGATTTCTGGCCATGAGAAAGATGGAGTGGCTCGACGCCAACTGACCCTCTCTGCCGTCGGTACAATGGCTGTTGCAGTGGTCTTCTTGTTGCTGGCCATGACTTTTGGCGAGACCCTTATTTCAAGCACGGTGGATGAAGAATTCGAAGGTGACTGGTGGAACACACCTCTGCACCTTCGCCATCAAATGGACCTTCCAATGGACACGCTACGAGCACAATTACCTGTGAATGGAACCTACGAAGCATTGCCATACACAGAGCACTTTATCGAAGTTGAACTCCCCGCAAGTGAGCAAGATGCTGGGTTCCCCGGACCCGCTCTCATGCACGTTGCGTTGTGGCTTCCAAATGTGCCAGAAGGAACTCAAGTTCCTGTCATTATGACCATCCATCCCTACTACGACTTCGGTGGGGAAGGGTTGCCGGGTATTGGCGACGACTCCTCACCGAACACAGTCCCAGACGGCGGCGTAGGAAAATGGGTCTATGACACATTCCTACCGCATGGCTACGCCTTTGCTCAAGCCTCAACCTTCGGCACAGGACAGTCCACCCACTGTCAAGATGTGAAAGGTCTTGGTGAGCAAACTGGTATTCAAGCGGTGACCGATTGGCTTGGGCAGCAAAACTGGTCGAATGGCAATGTCGGATTGATGGGTAAATCCTACGCAGGCACCACCAACTGGGAAGCTGCCCAAAACCCCTCGGAGCACCTGAAAACAATCGTGCCGATCTCAGGCTCCATTGGTGTCCAAGAAATGTTCTACCGCAACGGCTCTTCTGAAGCCCGAGCGATGGGGTATGACGCAGCCTACCAAGCGGCGACCACCGACCTTACAACCGATGACATGCGATTGTGCTCAGACGATGCAATTGGCCCACTTAATCCGTTTTCGACATGGGGTTGGGCCGAATTCGGCGGGGCTGAATGGAACGACTACTGGGACGAACGAAGGCACCTTCCTGACGTCTTGGAAAACTACCGTGGCAGTGTTTACATCGTGTGGGGGATGCAAGACTGGAACGTCGATCCATACCACGCTTTCCCAACATACCAGATGCTGATTGATGCAGGGATTAACGCTCGCGCCATCTCTGGCCAATGGGCCCACAATTACCCTGACCAACCCGATCGACACAGTGAACTCGACACTGGATATGGAAAGGAAGCCTATCCAAACATGAGCCGTATGGACTGGGCCGTCGAGTTATATGGTTGGTTCAATTATTACCTCAAAGGCATCGGTGACGAACCTGAGCCAATGGTGCAAATGCAAACGAATGATGGCCGATGGCACGTGGAAACAACATGGCCACCTGCCGACATGATGTGGGACATGCACACCATCGACACCACTTGGGGCAACCTCGGCACGGTGAACGGTGTTGGCAGTTCAGTCACACTCACCAGTCCAACATTCAGCAACGAAACTCACATCTCTGGCTTGCCAACACTCCATCTTGATGTCACGACTCAAGCCTGCAACGGTGGTCAAATTTTCGCAACCCTTTACGATGACACGGCAAACCTTCGACTTGGACATGCAACAATGGACATTCGATACAGAGACGGAGGCTATGATGCTCAACCAACGGCACCTCTCAGCCAATACACCATGCTGATGGAATTCAATCCACTTGACGTTGTGTTGCCCGCTGGCCACGCCCTGCGCTTGGAATTATCCGAAACGGGTGAGGATTACCTGCCGGGGCCCTGTGCTTCAAACCCAGCTGGCGGATTAAGCATCAACGGTGGCACCTTTGGCCTGCCCTTGATCGACAGGCCGACATCCCACGAGGCGTGGTTTGAAGCGCCTCACTGGTGGGATCAACAGCCCATCCCCTCTTGAGGCGAAGACATGCGCGTGCTCGCCTTCGAAGACACCTACGACCTAACGGCGATGCTTGACGCTGCAGGTTGTAACCTCAGTGGTGTCGAATTGGTGCAACGCTGGAACTCGGACGATCCTCTCAAACACATCATGGAATTCAAACCAGATGTGGTGATGTTGGATTTTTTCATGCCACCATACACTGGCCTCGAAGTACTTCAGATGCTCAACATGGCCGCGCACAACAAGCAACTCTCACGCCCGAACCTCATTATCGGCATTTCGAGCGAAGCGGAAGCAAACAAAGCCCTCGCAAAGGAGGGCGCGGATGCCTGCATCATCAAATTCGATATTCACACTCTGGACCTGTGGAAGACAAAAATATGAAGTTCGAAAGCGATGAGGCTAAATTCTTGCTGTCCCTGTAAGTGCCATGGCCGATATTGCTGATGTGAGTTCACCCTTGATGGATGAACTGTCTGCGCTCGGCCCCATTTTTGGAATCGTTTTAATCCTCGGTGGTGTCTTTTTGATGCTACGGGGCCATGAACGGTTGCAATACGTCGCTGGCGCAACGGGTGCTGGCATGGGCTATGTGTTAACACCAACCTTGTCTTCATTGATCCCAGATACAGGACTCGAAGATTTGCACGTGATGATCATCCTCATGCTGCTTTTCTCTGGCATCATGCTCATGACCATACAGATGAGCATCTACCTCATGGCGTCGATGGGCACCTACATCATTTTCTCGTGGTCCTTCCATTGGCTCGATGGAAAAGGCATGGAAATTGCCGACAGTGAGTTCATCACAAACGTCATGGCAATCGTAGCCTTCTTTTCCGTTATCTGGGTTCGAAAACAGTTACCAATGCTCGTTTCAGCGTTGCTTGGGAGCATTGCAACACTTTCTGGACTCTTGGTGCTCAACGGCCAACCGCTCGCTAATTTCAATCCACAAAACACCTCTACGCTTGCCATTGTGTTCGTGCTCTTCATCGTAAGTGTGACGTTTCAATCTCGAGCTATTAAGCGAAAGCAAGAGGAAGAAGATGGAGAAGAAGAACAACCTCCTACCAAATATACCAACCAACCAACTGCACCGCGAACAACGCGTGTACCTTCACAATACGATTTGCCCGACCTTCGCTAAGCCGTAGGACGAACCTTGAAATCACCGACTCGGAAGCAACGCCCATGGCAAGCGAATTGGACTACGGTCCGGCGCATACCGATCGGCAAACCTTCGTGGCCATCGGCCTCGTTGCCTCCCTTCTTATCATGGTCTATGCCATGACTGATTTGCAGAGTTTGGTTGCTGAAAGCGCTGAATCTCTTAACGGCTCACGCAATCCATCTTGGGTTGTGACCGGTGCCCGATGCATTGCTTTGGGAATGGGACTCATCGCCGTTGGAATGATGTTCCGAGTTGGCCCTGGCAACATGCAAGTGCTCCTTCATGAGCAACGTGAAGTGAAAATGATTCATCCAGTTGGGTTTGAAAAATTCGTCACCTTTAGTTCGTGGACGTTGCTAAGCAACATTCTGTATTTTGCCAGTGCTCTCACCGCCAGCGTGTACAGCACGGACGGTGGTTCGATTCCGTCATGGTTAGAACTCGTTCAAGTTAACATGTTTGTCATTGCATGTGGTTCGGCTTTCTTGACGGCAACGGTCGTTCGATACATCATCCTGCCCGATTTTGTTGATTCAGAGCGCGATTCACAATACATGTTCCAATACCACGAACAGGTGATGCACAATTTTGCGGCCATGTTTTTGGCCGTTGAGGTCATGCTTGTGGCACCTGTCTTGCACCCTGAACTCGCCTTGTCTTGCGTCGGGATGGGGTTGGTTTACGTCGCCTTTGCCTACCTTTATGCCTACAAGGGCGGAGGGTACTATGCCTACAGTTTCATTGACCCGAGGAAGAAATTCGCCCCCTTCATCATGCTTGGCCTCGCAGGGGCGATTGCCGTGTTCTATCTTGGAATCTTACTCGCTAGTCGCCTTGTGGAATGGAATGTCTACCTCGGAAGCATCGTGTTGGCACTCTGGGTGTCCCTCATCATGCAGTTCTGGTCAACTGACCCAGAAACTCAGTCTTCATCGTAAGGTTGCCAATCGTCTTGGCCTTCCTCACGGAACCACCAGTATCCATCTTCGTCCTCGAACCACTCAACGCCGTTCTCGTCAATGGAGTACCCTTCGACTTCTTCCTCTTCCTCTTCGTAGACTTCTTGCTCAGCGTTTGGATCGACCATTCCAGATTCTTGCGAGATCTGTTGCTTAAGTTGGTCAAGTTCCTCGTCTGCGTCAGCGAAAACTCGATTCTCGGTGATAATCTCTGCTTGATGATCACCTTGGCGGATTGCATCGTCTGAGTCAGCCAAGAAATCGTCGCTCATTCGAGCCTTAAATTCCTCAAATTCATCGCGTCCGTAACTTCCAAGGAACTCATCGCCTTTGGATTGCATCAAGTCATCGAGGTTTGCCCGCTTCTCACGCTTGAGTTCAGGAGCATCTGGAACACTGCCAGCATAGAATGAGTCTTCATCGTCTGAGAGTTTGCCAAAGGATCGTCCTTCAGGGTCAACTTCTTCGATGGCTTCAATGATGAGATCGTGTTCCTCTTCATCGAGGTTCTCTTCTTCGTATTGTTCACCGACCATGGTGACCAATTTGTTGAGATTGCGGGCCAATTTACGGTCGTCGTCCTCAAACTCACTCACGAGTTTGTCAACCTGTTTCAACAACCGCTCGTATGGCGTGCCGGTGATAGCGCCAAGGAAACGCCCAAAGCCCCCTTTCTTTCTCGCCATAGTGATTGGTGCACACCAGTCCTTTTGAAAGATTCTTTCCCTCCATGGACCTCCGCACAGTTCATTCAAGAGGGCCTCTTAGCCACGCCGAGGGCGATGGTGGAATCTTGGCTGGTTGAGTTGATGACCACGTACAACGAGGAGTCGTACACCGGTCGAGAGGCTTACACGGCTCAAGTGCATCTTCCCGGTCAAGTGTTCGAATCGCTCGTTTGGTGGGCACTTCAAGCGCTTCCTGATGAAATTCTGGTCGGGCTCGACATCGATTCAGAAACGCCTCATGTTGAAGAAGTGGATTTGGCTTTCAGCGCACAAGAGAGCACGTCAAACTTGTTTCAAGGCCAAGGGTATCGAATCAAAGAGGCGCACATCGTAAATCGCGGCGATTCCTATTCGGTTCATCACCTGCCTGAAGATTGGACGGATGACATGTTTTCCAGTTCTCGAGGTTCACGCGCTGGTCGTTTTACCCATTGGTTGCATACCCATCCAAACGCCCCTGCGATCCCAAGTGGTGCTGATGCTGATGCAGCGCAAGAAACCGCAGGCATCGATATGATCCTCGGGCTAAGGTTTTCTCCCGAAGGCCCATTGCCATGGTTTGACGATGTGGAAGGCCAACGAAGAAGGGTTGGCAAAGAGGCTGTTCCACAACCAACCAAAGCTCGTCGCCGATCGTTTTTCCAACGCCAACAACTTCCTGTTCTCGGGGTTGCACCGAGTGGCCACAAAATCCACGAAATACAATTGATTGCCTTTCACAAAAACGGACTTGGCGTCAACGTCGTATTGGTGGATGAAGAAGGCTATCCATACGGCTGGAGCCAATTCAACGATCACGCCACAAGTGAGGCATGAAGGGTTTCTAGGCGTTCGGGATTGACCCCTAAATCGCCCTGACCCAAACGAGATTGTGAGTGCAACTCGATCTGTGTTGTGTCAACATCAACCACTGTTAAGGACACGGCTACATCATCAGGAAACCGCCAGAAACTCGTTCGAACAACAAAATGAATGTATGAACTGTTTTCATCATTATCCTCCACAAGAACGTCTCCATTGTTGGATTCAATGAAGTCATCGAGGTTTGCTTGCACCTCATTCATCGGGGCTTGGATGGTTAAACTGAGATCATCCATTCTGAAATCAGAACCGCCGCCGAGGTGTGCGCAGTTCATGCTGTTGGTTTCGCATTGCGGCATTGTTTCAAACGGTTCATCACCAGCGCTCGTTAGGATCCAGAGTTGGCAGAGCAACCAGGGGGCAATGAGTGCACTGACAACCAGCAGTACGTTCGTACGGGAGAGGAAATTTCGCTCAGATGTCACGGCGTTCCCATCCTGTGTCCGACCATGCATAGACCATCGGTTGGCCTGTTGGAACCTCAAGGGAAAGCACTTCTTCTTCACTCAATCCTTCGATGTGCATGATGATGCTGCGAAGCGAATTACCGTGCGCTGCAACAAATACATTGTTGCCAGATTCAAGGGCAGGAACAAGGGTTGAATCAAGGTACGGAATGGTGCGTTCCGCAGTGAGTTTGAGCGATTCACCAGATGGCGGTGGGACATCAAAAGAGCGTCGCCAAATGTGCACTTGTTCCTCTCCGTACTGCCGTCGAGTTGCATCTTTGTTCAACCCTTGCAAGTCACCATACATTCGCTCGTTTAGTTGCCATGAGACATGAACTGGAAGCAAATCTTCTGAGCCGGCATCGCCTTTGATTTGAGCCCATTCAATCATTCTCGCTTCGTTTTCTGAAACGGAATCAACGCCGGCCTCTGGCTGTGGGTATTGGAACACGGGCGTCTTCCCGCCGTTGTGCTGAGCAAGCGCAAGCATGGCGGTCATTTGAGCGCGAATGAGCGTCGAAACGTGCACTTCATCGATGTCAAGATGAGCGATTTGCTGACCGCCCGCGATGGCTTCTTCGATCCCGACGTTGGTCAGTGGCACATCCACCCAGCCGGTGAACAACTTGGCAGCGTTCCACATGGATTGGCCGTGGCGCATCAAAATGAGCAGTGACATG
>QXYC01000020.1 GCA_009887095.1 Candidatus Poseidoniales archaeon
AATTTGGGAACGCTTATGTGGGTCCCTCAAGTCGAAGAAATTGCGGAGCGTATGCTTTGCTACAGGGTGAACATATGTCCGGACTTGAATCAGTACCGAGCGCTTACCTTTCAATTGGATTTTTGACGGTGCTCGGCATCATCATGCCCTTGACGAATTTCCTTATCACATGGGTCGTCCGCCCTCGTGTCGATCCCGCCCGCCCTCACATCACCCGGTCGTATCTCTTGGAAGGCTACGAGCGAGACCACAGCCTCTACCCTCGCCGTTTGACCACCTTCGAATGTGGAAGTGAACCTGTCGGCGATGCAATGATCCAATTCCACTTCCAGTACTACTGGTACGCCATCATTTTCCTTGTGTTCGATGTAGCGTTCATGTTCATGGTGCTTGGCGGCATGGTGGCTTCCGATGCAACATCAGAAGGCGCTGCAGCAGGCGCTGTCGATGAAGCAATTAGCGCTCTTACCGTGCTCTCAGTCTTCTTCGCAACGATGTCCTTGGGCGTCTGGTACGTGTTCCGTAAGCGAGGTCGCATTTACATTTGAGGTGGATATTATGGCAGAAGCAGGAGAAAATTTTGCAGCATTTAACAGCCGCGCGCTGGTCGAAATGGTCGGTGGCGTCACCGATGAGGCGCTCAAGGCCACACGAATCAAGAAGTTCCTCGGGGTTCTCGCAGGGCGTTACTTCAACTGGGCAGGCCGAAAATCCCTGTTCACTCTTCACTTGGGAATCAAGTGTTGCGCAATCGAGATGGCAGCAGCTGCTACGCCTCGTTTCGACGGTGACCGATTCGGTGTTCTGTTCCGTTCCTCGCCTCGCCAATCCGACGTGCTGCTGATCAACGGGCCAATCACGAAGAAATTCGCCGACAAAGTGGTTCGATTGTGGGAACAAATGCCTGAGCCAAAGTACTGCATCGCTATGGGCGAATGCGCCATCTCTGGAGGACCTTATTTCCAATCCTACAACATTCTCGAAGGCGTCGACACGGTCATTCCAGTCGACGTCTACATCCCTGGATGCCCGCCTCGCCCAGAGGCTCTCATCGATGGATTCGGCCTCCTGCGTGAGAAAATTATCCGCATTGGCGGAGCACCAAGCGCCGATCGCATGAGCGAGAAGCCAGTGATTGTTGGGGAGGACTGAGCATGGGTACGAGCATCACTCAAGAACAAAACGCCTTGGCAGCAACTGCTTGCCTTGAAGCAATCAACGCCCGCTTTGAGGGCACAGGCATCACGGCCTCTGTGGAACACCACAGCAACGCCAAGAAGTACGCATTCGTTCGAATGACATGCCCACCACAACATTGGATTGCGTTGGCAAAGTGGATGCGCCACGATCTCGGTGTCAACTACTGCTCCATGGTGACGGGAACACATTTCCCAGATGGCCCTGATGAGCGCGGGTGGGAAGTTGCTTACCACTTTCTTCGCCAACCAATTCAAGATCAAACGCCAAACACACACCATGTCATCGTTGCAGAAGAATTGACAGGCATGGACATTCCAATGGAATTCGAAGTCTTCATGCCACTTCCTCAAGGCGATTCCCCAAGCGTGCCTTCAATCCAATCCATTTGGGTTGGTGCGGATTGGAACGAAAAAGAGACATGGGATTTGGTTGGTATTCGTTTCGAAGGCCATGAAAACATGCACCGTGTGCTGAATCCCCACGACAGTCCTGAAGGATTCCACCCATTGCAAAAGCAACACAAACTCCGGTATCACGATCACAACGAAATGTACGATGACGCTCAAGGCTTCATGCGTAAACCAGCGGACGAGGGCCGTGTTAAGTGAGGGATTATCATGGCACAAATGTGGATTACAATGGGGCCTCAACACCCAATGACGCACGGCTTGTGGACGCTTCGTGTAAAGGTCGATGGTGAAACCGTCGTCGACACCGAAGCGGAACTTGGTTACATTCACCGCGGTGTGGAGAAAATCTGCGAATCTCGGGATTTCACTCAAGTCACACCTTACTGTGACCGATTGTGCTACGTGAGCGCAATGACATGGGCCAACTCTTACATCTACGCAGCAGAAGATTTGCTGGAAGCAGATGTTCCTGAGCGAGCCGAATACATTCGTTTGATTTCAGCAGAACTTCAGCGCCTTGCTTCCCACTTGATGTGGCTCGGTGCTTTCGGACCTGACATTGGAAACTTGACCCTCATGACCTGGTGCATGCGAGATCGAGAAATGTTCCTCGATCTTTTGCAAGAACTTGGTGGTTCAAGAATGCACTACAACTACCCCCGAATTGGCGGTGTCAAGCGAGACATGCCAATCGGCTTTGCAGACCGTGTTATTGCAAAGACAAAGTTGTTCGAAAAGCGACTCGATGAATACGAAATGATGCTCGATGAATCCACCATTTGGTTGGTCCGTTTGCAAGGTGTTGGCTACGCCAATGCCGAAGAGATGGTCAACGCCGGAGTTTCGGGTCCTAACGTTCGAGCAGCGGGCGTCAACTACGACGTTCGCTGGGCTCACCCATACTCTGTCTACGATGAAATCGATTGGGAGCCGGCCGTTGAAAAGCCAACATCCGTGAAGGGCGCTGACTGCTACGACCGATACCGTGTTCGAATGGAAGAAATGCGCCAATCATGCAGCATGGTTCTTGACGCACTCAACAAGATTCCTGGTGGCATGAACACAAACTACGCTTCCGGTGATGAGATGATTTACACCAAGGCTCCAACCCGTGCTCCTGAAGGGGCGACTGGATTCAGCAACTATGAGTGCACCCGAGGTGCATCTCAGTTCTACATCCAAGGCGGCGGTGACGGTCGTGGAAAGAATCCGTACCGTTTGTCCATCCGCTCACCGATGTTCATCACCATCCCATTCGTCGCCAAGACGATGATCGGCTACAAGATTGCAGATATCCCTGCCATCATGGGTAGCTTTGACCCATGCATTGGAGAAACCGACCGTTGAGGTGATTGTTATGGATGACATCTACGACCTACGAAGCATCTTCTTGGGCGAGGACAGCCCAGTTCGCGACCTCGTGATTTCCTCCCTCGAGGGAACCCCTCTCGAGGAAAGTGCAGGCTCCATTGCCTTTGCAGCAGGTACATTCGCTGTTGTGAACATCGTGTTCCTCATGCTGTTCTTCAGCCAATTCGCCATCCTCTGGATTGAGCGAAAAGCGGTCGCTCGTATGAACGACCGCCGTGGTGCGACCACTGCGCTCCGGTCTCTCTGGGTTGGAGAAAACGGCGTGACTGCAGGAGAATGGTGGAACATGCTGCCGTTCGGTGCAGGAGTGCCCGTCGGAGCTGTCAACCGCTGGCTCAACAAGAAGTTCGGCAACCGCGACGAAAACTTCGCAACCGTTGACCGTGTCAACAACCGCTCGTGGATGGGCTACTCCATCTTCCCCGGGTTCTTCCAAAACGTCGCTGATGGAATGAAGTTCCTGCTTAAGGAACACATGGTCCCACGCCGTGCTGACAAACTCATCTTCGAGGTGTCACCTTTCCTCATCGTTTCATCCACGCTCTTGATCCTCGGAATTATCCCACTTTCAAGTGGCATTTATGCCACAAACCCCGACCTCTCGATTCTGTACGCAATCGCTATCTTCGGTATCGCGCCAATTGGTGTGTTCTTCGCTGGTTGGTCTTCAAACAACAAGTACACCCTCATTGGGGGCATTCGATCCGCTGCACAACTCACAGCATACGAGATTCCTTTGCTGTTGACGCTGCTTTCCGTTGCGGTCCTCTCTGGAACCTTCAACATCATCGAGAGCATCCACTTCCAGCACAGCGCGGGGGCTTGGAACTTGTTCTTGATGCCACTTGGTGCTGCTCTCTTTTTGGTGACCATGATTGCAGAAGTCGAACGTGTTCCGTTCGATATGCCTGAAGCAGAAGCCGAACTTGTCGAAGGCTGGTGGACTGAATACGGCGGCATGCGATTCGGTATGCTGTTCATGGCAGAATACATCCGAACCTACGCTGCGTGTTTCTTGTTCACCCACTTCTTCCTCGCAGGATGGCACTTGCCTTTCCAAGGCACCATTAGCCAAATCCCACTGCTTGGTGATGCATACGTCTTGATTCCTGGCGCCATTGTGGTCCTTCTCAAGTCGTGGCTCGTGTTCTTGGTCGTCTTCGTTTGGGCTCGTTTCTCCCTCGCTCGAATCCGCACGGACCAAATCCTCGAATTTGGATGGCGCATGCTCTTGCCACTTTCGGTGCTTCAAGTGGTGCTCTCAACCCTCTACCGCTTGTTCTTGTTCGACCCATCGGGCATGAGTGACACCGCTGCTGGTGGCAATGCTTGGATGATCCCAGGCCTCGAAATCCCAGTGCTCTTGCCACTCTTGACCACGCTCTTGTGGTTGGGTGTCTTCTTCCTTCTGTTGAACGATGAAGACAAAGACGCTGCTCCAGATCGTATGTACCACGTGTACACATTACAGCCCGCGGGAACGCACACTCCGGGAAAGGACTGAGGTGATTTAGAATGCCAATGCACCCAAACGCACGACCTAATTTCAGAAACCTATTCTGGTACCCGTTCAAAATTACATTGATCACGGCGCTCCGAACCTTCCCATTCTTTGGCAAGATTTTTGGAAAGCGCTTGGCCATGGGGTATCACAACACAGAGCACCCTGAATTCCTCAGCGATGGTGACAAGACCCGCGCTGACAAGACCTCGGAGTTCAACGATATCAGCAACCAGCAATTCGCACCAGACCGAGTTACATCCGACTTGTTCCCAACGCTATGGAAGCCACAAACGGTTCAATACCCGTACGAGCGACTCGAGGAAATGGAGCCTTGGCTCTTCGTCCCTGGGAACTACAACGGCCGAATCGGTGTGATTTGGGAAACATGCACAGCGTGTAAGATGTGTGTCAACATCTGCCCGAACGACTGCCTTCACATGACCACCGAGTTGCGCGTCGACGTCCTCGACAACGCAGAAGGCGAGCATGAAGGACTTGGAGCAGAACTTGAGGTCGGTGGCCACGCTGCCATGCTCAAGCCAGAAGTTGCCGCAACCCTCGAAGATTTCAACCTCGCAACCGCACACACCGACACACCAAGCGAGTGGCGGTTCGCAGAAGTGCTTGATTTGACCGGCAACACAGCAACCGTTCGTTGGAACGACTCCGGCGAAGAAGTCGAGGTTGAACAAAGCGAACTTCGTGTTGCAGATGATCAAATTGTTTCAGGTCGAATCGACTTGGGACGGTGCATGTTCTGTGGACTCTGCATGGAATCGTGTGGCTTTACCTCCTTCTTCATGACCAATGAGTACGATGGAATGTCTGGATTCACTCGGCAAGAACTGTGGTTCGACGCAAGTCGAACTCGAGTGCTGCCAAATGTTCACCAAGAAGCGGTTGACACTGAACTTGCGAAGCGGGCCAACAAGGAACGCGACAAGCGGGCCAAGAAGGCTGCCAAGGCAGCAAAGGCTGCTTCAGAGGAGAGTGCTTGAGATGGACGTGGCACATGCAGCTGAACTTGGCGTGTTTTTCCTCTTTGCAACCATTGCACTGGGAGGGGCGCTTGGGCTCATTCTCGCTCAACGTGTTGCTCACTCAATGCTTTCACTGATTTTCAGTTTCATGGCTGTCTCAGGCATCTTCATCCTCTTGGGTGCAGAATTCCTGGCCGCCATTCAAATCCTTGTCTACCTGGCAAGTGTCGGATTGGTGGTGCTGTTTGGTATCATGCTCACACGCCGTCAAATCCTTGAGGAGGACTTCGAATGAAGGTGCTCTCCCTCGCAACTCGTATGGGCTTGCTTGCCCTTGGCATGATCCTTGTTTCCGTGCTCAGCGCTGACGCTGTTTGGGCCGATGCAAGTGAAGACGAGCCAACAACCAGCGGTCTCGCTGATGCATTGCTTACTGATTGGGCGCTTCCATTGCTCATCCTCGGCGTGCTGATGTCGATGGCCATGATTGGTGCAGCATACCTTGTTCGCGACGAGCGGATGGAGAACCTCTTGTGGGAATTCGGAGGTGAAGAAGAATGATTGATCCAGCATTGGTATCCGCTCTTTCAGCCCTCATGTTCGTCATTGGACTTGGTGGTGCTTTCACTCGAAAGAACGCCATCATCGTCTTGATGTGCATCGAATTGATGCTCAACGCCGCAAACATGCAGTTTGCAGCAGCAGCGGTCCATCACGGTGATACCACTGGATGGGTTTACACCATTTTTGCCATTGCCATTGCGGCCAGTGAAGTTGCCATTGGATTGGCAATTTTCCTCGCTATGTATGGCCAACACGACACGATATCATTGGACGATGTGGATGTCCTGAAGAACTGAGGTGAGATCATGGCAGGTTCAGAAGTTACAGATATCGCAACTCCTCATGTTACCGAATTGGCCCCCCTCATCGTGCTTTTGCCGATGATTGCCTTCGCGGTCATTCTCTTCCTTGGCAAGGTGTTCAACGGAAATCCTACTTGGAAAAATGCAGTCAAAGAAGGGGGCATTATCGCCCTCGGTGTCATGAGCGCAGTGCTCGTGCTTTCCTTGTTGTTAATTGCCGATTTCATTGGCTCAGTGCAAGCAGGTCACGACTCAGTGTTCCACTGGTTCACCTCGGGTGTCTGGGACGGCACCTCCGCCGGCGTCAGTACGGACAAGTTCGGCTTTGGCATCTACGTCGACCACATCACCGTGATGCTCTTGTTCGTCGCGGCTTTCCTCTGCTTGTTGATCAACACTTTCAGCATCGGTTACATGAACACCGACCCAATCAACGACAACCGAAATCACCGGTTCTATGCAGAATTCGTCTTGTTCTGCTCTGGTATGCTCGGTATGGTCCTTGCAGACTCGTTCCTCTGGTTGTTCATCTTCTGGGAGATTATGGGTCTCTGTTCCTACCTGCTCATCGGATTCTACTACGAGCGCCCAAGCGCAGCCTACGCTGCCAAGAAAGCGTTCCTCACCACCCGTATCGGCGATGTGTTCCTGATGATCGGATTGGTCATGCTTTGGGACCTCTTCGGTTCGCTTGATTACACCGTCGTGTTTGACTCGGCAAACATCGAGCACGTAGCGGAACACTCTGCTGGCACCCTCCAATGGGCGCTTGGCCTCATGTTCATCGGCGCAGTTGGTAAGTCTGCTCAATTCCCACTCCACGTCTGGTTGCCAGACGCTATGGAAGGTCCAACACCAGTTTCTGCCCTCATTCACGCAGCAACCATGGTCAATGCTGGATTGTACCTCGTGGCTCGTATGTTCCCATTCTTCGGAGCAGAAGCGCTTCACGGCGACCTTGCTGATCTGGCCTACATCATCGCCGTTGTTGGCGGTATTACCGCCGTGATGGCAGCAGCCATCGCCTTTGTCCAAATGGATCTCAAAAAGGTCTTGGCGTATTCAACAATGAGTCAACTCGCCTACATCTTTACCGGACTCGGATGTGCGCTTTACCTTGCGAACACACTCGATTGGCACCACAATGACAAGGATCATTACATTGTGATTGTCGCTTTTGGTGCTGCTTTGTTCCACTTGTTCAACCACGCTATGGCCAAAGGAATGCTGTTCATGGCCAGTGGTTCAGTGATTCACGAAGTGCATCATGCTCACCACCATTTGCACCATCATGATGACCACGGTGACGACCACGGTGATGATCACCATGACGACCACTTTGACGCTCAGTCCATGGAGAACATGGGTGGCCTTGCCTCAAAGATGCCAATCACGGCAACTGCAATGCTCGTTGGTTCCGCTTCCATCATGGGTCTGCCATTAATCGGCGGATTCTGGTCCAAGGAAGGCATCATTGCCAATGCATGGCGAGTTGCTCAAGACGATCCTAAGTTCCTCTTGCCTGCCATGTGCGTGCTGATTGGTGCTGGAATGACCGGGTTCTACATGTCCCGAATGTGGCTCAAGACCTTTGCAGGCAAGCCAAATAACGAGGTTGCAGCTCACGTCGGTCCAACCAACACATGGATCAAGATTCCACTGTTCCTCCTCACGTTCGTCAGTCTTTCCTCTGTGTTCTTTGCAGGCATGGGCTTCACCCATTGGGCGCCCGATGAAAACTACGCTTTCATGTCGGAGAAGTCCCTTGTTGACGGCATCATTTACGAGATGGGTCACGCATTTGCAAATGAAGACTCTTACTTCTTCATTATCACCTACATCGCCATTGCCCTCGGTGCTGTCGCAGGTCCAGGTCTAGCTATGGCCCTCTATGGCGGCGAGTTGGAAGAAGGCGAATCCGCTAAGCCTTGGATGATGCCAGTCATCCGCCTCAACTCGTGGGTCAAGGCTCGGTTCAACTTTGACAACAGTGCTTTTGCTGAATCAACCCTCGCTGTCGCATTGCAAAACCGACTGTACATCGACCATTACTACGATATGGCCATGCTCAAGATCGTAGCAGGATTCTCGACAAAGGCTGCTGACGCAGATTCGGATGTGATTGATGGAACCATCAAGACCATCGAATCCGGTTCGCAATCGATTTCAGAAGTCGTTCGTTCGCTCACGACCGGCTCTGCCCGTGATTACATCCTCATGGTGGCGGTTGGTATGCTTGCGATTTTCATGCTTGTTTGGGGGGTGGCTTGATTGTTCGAGCCAGGTACTGATTGGATTTCGATGCAGCTCGTAGGTTTCCCTGTTGTCGCAGGTATTGTTTTGTTAGCATTCGTTGCAAACGCAAAGAAATCAGCGCATGAGAAACTCAACAACCCAATCCGGATGGCCAGTTTTGCCTTCTCGTTGGTGCTGTTCGGTTACACCACTGCCATGTTCTTCAACTCCTTTGCAAACATCACAACCGATGGCGTTGCGTTCAACAATTACACCTTCCACGATTCGTATGAATGGTTCCCTGCACTGGGTATTCACTGGACCGTTGGTTTGGATGCGTTGTCGTTCCCAATGGTTTGGTTGACCACCTTCTTGCTTCCAGTGACCATCATTGCTACATGGCACGAGAAAAACGGTGCAACGTACTTCCCAACCCTTCTCTTGATGGGTGGCGCTTTGATTGGGGTGTTCGTCTCCCTTGACTTGTTCATGTTCTATGTGTTCTGGGAATTGACATTGATTCCAATGTTCTTCTTGATCTTGAACTGGGGTGGCAAGGACCGAAAGTACGCTTCTCAGAAGTTCTTCATCTACACCTTCACGGCCTCTGTTGTGATGTTGCTCGGTCTTGTGACCCTCTACCTCATGCAACCTGACCAAATTGGAACGGGCGGTAAGTACGGCACAATGACCGGACGTACCTTCGACATTCCAACGCTCGTGGAGAGTGCAACCTTGGCCAACCAAGATGGATGGTTCATGGGAGAAAGCATGCAAAAAGTGCTGTTCGTCATGCTCATGCTTGGTTTCCTTGTGAAGTTGCCAGCGGTTCCCTTCCACACTTGGCTGCCAGATGCGCACGTGCAGGCGCCAACAGGTGGTTCGATGCTGCTTGCTGGTGTGATGCTCAAGATGGGGGCCTACGGTATGTTCCGTCTCCCACTCAGCATGTTCCCACATGCATTGCAACACTTCCAATTGGCGTTGATGATCTTCGGTATGGTTTCGCTCGTTTGGGGTGCCATTGTCTGTTTGGGACAAACCAACCTCAAGAAGATGGTCGCATATTCCTCTGTGTCACACATGGGTGTCATCCTCATCGGCATCGCTACCATGCAACCAATGGGCTGGGCTGCGGCTTTGTTCATGATGTTCGCTCACGGAATCATCAGCCCAATGCTTTTCGCAGTGTGTGGCGCATTCAAGCACCACTACCACAGCATGGAGATTGGTGCAATGCGCGGCATGGCCAAGCATTCACCATGGCTTGCTACATCGATGATGTTCGCTTGGATGGCTTCACTTGGCCTTCCATTGCTTGCAGGATTCGTTGCTGAATTGATGATGCTCATCGCTTTGTGGTACTTCATCGACCTCGAAGGATGGAGCGTCCTTTGGATGATTGGACCTGCACTCGTGTTGGCCCTCACCGCTGCTTACTACCTCTGGTCGATGCAACGCACGATTTTCGAAGGTGGCGACGAAACGCAACCACCTGCAACCCTTCATGGCGACCCAGTACCAGATATTACCAACGAAGAAAAGATTGCCATGCTCATCTTGGCGGCCTTCACCATCCTCTTCGGTGTCATGCCATGGATTGGATTGGACATGATGGACGATTATTGCCGAACGTTCTTCGAACACATGATTTCCAATGGCATTTTCAAGGGAGGTGCCTGATATGAGTGAGACACAAGCCTTCAGCAACGAGTTCTACTCAGCACTGCTCCCAGAGATGCTTCTGTTCGCTGGACTGATCGCTCTTATCCTCATCCCGAACCTTGGAAAGGGTACCTTCCGCATTCCTGGAACCCAACTTCGCTTGCCTTGGTTCTTAGGCGGTCAACGATTCGGCCTTACCAGCAACCCACGCCTCCCAGCATGGATTGCCACCATTACCCTTGCAGGAGCGTTCGCAGCCGTTCTCGACTCACTCAACGGAGGCGTTGAAAGCCTTCTTGTGGTGAGCAGCGATTCAGACGCTGCCAAGGAACTGCTCATGGTCAACGGATTCAGCCGTGTCTTCGAACTGATTTTCTTCGGTGCACTTGCGCTCGCTTCGTTCGCCAGTATGAACCGCTTGAAGGTTGAAGGAACTGGTGGAAAACTCACCGAAGACCAGCTCTTCAACAACCGACGTCAAGCAGATTTCTACATCTTGATGTTGACTTGCGGCCTTGGGATGTCCGTTGTTGCGTTGGCTCAAGACCTCTTTGTGCTCTTCATTGGACTGGAACTGGCTTCCTTCTCCACCTATGTGCTTGTGGCATTCATGAAGGAATCCAAGACCGGCTCGGAGGCCGGAATGAAGTACTTCATCGTCGGTTCCGTTGCATCCGGTGTAGGTCTCTATGGTCTTTCGATGCTCTACCTCTGGTCGGGCTCGCTTCAGTTTGATGCCCTCGCTTTGGCCTTCGCTGAAACAGGAACGGAACCATTGCCACTCATCGGTATCGGATTCGTTCTGGTTGGCTTTGGTTTCAAGGTCAGCGCAGCACCGTTCCACTTTGCCGCTCCTGATGCATACGCAGGCGCAAGCAGCCCTGTAGCGGGTGTTCTCGCAACTGCAAGCAAAGCCATGGGTATGGTCGGTTTGATTCGAATGTTGTTGATTGTGGCAGCACCCGAATCCTCTGATGGTTCAGCAGTTTGGCTCGTCGCTATTGGCGCCCTCGCTGCTCTTACCATGACATGGGGGAACATCGCAGCACTTGGCAGCACGAATCCGAAGCGCATGCTTGCTTACTCCTCTGTCGCTCACGCAGGATACATGCTTGCAGGACTCACTGCGATCGGTGCGTGGACATGGGACCCATCCTTCGCTGGACAAGAAGGCGAAGCAGCCCTCCTCGTCATGACCGCCTTGATGTTCCACTTGCTTGTTCTCGTTGCGTTCAAACTCGGTGCATTCCTTGTGCTCTCCATCCTTGAGAACGACGGCGATTCCTCACGTCTCTCGTCGCTTGGCGGTCTTGCAAAGCGTGAACCACTGCTTGCCTTTGCCATGTTCATCTTCATGATTTCACTCGCTGGTGTGCCACCAATGGCAGGATTCCTCTCCAAGCTCATGGTCATCATGGGCATCGTCAATGTTGGTGTCGGCTCCGGAATCAACTCGTTCGGAGATCTTCACTGGGTTTGGTGGCTTGCACTCTTGATGGTGCTCAACTCAGCAATTTCAGTGTTCTATTACCTCCGTGTCGCAGTGGTGATGTTCTTCGAAGCACCCGAAAAGGGACGAGAAGGACCGTTGCCATCGGGATGGCAAGTTCGAGCCTCGATTTTCATCTGTGTTGCGGCGACAATCCTGCTTGGTGTCTTTGGCGACTCCGTGCTTGAGATGTGTCGGGACGCTGCGGAGAGCCTCACCACAAAGTGGTGAAGCGCTTCTTTCGCTGGTTGTTCACAGTGAAGCGCTCTGTGAGGTGCTGTATTCAAGAAGGGTGGGCTGCACGGTAGATTAGGTGCAACCGTATGGGTCGACGACGTGAAGAAAAAGTGGACGAGGAAGAACTCGCTCGGCTTGAATCTCCAGAAGGTTCCTCGTCAGGCAAAATCCGTGTCAAGATGCCGAACAAAAGAGTCAACGAAATGTTCGCTCTCGCTGAGCAAATTCTCGGTGGTCGAAGGGTCACCGTGCTTTGTGCAGACGGTGAAACCCGAATGGCTCGCATTCCTGGCAAAATGCGCCGACGTCAATGGGTCCGTGAAGGCGATTTGATCATCGTTTGGCCTTGGGATTTCCAAGATGCCAAAGCAGACGTAAAGCACCGTTATACCAAAACTCAAGCAATGTACCTCTCTCGAAAGGGTGTTTTGCCGCCCGATGTCGATATCTTTGGAATGAACACTACAGTCGATGATGATGATGAACACGACGATCTGTTCGGCACAATGGATGACGACGATGAGGACGACCTCTTTGGCGCAGCAGACGAACCAGAGGGCGATGATGACGACGATGATGACGACTTGTTTGGCGAGGCGGAGGACGACGAGGACGATCTCTTTGCAGCGTCCGAAGAACCCACCGAATCCAGTGCCGAGGAGGCAGAGGCGAGTGAGGAAAAATCCGAAGAACCATTTGTCGTTGTTGAAGAGTACCCATCGGAAGAAGGCGAAGAGGACGACGATGACGATGAGGACTTGGAAGACCTCTTTGGCTGAAGGAATTGAGACCTATGCTGTTCCAGTGGTGATTTGATGGCCAAGGACAACTGGGATGAGTTGAACGAAGGCAACCACAACCGCCACAACCATCGCCGGAACAAAAAGAAGGGCAAGCGCTCTTCTCGATCTCAAGACCTCGATGACGAATACGCTTCGTCGGAAGAGGATAAATTTCTCAGCAACCTTGCCTCAAAGAACAACACCTACGGGTGGATGAAAGAGGCTCGTTACAAACGGATGTTCAGTGACATCGAAAACAAAATTCAGGGAGCGATGGGGACCGGGTCCTTCGATTGGGTCGACCGGCGTGTGTTTGATCAGGTGTTTGACCGCCTCACCCTTATGTCGCTCTACAAATTGATGAAAACAGGCGTCATCGATACCCTTGATTATCCAATTGCTCGAGGCAAAGAAGCGCACGTATTCCACGGAACAAACATCGATGGAAAATCGGTGGCGGTGAAAATCTTCCACACATCAAATGCGGTGTTCAAGAACCTTGTTCAGTACATCGAAGGCGATCCACGCTTTGGCGGTCTTCGGCGAAGGCATCGAGACCTTGTCGATATATGGGTCCGCAAAGAGCATCGGAATCTTTCCCGGCTTTCTCGTTGGGGATTGAACGTTCCAAAGCCTCTTGGCATTCACAAGAACGTTCTCGTGATGGATTATTTGGGTCACGAAACTGGTTCTTCTCCCAAATTGAGAGAAGTGAATGTGGAAGAGCCAGAGCCTGTGTTTGAAGATTTGCTCAAATTCTTAGCTGTGGCGTGGCAGAAAAGTAACCTCGTTCACGGCGATTTTTCTCCGTTCAACATCTTGTGGCATCAAGACAGAGCCGTTGTGATTGATGTTGGCCAAGCAGTCGTTCAAGGCCATCCGAAGGCAGAGGAGTTCCTTGTTCGTGACGTCACTCGTTTGGTTGAATGGGCCAACAAGAACGGTATTGATGTGACACTGGCTGAGGCCATGTTTGAAGTTCTCAACATGAACCTCGATCATGTCAAACAGATTAAGTTTGACGACGAAGAAGAGTGAATCACTCTTCTTCCCATTGGACTTGTTCGTCTTCGGCCAATTCCATCATGGCTTCGACAGCGCCTTCATCCTCAGGATCGACTTGGGCCGCACGCATGCGCCGGCTGCGTCGGTTCGAGACATCGGCCAGCCCTGGAACGAGGTTCTCGAACCCACCTGCTTGTGGTACGGGGTCTGATTTGATTTCGATGGTGTCGAGGCTTCGATTGACCAAACGACTGCGGCGTCGGTCTCGCTCGAGGAAATTAAGCACAGTACCGTGCTCTGCCCCTCCAGCAAGCATCTCAATCGCTTGGCGGGCAGCAGCCAAACCATCTTCTTCACCGACAAGGACCACGGTGGAGTTGTAGATTGTGATTTGTGTGTCAGTCAGGTTCTCGATCAACTTGCGAATTTTACCTTGGCTTCCGATGATTCGGGCACGAATGCGTCGCTGTTGGTTGGAGCGCTTTCCTACGAAGGATCGAATGTCGACGAGTTCGAAGAAATGATCATCATCGAGCAAGCGGATGGCTGCCTTGGGCGCCATGCCTCTTCCAATAGCCTTGATGACATCCGGGAATTTCATGGCTTTGACTGGGTCGTAGGAACCCGGTGCACCCCATTCGACTTCGACATCACCGGTGTTCGAGTCGATGTCCAGCGTCTTGCATCCAGCAGCGTGACGCAGCGACTTCGCAGTTGCACCCTTTGCGCCGATGAGCACCGCAATGCGGTCCATTGGAACACGAGGTAGGGGTTGTCGCATGGTTCTGCCTGCGGCCGACCTCTTTTCAAACTCTTGTACGGCGCTGGAGGAAGCCAATAGCCACTCCAACAAGCAAGAGGATGATGATTGAAGGCGCAAAAGAAGGCACAAGGCCTGGCGAACCAATCGATGCTCCTGTGACCACCAGGTGGTTGTTGTTGTTGCCTTCATCGTATTCGTCAATGACGTTGAGGTAGTCGATGACGAGTCGTAAATCATACTGACCAGTCTGTGGAACGGTGTAGTTCCAAATGAGCGTCTCAGTGCTGTCAGAAAGAGTTCCGGAAGGCAATGTTCTCGCCTCCATCACGGTCCAACTCACCGAGGATGTTCGATCGGCGGGGGCCGACTCCAATCGTACCACAACGCTGCCACCGTAGTCTTGATTGCTCTCCAAAACGCTGGTGATGGTCACGTTTCCTGAGTTTTCACCGGGTCGGACAATCAGACGGTCGAGGTTGGTTTGTGTGCTGTTCCACGACAAATCAAGACCGGGAAGGATTTGGAACGAACTTGGGCTCGAACTGTATTCATTGCCAGCTTGGTCAACCACAACTGCACGGAACATGAGGTGCTGGCGGGATTTCGTCGCCCAATTTGACAGCGCCACAGTGGCATCGAGTCCCGTAACGCCGAAGTTCAACCATCGGCCAGAGAGGTCAGGTGTTTGACCCACGCCGTTTGTATCGAAACCATACTGCATGTACGAAGCGGTCAAATCGATTCCAGAGCCGTCGTCTTGAGCGTTGAAACTCACGTTTGCAGGTCCAACTCGACTCGTTGTGAGTTCGTCGACAATCCATCCGCTTGGTTCGGGTGCTGTTTGATCGACTCGAACGATTACATCAGATGCAGGACCAACATTCCCAACCCGGTCCACAGACCTGAATTGAACGGTGTGGTTTCCTTCTGTAAACTCGAATGAAGCAGCGTCGGTGATAACGGTCGTCCACGCAGTGCCATCAGTGCTGTATTGGCAAGAGGCAACGCCGCTTCCTTGGCCATCGTCCGCAGCATTGATCAGGCCACTGATGGTGATGGCGCCGCTGTTTTGCCATGTCGAGCCGGAACCAACGGTGAGGCCGCTCAGTGTAGGGCCAGTTCGGTCGATTCCGATAAACATCGTTTCTGTGGCAGACAAACCTGAATCGTCGTGGACGGTGAGCTTCGGGTTGTAGGTTCCTTCGCTCATGGCTCCACTTGACCAGTCCCATCCGTAATCGAGGGATGTTGGGCCGTCATTGGAGGGCGCGCCCGGTCCGGGTACATTGGTGAGCGTGGCATAGGTGAGGTCGTCATCGCTCGCACCCCAACGGAATGCAATTGCTTCATCCGCATCAATTCCAAACCAGGCTCGGTCGCTTGCGGAATCCCCACTGCCTGCTTCAGCGTTGAGCGCCGTAAAGATGGTGATGATAGGAATTTGGTTTGCAATAGAGAAGGTATCGGAGGTCACCACGACGCTTTCGTTGACATCGTCATCCCAAGCGGTTGCACGGAGGGTGTAGCTGCCGTTCGTGTAGGCGGTTGTGTCAAAATAGGTCAGCCATGGGACACTGGTGAGGTTGGTTACGGATGACCATGATGATCCGTCATCGGAGGCTTCAATCAGAATTGAGGACACATTCGCATCGCCGCTTAAGGAGAAGGTCAATTGGTACTGTCCAGTGATTGAATCACCGGTTGATGGCCCGTTTGAGAAACTCAACACGAGGTTTGAGGAGGTTGCCATTGGGGCGTTTTCTTGCAGAGCAGCAGGCGGTGCTTCTGCGGGTTGCCACAATGGGGTGGCGGTCATGCCCACCAAGAGGAAGACGAGCAACGCAGTCACCGCGGTCCTTCCCATGGACCCTTGACGGGTGAGGTTGTCCTTCAATGCTCCCCTTTGCGAAACGAGAAAGGTGGGCGGTTGAGGGGTTGACATTTGGGTCGAAAACCATCAACGCCGAGGCTCAATGGCGATGAAAGAATCCCTTTGGGAACAACGATTTTTCGTATCTGTTTGAGATGGGTTCAAGTGCTTTGCAGGGTGTCATCCCTATGTATGGCGAACACATGGAAGGCCCTTGTTGTGATTCTGCTGCTCGGAATGGCGTCGTTGCCGCTTGGGGTCAACGCTGAACAAGTTGGCGACATTCAAGCCTCGGCATCGAGTGTTGCCCTGTCTCCATCTGCTCCACAAGCCGGCGATACGGTGACCATTTACCTCACGTTGTATAACAGCGGACAGACCTATGCTTCTGACGTTGAGTACACCTTTTACAAGGAATCTCAGAGTCCAAGCAACATCCTAGAACAAGCAAGGGTGGATATTGAAAGCGAAACAATTGCAGAAGTTTCAACGCAGTGGATCAATGTGATCGAAGGTGAACATGAGGTGCACATTCTGGTGGAATACCCACGCGATTCAAACAACTTCATGGATTTCTATGTGCCATTCACGGTCACTGGCCTGCCAAACCTCAAGGTCACCACCCTCGAAGTCTCTCCAGCCTCGGGGATTTTCGCTGGTGATACCGTCACCGTTTCCTCCCTTGTACGAAACACTGGCAGCGAACCTGCTGGTGCGAGCGTGCTTCACCTAGACCTTCCAGATGCTCCGAACCAAGACCTTGCAACGCCTGCCATCGCTGCAGGTTCATCGGCTTGGGTCAACACGACCTTTGATGCACCAGCAAGCGGTGCTCACACGATTTATGCAACGCCTGATTACGAAAGCGCTGTTGAAGAGTCTTCTGAGGTGAACAAGCAAATCAACGTCTCCTTCACAGTCGAAACGCGCATGGATGTCTATCACCAAGGCGAGATGAGTGTTGCGATCGAAGAAGGTGCACTCGAAGGGCCTTGGGTTGTTTCTGGCCGACTTGCCCGCACCAACGGAAGCGGTGCCTCTGAAGTGCCAATGTGGCTGGAAATTCCAGATGGCAACGGGGGACTCGTGACCTCGACTCCGTTCACTGTGACCCTCACAGGGGCAGGCTACGCTGAAGCCGAATGGAGCCACACTTTGACCTCAAGTGACCTCAGTGCGCTGCCTGTTGGCCAACACCAAGTCACAGCACAAATCGATCCTTTCGGCACAGCCCCCTTTATCCAAGAGTCGACTGAAAACGACCGAAGCACAACCTCTCTCTCGGTTTTCCCGATTCCAGATGTCTTCGTTGACCCGATTGCAATCGCGGACAGTCCTTCTGTAAATTCGGGTGACAAAGTGCTGTGGAGGGTCAGCATGAGCAACAATGGTGACATCGAAGTTTCCGGACGCTTGCAGTACACTTGGGAAGGCACTGACAGTCAGTCGCCGGTCATTTACCTCGACAAAGGTGAAACCATCACATGGGATGTAGAACTCACGACCTCCCTTGGTGCCCATGAAGCCACGTTCGTTGCAGGTTGGGTGCCGCTTGCTGGCAGTTGGGATGACAACCCCCTCAACAATGAAGCAACAGGCACTGTCTCTGTAGAAGCCGAACTTCGACTCGAATGGTGGCTTTCTTCATTCAGCATTCTTGACGATGAAGCAAACTTGGCCGTTTCTCCCCTCAATGCTGGTGAAACCTACACCATTGGCATTGAATTGACCAGCACTGAAACGGGCAGCCTGACCTTTGATTGCATTGACGGAAACAATGAGATGCTTGGAAACACGAGTGTCACTGTTGAAAATCGCGGTGACAGAGTCGACTTGACATGCGATTTTGTTGCTTACGCCCCTCTCTCAACGGTGCGGCTTGTTCCTTCCGACCCAACGGTGACGACGACCTTCACCCGGACGTTCGCAACAGTGTTGACCGATGACGCCATTGAGGATTTGAACTCAAATTCGGAATGGGGCACCTTCACCATCATTGGCTTGAGTGCGCTTGTGTTGATCGGTGTTCTTGTTGCTGCAATTTTAATGACAAGGGACCGTGAAGAAGAAGTTGAACGGGACATTTTCGAATATTGCCCTGCCTGTGACGGCGAACTTGAAGGCGACGAAGACCGCTGCCCTCACTGTGCCTTCAATCTCAAGAAGGCAAGGAAGCAATTCCACGATTGTGACGAGTGTGGTGAATCCATTCCTGACTTGTTGGACAATTGTGTCTATTGTGGCGCAGAACAAGACGTTGCATCCTACTTTGAACAACGCCAACGCAGGGAACCGAAGGTCAAGGAAATGGTCTCACTTCCTGAAGAGGAAGAAGACAAAGATGAAATTGTTGAAGGTACGGAGAACTTTGCTCAAACCATCAAGGACTTTGGATATGATGAAGACAACCTCGAAGAAGAGTGGGATTCCAACATTGTGTCGGCGGAAGCAGAGGTCGAAGCGGCCTATGACCGAAGGAACGCTGAAGAGATTGAGCGTGAAAACATGACTGAAGAGGAATTGGAAGCCTACGACAACACCGTTACAACCACCCTCAAGAGCATGGATCAACTTGGAGACCAAGGCGTTGACATCGATGCTATTCTGAAGGCCAAGGGCGATGTAATCACACTCAAGGATGATGGCGATGACGGTTCAGAATTGAGTGCAAGTGACGCCAAGATCCGTGGTCGTTTGTACGAAATCACGGGTGAAGAAGGCATCATGCCGGGGGATAAGGTTCACGTCGGCATGAAACTGACAGATTCCTCGATGGCAGGGAACGAGGTCTCCGACACAACGGCGGATTTCACTTGGGACAACGCTGATGAGGAAGAGAAACCACTTACATCTGAGAATCCAGAATCCTCCAAGCCAAAACCTGCCCGACGCCGTGCACCACGCCGTCGAACCGCTGAGGCACCACAAATGTCGGAATGTGGGGCTTGCGGTGCGGACTTACCTATGGACGCCAAAGAATGCGGTACATGCGGCGCAAAGTTCGAGTGATCGGATGAAATGAAGGGCGCCCGTCGGCTTTCATAGGGTACGTCACAGCTTTCGCTCGGCAGGTCCATACGTCATTCGGGCGAGTCAAGCCAGGGGTTTTTGATTTTCAACCCCTCGCAAGAACCAGCATTGAATTGATATGGAAGGCGTCCTTGGCGTGAACCATGAAGCGGCATCTGCTCCCTATGGCGTTGGTTCTCATGCTCTTCATGTCCACCACTGCTGGGTGTTTGGGATTGATTCCAGCCAGGGAGAGCCTCGAAGCCATGCGGGGTGAAGCAAAGCCTTCAATCACCGTCGAAAGCATGATGCTGAGTCATGTCTTTGACAGCATTGAACTCGAACCTTACACCAACACTTCCAAGCTCGATGTTCGAGCCGATGCCACTCAAATCGTCATCTATAGGAAAGTCTCCATCACCGGTTCGGACACCATCGCGTGCTTTGATAACGGACTCACCCGATACGTGCAGGCAACGCTCATCGATCCTGCTGGCAACGTACAATGGGAACTCAATGAATGCCAAGACGTTCAACCAGCAACCGTCGAAATTAATCCCGATCCAACGTTGGAAATCGGGGATTGGACCCTCACAGTCGAAGCCCGTGGTGTTGGCGTACCTGGAACGGCCGCACAAGATCAATTCACAATCACGGTAAGCGTGCAGAACACCTGCATCATCTACCCGCCGAACAATGAGTGCGAGTAGGCTCACACCAGCGATTCACTACACGCATACCTACGCGAACAATGTTCACACTTGCCGGGTCGCTCATGGTTTCTCTTTGCCCCACCTTCGACCATCAACCGCTGAATTTCCGAAATAGCCGAGAACAATTCTTGTTTTGCATCTGGTGTCCAATCAATTTGGTGCAGGTTCTCTTTGCCGTAACGGAGGACTCCGTATGGAGAGCTTTTCTTGGTGCTCACTTCAACGAGGTGAAGGTAGGCTAAAATTTGCATGCGGTGGGAGGCATGAGGTCGTTTTGGGATTTTTCCGGTCTTCTGTTCCACAGGAATGAATTCGCCATCCACAATCACGATTTGATCTGGACGGCCACGGAGTCCGGTCACCGAATCGACGAGAAGATTGGTTGCCGTGTCATCATCAGAGTAAGCCACCTCGGTATCAGCTTCCAAGTCCACATCCTTCCGTGCCAGTTCCAATGCGTTTTCAGTGAGCAAGACCCTCTGGAGTTGCCATGAGGCTGCAAGGGTCCACCCCATGGCTACGAGGAAGAGGATGAACGTTGCCTGAGCCCTGTTGTCTGCCCCTGCAAGGGCGATTGCATGAAGGCCAAGCACAATTGCTCCGAAGAAGAGCGAAACTTCGGTGCGACCCGCTTCGAACCAACCACCTATGAAATTCGGTGGTTCGATGACAGGTTGGATTTCATCATGGTTCGACAGAATACGAATTCTCGTTTGTGCAACCGTTTCATTCCAGCCAATCCACTTCCGCCATGGTAAGTAGGTAGCAAGGAGTCCAGCAATCAACAGCACCAGTGCCCACAGCGCAAGGTAACGAGCCAGATCAAGCGGTGTTCTGATCACATCGTCGATGTAGTTGAAAGCAATCCCGTCGATCACAAACGCTACGGTCACAGAGAACCACCATGTCCAGATGATAATCGCCCTTCGCATTCTGGATTTCATTTCCTTGAACGATTCCATTTGCTGATGGATTTCAGCGTGTTTTCGAACCCCGGCTTCAATGGCTTCGCCTTGGCCAGAATTTCCCTCTCGGGACAACGCCCATGACATTGGGCAATATTCGTGGCGTTCGAGGTCGCTTGCGCTCAACTTCAACGCTGCGTCGTTTTCGTCACGCCAGAAGTCGTCATTATGTAAACGGGCTTTGTAGGTCCCGATTTTGGAGGCGTTATCGTTCAACGATTCCTCCGCCATGGGTGTGAGTTGAGCGTCTCATCCTTGAGTTCTTCCACGGCATAAGTCAACAAAATCAGTCGAAATTGGGTTCTTCCTCTTTTGCATTCACTACGAAGCGGTTTAATATGGGGTTCAAGTCGGGCGATTGCTGAGGTCTTGCAATGTCCGAAGAAACAACTTTACTAATCCCCTTTGAATCCTATGAGGAAAACGCGGTTAACATCGGTACTCAACAAAAGAGTGCTGATATGGCTCGCTTTATCGACACCGTCCGTGAAGATGGTCTCTACCTCCTTGATGTCAACATGACCGACTCCCGAATCCGCTCGATTGCGGAATTCCTCAACCGCTACGATTCCCCTCGCATCATGGTTGTCTCCGCACGACAGTACGGTCAACGCCCTGCTCGCAAGTTCGCAGAATCAATCGGCGCAAACGCAGCCGTCGGCCGATTCATTCCAGGTTCCCTCACCAACCCAGTGCTCCGATCCTATGTCGAGCCTGACGTCCTCTTCGTGACCGACCCAGCCGCAGATCAGCAAGCACTCCGTGAAGCTGTGAACTCCGGATTGCCAATTGTTGGCATCGTCGATGCAAACAACAACCTTCGAAACGTCGATGTTGCGCTCCCTGCAAACAACAAGGGTCGCCGCTCACTGGCTTTGGTCTACTGGCTCTTGGCCCGTGAAGTGCTCAAGGTCCGTGGCGCCACCACCGACGAGGACTGGGCAGAAGCTCAAGACCTCGAAGAGTGGCAATCCACCTTCTGAGGCTGCATCACTCGCCGCTTTTGGCAGACAAGAACGAACTAATCCCATCTGCGAATGCCTCTGGCGTTGGCGCACCGTGCATCACAGCCCTGATTTTCTTTGCACCTGGCAATCCTTTGGTGAACGCCACGGCATGGCGCTGCATCCATCGAGGTTGAAGTCCTGCAGTTTTGTGCGAGAATTCGATGTATTTGTCCCAGCACCATCGGCGAGCGGCAAACGATTGGCCCACAGGTGACAATTCGTGCCAAGAATCACCGTTGGCTTTGACCCACGGTAAGTCATCGTGTTTCATCCAACCGAGGCCGACCTTGATTTCACCAAACACGGAAGGACGGCCAATGGCCCCTCTCCCGACCATCAATCCTGACGCACCAGTGACTTCCAAGCAGTCCTTGGCGCTTGCCGCATCAACCACGTCGCCGTTCGCTACAACAGGGGTTTCGACAGCATCAACAATGGATTTGATTGAATTCCAATCTGCTTCACCGGAATACCGTTGACGCAATGTTCGCCCATGGACACAAAGACGAGCCGTCCCAATGTCTTCAAGATCCTTGCAAATGTCAAGCGCATTGTTCGCTCCTTGGCCAGTACCAAGCCTCATCTTGGCAGACACAGGAACATCGACCTTCTGAATAATGCCGTCGACCATTGAAACAAGGTTGTCAGGTTCGCCCATGAGGGCAGCACCAGCGCAAATTTTGGTCACCTTGGGTGCAGGGCATCCAAAGTTGAGATCGATGATGTCAGCGGTCGGTGCAAGCATCTCAGCTGCCGTCGCCATGTCCCCCGGGTCGCCACCAAAAATTTGTGGAATAAACGGAACTTCAGTCTCATGAGATTCCATTTTCCTCCATGAAACGGCAGCCTCACGACTCAGTGCCGTGCTGTTAGTGAATTCTGTGATGGTAACATCAGCTCCGCATGCTTTCGCCAGCAACCGAAACGGCAGGTCGGAAACGCCCGCCATCGGGGCGAGGAACAACGGACGAGGTTCCCCGTCCCATTCACCGGGTTTTGGAGCGATGTGTTCTGGCATGGACGCTCACCTATGCATCGAGTTGCTCAACAAGTTCGCCAACCCTGCGCATTCGGCGCAGCACTCGATCAAGTCGTTCCGTAACTCGCTTAGCGGTTTCTTCTGGTCCCTCACCTGACATTCTGTGGCCCATCGGCAATCGTCCTCCAAGCAGGTTGAGCAAGAGCATCTGTTCTGCAGCCTCGACACTCTTCATGGCGTCATCAACATCTTCTACAGTGAGTTTTCCTTTCTTGAGTTTACTTAGCAACGAGGATTGTTGCTTTGTTCCCAACAACCGCTGAAATCCGCCCTTTTTGAGCATCCAATCTTCGCCCCTGCGCTGGTGTTGGGCCAACATGGCAGTCCACAAGGCGATGCTCAACCGATCGATGCGAGGGACCCGCTCGACCGCACCGCTTGTTCGGAAGCGCTCAAGAATTCGTCCCAATCTTGCTTTTGGACCGTCCACGAGTTCAGCCGCCTCATCGAGTGACAGAGGTGCTCCACGTGCGAGGAGGATTTCGAACAATTGAACAGAAATGGAGGTTGCACTGGCTTCTTTCCCGGGTCGTTCTCCAAGCAATCCGAAATCACCCATCCACTGAGAGAGTTGGTTCTCATCTTCGCCGCGAACGGGTCGTACTTCCACAACGCCGAGGCTGAGGAGCGGCGAGTCGCTTTCTGGAACCTCAAGCGCCATTCGCAACGGTTCACGCGTCCACAGTGTTTCGATCAGGGCCAAGCGTTGACGAACGATGGTTTGCGTCTGCACGGAAAAGAATTCGATGGCGTTGCTCAGTGAACCGCCACGGAGGTAGTACCTCCGCCACCCTTTCCCTTCATTGGTGTAGCCAACAAGACCTGATTCAACCAAGCGAGCGAGGTGGTGATTGAGCGATGCAGGCGTGAGCGCCAATTCATCAGCGAGCATCTGCGCATCCCAACTCGAGGTCGGTTGTGCGAAAAGGAAGTCTCGGAGCAGCCGATGAACAGGTCCAGCACGGCCAAGATCGGCAGTTGCTTCGCCTCGTTTTCTTACCAAACACAGCGTTTCAATGAACCAGGCGACCAGACCATCGATGTCACGTTCGGTGGTTGGGAGGGGGACCTCTTGGATGCGTACACTGAACATGGACGGCGTGGCCTGACGAGGGTCTTTGAAGACTGTGCAGTAAATGGCGCTCAAGCGGCGAAAAATGAACCGTGTTACAACAGCGGTCAACGTCGTTCGTCGTTCCAATCGTAGTCCACTGCTTTGGTGCCTCGCCATTCGATGTCCATGTTGATGTGAGGCATCAATTCAATGCGATCCTCTCGCAAAATGCCCCGGCGACGGAGGACTTTGATGGCGGAATGAGTTGTAGCACGAGATCGTCCAATGCGGCGGGCGAGGGCGGCTTGACTTCGTGGCACGCCTTCTTTGACAATGTCTTCAACAATGAGCCGTTGGACAAGCGACAAACCGATTGGGAGGGCCGATGCAGCGCGTTCCTCGTTCACATTGATGCCTCGAAGAATCTCAACTTGGGTTGGGGCTCCTGCGAAGTAACAAGTTCGTCCATTGACGGGTAATACAGTCACGCTTCGACGGGTTTGGAGCACATCGAGATGATGGCGCAGGGTTCCGTTTGCAGCGCTAAGGGTGCTTTGCAATTCCCTGTAGCAAAGTCCAGGGTGTTGTTCCAGCGTCGAGAGAATACGTCGACGAAGTGGGTGTTCAAGGGCGCTTGTTTTGGTTGAAATGCTGCCAATGGCCATGCCGCCAACAGCGCTTGCAGCGGCGGCGATTCCACCGGCCAAACCTGCAACGCCACCCGCAGCTGATGCGATGCCTGCGGCCAACCAAGGACGCTGACGAACCCATTGAGCAAGCAAAGGCATGAACCTTGGTTGGCTTTCTCGTTTGTTAAACCATCCCATTGATGTTCAACGGTTGGGTTCAATCATCAGAGAGCAACATACCAGCGTGAATCTTGAGGTGAGCAACAAGGGGCGACAACAACCGACCACAAGTGCGCCCATGCTCACTGAGCACGTAAGCAACCCGAACAGGTGGGCCCTCTTCGACCTGACGCAGCACAAGGCCTTCTTCGACCAAGAACCGCAATTTATCTGACAGGGTGCGTGAAGAGATGCCTTGCAGCAGGTTCTTCATCTGGTTAAATCGACGCGGCCCTGCGATGTAAAGGGCGGTGAGGATCTCAGTGGTCCAACGCGATCCAAACACATGCAATGCTTCATCAGCGCGACGAACTTCCCAATGGAGCGTGTTTGCTTCCCCTCCTCCAGTTTGGTTGCCTAGGATGCTTCGAATGTCACCGCCGTTGGTGATGGTCGATTCGATTGAGGCGCGAACTGCCTGGTATTCAGAGCGTGGAATCTTGAGCGGTGGCGTGGACATATTTACTCCCAATCAAATGCTGTCGGCCTCAACTACTTAATGTCATTTTTACACCGATGTTTCAATAATTTAAATTCGACATATTTCCACGTCTTCACAACTTATCTTCAAGAGGGGCTGGCCCTTGGTTCCTCTATGGGTCGTAAGGTCATGCTCGTTCGGGGCGGAACACTCGGCCCGAACTCAGGCATTGGCGGCGCACACCATGCGTTGCAGGAATCTCTTGCCGCAGGTAATGTTCCCGGTTGGTCCTTGCACGGGGTGGAAGAGTATCATCTCGGGGCTCGACCGAGTGCCTTTCGCCGAGTGAGTCAGCGATGGTTCAGTCACCCTCGTCGGATTCAACGTCTCTCCAAAAACGAAACTTCTGTGGATTTAATTCACATTACAGACCAAGAGCAAGCGCACTTGGTCCCACGCAACTCGGCCATTCCAACAGTGGTCACTGTTCACGACCTCTTCCATCTGTTTCCCGAAGTAAAATCCTTCGGACAAACCAAGGTTGAGATTGGGCAATCGAGGCCTTCTGCAGTGCGTCGCCGAGACCTTCGTAAGTTGAGGGCTGGTCTTGCTAGGGCGGATCTTTTGTTGTGTGATTCGAACTCGACCCTTGCTGCTTGCCACATGCACTTTCCAAACATCAAGGCGTTGTGGCTTCCTCTTGGCCTCTCGATGGAGCGTTTTGATCCCTCCCAAGCCAACCAGGCCAGCGCAAGTTCGCCAGCACAACATTTGGGGCGGGCCTGCCACCTCTTGATTGTCGGAAGCCATGACCCGAGAAAACGAATGGATTTCTTGTTCAATGTGCTTGGCGGCCTCGATGCAGAAGTAAAGCAAGACCTCCACGTTCATCATGTTGGAGATCCCAAATCACCCACTGGTGCACCATCGATTGTCGAACTCGCAGCCGCACATTCCATTCCACACTTCACCGCTCACGGCGGCGATTTGTCGGACACCGCTCTCATGGACATGCGATTTGCAAGCGAAGCACTGCTGTTCCCAAGCATCAGTGAAGGCTTTGGATACCCTCCACTCGAAGCAATGGCGACAGGAACGCGAGTGCTCTGTTCGAACGAAGCTTCGCATAATGAATTGATGCCAGAAGGCTCCTGTTTGCCAGCAGACGATGTCGTGTCATGGCGGGCTGCGCTGCTTGATGTCCATCAAGGGTGGAAGCAGCGCACTTCTTCGGACGAAAAACATCGATGGCCAGATGCTGACCAAGCGCTTGTTGCCCACGCTCATTCGTTTGACATGAACGTCTACAATCAACGAACAAGCGATGCTTACAACAGCCTCTTTTGAGGGAAACGCAGGGCCGCATTGTTCATGAGCGAAGTTCCATTCGCAAAGCCATGCAACCTATTCAGCGAGTGGCAATTGTTGGTGCGGGGAACATGGGTTCCGGAATCGCACAGAAGACAGCTCAGGAAGAATTCGACGTTCAAATGGTGGACCGAGAGCAACAATGGGTTGACCGTGGTCAAGGCATCATCAGTGATTTCCTCTCCGAAGCAGTGGAGCGACGAATTTTCTCCCCTGCTCAAGTGGAGGCCATCCAAGGGCGCATCACTGGGGTTGTCGGTGTTGAAAACACCGCTGCGAACACCGATCTTGTCATTGAGGCTGTGTTCGAAGACTTCGATGTAAAAACCGCCGTGTTCACCACACTCGATGCAGCGTGTGGACCAGATACGATTCTTGCCTCAAACACTTCTTCACTTTCAGTTAATGCGCTTGCTGAAGCAACAGGCCGACCTGATCGATTCGTTGGTCTGCACTTCTTTTACCACCCAGCCAAGAACCGATTGGTCGAAGTTATTCCAGCGGCATCATCAAGTCCTGAAACGATTGAAAAGGTCGTTCAGTACTGCAAGATGCTCGGAAAGGTGGTCATCGTTTGTGGTGACCGACCAGGTTTCGTCGTCAACCGCTTCTTCGTGCCTTGGCTCAACGAAGCATGCTTGCTCCTCGAAGAGGGCGTTGCAACAGCAGCGCAGATCGATGCAGCGGCTTGCAAAGCATTCCGCATTGGACTTGGTCCATTTGGACTGATGAACTTGACTGGCCCACCGATTGCCCTTCATTCAACGGATTACCTTGCCGAACAATTGCACACCCCCCGCTATGTTGGTGCTCAAAACTTGCGTGATTTGATTGAAGCCAATGCTCATTGGGATGTTGCAGGTGATGATGCCTATTCATCTGAACAATACACGACCATTGCGGAACGACTGTACGGTGTTGTGTTTGGCGTGGCTGCACAAATCGTCGAAGAAGGAGTTTGCTCGATGGAAGATGTTGATCGAGGCGCTAAGGTTGGTCTGCGATGGGCACGAGGTCCATTTGAAATGATGAACAGAGTTGGAATTCAAGAAGCTCATCGCATGGCTGAAGCCTACGCCTCATTGAGCGCTCAAAGCGACGAAGCACGAGCATGGAAGGTGCCTGAATTCTTCGGTGCACAAGCAACTTCGAATCAAGCATGGAACTTCTCCTACGTCGACACTTCGATTGAGAATGGCGTTGCAACCCTTACCATCAACCGACCAGAAGCCATGAACGCCCTCAACGAAACTGTGGTCGGCCAACTCAACTCAGCGCTCGATGCAGTGAATGCTGACGATTCGGTCCACACCATCGTTCTCGATGGTGCCGGAAAGGCCTTCGTGGCTGGAGCGGATGTGAAATTCTTTGTCGACAAGATCCGTGCTGATTCAATTCCTGAAATTGTGACCTTCACTGCAGATGGCCACACCATGCTCAACAAATTGGAATCTTCAAGAAAGACAACGGTGGCACTGACCACAGGGTTGGCGCTTGGTGGCGGTTTGGAACTTGCTCTTGCATGTGACTACCGAATCGGAACACGTCGCACACAATTCCGCTTCCCAGAAACTTCGATTGGTATCTATCCCGGATTGGGCGGTACTCAACGGCCTGCACGAATTTGTGGCATCCCAGCAGCTCGCTGGTCGGTCCTTGCTGGAAATTTCATGAACGCTCAAACAGGATTCGATCTGGGACTGTTAACCCATTTGGTCGATGTCGCATCGGTGGATGCATGTGTCAGCGAACTTGCCAGCCAAGGCAAGCCCAGCAACAAATACCCAGGTTCACCAGCGCATCCAGATTCAGCCGTCGCCTCATTCGCCACTTCGTTCTACAGCGACGAGAACATGGCGACAATCATGGCAGGAACCTGCCCAGATGGATTTGATGCAGACGACAAGAACATTGCTCGGCAAATGAAATCCCTCTCCAGAACAGCCCCAATTGCGTTGAAGATGGCAAGCGACTTGATCGATGCAACTTCCAAGACAGACTTGTCAGCAGGTTTGCAAATGGAACTCGACCGGTTGACTGAGATTTTCTCAACCAAAGACTCGCTGGAAGGACTCTCTGCGTTGATTGAAGGCCGGAAGCCCGGTTACACCAACGCGTGATCGTGCCTTTTTCAACTCGGTCACAAGACCATCGGATAACGTGTGCACTCGAAGGGATGTTGCCAGATCATTGAGCATGCTGATGGCGTACAGAGCAGGATAATCTCCACTCGGGCATTCCAATTGATGGCCATGGGGTTGAATACAAACAGTTTTCGCAATTTCTTTGCACTTGACAATTGGCACCTTTCGATGACTTGGGAGAATGAGCCAATGCAATCCGGATTCACCATGAACGGTCAGGCTTCCATCTTCTTCAACGACAATTCGCTCAGGTTGTGCATCCACTGTTTCGTGCAAAAAAGTCAATGCACGGCGTTCAGTAGAAGGTAGGCCCTCAAGGACAGAATGAATCCGAACCATGCTGTTTCTCAGCCGAAGGGCATTGTTCACACCATAATAACCATGCCAGATTTCGAGGAAAAACCTCGTTGTCTCGTAATCAAAGCGCCCCATCAACTGACCGCGTTGTTCGTAGGACACCTCGCCTTCACGATCCAACATCATGTATGGCGTCAGCGCAAGCCAATCTTCCAAACTCAATGCTCCATCGTCCTTCAACGCTCGAGCCTCGAGTTGATGGCGTAAATTTGGCTCATTGTAGCCCATGCAATGGGCCATAAGTTGTGGTGCATCGTCAGGCAATGAGATGAGTGAAACACCGGCTGCTTGGTCAGGCTGAACTTGATCGAGCAGCGTATCCAATGTCATCTTGTTGGATTGACCAACCTCTTCTGCTTGTTCGTTCGGCATTGCTTGCAGGTTCTTATGCCAAGCACGATGAAGGTCTTGGCGGCGTAATTCTTTAGGCGACCAAGCATGACACAGCACACAATTGAACGCCGTGCATTCGTTGTGTGGGACCTTCATATGTTCACCTCTATACGTGTTCATTTTGGAGTTCAATGATCCCTTTGACAAGGGCGGTAAAGTCGAGTGTTTCCTCTGCTTCTTGTGCAAATTGAATTCTATTTCGAATGGCCATGAGCAGGGCTTCGTCAGGGATTTCACCGATGATTTCTCCAACCACATCCTCAAGACAGCGACCCATGCCTAATGCAACAGCGAGGTGCGCCTTTCTCCGCTCGTCTTCATCTTTCGGGGCTCGAATTGATGTCATGCGCTCACCTCGACCATCGCTTGTTCCGATAATTCTGCATAAAAGGAAGCCCATGGAGTCACAGGTTCATCCGTCCAGAAGTTCAACGGTTCTTGGGGTGAAATCCGATCCACTTCGTCGTCAACTGAAGCGAGCGTTGCGTTCCGGCTCTGTTTAATGCCGGGTGCCCCAAGCACCAGCGCCTTGGAAACAATCCCACTCGCAATCGCCAAACTGTTGGTATCCGTTCCACTCCAATACGCCTCAAACCCTGGGTGTGTGTGCGTCCACACCTTGAACGGTGCAGCGCATCCAACAGGAGGGGCCAGGGCGACTCGACCGGGGCTTCCCCAATCGACGGAAACATTGTCTTCAGCATCGATAAGCACTGATGTTTCCAAACCAGCAAGCCGAGACAAAACATACACCACATCCCATCGGCCAAGAAGCGCTGCTTTGGCTTGTATCTCCATGATTTCATCTCCGATTCGACGTTCGCCCGCCATGGTGCACAGACGGCCCCATGCCTCATCGTCCAACTCAAGTTGGTCCAAATCTGGTATGACAATCATGCGTTCACCTCAGGGACAGTTGGGAAATTGAACGCACCATAGGTCAACGATCCCATCGATTGCACAGGAGGTTGTTGGCCCCGGAGCAGTTGGAGCGCCCATTGAGCACCGAGTGAAGCTGCGTTGGCAAATCCAAATTCAAGGTTGCCATCTTCGAGGGCGCCGGGGTGTTGGCAGCTCATCGGTTGATGGTCTGGTGTCATGTGGCGAACAAGGGAACGTTCAGATTGGTAACTCAACATCACGTACCCGTCACCACCGCATCTCAAGTCAACCCATGGAACATTTAGTGCATGCACAAGTCGGCGTGGTTCAGGCCGATCGACGCAGACAACAACCATGTCAAAACCACCCAGTTGGGTTGCATCACGGAGGTTTTCTGTGCAAGCAGAAACTTGGACAGTGCTTGATTCGTTATGTAATCTTGAAACCAATGCATCCACCTTTTTGACACCAAGGTCGTTCTCAGTGTAGCGTTGATGGCCAAGGTTCCCCGACTCAACCACGTCATCATCCATCACAGTTATGTTTGCAGATATGCTCAACCTTCGCAAGGCAGGAATCAATAGTTCAGCAAGATTGCTTCCGATGCCGCCAGCGCCGATGATGG
>QXYC01000021.1 GCA_009887095.1 Candidatus Poseidoniales archaeon
GCTCAGAGATGTCCAAGATTTCGAATTGGTTGTAAGATGAAACGTAGGCGTAGCAACCACCGGTTCCATCAGGATTCTTGACACAATCTTCCATGAAATTTCCCTCAATAGAAATTTCAGAGGAGTCGCCAGGTGTTGGTCCGACGTTCTTGTATTCTGGATAACATGGCCGTCCTGCTACGTTGTCGAGTTCGGCAGGAGGTGCAACGTTGCCATCACAGTTGAGGTTGTGGTAATCGATGAGCAGCATGTTGTCGGTTTGCAATCGGTGGGCAAGCAAATCGGTGTGGCTGTGGTTTTCATCTTCGATTTCGACAACCGGATCAACCCATTCAGGAGCAGCCATTTCCTCAACGTTTTTGTCGCCACCTAGTGCGAGGTAGGCGGTTGCAGAAAGCAAACTGATGATGACCAATCCCACGAAAGCGTAGGTAATGAGTTGGTCTGCTGCTTCACGGTCCATGAGCAAACGGCGGGGTTGCATGGACGATGACTTGAGGTGTTGTATTTCAATTGGACCTTCCAACTAAATTGCAACTTCAGTGGTTTGCTATTGTTTATCTATCGGTGTCGCGACCTTCAGCCATGCGGCGCATGACATCCTCAATTCTTGTTGCACTCATGTTTTCACTGATTGTGCTTGTGCCCGTGCAATCTGGCGCACACACTGCAAGTGCCTTCACTGTTCTAGTCGAGGACGACGGCTTTTCACAAAGTTCTCCAGAAATCTTCCACAACGATTCCATCATTTGGTACAATACTGACAACGCTTCGAACATCACGCACCGTTTGGTCTATGATCACGATGGAGACGGGCTTTACAACGGGACCTTCGACTGGGATTCCGGTGAGTTGCATGCTTACTGCGAAACCGATGAAAACAACACCAAAATCGATGCGAACTGCACGACGATGTTCTTTGTTGTCTTTGATGTCAATTGGACCGAGGGCGATTATGGCTACCAAGACCTGCGCTCGGATGGGACCGTTGCCAACGGAACAATTCGCCTGTTCAAGGATATGGACAGCCACAACGCCTCGACTGCTCCATCGGTTGGCAGTTCCTTTGGCGTCACCCAAGAGGATGAAACGCCCTCCGATTCTTCTGAGGCGAACGATGAACCACTGGCGCCGGAAACAGTTTTGCTGTATATTGCAATGGGCACCGGTGGCGCAGCAGCGTTGCTTTTAGTGTTGCTTTTGGTACGACGTGAGGAAGAGCCCAAGCACTTCTCAAGCGAACAAGAATGAACCGTTCATTCTTCTTCACTGGCTGGGGCAGACCTGATTTTATTTTCTTGCTCTTCAATGGTGTTTCTCAAAATTAGCCCGTGCAGTGTCTTGATTTTACGGTCTTTGATGAGTTCATTGACACGGACTTCAAGTTCAAACAATATTTCATCATTCTTGGCGTCGAGAACCTCTTTTCGAAGGGATTCAAATCGCTGTCGCCGCGAGAAAAACACGTAGAAGTAAATGGGGATCAACAAAAATGGAATCACTAACTCTTCAGTGACCACTTCCATGAGGCCTGACAGTGACAACTCAAGCGCTTCCCCATCATATTTGGTATCGGTCTCAAAGCCCCCGTAATAGAAGAAGCCAGTCGGCACACCAAAGTAACGATTGAACGGCGTGTTATCGGCGTCTAATGGATCAGAACCGCGGTCGAGTTCGATGACATCTGGCCAGTAATCGTTGTCATCATCTTCGTCCACGGCGTCAGGTATGGTGTCATAATCGGTATCGACGGGGTATGAATTGACGTCCATTGGGTCGTATTGGAAAAGAGCGCCTGAGGATGCAATTTCCAGCTCATTCGAGATTCCATCACCGTCGATGTCCGTATCAAGGACATCTGGAATCCAATCAAGGTCCATGTCGGAGCAACCGTACAACACAGAGCGACTTTTTCCAAAGCGGGTTGGGCAATCGTCAGTGATGTCAAGGTTGGGCTGATCAGCAAAGTTGTCGCCGTCTAAATCGCTCCAAGCATCGGCTCGTTCGGGGAACGCATCAGCGCCCATGCTGATGTTCCATGTTGCATCTGGGTCTGAATAGCCGTCACCATCCGTGTCCAAACATCCGGTTCTGTCATGCGTTGAGGTTCCATTTCCATTGGGGCAGGCATCACTTTCGTTATCGGCGCTACCATTGTTGCTTTCGTTTCCTGTCGTTCCATCAGCAAAGGTGACAAAGGCGTGCGAAAGTTCTGTCGAAGGCGCATGGTTTGGTTCAATCATGCCAGCACCTGCTATGAGAAACAGACAAATCCATACCAAGAATTGACGCATGTTTCTACGTGCGCCCATTCGGTTATCAAACCCTCCATCCCGTGGCACTCATGAGACATGAAAGGGAAGGGATTGAAAAGGACCAAGTTGACGGAACGCCATGCAAAAGAAAGCGCTCGCATTAACGCTGCTTCTCGCTGCGCTCAGTTTTTCTCCTGGTTGCCTTGGTGGCGATGATGCCTCATCCAGTGAAACCGTTCCGGAATTCACAATGATCGCTGATGACGGACTCGAGTACGGAGATGAATCCCTGCTCGGAACAAACTACATTCTCCACTTTTCCGCCTCGTGGTGCAACCAGTGTCGCCCGACCATGCACGCTGTGACCAACCATCTGGACGGCGAAATGTACATTGTGGTTTCAACCGATGCCAATGATGGCGGCCAAACGAAACTAGGCGAATGGCACACACAGGTCAATGAAAGCAAGGACGACAGCAGCGTATCTGCTCCCTTCACAATGAACGTCGGTCTCGCTCAAGATTTTGAAATCAACAACACACCAACATTGATCCTTGTCGGCAAAGATGGCACGGTCATCGACCGTCACATCGGTCCGATGATTGAGGAAGAAGTCATCGATGATTTCTGGGCTCAAGGCCAATGAACTCGGCGTTTAAGTAGCGTCGAGAGACAGTGCATTCATGGCGAATGCAAGGAAACCAAGGAAACCACGCAGAACATCGGCGGGAAACATCTCCAGTACATTCGGCGTCATCAGGGTCTCAGAGGAGATGGATGAAATTGATATCCAACAAAACATGGTAGCCCTCACTTGGATTGATGATATTGTCAGCGATTCAAACGGGGCACTTCATTATGAGAACACATCAAACGGTGTTGTGGCCGTCGGATACATGGACGATGTCAAGGTTCAGGTTGATGTTCGATTGTGTGCAGAGCGTGCCTTGAATTTGGATTATTGGGAACAAGGGCATGTGCCGGCATTCGTGAATTCAAATGAGCTCTGCATTGAGATGGGCAACGATTACAATCATCAAGTTCCTGACCTCGACCTTTGCGCAGCGCTGCTTATGTTGCTTTCTTCGAAAGGCGTCCCACTGACAATGTATCCTTCGACATTGTACAAATTTTTTCCACTTGAAAAACTCACAACCCTCCTCGTTCATGAAGACGACACCGTTGTGAAACATACCTTGGAAGCGATGGGACAACTATCCTGCGCCGCTTCATTGCGCCAGTTGAAGAAGATGGTCCACCGAGCCCGGGACGAAACCCTCGTAATGACAACCTTGGAAGCGTTGTACTACGGTCGAGGCATCAACATGAAGGCGTACCTGCCTTTGCTTATCGAGATCTCCAACAGTGACCAACCTGCTTCCAAAGTAAGCGCCATCGAGATGATTGGTTTGGTTGTCACCCCTGCGCAAAAAGAATGCCTTCCTATCTTGAAGCGCTTGGTTCAATTTGACCATCCTTGTGTTCTCGGCCCAGTGCTCGACACCTACATCGAGATGGCACGGGAAGACGCGCTTCAAGATTGCATTTATCTGTTAAAATACAGGAACGAGATCTGGCACATGGATATCATTCGAAAATTGTGCACCATTCAACACCCATTGGTTCGCAACTTTCTTTCAGTGCGCTACATCACCAACGCTGCCTCAACGTACGAACGGGAGTGTATTGAGCGCTCTTTGAACGAAGGATGCGAAACTCAAACGGAGAAGGCCCTCGTCGAATACATTCTTTCAGCCAATGTATTTGGTACAACAAACCCCACGTCGGACGAAGATGATGATGAGGAGTTCTCAGGCCTTGGAAGTCTCTTCGGTTGATTCGAGGCGTCGCTGACGAAGCGCTTCAACAGCAACAACGCTGACCGCCACTTGGAGGTTGTAAGACGGGACAAAACCATCCATTGGTAACAACACGCATGCATCTGCTGCATCAAGCACCGTTTGACTAATGCCTTCCTTTTCAGCACCGACAACCAACATCACATCGCCGGTTAAGGTTTCATCCCAGGGACCATGTGTGCCAACATCTTCAACAGCAATGATTCGAACATCATTGGCCTTTGCTGCAGCAAGAATCCCTTCAGTGGTGTCATAGACAACCGGAATGAATCGATCCGCTCGCATGCTTGAGCGTCGGATGGTCCTTCGCTCTTCATGGGTCTTGGTGACGTTAAGCACAACAGCATCCGCTCCTGCTACCTCAGCGGTCCGAATGGCAAAACCAAGGTTGGTCGAGTAGGTGACACCATCAAAGAACCAGATGGTTCCGCCTCGCTGAAACACTTCGTCAAGCGTGGCTTGCGGCGTTCGTCCAACCAAGGCGAGAGCGTCCACATGGCCATCTGCAGACATTCGCCACAGATCGTTCGTGGAACCTTCCTCGAGTGGAATTCCTGCCGATTCGCACAACGAGCGAATCTCTGCCGTGTCTTTCTCACGGTCAACAAGGACCATTGTGATGGCAGTTCCATCCTGGAGGGCTTGGAGCACATCCTCAGCCCCTGTTATTTGTCCCGCCATGGAGATGCGTGGGCCGCAGGCCTCATGAGGCTATCCGACTTGGGGGTTCCATGGCGAAAACGCACAGTCCAAAATTTCTCAAGATGGTGGAAACCGCTCGGGCCTTGATTCCCGAATGCAGCGCAAGCGACCTTCGAGTCATGCTTACAGACGGCTCACCGCTTGTCGTCATCGATGTGCGAGAGCAGCATGAATTCCAAGCAGGCCACCTGGCCGGTTCGATGCACATTGGCAAAGGGGTCTTAGAACGCGACATTGAGAAGCATCAATTTGCAGAAGACACTCGTCTCGTCCTCTACTGTGGCGGTGGCTTTCGAAGCGCAATCGCAGCTCGCTCACTCAAGGATATGGGTTACAGTCAGGCGTTTTCCCTGTGGGGCGGATGGCGTGCCATTCTCGCAGAAGGCTTGGAAACGAACCTCGAATAGACCCCCCAACTGTTCATGCAGTACGCGTTTTGGAGGGTTCTGGAGTCCTCCTGCCGCGTGGACAGGCTCATAAAGGGGAGTTTTGTCGGCAGGATGCTGAGAAGCGTAGGTGTTCATTATGGCTCAAGGATTGTACCAACACGTTCGTCAAACTTGGAAGCGCCCAAACGATGCACTGCCTCACATGTACAGGCAGACACGCATGGCTCAATGGCGCCGTGAACCTGTCAACTGCCGCATCGAGCGACCAACTCGCCTCGATGCTGCACGCCGTCTCGGCTACAAAGCCAAGCAAGGTGTTGTCATGATCCGAACCCGCATCCGCCGTGGTGGATTGCGCAAGGGTAAGATTCACATGAAGCGAAAGCCATCGAAGGCCGGTATCAAGAAGATCACCATGGCCAAGAACACGCAGCGAATGGCAGAAGAGCGTGTTGCACGCCACTTCCCTAACCTCGAAGTGCTCAACTCCTACTGGGTTGGCCAAGATGGAAAGCACAAGTTCTACGAAGTCATCATGATTGATACTCACCACCCTGCCATCATCAAGGATAAGCAACTCGGTGTGTTCAGTGCTGCAAACGGCAAGAAGTCCCACCGTGGACGAGCTTACCGTGGCAAGACCTCCGCTGGAAAGCGCGGACGTGGTTTGCACAACAAGGGGAAGGGCGCAGAGAAGTTGCGACCTTCGCTCAAGGCAAACCTCAACCGTGGCAAGTGAGCAGAACGCTCGGCCATGCTTTGGCGGCCAATCGCTTTGGTTTCGAATCTGTTCGGGTTTGATTTATTGCCCGTCGACTTCTCGCATATCTGAGGCTCAACCATGGTTCAAGGCGAAGACACCGTTACCCGCTTGACCGGGCTTGAGGTGTTTCTTCCTGATGGGCGAAGGCTCGGTGTCGTTCATGACGCCGTTGTCGACGCAAACGGAATGCAATGCACACACCTCTTTGTCCGTGATCCCGATGAAGCACTTGTTGAAGGTTCAGTGCATGTGGCAATTCCTTGGCGTTGGATCCGAGCCATCGATCAAATCGTGTTATTGCGCTGGTTCCCGCCAACTCCAATCCCACTGAATTCCTGAGGCGGTGACAAAGTTGGAACTTCACATCTTGGGCACAGCATCGGCGCGACCCGCGAGTCAACGTCAAGTGAGTGGTAGCCTTCTCGCGTGCGAAGACGGTGTTGCTGTCATCGACGCCGGTGAAGGATTTCAAACCCGGTACGCCGATCATCGCAAACGCCTCAAAACACAGTCCCCCCCAGTCTCTCTAAGAGCTGCTAAAATCGGTGCTGTATGCCTTACACACGGGCATCTCGATCACACTTGGGGGTTGTTACCTTGGTTGCAAACCATGGCGCTCGACCGCCGAGAAAAGCCACTTTTGATCATCGGTCCCACCTCAAGTGATACGCTCGAGGCATTGTGCGCAGGCGAACCCATTCCACCAGAGGCTCCCCCGGCTGAACTCGCCCGGCAAATGCAATCATGGCACAGTTTGGGCGCCACGAGTGAAGGACTTGGCTACAAAGTCCGTTGGATTCTTGGGGATGTTGTCGCTGACAAATGGGTCGAAATCAACCCGGAAACGGGGGCTTCGACTTCCCTTGACGCCATGCCGCAACCAGAGGGATGGAAGCAAGTGAAAATCGTTCCAGTTGCCACGACACATACGGTCCCGTCCTGCGCTTGGATGTTTGAATCGAAAGAAAAGTCCGGCAAATTCAACCGGTTGAAGGCAGCCGAGTTGCGTTTATCGAAAGAACAGCAAACAGAATTGGGCCAAGGTCGAGATCTCACGCTTGACGATGGTGAGGTGCTTCATGCCGCTTCCTTCCGTGGCGAATCGATTCGACCTCGCCGCTTTGTGATTTCTGGTGACACTGCCGAGCAGGCTCCGGGTTTGACGGCCTTGGAAGGTGTGGATGTGTTGGTGCACGAAGCCACGTTTTTGGAAGACACGAAAGACCACGCAACAGAACACCTCCATTCCACAGCAACAGGGGCCGTCCGCACAGCTCTTGCATGCGATGCCAGCCATCTTGTGCTCACCCACTTCAGCGCCCGAATCAAAGACGGCAACATCTCTCTTTCAGAAGCCAACAAAGCCGGAGAGGGATTGCCACTCAACATCAGCCTTGCCAGTGATGGGGACCGAGTGCACCTCCATGCCAACGGCCATGTGACCCATCGGTCGTGGTCACAAAATGGCTGGACAGCGTGAAACAATCCTCCACATCATTCAAGTGGACGATGAACAACAGCAAAGCATGCGTTCCTCTCTTGTGGCGGTTTTACTGTTCGTCATGCTCATGGTGCCACCATCCGCACTCGCTGATGCGGGACGCGCTGCCCCCTCCTGCACAGAAACGACCGCAGCTGCATTTTCGAGTTCCGATGCCATCTCTGATGGAGAATGCGTCAAGGTCTCCTTGGGTGTGTTAATGCCGGGCGATGTTTTCGACATCAACATCAACATCATCGATGATGCGATGGATGTCTTCGTGTTCGATCAAAACACCATTCAACCTTACGACCTCGGTCAATCCTATCGCTCATCGTATGAACAAATTCCATCCACTGAATCTGCCTTGGGTTCGTATTCATTCCATTGGAAAGTCCCGTCGTCTCTCTCTCAGAAAACGTGGTACATTGTGTTCGATAATCTTGACCACGATGGGGATCAAGGCATGGGTGACCTGGGTGGAAACGACAGCAGGGCCAGTCTCAATGTTCAAGCCATTAACGAAGCGTACTGGACGCCGTATCACGACTTGATTCAAATGGAACCCGACTCGTATCAAACACTTCTCTCCGGCGACGCATTACGTTTGGATGCGGGCACAACCGTGGTGGTGAGTGCTTGGTCGCTTGAGTCTCAAGGCGATGTTTACCTTCAAACGGAGAACATGAACAACCTCTACACGACGGGTGGCGTCGGTACCCTCTCAATCACTGGAGCATCGTTGCAATCAGTCGAGGGATCGTCTTCCTTTTCGTGGATTGTGCCAAATGAGTTGGATGGTGAATCACTGGTTTTGGTAGCCGATAACACCGATACCCCAGTCAGCGGTGCGAACGGTGATGAAACCGTTCGAATGACCGTTCGTGTTGAACTCTCACCAACCCTTAATCCAGTGCTCTCCAATGATGCAGGTGGTTCGACGACGGTTGGAGCATCCGTGAATTTTGACGCATCTTCCACGCCCAACCGCCTCAACCAAATTGATGCGGTGCAATGGGACTTTGATTCAAATGTGGATTCTGATAACGATGGCACGGCAAACAACGACGCAGACGCAATTGGTTTCACAGCCGATGCATCATGGCCAACACCTGGCGACCGCACTGTTACACTCTGGGTGACTTCGCCAACTGGGGAGATGGCCTCCACGACCACCACGATTACCGTGAATGACGTCATTGATCCAATCGCTCGAATTGGAGGCAATGGTCAGCCAGTTGCAGGCGGCTGGCGTTTGCTCGTCAACGATGCGCTTGTGCTGAATTGCGACAGCAGCAGCGATGACCACCTCATCTCAGCATGCGCATGGAACCTTGACGGCTCGCCCTTCGGCCAGAATTCCTCGGTGCTCCTCTCTTGGGCGTCGATTGGAAGCCATGAAGTTGTGCTGACAGTGACCGACGCTTCAGGTAACACCAACGCCACAACGACCACGGTTGTTGTCATTGACAACACCTTACCTGTGCTCCAACAAACCTCCCTGAATGTACTTCCTTCGAGCGGCATGATTGACCAACCCCTCACCTGCTCGGTTGAGGCAAACGATCCATTCGATGATGCTTCTGCCCTCCGCTACCACTGGGACCTCAATCCTGAACTCGACAGCGATGGAAACGGCGATGCAAGGGATGATCCAGACCGAATGGGCAGCACTGCCGACCTGACGTTCAAGCAACCTGGAACGTACACCGTCGTTGTCACTGTCTTTGATCCATCGAACAACACCGATGACCATGCCTTCACCCTCAATATCGGCGAGCCAACAGAAGAAGGCAGCATTGCTGGAATGCTTTTGATTGTCTTATTTATTGGAACCCTCACAATGGGCATCGCCCTTGTTGGCCACCGCCGCTGGCAACACGGTGTTGCCGTTGACCTCCTTGTCGGACGAGGCCTCTCCGTCCCTGAAGCAAAAGCACACATCGCCAACGTGGTGGATGCTCGAAAGACACCCCTGTTCGCTTCGGCTACCGTTCTTGCCGGCCTTGATGTTGGCGAGGTCACGTCAACAGAAGTACAAGAAGAGCAAACGAAGGCCGCAGAACTCGAGTCGATTTACGGTTCAAGCAACTCCATGCAGACCGGTTCAGCCTTTGCCCCTCCAGCGGCAAATCCTACCATAAGCGCAGGCAGTCAACTGGCCGCCTCTGATGCGATGGCCCTGTTCAATGACGAGCCAGTCGCTAGAGAGCCCGAAGCGCCTGCACCAAACCAAATGATCCAAGATTTGATGCCGGCAGAAGCCCCTCAAACAGTTGTTAAGAGCGGCGGCGTACAGCTTCCACAAGGAAACCAAGCCGCACCCAGCGCTCAACAGCAACCAGCAGTCGCACCACCTGTGGAGCAACCAGTTCCAATTCCAGTTCCTGCCGCTCCAGCCGCCCCTGCCGAACAAGCAACCACCAAAACACTCAGCTGTGTTGCATGCAACACCGGCTTTTCAGTCACCTTGCCGGCAGGCGTACCACAAGCAGTTGTGGCTTGCCCGTCATGCAACGCAGACAACATTGTCACCGCTTGACCTAGCCCTGAGCATGTCCTTCAGATGCCCGTTTGACCCGTTCATGAAGGGGATGGGTTCTCATAGTGGCTCTGCTTGCTAAGTGCATGGATGAGGTGGCCGTTCGTGTTGTGCGAGCCGGATTGCCTCAGCAGAGGGACCCGAGGCGCATGGCCGTGTTCCTCGTCGTGGTCATGTTTGCATCCATCGCCCAACCAGCGGGAGCGGACCTCTCAGTCACTCGAGATGATTATGGCGTCCTCGATGCGCTTGAGGAAACGCTCAACGCCCGTACGGACAGCGGCGAAGGGGAATTGGCGACCACAGCCGCTCTTACTGCACTCAATGAAGTGGATACAAACGCAAGGCCAATCGGTCCGAATGACGCCCTCAGTGAAGCAAGTGCTTACCTCGACAATGTCTCGTTGAGGGACAGTTCCTCGTTTGAAGTCGATCACCCCCGCCCCTACGAGTTCTTAATCGACGCATCCACTCAACCAGATGGATGGCCGTACAACCTGTTTGAGACTTTGTTCTCGGTCAACTCGCTCGGCTTGGACAACCCGTTGGGCATCGGTATCAACACCTATGCCATCTACGTCAATTACTCCTCTCGCAACAACGGTCCATCCTTTGAGGCATGGCAAAATGGCACCTTCACAGGCGAACTCATCGTCGGCACAGACCTTGTGCTGTTCAACAATTACATCGACATCGATGGCGATGGGGGCGACGATCTATCGGTTGGCCTGACCATTCAAGGCTTGATCACTCAAGGCGATGGATTCGGATTGGAATTCGGTGATTGTATCGTGACGCCGAGCCCAGCACCAGGAATTCCCGATGTGACCGTTCCATGCGTCGAAGAATTATGGCTCAGGCCAACATTCCAATGGGCTGTGACAGCCCTCGACCAAAACGATCCACTATGGGACGATTTAGCCAACTTGGAAGTGAGCTTGATGAAAGGACTGGCTTTTGATCTCACCCTCCAAGACTCAGAATCGTATGCCATTGTCATCGATACTCAATTTACCCAACCTCCCCACCAATACACGCTCTCCGTTGGTCTCCAAAAGATGGCTTTCAAAGTGAATGCATTGGTGACCAACACGGCGGCGTTCCTCGCTGGTTTGTTTGGGGGGACAATCAACCCCTCTGATTTGAGCCTCACTTCCATTTCAGCCCCATACGCAATTCGTGTGTCAAACCCAGACGCACCAGGCGGCAACCGCCAAACAGATTGTGCAGATGCATCCTACTTTGACCCGATTGCAGATCATCTTGCCAAGAGCGACGAACACAAATGTGGCCTCGGTGTTGGTGTCGGGTTCATACGGTTCGATGGCTATGGCAGTGGCACCTCAGCACCTGTGCTCGAAACGGCCTACATCGATGTGGGATTCCACCCTGAAGAGGGTGAAACCCGAATCCCGGAGGAAATTGACATCACACTTCGAAACGACAACCTTGGGCAAAACACGTTTGACACGGTGGAAATCTTCTCAGATGTTGGTGTGGATCTTTACCTCCATTATTTCGAAGACCGTTCGAACATACCAGAAGGCAACAATCCTTTTGGAAACATTACCGACTCTCGAAGTTGGATTCGAGGTCTTCCTTCCGGCACCATGCCAGCCGAAGAAATTGCGGCTATCTTCACGATGATTGGCGAAGCACCAGGCAGCCAAGGGTTCCCTGGCGACATTCCTGAACGTCTTTCACTCATCATCGCCATCAAGAACTTCACTGGTGATTCGACCACGAACGTCAACGACCCAACCTTGCCGGTGAATCCAGCAGAGCCACCTAACACGCTGGTTCTCATCGCAGGAACAGAATCAATCGATCGTTTGGAATACAAATCCACCTTCAAGCGAGGTGGCTATGAGTCGGATCGCTCCTCGCTCGAGCTCACCATCGATAACGTTCCAAAAGTCATCATTGTCGAAGGGAGTTTCATGGTCCCCGAAAGTGGCCTCAGTCGGGTCAACTTTGACAATCCGAACCTCGGAACGGTTGCTCAAATTTTTGACAATGCCTTGTTGACCATTGTTGAGGTCATTCTCGATGTGGGCGACATTGTCAATGGTCTGCCAGAATCCATCGTCGGTACCGCTGGCTCAGAAGGCGGCGCAGTGGGCTTGCATTGCCGAAACCAAGTCCGAAGCACGCTTCCAACCTCGGTGCGTTCCCCAATGCCTATTGGTCAAGTCATGTTTTCAATCTCGAGCACGGATAACCCTTGGTTGCCCGAAATCGACCATATTTTGCTTTCCGAAGACACCACTGCTGAGATGGTGGATGGAAGACTTGGTCCAATTCAACCTCTTGTACCGGTGGCCATGAGTGCGAGGATTGGTGGCATCACGGATGTGGAACACTCCTATGATCCGGTCAATGATATCCGGCAAATGGAGTTACGGGGCCAAGAAGGAGGCCCGCTCCTCATCGGACACATGCGCCACACCGACGGTGACCTGGAGAACGCAACACGCCAATCTGCCACGGTATCAAACCGCCCGAGCACGTTCAACCTCACCCAGACTTCGGAGGCGATGACCTACTCTGCAAGCAGCCCGATTGGAACCATTACCTACGGTGGAGAGAGCGCAACGCAACGCAACGCAATCCGGTTGAAGGGACTGCCAGCAGCCTTCTCATTGGTGCTTGGTGACACGGTTGGTTATGTCGCAAACGAACCGATGGAATCCATTCAGATTCAGATGACCAACGCCACAAACCCCCTCACAATGGACGGTGACCATTTCAGATTCTGGGTCAACGAAGACATCGGTGAAGCAAGCCTCAGCGTTGCCATTTCACAAGTCACAAGCGTTCAGCGACTCTCACCGATCGATCCTGGGTCTTCAGGACCAGAAGGGAATTCTCGTGTTGAGATGACCCGTGCTCAATCGGCTCCTTTCAATGTCATTCTTGAGGATGAAACAGACTATGTTGACAGATTCAAAGGTATGAACGGCCGCATCGCTATTGATCCATTGCCGGCAGATATCACAATTGCGTACCCCAGCGCAGTTGATTCAACAGGCCTTGAATTACCAACCTTCGACGAGGGCGATGGTGTTGAAGCACTTTCGTTCTTCCTTGGCGATTTGGTCGACTTCGGGACTGTTGTGAACGACCTCGTTTACGGCATGACCGTCGACTTAGGCGGCGTTAGCACTGAAGAAAGCAACATGTCCCTCGGTATTGACTTGGTCACAGGTGAGGCATTCAACGTCACTGCGGACATCAAGAAGGGTTCCAACGTCAACGATGAACCTGACTGGGTACATGGCCTGTCAGCGAACTTCAACGAAGCCACCCTCGTGAGTTTCAACTACAGCCGAATGCCAACCTTCACCCTCACGGGCCGAAGCACCGTGAATCAAATTCTCGAAGACTACAAGGTGACGCCAACAGAAGCTCCAGCCTTTATTGAAGCGCTCAAATTGGCAAATGTTTCCTATCCCGAGTTAGCCGCAAGATTGCTTGAAGATGGTGTTGTGCTCGATAGTGAACTCGTCGGAGTCAACACCTCAGCATGGGCTGAACAAGGCATTTCCATCGAACTTCGCCGAGCATGGCACATGAAATCTTGGATGCCAAGCCTACCATCAGGACGTATTTTCATCGAATACGATTTCAGAATGATTGGCGAAATTCCAGTCTATGAAATCGATTTGGCCATGGATGCTTGGCAGCCACTCCGTGAGCAGTTCAGTTTGATCGTGAACGGGCTTGAAGGTCGCGATGCACAACTCATCATCGATGGAATGGACACCACACAACCGAACAACGTCGTTGCAAACGCTGTGTTCTCAACTCAAGACAACCTGACCGTGCCTCGAGTTTCAATCGACATGACCTATGACTTGGGCACACGTTTGGATTCAGCCCATGCAGTGTTCATCGATCGACGGGCAGAAACCCGTGTTGAAGCATTGATTGTAGGCGTACCACAATCGACTGACTTCTCTGCAACCATTGGTGATATTTTCCTCATCAACGTGACCGTGCCGGCTCAGTACCAAGTCGGACCCGACTCCAGCGAAGGACGAGGCTACTCTGCTGACTCCCTGATGATTCAACAAATGAGGTTCATCGACGGAACCTGGTGGCCTGCGACAGCGTTCATGCGAAACTTGCCCGGTGAGATGCGCCTTGCAGCCCAGCCCGAGAAAAAATTCGATATTCGTGCAGATGTTTCGTTCCAAGGGATGATGACGCTCGATTACCGTTCGAACACCGAGGACATGGACCTCTATCTTGCCGCAAGTGGCCGTGCAGTGGACACCAAAGGGGATGTGCTGATGTTGGCTGAGGGCTTACCAAAGACCTTCGTTATGCAGGCCACGGATGACTGGGGCATGCGCATCAATTCAGACGGCCAGGGCGTTGAGCGAGTCTACATCAAGCAAACGGATGTTCCAACAGCACCAGGCGTCACGATGGAACGGGTGGAAGTCATCGGCGAAAACCTGCGCTCAGCGACCATCCATGTTTACACCGGGCCAATGCAATACCCTGTTATTGTCCTCGATGATATTACAGATGGGCGAATCATTGCCAGCGCTGAGATCACCGTGGAACCTGGCTACTACATTCCTTTCATGGGCGATTGGGAAGTCGAAGGCCGAGGGGTTCTTCTTGACACACAATTCACAGGCATCATCCCAACCGCTTCCTCGATTGGTGTGAACGGTATGGTGACCGACCTTTCGCTGATTGGTACGCTCTCGAGCGGTACCGTCGAAACACGGCACGTTCTGCTCGTCGAACCTGTCACATCCATTATTGCAAGTGGTTTGGCGATGATTTTCTGAGGTGTAGGTATGAGTGGTGAACGGCGCATTCTTCCCGTTGGAAAGGAAGGTGAACTCTTGGTTCACGAAGACGACCTTCAGGGCGGCACTGGATTGCTCGATCTTGTTGCGTTGGATGCTGATTATGATGCGGACATGGAAGAGACCATGGAAGATGTTCGCCGAGCAAAGGAAGCCGTTGATGCACTCAGCCAGAGAATCTCGCCCCGACAGGTGGCTTTAGCAGGAATTGTCCTATTGATGTTCATCGGTGTCTTACTCAGTGGATGGTATTGGATGCTGCCACGTGACTCCGTCAATGTGGAAACACAATACATGCAACGAGGCGGCCACCTCATGATGTCGGAAATCCACAACACAGGCAGCCGTGCCATCACCGATGTTGTGGTTCAAGTTCACTTTGAATCTGCGAACGGCTCTGAAATTTATCAAACAATGCGCATTGAGGTTGACTCCATCAGCGCCCATTCTTCAATTGCAGGCGACGATCTTGAGATGCTTGTTGTTGGTTACACCGTATGGGATGAATACCGAATCACCGTCGAATTAGAATGGACCGATTACACAGGTGAAGCGCAAAGCGAATCTTGGGAACATGAAGTTGGTTATTGGGCTACAGAATTCTTCTACGACAAGGCAGACCGCACAATCTGGCCTTTAGGTTGAAGGCCTGTACTGCCATGAGACCTGTTCAACAGACCCCAAGCGATAAAGCACGGGGATGAAAGGCCAAATCATGCAAGCACGCCGTACGGTGCTGGGGGCGTGGTTTCTCGTCACTCTATTTGTCTTGCAGAGCACATTTTCAACAGTGGATTTGAACGACCCTTCTGGGGATGAATCCCTGCAAAATAATGACGGTGTGGAGTGGGTCCAATTTGATTTGGTGGATGGCGTCTACGGCGATGCAGTCGGCTCCTTCGATGAGGCATCCATCACAGAAACGCGACCCCTCACAGCGGATTCAAACATCGGCACATTCGACGCCGATGGTCTTCATCTTGATCGACCAATGTCAAGCGCTTGGTTGGAAGGAAGGGCCGACTTGCGTCTGTTTTTGATTGATACCTCTGTTGAACTGCAAACGGTGCGTCATCACATTACGGCCATGGAAGGCGTCAGCGTACGAGAATACATTTCACCTTCAGGTTTGATGGTTCAGGGCACACCTTACGCCCTCCAGCAAGCTTCTTTGATTGACGGTGTTGCAGCGCAGCACTCCGTTCCAATGGGCATGCTGGTGGATGGAGCCGTGCTTGATGTCTTGATGCTCGATGCAGGTGTTGCTTCTCTCCAAGGGGAGTTAATGCGCATTGAGGGATGGCGAACAGAACTCGGGCCACTGGATGAGGTTGAATTCCACGATGCAATTGGCTCTTCTTTGATTCAAGGCTTGGGCGATGTGGCACCATTGGTGTTCGAAGAGACCAAGAAATGGGATGAAGGAAGGTATGAGGGGACTCTTGCCACCACTGACTTGCTGGGGTTAATGGCACAACCGTCCCTGCGATTGTTCCAATTTGATCCTGCATTCACCACCTACAACACCAACGCCAAGAGCCATATGAAAACCAGCCAGATGACGACATACTTCACCACCGATTTAGACGGGTCCGGGCAAATTGTTGCCGTTGCAGATTCCGGTTTGGACGAAGATCATGGCGATTTTGGAACCCGGGTTGTCGGCAACAACGATGTCATCGGAGACGGTTCGACAGCTGACAAGCATTCAGGCCACGGCACGCATGTTTCATGCACAGTGTTAGGCGATGGGGCTCAGGGCGGTTATGCCGGTGTGGCGCCCGAAGCAGATCTGTTCTTCCAGGCCATGGAAAATGACAACACAGGAAATTTCCAATCCCCCTCGCTCAATTACCTTCTCAACTCTGCCTATTCAGCCGGTGCAAGAACCCACACCAATTCTTGGGGTTCCTCACAAGCCAGTGACCAAGGAAAGTACACATCGTCGGCCGAAGACGTCGATGACCGTGCGAATTACTACGACCGTTACTACAACGGAAGGGACGGCTTGACGATTCTCTTTGCCGCAGGAAATGATGGGCCTAACACCGGGACTGTCGGCGCACCTGCCACAGCCAAGAACATCATCTCTGTTGGAAACCACCAGAATCGGTACGCTGGAGCGCCAGACACCATTATGTCGGGTTCATCAAGGGGTCCAACCGACGACGGTCGAATCAAACCAGATCTCATTGCGCCCGGTGGCTACGTACGTTCATGCAGGGCTCAGGAAGCAACCGATACTGGCAGTTCAACGTGGTCGAGCACGTACTACCTCGAATACACAGGAACCTCAATGGCCACTCCGAACGCAGCAGGAGCTGCGACCATGATCCGAGAATACCTTGAGGAAATCGCTCAACGCCCATCGCCCCAAGGCGCTCTGGTCAAGGCCCTCATGGTGTTGGGGGCAACGGACCTCGGTTCCCGAGACATTCCAAACGACAACGAAGGGTGGGGGAAGGTCAACTTGAGAGAAACCCTCGCTCCCACCTCTGGTCAGGGCATATGGGTCGATGATCGCTCGGTGCTTTCGGGTTCTGGGAATTCCAAAAGTTACACCTTCAACATCACACAATCCAATGGTGGTTTCAAATCGGTGCTTGCCTGGTCGGACGAGCGTGGCTCAACCTTTTCATCGAACCAACTAGTCAACAACCTCGATTTGGAAATCACCGCACCGTCTGGGACTGTTTACCTCGGCAATGATTTTGCAAGTGGGCAGTCCACCACTGGTGGCAGTGCCGACTCGATCAACAACCTCGAAGTCGTGCTTATTGACAGCGCTGAGGTTGGAATCTGGACGGTCAAAGTCAAGGACACACTCCATGGAGGCAGCACGGCTCAGCCTTTCGCCATCGCTGTGCGCGGTCACGGTGTGAATGATTTACGACCCGACCCAGAATTCATCGTCGATGCATTCGAAATGTCCGTATCCATTCCTCAAGTTGGTGACCAACTTCAATTGACCACGAAAGTGTTCAACGTCGGCAATGTCCGGGCGGATTTCTTTGACATTGAATTCCGAGTCGATGATGTGCTCATCGATAGCAAGAACATCGATGTTGGAGCAGGTTCAACCAAGACTCAAATTTGGTATTGGACGCCTCAGACTTCTGGTGAGACAACCCTTTCCTTCATCATCGACCCCGATGATGACATCGAGGAAATCCTCGAGAACAACAATCGACAGGACATCGAGGTCGATGTCACGGCCCCTGGCGTGAAGCTGTCGGCGGAACCACGACAGCAGGTTTTGCTCAACACAAGCGCTTCCACCACCTCATGGAATGTTTCCCTCACCAACACCGCACTGATCGCAACCAATGCCAGCATGAGCACCAACGGCATCACAAACATCAACACAGGACAATCTGAATCATGGTATGTTGGGGCGACCGAATCTAATTTCACCCTTGAAGGGCGGGATTCTGCGAACATCACCGTGACGCTTGTTCACCCGACGCCTCCAACACCAGGTACATACCAAATTGAACTTCTCGGCCTTGATGTCGATAACGGTGTGACCTATCCATACACACTCGACTTCGTTGTCCCCGAATTGGCAAACTTGCGCTTGGAATACGACTACCAAATCGTACCAGTGTCGCCATCAGATCCAACATCGATTGACATTCGATTGTTCAACATTGGGAACGCTGACATCGGCTACGACCTGTTTTTGCAAGCACCAGCTGGCTGGAACGCAGGGTTCGATGATTTGGCGAGCGACCCGGGAGCAACTTCCGGCTCAACTGGATTAATTGCGCTCGACGCATACAAGACAATCGGCATGACGTTCACGCCTCCGCAGGTCATGACAGGGGCTGGGGCAGAACGCATCGTTCAGTTGACCGCTCTTTCACAAACCGAAATCCAAGACAGTTGGGTGTTCCAAATTCCAATTAAGGTCGAAGAAGTGCGAACCATCGACATCGACTTAGAGACAAATATCGGGGCGCTCCGGCCCGATTCCACGTTCAGCATGATGTTCTCGGTCGAGCATAAGGGGAACCTCGACTTGAGCCTCACACCTTCCTTTGAACTTCCAACTGGTTGGAGCGTGAGTTCTGGTTTGACAGTTCTCGACCTCAATTGGGCCTCGACTGAAAACATCCTCATTGGCATCGAAGGGGACGGGACGGCTCGCAGCGGTGAAGTGAAGTTTCACCTTGATGCAGACGGCGTTCGTACCACATGGGTCGGACAATTTGAGGTTGAGGTTCTTCCTGAACCATCGCTTCAATTCGTGAGCCTCGTGCTTGAAGATGGTTCGAGTTACACCAATCCACTCGGTCCTGGGTCTCATCCAGCAGGTGAACCGTTGGTGTTCACTTGGCTGGCTAGCAACAGCGCTGATGTTGAATGGTTGCCTGAAGTGTCGATCGCCCTCGGCCAAGGGCTCTTCGGGGAATGTTTGGATGTCGATGCGCTCGGTTTCAATGACGTAGCTCCTGTTGTATGCACGGTTCTCATACCTGCTACCATCGCTCCATTGAGCGAACCATCGTTCAGTGTCACCCTTGCTGGTAATGGTGTGGAGCAAACTGAACTTGTGGGTCTCTACGTGGCGAGTGTGATGGAAGCATCATGGGTTCAGGAACGCACGGTCCCGTTCGACACAGGTAAAGAATCGACGCTCGAAGTCACGCTAACAAACACTGGCAACACACAATTCTCTCACCAACTGACCGCCGATGTCAGTAAAGGTTGGTCTGCATCAATCGATGGGGACGACATCGCAGATTTGCAGCCAGGTCAGTCCATGACCGTTCGGCTGATCGTGGAAGCAACTCGACCGGGAACAGGGAGCATCACCCTTTCTTTGGCTGACGCTCCCGCAGTCTCCACCTCCAGCGTGACCCTTGAAGTTCAATCAGTGGGAGAACCAACAGCTACCTCGGGCGGTTCACTTCCGGTGACAGTGCTTGGACCGATTGTCCTGCTCGTGCTCGCTGGTGTCCTTGGGGCGCTTCTCATGCGCCGATCAAAGCCCGAGGCACCCCAAGCCTTTGCACAGGTGAAACACGCCCCAGTCCTCCGGGCTCCGGTGGCCCCAGTTGTGACCCAAACGCCCGCGGCTGCTTCCGGTCCAATGTGCTGGTCGTGTCGCCAAACCATCACAGGTCCGATGCAGGGCTGCCCAGGTTGTGGCGCTCGTTACCACCGCTCGGATGTTTCAACCTGTCAAGCAGGTGCATTGGAGGCATGCGTAAATTGCTCCGCTCCTGCCACGACATTCGTCTTGGCTTGAGTTGAAATTGCTTCATGCACAACACTGGGGAGCCTTTTGATACTAAGGCTTCCACCGGGGGTCATGGACCCCCGTCAAGAATCATCAAAGCACGCTTCCCATCGTGCCCTTTTGCTCGTCGGTCTGCTCCTGCTTTCCGTCGTACCAACCCTCGCCCCTGTGGCGAGTGCTGACGGTGCGAGGGATGCGAGTATTTTCATCCAAACGAGTCCGGCAAATGGGCAAGAAGTCAACCCCGGGGAGTCAGGCGAATACACTGTTCGTGTTTACAATCAAGGTTCGACGCCGATCACAGTCTCACTGTCCTCAACCGAAGAACAAACGCAAGAATGTGGCGCCTATTCGTCAAGCATTGTTCAAATTCCAGGCCCAATCGAATCTGGTGACTATGGCGAGACAACCATGAACGTCACATTGACCCAAACTGCAGAAGGCAGTTGTGACACCACTATTTCAGCAACGGCAACCGAACAACCAGAGCCCCCAGAAACACCTGGGCAGCCTGCGACTGAAACCAAAACAGTGACGACAACGGCCGGCGACGGCTCAGGAAGTGCAATCTTTGGCGTTGAGGTCACCATGCCTGCCACAACCAAAACATGGGGCGGACAGTCCATTGTCGAATACGATGTTGATGTGGAAAACACTGGGCAAACCAACGAGACAATTGCTCTAACGGTTGAAGAGACAGACGGAGCCGGATGCCAAAACACAGACGATTTGACAGTGGAGTTGGATGAAGAATCCGTCAACTTGGACCAGAATGAATCTGTAACTGTGATTGTTTCAGTGGAAGTCCCTGATGGCCAAGCAGCAGACAAATACTGCTGGGAAGTGACAGGCGTCGTTACCAACGATCCGACTCAAAACGCATCAGATTCCGAAGATTTTAGCCTCACTGTTCCAGAACTGCATGAATGCGAAATGTCCCTTTCGAAATCCACAGTCACGGTCAACCCGGGTGCAGAAGGTACGCTCAGTGCCACCCTTACCAACACTGGTAACAGCGACTGGTCAGTGACCATGGGCAAATCAGCCTCACCTGCAAGCCGGTCAAGTTGGGTCACCTTCGACGGGGCCTCTTCCGGCCTCTTGCCTTACAATGACGGTGAAGGAACTCGTACCTTCGATCTCAAAGTCTCCCCCGACGATTCGGTCACGGCAGGTTCTGAAACGGTCATCAACATTCTCGGAAAAGATGGCAGCGCCGTGAAGTGCAGCAAGGAATTGCGAGTCAAGGTCGGCCAATCGTACGGCGCAAGCATTTCTGTTTCACAATCCCTGCTGCCAAACGTCGAACCGGGTAGCAACGGTACAACTACCCTCACCGTCACAAACGATGGAAACGGGCCTGACAACCTCCGCGTCTCAGCATCAAGTGCTCCAAGTGGATGGGCTGTGCGCCTTGATGCCACGACCGTCAGCGTCGGCTCAAAGCACGGCTCCGAAAAGAGCAGTGATGTGTCGGTCACGATTAACGTACCAATCAACGCACTTGCGACCGAGGAAATCGACATCACGTTCTCAGTTCTGCCTTCAAGCGGTGGTGCAGCCTATGACGAAGTGGTCCTGCGAGTGACTGTCAAGGCAGTTCACGGGATGGAAGCAGATGCTCCGGCGACCGATCAGACTGGACGTTCTGGAAGCGAAGTTCGCTTCCCGATTACCATTGAGAACCTCGGGAACGTCAAGGACACCTTCCGATGCTCAGTGATGCAACAAACAGCCACACCTGCTTGGGGCGTGCATTACGAGGATGCCGATGGTGTTCAATTTGTTGACATCGACATCGAACCTCGTTCCAGCATTGAAGTTTTCTTGGTCGTCAGTGTTGATGGTGAAGAAGAACTCGCATACACACGCATCACCTCCCGAATCACCAACAGGGATGACAGCAATACGGCCGATCAGGATGGCGATGGTGTCCCAGATAATCAGAAGGAATTTGAATTCCTAGCGATTCTGTCCGACCGTAATTTTGCAATGGATGTTCGTCTGGTCGATGGGGGCCTTGATCAGCGAACTGGTACAGCGGTTCTCCCACCTTCAGGCAGCCAAACATACGAGCTTTGGGTGGTGAACACAGGCGATGGCAACGATGAAGCACTTTTCGATCTATCAGGATTGGAGGGCATCGCGACCCGTGACTTGACGCTCAACGGGCTTTCAGTTGAGGGTCCTGTAAGCGTACCTGTAGGGTACGGTATTTGGGACTTTGAGAACCAAACATTCCTCTATGAAAACGGAGGTCCAATCACCTCAGCGACGGAAAATGGAGCTCAAACCATCATGCTCGAGTTGCCAGACTACTCCAACACATCCTATGAAGCGCGTCCGTTCAAACTGAAAATGGAACTTGTGTTAACAGTCAATCCTGGGGCAAACACGGGTGAAGGTGGTGTTTTGGATCTCACGGTGACGAGCGTATCAAACGCAGCAAACCGGTCGGGGAGAATCTCCATCACACTCGATGTGCAAATCGTACATGAGCTCGAATTCGACTCGGAAGGCGTTGAGACTGAAATGAGCCTCACGTACGGAGACCAACTGGAGTACACGCTCAATTTCACGAACACTGGAAACACTCAAACGGATGTCCTTGTCTTTGCTTCTGAAAGTTTCCGAGGTTGGAACGTTCTGATTGAGAGTGATTTCGAGGGTTGTAGTTTGGAAGGTTTAGACTACATTTGTCAAGTTGAAGTCGGCGAGGTCGTTCCTCTTCGTATCAATGTCCGCCCTCCATTTGAGACGGATATTGAAGACACATTCAAATTTACAATTTCGGTTCAACCAAGCGAGACGGGCGTCATCGATCGAGAGAACATCGAGTTTGAAGTGCTGGGCACTCCTTCCAAGGGCTTCCTTGGACTTGGCTTGTCGGCTGAACAAGTCCAAACAAGCCTCTTTATTTTCTTAACTCTCCCGCTGCTCTTGCTCTTTTATCGCGTTGGGAGAAAGGCGCATTAGACAAGCCGTCGAGGTCGAAAGAACGCTCATATACAGCAGTTGAGCGATGACGGGCACCAAGGCCTGTCCTCAACCACAATGAAAGTACGCAACCCAGTTCCGTATAGAAACCCAAAGAATCAGTTTGCTTTGACCATGGTGACGTTTGGAATTTACGGACTC
>QXYC01000022.1 GCA_009887095.1 Candidatus Poseidoniales archaeon
AGCACGCTTCGATGGCTCCTCCGACCATCCCTGCGCCAATTATTCCGACCTTCATGTGCCGTCCATGCAGCAGTTAGTTTTGTCCTTTGCTGTTCTAATCTCTAAACGGGTGTGGATTTAGTTTCCCCTCTGCCGCCATGATGGATGCTTGAAGAAGAGATTCCGGTGTGCCACAATCGACCCATGTTTCAGGGCCAACCGTCAGCAACTTGGCACTCTGTGTTTGAACATACCTCCGAGTTACATCAGAAATTGAAAACCGTTCTTCCTTCTCATTCACACCTTGATCGACGTATGTCCAGAACAGTTCATCGAACATGTAGATCCCACCAATCGCAAGATTTGATGGTGGGTTTTCAGGTTTTTCGACAATATCAATAACGACCCCATCCTTGTCGGCCACCGCTACGCCAAAAGCTTCAGGGTTTTCTTCTTCTCTCGCCAGTAAGACGCAACCAGGGCGTTCCGCTTTCTTGCTGAAAAGTCTGACTTCATCCTCCAATTCGATTGTGGTGATGTTATCTGAGAAGTAGACTAGAACCCGGCACTCTTCGTTGTACACCCTTGCTAGGTTCAGGGCATCGGCGACACCAGTTGGCTCTTCTTCCAAGACATAGTGGATTCTTTCGTCAGGTAACCCTCCTCCGACGTGCTTTGCAATTTGCCCTATAAACTGGTTCGATATAATCGTGATATCTTTGATACCCGCTCTGCGAATTGTCCCGAGTGCGTAATCGATTACTGGACGATTGTAGAGGGGCAGGAGTGTTTTTTGCGTATACTTTGTAAAAGGATACAGCCGGCTTCCATGGCCACCGGCGAGGAGAATTGCCTTCACCTTCATGTTCAACGGGAGCGCGTCATTCCTTTTGGCCTTGTCCCATCAGTTCGTCCACGGCCCCATCCTTTGCATTTTTCTCAAACCAATCAGTGCGGACCAAGTCGCCCAACCGTTCTACCCCAGCTTCGATTAAGTCCAGATCCTTTGACTCCGCAGCGTTCCACTGTTCGTTTGCAACAGCACCGTATCGCTCATTCGCTTCGTTAACGAGGTGCTCAGAGCGGCGTAAATCACCTTCCAGCCCTTCATAGGCTCCTTCGGATTCCTTCACATCACGTCGCATCGTGGTTGAATCAAGTCGATCATTTTGCTTTCCACCCGTGAACCCCTTCTCATCTTGGCCACGGATGCTGCCGGTCATCTTCTCGACTTGCATGTCGTTGAACGCCCCGGTTTCTGCCGCGAGCACGAGTTTCTGACGAACAGCACCTCCCTCGAGTAATTCTATATCGATGCCGAGTTGTTCCAGCATGGCTTCTTCTCTTTCCCATGACTGACGTGCATGGGCTCGGTAAACGAGGCTCAGTGAGAGGCAACACCCTGCGAAGAGACCCCAAAGGAGCGGCAACGGAGATCCCTGGCGCCACAACCAAAAGAGCGCTGCGCTCTCGCAGAACAGAATCAATGCCGCCATCCGGAATCGTCGGCTGGCGATGCCCTCTTCATCCTCGATGAATTGGAGATAGAGGGCAGCATCGTTTTGCATGCTTCCACCATCATGAAAGTATTTTTTCGGCTTTTTCGCGAAGCTGTTCATCTGAATCGGCCTCAGTCGACCAACCCAAATCGTTCAACGCCTGCAGCTTGCTTGCCGCAATGCTGTTCGACATACGCTCGAAAGCAAGTTGAATCAAGAGAACAAAGACAAGGCTGGCTGCGACCCCAAACTGCCATCGCGTGAACCAGGCAACAGTGACAGAAATAATCACACCTTGAGCAATTGCCAGCCAAAGGCGTTGTTTAATCCGCACCGCAGAATCAAGACTGTCCAGAAGCCTTTGAGCCCCTTCCTTCTTCGTCGCCATGGTTCTTCCACTCTTGTTCCATTCGTCAAGATGCCGGAGTCAGTCAAAGAGGTCTGCAAGGTACTGAGCATGATTACGCTGCGTCGCTTGAGAGCGGTTGGCGGGGCCCCTCCCGCCGATTGCAGGGCCATCTTGAACCAAAACACTGTCTTGGAGCATTAGTTTCTGGCGTGGCTCCATTGCTAATTTTTGAACCACCTCAGCAAGGGTGAGTTGAATCCTTGATGTCTGATCAGACTGCATGACCAACAAACGTTCCAAACTATCGAGCAAGGCCTCATTTCGATCACTGCGTGCCTCAATAGCTTTCGATTGAGCATTCATTGCCTGCTCTTGACGGCTGAGCAATTCCCTTGCAGCCGGGCTTCCAACAGCATCCCGTCGATTGATTTCCTCCATCGCTGTATGCAATTCTTGGTTTGTTTTTTGAAGATGGAATTGTAGTTCTTCGATGTGCAACGAAGAGCGATGAAGGTGCTGTTTGAGCCCCCTGCTTTGTTCCATCAGTCGATGTTGTCGGGATCGATTTTGAGCAGATTCAACCAAAAACGCCGCTGCGACTGCACCGCCAAGGGCGAGCTCAGGACCAGTTCTTAATTCCATTAAAATCATCCAAGTCAAAGTTCCAAATACAAACGAACGCACAATTCCCATACTATGAAGTTAGGATTGCACGGTATAACCAATTGTTGCTTGGGGGCCCACGGAGCCCATCTCAAGGAGGTTTCAAATCTTCAAGCAATGGCAATGAAACAGTCGTCATCAATCTCAATTATGCCGCCTATTGCGAGGAGGTGATCGATGGCTTCATCGATTTCTTCAGGCATAACACCATGTTCGTTCATGCCGTTGAAAATCACTTCGAGTGTCGCGAATGGTTCACCTTTCCCAATTTCGGCCTCGACAACAACAAGCAACATTTGACACGCTAAAGCAAGAAGCGGATCGTCACCCTCGTCGTCGGGGAGCAAATCGAGGAAGCTTGCTGCAGGGTGCATGAGTTCGTTGTTGCCTTTGGCCTTGAGCGGTGTCTGTTCTGGCGTCGTGGCACGTTGCCCGAGTCCTTTCATCGCCTTGTCGATGTCGAGGTTGAAACAATCGAAGATGTTCCGTTGATTTGGGTCGGATGCAGGTTCTTGCTCAGGCTCCATCCGCCGAGCAATTTGCTCCAATCGATGAAGGCGCTGTTCGACCGCGATGCGTTCTCGCGCAAGATCGATTGCAGCCAAATCCAGCGCCATATTGGCTTGCTCGATCAGCCACGCATCAAGATTCCAATGAGGGTCAACGCTCATCATGACTTCAGCAAGTCGCTGCACCTCTTTGGGCAGTGACTCCAGTCGAACATGGGCTTCTGAGACCTCGTTCTGCTTGTCGCTCATGTTCTTAACTCTCCTACATGACGGCCTATGAAACCTTTCTCGACCCTACCAACCATTGTTTCCATTCCGCAACCCTTTGACTGCGTTCATACAGCCGTCGGAGACCCCTTCCAATGGACGACAAGCTCAATGCTCCGCCACAACATGTCCACTCAGCATCCCCATGCCCACAGCCATTCTGATGAGAGGGTCGCGTTCATGTAGGGGTTGCCCTTGCGAGAGGCATGGGAAATTATCGGATTGGGGTTCTTCCCGGCGACGGCACAGGGCGAGAAGTGGCACTAGAGGCCCAACGAATTCTCAACGCAATCGAAGCGAACACGAATCATGGGTTTGAACAAACCGTCATTGATTGTGGTGGCAAGCATTATCTCGATACAGGTGAAGAATGGGCAGAGGGCTCGTTTGAATTCTGTCGAGATGAGGCAGATGCAATCTATCTCGGAGCCATTGGGCACCCTGGCGCCCGGCTTCCTAACGGCGATCTTGCCGGTGGTTCTGTTATTCTTGGAATGCGCAGCGGTTTGGATTTGTACGCAAATCTCCGTCCTATCAAACTCTACGAAGGCGTACCACACAAGGTGCACGGACGGTTCACTCAAATCTGGCAACCAGGCATGGTCGACATGACTGTCTTGCGTGAAAACACAGAAGGATTGTACCATTCTTTGCTGCGACGAAGCGCTGACCGAGCGCAAGGCCGAGACCCTTACGAACCTCCATCGATGGAATTCCCCGGCCTCAAAGGTGAAGTTGCCTACGACCCGCGTCCGATTTCGGAAGGTGGAAGCGAACGCTTGATTCGCATGGGCTTTGACATCGCCGAAACACGTAATGGAGCACCAATCGATGGTGTGAAGCGAGTTTCATGCATTGACAAATCCAACGTCACCCGTGGCTGTCAACTGTTTCGAAGAACGTTCGACAAAGTCGGAGAGCAGTATCCCGGTACTGAGAAAGACTACGGTTACATTGACGCTTTCATGCAATGGCTCACTCGCTCGCCCGAGTCCTACGACGTTGTAGTCACCTCGAACATGTTTGGCGACATTGCCACCGATTTAGGCGCAGTTCTCCAGGGCGGCATGGGTATGGCTGCATCCGGAAACATTGGCGACGACCATGCATTCTTCGAACCAGTTCACGGCTCAGCTCCAAAATACGCAGGCATGAACAAGGTCAATCCAATTGCAACGATCAACTCCATTCAACTGATGATGGATTGGCTCGGTCGAAAGCACGGCGAGGATGAACTCGTTCAAATCGGTCGAATGATCGATGAAAGCGTAGCCGACCACTTGCGAGACGGCAAAGGCCTCACCTATGATTTGGGTGGCGATGCTTCGTGCTCCGCCGTCGGTGAAAGCATCAGCTCCCGATTGGTTGCAAAACTCTCAGAAGAATTCTGAAGCGCCCACTTGTCATCACGACGAAGTGAATTTTGCTGCAATGTGCTGCAAAGCATCAGCAAGCACCTGGTCGTTGTTGAACGCCTCATCGACAACGCTGTTTTCGATGTTTTTCAACATGTTTTGCACCACCCGAGTTAATTCGTCAACAATGGTGATGCTCCCCATTTTAGCGGAGCGAGACAGTGGATTCAAATCAATCACGATGACAGTTTTTCCCATGGCTACGAGCGCTTCACACCGGTCGCCGTCTTCCAAGGGGACCATGATCACATCTGAATCGAGGATGCCTTCCTTGGTGCAATTTGCCCGTGGCCCTTCCAGACCCGGGATGCGAGCATTTGGTTCCGCTCCGAGGATTTGAACATCGATTTGATGTTCCTTCTTGATGGCTTCAAGCCGTCCAATCAATGCAGCCATTCGCTCCGGTGTGCGGTAGAAAATATTGATTTCAACCGGGCATGACAAACGCTCAGCAAGCATCAGCAGCGATTCTCCTGCAAGCGCAACTGCGTTTCCATTCAAACTGATGACAGGGCGCTGGGCCTTTCTGAGTGCAGCGTACGCCTGAACCGTCGCCATGTGAGCGCTTGGAATGGTGCGTTCACCAAGCAAGTAATCGTAGGCCTCACCTCGACCATGAGCAATCATTGCGCTCCCAGCGAGCAACCCATCTTTTTCAGCCTGTTCAAGACGATGGCGAAGAAGAAGCGACTGGTACCGCGGATGGCTAGGATCTGCAGCAAAATCACTCATCATTTCACCCCGCTTAAACGCCGGACATCAGCATTGACATGTCGAGCGGCGCAACCCCTCGATTGATGGCGCTTGTCGAGAGCACATCGAGGCCACATTCGTGCCACTGTTCGAGGTGTTCGAATTCAATTCCACCACTTGCCTCAAGGACAACATGTTCCCGCAACCCCATTTCGGTGAGTTCGCCTGCAACTTCCTTGCAGCGTTCAGGGCCAAAATTATCGAGCATGATGACGAGTTTCTTGACTCCCTCTTCGCGGCGTTGGGCCCACATTGCAGCAGCGATGATTGCTTCCTTGTTTTCTCGGACCTCGATTTCAAGGAAGGCACCGCACGTCGAAGGGTCCACTTCTTGGAGGTAATTTGCAATGCGATTGGCGTGACCATCCACATCTTGGAGCATCGATGCAAGGTCGTTCTCTTTGATCATCGTCGCATCACTTCGGTTCAATCGGTGTGTCAGTCCACCGCCTAGATGCACTGCCCATTTGTCCATCAGCCCCCAGATTGTTTTCCGGGTGCATGCGATTTGCCCCGGCGCAATTGCTGACCATCGTTTTGCTTCGGTAGCAATGCCCGAAAGCTGGCCGAGAATATTGAGGATGCTTCGCTCCATGGCTAACACCGCTTCCTTATCTCCGGTTAGGGTGGCAATCTCGTCGCCTTTTGAGACCTTTTTCCCATCGCCCGCCCACCATGTTATCTTCAAGGAAGGTGCCCAAATCTGCAACATGTGGTCAATTGGAGAAGTTCCTACAATGATGCCATCCGCTCGCGCCACAATCGTGGCTTCGACGGGTTCACGGCCACCCATGAACGGCATGTCGATTCCATCATCAGCAAGGACAGCGCTAACCCATCGATCGAAACTTCCGAGCAACATCCTCGTCGGGCCGTCTTCTGCAGACCACAAGGCGTGTCCGCGGTCATGAGGGGGTCTGGATGCTTCGGCCACAAACAGTGCGGGGGGGTTTGTTGACTTCAAACCCGTCGCTGACTTTGGCGGTTAGCGATGCAGTACAAGTTTTGATAAGGACACTGGAGGACTTTGCTTTATGGAGACAGAGGGGCATTCATCACTCGATGATGCCATGTTGCGGTCACATGTGATGGAGAGTGCAGTGATTCACATTTACGGGGCAGGGCTCAATCCTGATCGCCCAGCTCACAAGGCAGTCGGGGAACTAAAGGCCAAAGGGTGGGCATGCGCCCCAATTCACCCACGAGATGCTGGGGCCACCATCGAGGGCTTTCCCATTCGACCGCTTCTTGACGACGGGCTCACGCCGCGGGTTGTTGTTCTGTTTCTCGCACCTGAGCGGGCTCGAGGTGTTGTCCGTGATCTCATTGTGCGACTGGAACATGACGAGTTTCCACTTATCTGGTTTCAACGAGGGGCCGAGGATAACCAAGCAATCGAAGCCCTGGACGCCATGAATGCCCCGTACGTGGCCAATGACTGCATTGTCGAATACACCGGGCGCAACAATTTTTCTTGCGCCGTCGAAGCGTTGCCTCAAACTTTCTGCCTCCAAACCGCTTCAGAGGATGGTGACGGATGTTCTGTATGGACCGTTCATAGCAGCCATAACGCTCAACTTTCACCGCCAACACATGCTTTAGAATGGGTTGGTTCATTGGACGACCTTGCACATTCACAACACACCATCCCTCGCTACATTCGTTCGTTGCAAATTGAAGATGAAAGCACGCACGCACTCGTCGAACGTCTGACAAAACCTGAGCCATAACAGGGGTAGCGTTATGACGGACTGGAATAAGGAGAAGTCAATGCGCGCTGTGGTGATGTGCTCCCTTTTACTCGCCGCATTGCTGGTCCCGATTGCAGGGGCTGCGGCAAGCCAAACTGGCGACACTGAGTCACAGTGGGCATCGCTTTCGAATTCAACACACCATCCAATCATTGACTCATATTCCTCTTCTGTCCGAGCATCCATCGCCTTTCACAGTGATGTCTCCCGCTACACCGAGGAGCAACTGGTTTCTGCTGATGAATGGGTCGTGTTCTCCAAGCACCCCCTCGGCACCCCTGCAGAAGCCCTTCTTGGGGCACAAGTTGTCTCACTCAAAGCATCCGAAGCCGCCTCTACACTTGGCGACTGGCAAGCATCAGGGTTGATTGAGGCCGCTTACCCGTTAATCGAGCGAGCAATGGAGCCAAGATGGACACCCAACGATGCCAAATTCAACGAACAATGGCACCTCGTCAACACCGGGCAGACCGGTGGAATAAGCAGTGAAGATGTCAACATCACCGGTGCATGGAATTCCTACAAGGGTGCAGGTGTTGTCATTGGTATTGTCGATGATGGACTTGATTGGAACCACCCTGACATCTTTACAGATTATGATTCAAGCCTTGATTATGATTTTTGCAACAACGATGGTGATCCAACACCCACCTCGAACAACGCTCACGGAACGGCCGCAGGCGGCGTTGCCGCTGCAACAGGCAACAATGGGATTGGTGTTACAGGTGCAGCGCCCGAGGCCACCCTTGTGGGGCTCCAACTCATCTCATGCAGCACTACAGATGTTCGTGAATCAAACACCTTGGGTCACGAGCGTCAATCGATTGATATCTATTCCAATTCGTGGGGTCCAAGTGATGATGGGGAAACGCTCTCCGGCCCGGGCCCATTGATGCTTGCAGCACTCGAAGCCGATGCCCTTCAAGGTCGAAACGGTAACGGTAACATCATCACATGGGCTGCAGGTAATGGGCTCGATGATAACGACAATTCAAACTACGATGGCTATGCAAATTTGAGGTACACCATTGCAGTCACTGCAGTCGACCACAAAGGACGCCAGTCATACTACGCTGAACCAGGCGCCAACATTCTCGTAGCCTCTCCCTCAAACGGTGATGGAGAAAGCATCACAACCACAGACATCGAAGGGTCTGGAGGCTACTCAAACGGTGATTACACCAGCACTTTCGGGGGTACTTCTTCTGCCACACCTTTGGTATCCGGAATTATTGCTTTGATGTTCGAAGCGAACGCGAACCTCACATGGCGAGATGTCCAGCACATTCTTGTCGAAACATCGCGTAAAAATCACGCAAACGATCCCTCGTGGTCTACAAATGGTGCTGGCCACCTCGTCAGCCACAAGTACGGCTTTGGCGTCATCGACGCAGGTGCAGCTGTAGCAGCATCGGTGAATTGGACCACGTCGGAGGAAGAAATTTCATTCACCACTGGAACGATTCAAACAGACCTCGATATTCCTGACAACACTGGAGAAATTGTGTATTCCAACACCACGGTGACAGATGCGATTCAGATTGAGAACATCGACGTGATCGTCGATTTGCCACACACCTTCCGTGGCGACATGAACCTTACATTGACAAGCCCCTCGGGAACGAGAAGCATTCTAGCAGAGAAGCACAGTGACGGTGGGAACAATTTCAACAATTGGCGCTTCGGTACCGTCCACCATTGGGGCGAAGACAGCCGGGGCGAGTGGACGCTTTCTTTGGAAGATCAAGGCAATGGCGACTCTGGAACGCTCGATGATTGGGAACTGATCATCTACGGTACCCAAATGGTGCTCGATTCGGATGGGGACAACCTCACCGATACCAACGAAACGGACATCTACGGTACGGACCCAAACGACATTGATACAGACGACGACAACTTAGACGATGGCTTGGAAGTCCTCGTCTATGGCACAGACCCATTGTCAACAGACACTGATATGGACGGGCTTGATGACGGGGTCGAAGTCCTCGTTAACGGGACAGATCCGCTTGACAGTGACACAGATGACGACTTGCTGAGCGATGGTGATGAAGTCAATATCTACGGTACGAACCCACTGGTTTTCGATGCGGATGCTGACGGTGACGGGTTTTATTGGTTCCAAGACTGCAATGACTCAGATCCATTTGTCTCCCCAGATGCCATCGAAGTTTTGAACGGAATCGATGATGACTGCAACGGCTCATGGGATGAAGGCTTCAACCTCACTGACGCCGACTCCGATGGGCTTTTTGACTTTGAAGAGTACCATCAATATGGAACAGATTGGCAAAATCAAGACACCGATCTCGACGGTCTAGAGGATGGTACAGAAGTGCTCATCCATGAAACAGATCCTCTCGTCAAAGACAACGATACAGACCAAGATGGGTTCTATTGGTTCCAAGACTGCAATGACACCAATGCTTCGCTGAACCCTTCGATGGCAGAATCTTTGGATGGAATCGATAACAACTGCAATGAAGAAATCGACGAAGATTTCATCGGAACAGACGCTGACCTTGATGGACTGCTTGATATGGATGAGTACCTCATCCATGGAACCAATCCATTTGACCCAGATTCAGACGGTGACGGGCTCCTCGATGGCATTGAGTTGTTCTCAACCAACACGGATCCCCTCTTTGCTGACCTCGATAACGACGCAGATGGCTATCGTTGGTTCAACGACTGTAACGATAATGATAGCATGATTTCTCCCGGTGCGATTGAACGTTGGAACGGTCTTGACGACGACTGTGATGAGCAAATCGACAATGGTGTTGATCGCTCAGGTTCAGTGACTGCCTCTCCACAAATGAGGAGCCTAACGCTCAACGCCACGAACGATTCGCTCCAACTCTCTCTTTCCCTCACATTGGATGAGGCCAGTCTCGAACGCCTCAATCCAACCGTGCAGTGGTTCAGAAATGACACATTGATTGGTACGGGCCTTACATTTGAGGAACTTGCATTCAATTGCTCCGCCCCACGCTCGGATTTTGCCCAGTACCTTTGCGAAACCAACGGAGCAGTTGGTCCAGAGATGATCACGGCCACCCTCATCGAGGATGGGGGGCAAGTTGAGGTCACATGGGCCATTACTTACCTCGTATGGAATCCACCACCGCCACCGATTGACAATGAGGATGCCAACGCCTCGGATGAGAGCGATTTCATGGCCACGCTCGAGTCAAACGCACCGCTTGTCATTTCAGCGATTGTCTTCACCTTCGCCTTGCTTGCTTTCCTGTTCACCCGGCGCCCTCGAAAGCCCTCCCAGGAAAAAGCGAGCGCCTTCGCGCAAGCACCTCAGGCGTATGCTCCGCCGCAGTTCGCCAACGTTCCATCGGCACCTGATCTGGGTGCTTTACCGCCTTATGACCCGCGTCGTTAAGCGCTTTGGGGTTGTTGTATGAGGCTCCATCCAAGCAACCGGCCTTCATTGGCGTCGGCCAAGAGGTTGAGTTGGTTGCTCCATCCATCGTTGCCATCCCAAGACCTTGCAATGTCAACAGAAACAGCGCCATCAGCGTCGCTCGCTAAACTTGAGAGGATCGAATTCAATTCACCGCCAGGCACGACAACCAAGTAACCAGTTTGAACATCTTCGTGATATGCACCTTCCGCAGTGAAGAAGAGATTGCTCCCAGTAAGTTGGCCATACAGCGTTGTGTCAGCGAGTCGCTGTTCCATCTGCGAGAGGTTGAGTGTTGAAGGAATGGCCTCGCGATTGAAGGCCACGCTATCATCATACACACCTTTCTGATGGAATTCGCAAGCCTCATCGCTTGGGGAGCCTGTAAGGTTGAAGTTCACCCAACCAGCGCTCTCGTCCGCTGCAACCCATGACATGTTCCATTCACTTCCTTGTCCAAGCGCTTTGGTTGTTGCCCGCCAAATGTAGCCGTTGTCATCGAGAGCATTGGTTGCTCCACTTGCCTCTCCTTGGAAGGAGTCGAAGCATTGGATGGCTTGCTCAAAGGTATGGGTGCGCATTTCACTGTTATCGGGCATGTGGAGGTCGTTTGCCCCCCATGAGGTGAGTTCATCATCATCAACCTGCAACTGGTTTGCTTGCGGTCTTGACGAGTATGAACGCGCCAAGTCGAGTTGCTTTTGCCCACGCTCGATCGATGTTCGCTCGAAGATGTGATGCAGCTCAAGATCGCCTTCTGGCAACACCAAATCATTGAGCAATTGAGTGGTTGCAGAGCAATCTTGTTGACTTGTTTGTGAACTGGAAATTACGACATCTACTTTTTGCTTTGCCGCCCAGGGGTTGCCTTCTTCAATCCACAACTCCATTGTTGCCGAGCCCAAGCAGTAGGTTCGGATGTCCTGGTGGGTTGCGATGACTTTCCATGCAGGATTCCCTGAAAATTCGTCGATGCCGATGACGCGCCACTCCCAACCATTGTTGCTACCCGTTGCCCCGGTGTCGATGAGATCGTTGCCGAGTAAATCACCAACTTCGATTGGCTGCAGCATCATTGCGAGCCCAGGTGCCAGGGTGTCCAAGCCGCCAAGCAGACCACCAACGCCGTAACTCACTGTTGTGCCACGGTAGCGTCCAATTGGGTCGGGCAAATCAACTTCCCAGTCCGCCTGTGTGGACAGGGTTGTTTGTTCTCGAAGTTCCGTGTACTGTTTTGTTTCAATCTGAGCACTTCCATCGGCACGAATGAACGTCGATGAACACCCGTTAAAGATGGGGTCGGTGAGATGGCGTTTGACGGTGAAGGAATCCAAAGTGTTGCTGTTGATGCTTTCTACGGCCAGCCATTGACCCCCCATTCCGCCTTTGGCGATGACTGCGCCAAGTCGATCTGTGGACCCCTCGGCATACAACTGATCTGTGCCACCTTCGGTGATTGAGAGTTGACCATCGCCTTCAAACAAAAGGGACAGTTTGCAAATCTCCTCATCGGTCTCGAGCTGATCCAACACTAGTTCGATGAATTCATCCGTGGCGAGGAACGTACCGTCCTTGACGGTGTACCTCATTTCATCCCCGTACCTCAATTGGTCCGCAGTGAATGGTTCTAACTGGCTATTGATGTAGTAATATCCACCTGCTCCAAGAATCATCAGCGTGAGCAATGCAGCAGCCACTTGTGGGCGTTTGACCATGTCGAGCAGGGTTGCTGGCGGTGCGGCCGTTTTTGCTGAGGTGGCGACTTTCTTTTCCGTGATGACAGGCGCCTCATCAACCATGATTTCGGCGTCCATGATTTCCGCCTCGAGCACATCGTCTTCTGGCTCAGGCATCTTTACCACCTCTTTCTCCGGTTCAACCTCCGGTGTGAGGGTGTCTTCATCTTCCATGGAGAGAACAACTTCGTCTTCTTCGGGTTCTTCAACCGACTTTTTTTCCTCGGCACTCGGCACCGGATTTGGTAGACCAACTTCTTCGTTGGTAAGCCCTGATTCAAGCAACCGTTCGACGAGGTCACTCTTTTTGCCGGAAGTTGGCAAGTCATTGAGGATGCATAACGCTTTCAGTTTTGCAACTGTTAACGTCGATGCAACATCATCGCCCATGCTTGAACCCCAGCCTGTCCCTGTCGCCTATCCCTTTCAAGGATGGCGCTCCATGCATGGTCTCAGCGCCGAATTTTGTGCCTGCACCATTTGCTCGTCAACCTTCGTGAGCCACATAGGCCCCATCTTCGTTTTGGACGTAGACGGTTTGGTCATAGGTGCCATCAGCGAGTTTCTTGAAGAAGTATCCATTTTCTGCTGGTTCGAAGGTTGCCTCATCGACGGCTTCTGGAGAGGCATCGCTTGGCTCGTCGGACTGAGGTGGTCCGGATGGTCCAGGTGAACCAGGAGGGCCTGCGGGGCCAGCAGATCCGGGTGGACCGGACGGGCCAGCAGCGATTCGTTCGCTTGAAATGGAGGCGAGCACCTTGTTTTCAGTGGTTTCAAGATCCTCTTCAAGCATTTTCTTGACAGATTCGCCGTGCTTTTGAGCGCCCAAGAAGGCGAAGGCAGAGAGGCCGAGGCACACAAGTCCGAGGAGGCCAGCAATCACTTGGTTTGGATAGACCGCACCGTCGATGTTCATCTCTGTGCCAGCGGTTCCGACGTTGGCTCCATCGCTGTCTACGAATTGCACAATCACACAATATTGCCCCGCGTCTAATTTGAAATCAAAGGTGTACTCCCCGCCTGCAACGGGTGTTTCATCGAGCAATTGGTATTGGTAACTGTGATCGGTCCCCTCGCGAGCAAGGGCGGCCTGGGAGCCAAGGTTTTGGGCGCAATCGTCTTCCTGCAGCGCATAAGCCGCTAGATGAACGTCCAATGCTGCTGGAGGGTTGATGACTTCAACATCGATTTTCAATGGTACATCCATGAAATCTTCACCGGGCAAGGATGGTCCCCAAACCAAACCGATGTCTTTCTCTGCGGAGTTGGTGAACCCGTCGTACTCTTCATCAAACGACATTGGGACAAGGGCGAAACCGAACATTATAACCGCGATACCGAGCCACATGAAGACATTCCAGCGTGATTGCTTGAGTGCTTCTTGCCGCTGTTCCAACGTCATGACTTCAAGCACTTCATCTTGGTCTTCATCCACAGTTGGTTCAACCGCAGGAGCCTTAACCTGTTCTTCTGACATAAATCGCTCCATTCCGAGCGAGCACTTGAAAGGCGCGTTCCCTCGTCGTGCTGGTATGGACAAGGAAGGAGGGAACAGTCGCGACGCTGACGCGACCCGCTCTGACCTGCGTTTGGCCATTCTCTCACGTGGCCCCCGCCTCTACAGCACAAGGCGGCTTGTCGAAGAAGCGCGAAAACGTGGGCTCGATCCATATGTTGCAGATCCGATGAAGTTCTCTCTGTTTGTCGCTGATGGCCGAATTGATGTGCTTCATAATGGGGAGCCGTTCAATTTCGACGCCGTCATCCCACGAATTGGTCATTCCATCACCAAGCATGGGGTTGCAGTGCTTCGCCATCTTGAACAGTTGGGTATTTGGACGGCCAACAGTGGTGTTGGAATTTTACAGAGCAGGGACAAATTGCACGCTTCCCAGATCCTGGCACGCAACCGATTGCCAGTTCCTCGAACCACCTATGTGCGCGACATCATCGATGTTGAAACAGCTGTTGATTTCGTTGGGGGCCTACCTGTGGTCATCAAAGTCACTCAGGGCACTCAAGGACAAGGCGTGTTCTTGCGGCATACGTCACGCGAATCGAAAAATTTGGTCCAAGGATTGTTGTTGACCGGTCGAGCCGTTCTGGTTCAAGAATACATCGCAGAATCACACGGCAAGGACATTCGGGCGTTGGTTGTCGGCGATCGAGTTGTTGCAAGCATGCGACGAAAAGCCCGTGGGCGAGAATTCCGTTCGAATTACCACTTGAATGGGACCGTCGAAAAGGTCGACCTTCCCCCTGAGTACGAAGAAGCAGCATGCCGCGCAGCCAGGGTTTTAGGGCTCCATGTAGCAGGGGTTGACTTGCTTGAAGCAGAGGATGGACCGTTGGTGCTGGAGGTCAATTCATCACCAGGATTGGAAGGAATCGAGAAGGCCAGTGGTGTCAACGTAGCAGGCGCCATCATTGATTATGTCATGAATGAGACTGAATTTTCCGAAGTTGATCTCGATCAATTGCTTCGCACAGTGCCGGGTTCAGGCGTTCTTTCATTGCAAATCCGCAACCATCCAAACGTGGTTGGAAAACGTCTTGCAAGCCTGTTTAAATCGGGTGCTGAGATTCCGGTGTTCGCCCTCTCAAGAGACAATGCCCTCATTTGGAATCCGTCGGATGAAATCCAGTTACGTTGGGACGATATTCTCGTGTGTTACGGCGAGTTAACGAAGTTGAGAGCCTCCCTCCGGCAGGCGATTTTGGACGTTCCAAGCGATGCATTTGCCATCGATGATCGCGAAGGTTCGAACGCTTGACGGCGCGAACCGTCATCAGAACAGGCGATGATGGCCTCCATTCTAACGCGCGGTGGTTTGATATGGGACCATACGGTACTGAGCCTGCTCTTCGGAGCACGGGATGCACACCCGCCACGGCGGGAGGCGGTGAACGCCAATGGAAAAGCGGAGAACACACGAGCGGCAACGCAAGGCATTGAGGCCAAGCCAAAGAAGGCTTGATGCATCCAGTGTTGAACTTCCACCTCGTCTTGTTCACATGGCTGATCTTCCATGGGTTGCCTGCTATCGCCAAGCGTTGCGAGCCGAGAATAAATCGGAAAACACTCAAAAATCCTATGCAAGCGGCCTAAGGGCTCTTGTTGAAACAACCCTGCCGGGCGAGGATGTCCTCGATGAATCAGGGTATGACTCGATGAGCGTTGAAACACTTGCTGAGCGAATGGAACCTCTCAACGGACGCCTTGATCGCTGGACCCTTTCCCTTTCAGAACTCCGTCCAACCACCTACAACGCTCGGCTTGCAGCCGCTCGTCATTTGCTGAAATGGCTCGGCCATCGCTGGCCTGACCATCTCGTCAGAGCGCGCACCGGCCGTCGATTGCCCCGTACGCTCACCCGACGTGAGATGTCGATGGTGCTCGAAGCTGCAACAAACAGTGAGAATCCCGTTGCTTCCATTGTGGTCACAATGATGCTTGACACTGGCTTGCGCGTAAGTGAAGTGTGCAACCTTGACATTAACGACATCGATTTAGAAGATGGTTCAGCGCGGGTTTTTGGAGGCAAAGGCGACAAAGACCGACTTGTGCTGTTCACTCGACGCACCCTTGAACGCATTCATGCTTGGATTCCGGTGAGGGAGTCAAGGCGGAAGGGAGAGGATTTTGCCTTCCTTCTAAACTCCGCAGGCCGTCGGTTGCAACCACGGGGCGTTCAACGCCTCATGGATCAACTTGCAGCTGATGTTGCGCTCCCAAAAGGAAAACTCACACCTCACGTGTTGCGTCATAACTTTGCGACTGGGCTCTTGGAGCGGGGCGCAGACCTTGTTACAATTCAGAGGCTGCTCGGTCACTCAAGCATCGCAACCACGCGTGTTTACCTTGAGATTTCAGATCAGACCCTGCGTGAGGTGTACCATCGTGCTCAAGCGACGCGTGAGACAATTGAGGCGGCTGCTGAAGCATCGCAAGAAGAACATAAAGTCGAGGAGAACACACCCTCGACGAGTGCTTTTGGCATCGAGTGATGCTCACGTTCGCTTTGCTTTTCGCTTTGAAATAACGGCGGGGCCCGCCCATTCTCGTTTTGGGACCACTTGTTGCCCGGAGTGGCCCACAATTGGGCAAAATTTCCCCGATCGACACCTCGAACAATTTTCCTTCGGAGGCATTTCAACCGCTTTTCTCAAGCGGCCGTATTTTCTCCTTGGCATGCATGGATGTTAGCCACGGAGGTTTTCAATCATAGCGCTCAAAGCCCCTCTTGGGCTTCACTTTTTGTTGAACCAAGGCATGTCTCGGACGCTCCGTGGAATCTTGAGCGTGCCACCCTTGCGTCCATCATCAGATTTCTTCGACGGCAGCGTCTTTTTCGCAGCGGATGTTGCTTTGGAAGCGGTCGTTTTCGCAGTTTTCGTTGCCTTTGAGGTCGTTTTCTTCGCTGCTGCCTTCGTCTTCGAAGCAGTTTTCTTGGAAGCAGCCGCAGTTTTCTTGGCCGTCGACTTAGCTTTGGAGGCTGTTGTTTTGGCAGCGGAAGTGGCTTTCGTGGCTGTGGCTTTCGTAGCCTTCTTTCCTTTTTCAGCAGCCTTTGCTGCGGCGCCGACCTTTTTTGCGACGGCAGCACTCAAACCAGCGTCTTGCAGTTTCTTTGCACCAGCGCCCGCCACCTTGCTGACAGAGTCTAATTTCGCAGCAACGAGTTTTTTTGCAGTAGCAGCGCCAATTCCTGGCAGTGTAGTTAACGCTTCAATCTTGGAGGAACTCTTCTTGGCAGCCATTGTCTCACTTGCTTCGCCATAGTGACGGACGCACTTCAATTCTTCTCCTAAGCATCGCTCGCCAAGGCGTTGGATTGATGCGTTGGACGGTTGACCATAGGGCATGACGGGAGGCGGGTTGAGCAACACAACCACGCGTGTCGTGGCCCAAGTTCATCGAGCGAATGCAAGTCATAAAGTCGAACATTCGACCAATTTATTGAGGCCAAAAGGCTACTCATTGCCCAGCAATGCCGTGTACCTCGGCGATGTTGCGATCGCCTTGCTTGCAAACCTTTCCCAGCCAGAAACACCTGAGTTTTCACGACCGCCGGGATTCAATGAGCAAAAATGGATGTTCTCAACGCAAAGTGGAACATTGCGTGTGAGCATTGAATCTCATGCATACTGGGGCCTTGGCTTGTTCAATTCAGGCTACCTCAATGTGATCGAAATCACCGGCCCTCATGAGCATCGCATGCGTTTATTGTACGATTTGCGGGCCTCCGTTGGGCGTAATCTGTGGGAGTTCAAGCATCGCGGCAGTGCCATGAAGTGGATGGCAAAGCATTGCAATGGCGCCACCCTTAGTGGAAATGAAACAACGTGGCTTGAGGCATTGGCATCCGCCAAGGGCGCCTTCGAGTCGGCCATTGAAATCCTTGAGCAGCGAATGTCTGCTGTGGAAAAAAGGATGCAAGAGCCCGATGAAGTTTCAGACTTCGTGCTCGAAAAAGCCCAAGTTGCCTACACTGCTGCGGAACTTGACATTGGCATGGCTCGCAAGGCACTCGCCGAAGAAAACGCGCCTGGCTTAGAACGCGCCTTGGCGCGGGCCGAGGCTGCGTTGATTGAAGCAGATCCAAGCACAGGCCTGTTGACTTCTGAGTATGATGCATCAGCTCCAATTGGTCTCTCGTTAAGGGCGGACAATTCGCTACCTGCGGTCGCTTTGTCGGAACTTGAAATCGTCGACCTCACATCCTCAATTGATGAAGAAGAGTGATTGGGAGCAAAACCCTTCTCCGCGTCGCGTTGATAAAGGGGTGGCATCTCGCAAGGATTGGTTCACATGGCGTCCAAGAAGAAATCCGATGGCAGCGGAATTCAGCAGGCTGCAGGTCTCATTCGATATTTCGATGAAGAATCTGAAGATGCTTGGAAGATTACTCCGGGCCAAGTTTACTTCGCTTGCATTGCTCTTGCCACCTTCTTTTACCTCGTCAACCTCGGCGTTGTCGGAGCAATCATGGACCTCTTCTGAGGCGAAACGCTCACAGCGGTTGAATCATCACGATTCGTTGTTCTTTGATGGCCATGCACTTGGCGACTTTCATGGCTGTTTCCATGTCGGTCGTGGCGCCAATGACTTTTTCGCCTTCAGTTTCGTGAAGGATGAGTTTGTGTGTGAGGTTATGCAGCACGCCTTCCTCGATGCGCTCGAAGACCCAGTGCTCGTTTTCGATCCTTACCATGGCAGGGATTTCGACCAATGGCCCCATCGCTTCACCAATTCGTTCAGTACGGGTCTTTAGGCCACGAAGGTCGCGCAGTGGGCTCCAATTACGTCGTCTGACGTGTGTTTTGATTCTCCTGTTCTGCTCAACGCCTTCTCTAAATGCACGTGCCATAAGGGTCCCATCCCATGAAATCCGAGGATTCCATTTGCGAGGCTTCCTAAATCGCTAATAAGAAGCGCGACGATGAACACCCCCAAAAGGGCTGTTTTACAGGGTAGAGTTCGATGCTGTAGGGTTGTGAACCATCATGCCAATAAAAGCGACAAGAAGCGCAGGGATCGCAAGCATCAACGCCGGCAAGAGGGTGGCTTGCGCCATCATTGGGATTGCTAAACCAGCGACGGTTGTGGCCACCAACGGTGCGATGACGAATCGTACCTGCGGTGTTCGCACATCGGACTCGACAATCCATGGAATCACCAACGTCCAAGCAAGGGCGAGCCAAACGCCTGGTAGGATGTAGGCTGTCATCGGTGAAAATGCCATGAGGACCATTGGTATGAACAGGGCCATCCCTCTCAACCACCACGCCTCTGGACGGGGGGCAGCATCGAAGCCGAGTGTCGGCATAAATTGGGAGAGGAGCATGGCGCCAAGCACGGCAGCGCAGGCCCAGAACCCGTACAGATTGGCTCCGGTTGCCGTGGCAAAAATGGACGTGGAGTTGAGCAACATGCAAGCGCTCAACAGCATAAGTGCTGCGCATACGCCAAACATCGCAATCAGTGCGAAGCTCCGTCGTTCACCGTACAAGAGCCTGCTTTCAATCGTCCTCGAAGGTCGAATGATGAGGGTAAGAGAAACCGCAGCATGAATTCCCATCAAGAGCACGATCGCCTCCGTACCAACGGAAGGGTCGTCGATCCAAGCAGTCCAAGTGGCAGGCTTGGTTGAAATCCAAATCAATGCAATGACGATCAACAGGCCATTCTTCATCGAGGCCTTCCGTGCGAGCGTGGAAAAATCAGCATTGATGCTGTAGGTACTTGATGCTGCAAACAATTCACCAGAAAACATCACCATGAGTGCAAAAAGGAGGGGGAGCAAGGCTCCCGAAAGGGATGGAGGTTGCAATATCCCCTGTTGGGGGAGCGGTTCAGTGGCAATGTATGCATGTTCAGGAAACAGGAGTCCTAAGGTCATTAAGAGACAGATTGCTGTGAAATTCATGATTCGATGCCGGGCCACATTTGCAGCGTTTTCTCCAAGAAGTTGGAGGCTTGGAAGCCGATGGGCGCAGGCAGCAAAAACGACCATCACCAATGCTGCGGCTTCGTATCCAGCCTGACCCGTAAGCAAGACCCTCAGCCGTTCACCGAGGGAAGCATCTTGCGGAAGGTACTGCAACACTTCCATGTGGGTTGCATCAAGTTGCATGATCGAGACAAAACGGTGAAGCAGCAAGCATCCAAACATCACAGGAGGCGTCCATCGAACGGCTGAGCCAACCAGTGATTGGGCACGCCCCTTCTCAATGGATGCAATCGCCAACCACGAGCACAACACCAATGCCAGTGTTGGGAAAAACCACGGGAAGGTGTCGCCCAACATCACGCGAACCACAGGGGTTCACTCCTTGAGCATGGCGGAAGCAACATAGTGATGTGGCCGAACCCCAAACCATGTCGCGGGGGGAATGGCAAGACCAAGACCTCCTCGCCGTGGCAAAGGATACGCCTTTGTCGAGGTTGGCAGCAAACCTCGGCCTCGACGTAGATGAGTGGCTGAACTACGCTACGGAACCGCTGCCTGAAACCTTCCGAATTACACCGGGGCGATACGATCGAGCATGGACTGAATCCATTCTACGATCCATTGGTGGCGCACCAATCCACTGGGCCAAGGATGGTTTTGCTTGGCAGATGCCATTTGCCCGTGGCCAAGCCCCTGACGCTCAGGCAAAACACATCATGGCGCTGCTCCATGAATCCGGTCGCATCACCCGCCAAGAGGCCGCCAGCATGCTTCCAGTGCTTGTCTTAAATCCACGTTCAGATGAACTGATCCTCGACATGTGCGCCGCGCCCGGGTCAAAAGCAACACAAATTGCTGAAGCAATCCACCCAAACGGTGTGGTCGTCGCCAATGAGCCGGCTTCCGGCCGCGTCAACATGCTTGTGTCCAATCGAGGCCGTTTGGCAATTTCGAACATGCTCATCAACCAACAGGATGGCCGTCATCTTGGACGAATCCCCCCGCCGGGGTATGACGGAATCGTAGCAGATGTACCGTGCACAGGTTCTGCAACATCTCGAAAGAATCGCAACGTATGGTGGAAATGGTCACCGCGAGACGGTCGAAGTATGTTCAATCTTCAGGTGGAAATTGCCTATCGAGGGGCAATGTTGTTGCGCCCAGGCCATGATTTAGTTTACTCGACGTGCAGCTTAGACCCGTGTGAAAACGAAGCAGTTGTAGCGGAACTGCTTCGCCGTGCACCTTGGCTTGAACTCGTTGAAATTGATCGTTCGAACTTCGAAGGGTTGACCCTCCACTCCGGTCTTCAAACATGGGATATTCTGGACCAAGAGGGCCACCCATATGCTGGCAGTGATGCACTTACTGCCCCTTCGATTAAGCCATCACATTTTCCGCCAAGTCAACGACAGACGATGGCTGAAGAACTCGAACTTGAACTTGATTCAGCCTTCGAAAATTCGATTGAAGCAAGCCTTGTTCAGTGCATTCGTTTGTACCACCAAGACAACAATACGGGGGGCTTCTTTGTTGCTCAACTCCGTCACAAGCCAGAGGCAACACCGGAAAACGTCGCTCGAAGTTTCATCCCCAAGCGCTACCAAAACCCCGACTCTGGTTGGGTTCCAAAGGTGCTCGATGCCCCCCAACCAAACCGCCACTCCATCTTCCCCGCCCCTCAACCAATTGTCGATGAAGTGCAGGAACGATACGGCCTTAACGACGCCGAATGGTCATGGTGGCACCGCGGAAAGCGATTGAACATCGCACCAAAATTAGTCGAGGATCGAATCTTTAATCGCCAATGTCCAAACAAAAAGGGCAACTTGTCGCCAGCAGGCACCTTCCATCCGCTGAAACTCATTCATGTTGGGTTGCCGGCTTTCACTCAAAAGAGGAAGATTTGGCGCTCCCGTCAAGAATCCGTCCCTGCGCTCCGTGCATTGATTACAGCGCCAACACCGGCCTTGAAAATTGAGGTTCTCAAACGGATGCTCCAAGGCTGGGCGCCATTGATGGAAGAGTACACAGAACTCTACGGCCCGATTGAAGAGGAAGGCCCCGTGTTGCTCTCATGTGAATTGCCATGCGGAACGGCGCTTGTGTCAGGCTGGGTGGGGGCTCGTCTCACATTGATGATGGACAGGGTGGGTCGCGATGTTCTGCGCATGAAACTCGGGATGCCTTCGGAAGCGGACGAGGAAGAATGAGGTGAAGCGATGCAAAGGTATGCCGTGCCGTTGATGCTCCTTCTCCTTGCCACGTGTGCTGCGCCATTCGCTCATGCAGCCGATGGGCCGACAGAAACAGTCTCTACAGCAATTCCTGCTCAAGAGCCGCCATCAAGAATGCTTGTCGAAACCTTTCTCGATCAAGCAGCAAATGCCCCTCAAGATGTGCCAGAACACCTGCATTTGACGTGGTGGTCATGGAGCGATGAGACTGGTTCAAATTGGCCGGATGATGACGCTAAAGCACGCCAAGGCCAACTGAAAATGGATGGCACCTCCACGACTGTATTCAACGAACAAGATCAGGAAGCGACGGCAAAAACGCTCTTGCTCACTGAACCTGTGTTGACGCTGGAAGGGTCAATTCAGCTGATGATGGATGAACAGGGCGGAATTGCGATTCACCTGCCAGTGGAATTGACGCCACTCACCGACCTGAGCAACGACACCGTTCTCTCCATTTTCATCACAGAGGATCGAGCCATCGACCATCACGGTCGTGTGGCACACAATCTCGTCCGAGACATGATGCCCCAAGTCGGCTTTTCAGTGCAAGCGAACAACACCACAGAAGCGACATGGGTTGTTCCTTCAACCCACCTTGAAGCCGCTGGCGTTGATTTCGATCAACAACCTCATGGATGGCACATCACACTGGCGTTCTTTGGTGGGCTCGAAGATGAAAACGAAAATCGTTTGCTCGGCCTTTATACAACCCCAATTCCGACCACTTGGGACGGTTCCTCTGCGGGCGATTTTTTCCTTCCTGGTTTTCTTCTAATCCTCTGCTTGGTGGTTGCATCTGGTGCCGTGATGGGTTCCTTCAAACGCGAGAAGGGAATGCCAAGAATCGATGCTCAGTGGACTTCTTCCGAACCTGCTGTCCTTCAATTCAGGGTACAGGCGGGCACCCAGCCCTTGGCTCTAAACGGTTGCAGTGTTGCTGAACCGTGGGCGGTCCGTGGTGGGTTCAAGCGCGTCAAGATATCAGCGGGCAACCATCACGAGTTCACACTTCGCCTCAAGCAAAGCGAGGCCAATGACTGCCATGTATCGCTCAACGTCGAAGTTGAAGAACTTGGTTCGTGGACGCAGTACCTCCGTCTGCCCTCGGCACACGAAGCACTCCGAAGCGTTCAAGACAAGCCAAAGCAAGCAACGGATGGTGGGGATGCATGAACCTCGATGACACGGACCGGGCGATTCTCGAAGTGTTGCTTGAAGATGCACGCACCAGTCAAAGAGCCCTCGCTCGAAGGGTCGGTATTGCCCAAGGAACGGTCCTCAACCGCCTCCGTCGGCTCGAAGAAATGAACGTGATACAAGGTTACAGCGTCATTCTCGATCCAAGCGCCGTGGGATGGTCGATGACCATTATGGCAGGTCTACGGATTGTCAAAGGACGCATGCTTGATGTTCAGGCACAAATTGCTGCTGATCCACGGGTGTTTGCGGTGTATGACGTCACGGGCGATTGGGACTCAATGGTTCTTGCTCGCGTGAAAGACCGAGCGGATTTGGACGATCTCACAAAGACCGTTTTTACCCTTGAAGGCGTGGCTCGTTCTTACACACACGTCGTGCTCAACACGGTCAAGGAAGACGGGCGGACGCGCCCTGCACCAATCCCTGACGATGCATCGGATGATTGATGCATATTGTTCAACGGTGTGTCGAAGGACTCGAACAGTGAAGCCGATGATTCAGTGCGAAACTTCGTCGTATTCATCAACAAAAGGTCCGAGTTCGTGGGCCATGCTGCGAAGGGATTCGACCACCCTCGTTTCAGGCTTGAGCGCTTTCATCAAGACTTTACGAAGGTCTTCGGAGATTTTGATGTCCATCCCTTCCATGCGCCGCCGCAACTCATTTTGCAGGCGCCCTCCAGTTCTGTCCCAGTCCATGAGGATCGAAAGGGCGGGCCCACCATCGCTTGACCGCCGTGGCCCGTAGGACTCGTAGAGGTAGGCAATCAGGCGCTCCAAAGGCCAACCTCTGTTCAAAACCTCGATTGGGCCAGTGAAACCAAGCGCTGTGAGTGCTAATTTGTCCCGCTTCCCTTCAACCAAGACGGGCCAATGCTCCTCCCGATTCAGTGCCCTCGCTTCGCCGAGGGCTTGCCCTGCGATTCTGAAACGAAGGGCGGCATCGCCGGCGCCAAGAGGCGACCGGTGCCTGGTGTCTCGTGACATGGTTAATCCATAGCCTCCCTAAGCGCTTCAAGGAGTGTTTTTTCGCTGATGTTGTCAAACTTCACGGTTTTCTTCTTTGAAGTGTGGCCACTGACGATGCTCAACGACGATCGTGGCACACTGAGTGAGGTACTAAGGCATTCGAGAATCGCCTTGTTCGCCATTCCCTTTTGGGCTTGGGCGCGAACGGCAATGTTCAGGCGCGAACGCCAAGCATTCACTTCGCCAATTTGATTGTGGTGCGCTCCCGGTTGAACCTCGATGCTCAAGAGAACTCCCTCTTCAAATGTCGTTTGAAGGCAAGACGCGAGGGACACAGCGCTCCATTTTACTCATTATTTATCAAGTTAACACACCTGAAAAGGGGTATAAAAGGAGTACATTTTCGTACAAAAAACGGGCCACTGGAACGCGGAAGAGGGTGTCTGAAAGACCTCACTCAAGAAGGCGCTATCGCCAAGGGTTTAAGACCGGTATCTACGGCCATTCACATGAGGGTAATCTATGCCTGCTGAAGACACTGTTTTCACCGTCCTTTACGACAAGTTCATGTTTTGGAGCATCATTGTTGGAATTTTCACTTTCGGGTGGATGTTCATCGCTATGCTGCGCTACCGCGACGGCGTCGAGCCTGTTGAAAACATGGAGAAATACCACATTGAAGTTGGCTCCTTCCCTGTTGATTCGCACAACACAAAGCTCGAAGTGCTGTTCTATGTCCTGCCAACGCTCCTTGTTGTTTGGCTGACAATGATGGCCCTCGCCTCCAACACAGCCGTTTGGCAGGTTGCAGAAGGTGAAGACACCTTCGAAATTGACATCATTGGAAAGCAATGGTTCTGGGAGTTCCATTACACTGAATCCCTTACTTGGGAAGACCCTGGCACCGACATCGATGTTGAATGGACCGGCAACATGCTGATGATTCACGCCCACAACACAACGGCCACCAACGTCACCATTGCCATCGACGGTGTTGAAACGGATTACGCAATGAACACAACCACGGGCATGCGTGAATTCACAGGCATGATGTTCGATGCTGAACTCCACTCGAAGATCACCGTTTTCGACGCAGAGGACCACTTGCTCCACACATGGGAACACTTGCCAGTTGGAACAATTCTCTCCAGCGCTGGCGGAGAGCACCTCCTCCTCCCATGCGACGATGTTGCCATCATGACCCTTCACTCACGCCCATCCGATGCATCGAATCCAAACTATGTCGGCGTTCAACACTCGTTCTGGCTCCCTGAATGGGGTGTTAAGGAAGACTTGGTGCCCGGCCTTGAATCTGGTACTGTCATGTACGCACAACCAGACGACTTGGGTACATTCCCAATCCGCTGCGCTGAATACTGTGGCCTCGACCACTCGAAGATGCAAGGCCAAGTCACCGTCGTCGCACCAGAGGGTGAAACATGTGAAGTCGACACCGGTGTGAAGAAACAACACTCCGCCTCAAATGATGCAGGATCCGCAGATGGAGGTGGATACTGATGCGAACCCGCGCACTCACCCTTGTTGCACTCATGCTCCTCATGCTCGCAGCATCGCCTCAATTCGAGGCTATGCCGACTGGTATCGGAGCGGCTGGTGACAACGGATGTACCTGTCACGGCGGTGCTTCTGGCGACACGTCTGTCGTCGTCGAAGGACTTCCAGACACATTCAACGCAAGCGAAACGTACGCCTTCACGGTGACCGTCGTCAACGACGCAATGGAACTTCACAACGGTGGCAGCACCGAAGGAGCAGATCCGTGGAACGGTCACGCAGGTGGTTTCCGAATCCTCACATCTTCAGGCATGGTTTCAACCGTGAACGAATCCCTTGGCCACGATATGGATGGCGGCCTAACGCACACCGCTGAAGGCAACAGCGTCCGATCGTGGGACTTCGAATGGGTTGCACCAGGCGATGACGGCAAGGTCGTCGAAATCACCATTTACGGAAACGCAGTCAACGGTGGTGCAGGATCCGGCGGCGACTACTGGAACCAAGCAGACTTTGTAATTCCAGGTGCAAACGCAGGCGACATTGCCCCAAGCGCTCGTGCACTCGTGGTTTTGATCACAGCCATCGGTCTGGCCCTTGGACTCGTGCTTCTCGGCGTAATGTACGTCTTCTACGCACGCTCCCCAAGCACCTTCACCATCGAAAATTTCTGGTCATACCTCAAGCCATGGTTGACCACAACCGACCACAAGGAAGTCGGAATCCTCTACTTCCTCTACGGGTTCACATTCTTCCTCGTTGGTGGTGTTCTTGCACTCCTCTTCCGCATTCAGCTATCGCTGCCGGAGAACACCTTCCTCACTGAAACCGAATACAATTCGTTCTTCACCCTGCACGGTACGACAATGATTTTCCTTGCAGCCATGCCAATGATTGCCGGTTTCATGAACTATGTCCTTCCGCTTCAAATCGGAGCAAAGGACCTTGCGTTCCCACGAATTAACGCCATGGGTCTTTGGCTCCTCGTGTTCTCAAGCCCACTAATCTACGCTGGAATCTGGTCTGGCGAAGGTGCAGATATTACATGGGTTATGTATCCGCCATATTCTTCGCTTACCGAGTCGAACCTTGGAGCTGAACTCGCCCAGTATGGTTCGAATCCTGGAACGACGGCGTTCATATCTGGAATTCTGATGCTTGGCGCCTCATCGACGCTTGGTGGTGTGAACTTCATCACCACCGTGTTTACAATGCGCGCTCCCGGTGTTACCTTCATGAAGATGCCATTGTTTGCTTGGTCTGTCTTCGTGAGCGTCTTCATGCTCTACATGTCGCTTCCAGCGTTCATCATCGGCGTTGCTTTCCTTCTCTTCGATCACACGCTCGGAACGGTGTTCTTTACGGCAGGTGGCGACTCGCTCTTGTTCCAACATCTGTTCTGGTTCTTCGGTCACCCAGAAGTGTACGTCGTTGTTGTTCCGGCGTTCGGAATTGTTTCTGAAGTGCTGGCAACAAGCGCACGACGCTCCATTTTTGGTTACAAATCAATGGTGTTTGCTATGGCTGGAATCGGTATTGTGGGCTTCATCGTTTGGGGCCACCACATGCTCACCTCAGGTATGGATCCTTTCTGGCGAGCAGCGTTCATGATCACCACAATGGCGGTCGCAATCCCGACCGGTGCAAAGGTGTTCAACTGGCTTGCGACCATTTGGGGCGGTAGTCTGGTGATGCGCACGCACACCCTGTGGTCACTTGGGTTCCTTGTGACCTTCACCCTCGGTGGAATCTCTGGAATGTTCTTCCCTGTGGCTGGACTTGATGTTCACTTCCATGATTCGTACTTCGTTGTGGCTCACTTCCACTACGTGTTCATTGGCGGCACTGTCTTCGCCCTGTTCTCTGGTGTTTACTACTGGTACCCCAAGGCAACAGGTCGCAAGCTCAACGAAACGCTGGGCCTCTGGCACTTCTTGATTGGATTTGCTTCCTACAACGCAACTTTCTGGCCAATGCACGCCCTTGGAATCATGGGCATGCCACGGCGAACACACAGCTACACCACTGAAAGTGGATTTGCCGAGTACAACATGGCAGTCAGCATCTTCTCGTTCATCTTTGGTCTAAGCCAACTGCTCTTGGTATGGAACATCATTCGTTCCAACCGGCATGGTGAACCAGCAGGCAACGATCCATGGGGCGGTTGGTCGCTTGAATGGATGACCACTTCGCCACCACCAACTCCGTCGTTCCATGACATCCCAACACAAGGCGACATGAACGAACTCTATGGCCACCACGGCACTGGAGAAAAGAAGGTCAGCCCGCTGAAGAAGTTGGCAACACCACTTGCAAAGGGGGTCGAAGAATGAGCGGACATGGAAATCACGTTGCGAACAGCACTTGGCTGCGCGCCGTTATGATGGCTGGAATGATCTTGACCGTCGGCATCGTCGGTTTTGCTGTCCTCGGCGTGTTTGTTGCAGAAAACAAGCATCACACTTGGGAAGATGAACATCACCACTACGAGGATGCAAAGGACGAATGGAGCGCTGGCGTTGCTGACGGGACCGTCAATGGTTCAGATCATAGCGAGCCCCTCTACATCGCTAAGGAAGAGGCTCACAACGCTGAAATTGCGGCTCACCTCTCCTACCTCACGTACCGAGTTGCGGGTGTGACCATGCTGTTCATCGCAGGCGCCTATGCAACCTTCATCGGACTTGGCGGATTCTTGAATGCCAGCAAACCAAAGGCAGACGACCATCACGATGACCATCATGATGAACACGAGCATCACGGCTCTGCTTCACCGATTATCTTCGCTTTCGGTATTATGGTGTTCCTTTGGGGACTTCCGGATTTCATCGTTGCATGCAAAGCACTGCTCGACGACACCGTGACCGCCGAACTCGGCATGCTTGGAATCAGCGTGTCAGGTTTGCTGATCATCGTGATTGCAGTGGCAAATTGGTGGTTTGAAGACTTGCCGTTCATTGGCCACGGCGAGCAAATTGCAACTTCCTATCCGTTCGAAGGCGACCACATCCGCAAGGTTGGTCTTTGGGTCTTCATCATGTCTGAAATCATGGTCTTCGCAACCTTCTTCTCTTCCTATCTCAGGATGCGCACAGAATGGTGCACAAAGTGGGCATTCGAAAACAGCAACGGCGGTTTTGAAGGCTGCCGTTCGGAAGACGACTGGGTGCTCACAGCATCCGATTACCTTCGCCCTGGTGGCGCAAAGGTCGACGGCTTTGGAGAATCTGTTGGTGACTTCTGGACGCTCTTGCCTGGTGGAATCAACACCTTTGCGTTGATCATCTCTTCTTACACAATCGTTCTTGCACTCAAGACTGCTAAGAACGCAAAGTGGGAGGCTCCGAAGGGCTTCATGGGCAAACTCATGCCAACGCGAAAGGCAGCGGTGCGAAATTACCTCATCGCCACGCTCATGCTTGGTTCTCTGTTCATCGTGCTCAAACTTGTTGAGTGGAGTCACTTGGTTGCTGAAGGGTTCACCATTGGCACAGTTCAAGGTTCTATCTTTTACATCGCTACCGGCGCACACGGTCTTCACGTCTTCATCGGCCTGTTGATCATGCTGTACCTTGTGTTCAAGGCGGACACTGTTGGCTTTGATGAGGACAACGCACAGGGCATCGAATACTTCGGTTTGTACTGGCACTTTGTCGACCTGGCTTGGGTGGTTATCTTCCCAGCATTCTATTTGTATTGAGGTGAGATTATGGGAGAACACGCAAAATTATACATGGGCAAAGACATCTATTTTTGGAACTTCATCGTCTTGATGGTGTTTACATTGTTTGAACTTGGTGCCGTTTTCTTCGAAACGGTTCCAGGAACAGAAATTTCCATCAGCAGGTCCGCTGTATGGGCTATATTGATCGTTGTTGGTATTGTCAAGGGATACGGAATTGCTGCATATTTTATGCACTTAAAGGACGAGCACAAGTGGTTCAACATCACGTTCATGTTCCCTTGGATCTTCGTTGCCCTCATGCTTTGGGGCATTGGTCTATCCAACCCTGAAGGAGTCACCGGTCTTCCAAGTTGGTGCACACCAGACTGGTCGTATGCAACAGAACGATAGTCCAGTTTGTGGGAAGATTCAAACCCTCTGTAAGGGGGGAACAGACCATGCACCTACGAAAGTTGTTGACTGTAGCCCTTTGCTTCGCTCTGCTTGTTGCTGCCACACCAACCGCGGCTTCCTACAAAGGACACCAACTGTCTCGAAACGACATTGTCGACTTCACACTGATCGACCAGCAGGGGGAAAATTTCACATTTTCAACCTTGGATGGTGACGTAACGGTTGTTTCGTTCATCTTTACTTCATGTCCAGATGTCTGCCCAGTCATCACACAATCCCTCCGGCTGGTGCAAGAGGGTCTCTCGGCAAGTGATGCTGAACGTGTCGAGTTTGTTTCCATCTCAGTGGACCCAGACCGAGACACGCCCGAAGCACTCACGGCATACACAGAGCTGCACGGCGTCGATTGGCCTCACCTTACTGGTGATAAAGAGGTCTTAGCTGATGTCTATCGCAACTTTGGAGTTCTCGTGGAGCAAGAGGTCATTGATGCTCACATTGGTGTAAATCAAGAACCAACAGTGACCCATGTCGATCCATCAACGGGGAATGCGTCAGAACTCATGTTCCAACCAACAGGCTGGGACTTGACGCAAGCAATGGCGTACGGCGCAAACTGGAGCATCAACGCATCAGAGAGCCAATATGGTCACTATGTAACTGCGATTGAAGGTGTTGAGTCACCTTCAGATTATTCGTGGTGGTGGTCCATCCTCCTTCACAATGAAACATCAGGTGAATGGGAAGAGTCCCCTGTTGGCATCGACTCAATCGATGCCCTTGAACACTCCCAACTTGCTTGGGCAGCGTCGAATGCAAACACTTCCTTGTTGGCTGCACCGCAAGGCGATGATGCCACCATGCAAGTCTTGTTCCCTGACAACACAACCGCCAGCCACACCATCGAGGAAATGACCGCATGGCACCTTTCAATGGGCGCCTTCACCGGTGCAGGGCTTAACACCACCATCAGCGAAAGTCAATATGGCCATTACATGGAATCCATTGATGATGTTGCAGCTCCAACAGATTACTCATGGTGGTGGAGCCTCTTTGCTTGGAACATGACCAGTTCATCGTGGGACGCTTCCCAAGTTGGCATGGATGATTTGATTGAACCAATGTACATTGCATGGGCGCCCAACTCCACCAATGCATCTGAGATTCCTCCACCAGGTGCGACGCTCCGTGAGGAAGTTGAAGCAGGTGTGTGCAACGATCATGGCTGGGAAATGGGCTCAGGCGAAGGAAAGCACTGCATGTGTGATGAAGGATATGAATGGGCAGAAGACGATCGCCTGTCATGCGTTGCCTCGGCGGACACAGTGATCGATTACTCAGTGGGTCATTCGACAATTACCTACATTCTCGACGGCATGTCGCCAACCGTGGCATGGACTGGCGATTCATGGCAAGCAGATGATTTCCGAGCGGATGTGGAAGCAACACTCGACGGCCAAACCGACCCGAGTGATAGCGAAGGAATGCCCGGGCTTACGTTTGGTATTGCTCTTTCAGCATTCGGTATTGCTGCTGTCACCATCGCAATGAGAAAGGAACACAATGCGTGATTTTCTCAAGGTGGGCGAGCCGAAAACAGTATGATGGGGTGATGCCCCCGACGGCCTGTTGCAGAGATCGCATAGCCCGGTATTGCGGTGGACTTGAAATCCACTGTCTCCTAGACACGGGGGTTCGAATCCCTCTCTCTGCGCCATTTTCGACCCCACTTGGTGTGTTTATTCAATCCGCCATGAGGGAAGAGTTCTCAAACTAAAGCACCCCTTGGACAAATATGCGCCGAGGTGCTTTCGCCATAGCCCTGTTCAGTCTGATGCTGCTTGCCGGCTGCTTTGGGCCCACAACTGCCTCATGGGGTGCAGACAACGGCGGTGTTGAGGTTGACTTTGATCGAGCCTCAACCAGCATTACCAGTAACCTTGGTCCAGTTGAACAAAACCTCGACGATTTACAAGCTGTCGGATGTTCACCTGGGGAACAAGAGATGGGTACCAACAAAAGCATGCCAGTCAAATTCACTGGCTACCTTGCTGCGAGCCAAATGTACGCCTCGCACGATGCTGCAGTAACAGGCATTGGCGCTGCTGTTACATCGAGCGTTGCAATTCAATCAATGTCCTTCAACCAAGCCTCTGATATGCTCGAGGGCGAGGGTGCGCGTGTTGATTTGAAAGAGTGGAACGACCCACTTAACCCACAAACGGGAGCAGGAACAGTTGATCTCGACGAAATCGACGCTGATGAGGAATCCCGTTGGTACATCCTCGGTTTGATTCCAACCACTGAATCCGTTCACGATGGCATGCTCTCGTTGGGCGAATGGCATCAGCCAGTCAGCGTTGAAGGCTACTTGGTGGCAAGCAATGCAAGCAATGCATACGGATACCATTCCAGTCAGACCGTTGGGGATGACTGCACCGTCCTTATCGGCAATCAAAACCGGGAACAACTCTTCGTCATGGTGACAAGCATCAACCTCGAAGGTGCAAGCGTTTCCTCCAGTGGAGACGCTGATGACGAGTGGGTGCATGGCGATGTGCCAATCCTCGGGCGTACAGGCTTTGTTTTGATGTTCTTCGTCGTCGGTATTGGTGGCGCAGTTGCCTCGTTTGTCCTTTCCAAGATGTTCGTCATGAAAGGTGCTCGAGACACGATGAAGACCTTACTTGGCCAAGTTGGAATTGACAACATCAAGAAGGTAAAGCAAGACGTCAAGAAAGCCAAATCTTCCGGGATGTCTTCACCGACAACCCGCAAGCAAGAACAGCGGTCGGCTGCCAAAAAAGACACGCCAGCACCTACGAAAACCTCGAAGAAATCAGGGCTTGCAGGTTTTGACATGGACAGTATCTTGTCAAACGATGACGATGCCGCCCCAATTTCATCTTCCAGTGGGAAATCGTCCGTCGTTGTCACCTCTGCTGCACAGGAGATGGAGGAAATGACGCCCTCCTCCCCCACTGTGGCCTCAAGCATCACCTCGAGCCAACCCTCAGTTTGGGATGCATCGAATCGTTCGAGCAGTGCTCCAACAAGTGTCACTTCAACACAACCAGAGCCAGTTGCCCGTGAGCACTTTTCCAGCGTGGCACCAACTCGATCTTCGGCACCTGAGCCGAAGCAACCTCCGAAGAAGAAAACCGTTCGAAAGCGAAGGGCAGCTGCAAAACCGGTCGAAGAAGAAACACCGGCATACGAGGCGCCAAGTCGAGCGGAAAAGGAAACCTTCCAAGACGAGGAAGATTTCTCGGATTTCTCATTCTGATGCAGGTAGGCAAATTTCCACAGCGTTTGGTAAAACTTCCATTGAGAGTGGGGTTGAGCCGATGTTCTCGCCATCTATGTTGATCGCTGCAGGCGCGGGTGTGTCGATTGAGAGCGTCTTGAATCGATGATAATCAACGCGAGGATGGAACACATGCCGCCCTTCTTTTTTGAGCATTCCAAACGCCTTGAGAACATCTCGACGGGTCATTTTCTTCAAAATTCCAATATCCATGAACCCATCATCAAGGGTCGCCCCGGGTGCTAAAGGAAGCCTTGAGCCACCAGTTTGCGTGTTTTGAATCAGGAAGAGTGTGTAATCGTCCTCCATCGTAACGCCATCAAGGGTTAATGTAGCGTGCCTTCTGTTGTTGGCCATGATTGCCATCAGGATTCCTACATCATACCTTACAGGGCCCATCCAGCGCATCTTCTCAGCCTTGATTGTTGAATCGACGCCGAGACCCCACGTGACGAGGTTGTGACTGAAACGAACCGTTGTACCGTTTTCAGAACCAGGAAGCCCGTTCACCATCTCCACTCTTGCCAAGTCAATGGAATGGCGAGCACCGCTGACAATTGCATCGACGGCTTGCTCAACCGATGACAGCCCGAGGTCATGCGCCATCGAATTTCCAGTTCCTGCGGGAATCAATGCGAATAATTCCTTTTTGCCGGATTCAGCCCTCATTCTTCCTGTGATGACTTCTGAAAGACTTCCATCGCCACCAACAACCGCAACGAGGTCATTGGCTTTGAGTTCGAGACCTTGCGCGATCTCCATCAAATGGCCTGAATAAGCTGAGTGGTATGCTTCCACTGTTTTTCCAGCGGCTTCCAAAAGGGCTTTCGCTTGCTCCCCAATTTTTCGCCCACTTCTGGACCCAGCGTAAGGATTAACCAAAAGATGGATTCGCTTTGTAACCTTCACCTTTTTTGGCTTGGCTTTGAAAAGTTGTGCAAAAACCGGCTTGTGAGCGCCTTTTTTCATTTTTGTAGACGGATCGGCCTCAAATTCAAGAGGGGTAGGTCCAGCCGTCACATCATTGGTTGACATAGTCTGAAGAGAGCAGTCAGTGGTTTGAAACCTTCTCTTTCCAAAACCAATTATCGCATAAATCACTACGGGTGAAAACTCATTCATTGTGCATATATCATCATGATGTCATACAATGGATGGGATTGAAGGGCTTCAGTACCCCGATTGAGAGGATCACTGTTGAGGTGAAATGCAAGATGTCTTGAACCCAACCGAAGTGGGAGGGCCATGGCGAGTCCATGGACAGCAGCTGAAGAGGGCTTCATGCGAAGGGCCCTCGATGTCGCTGAACGGGGCCGTGGCCGGGTCAGTCCAAACCCCTTGGTTGGCTGTGTCTTGGTTAAGCAAGGCCAAGTTATTGCAGAAGGTTGGCACGATCATTTAGGCGGGCTTCATGCCGAACAAATGGCCATCCACGATGCTGAGAAGAACGGGTTTTCCCCAAACGGAGCCACAGCTTTTGTCACCCTCGAGCCTTGCAACCATTTTGGCAGAACGCCTCCGTGCACTGAGGCATTGATGTGGGCAGGGGTAAAGGAGGTCATCGTGGCTCATCCCGATCCAAATCCAACTGTCAGGGGCTCTGGCTTCGAAGTGCTTGAAACAGCAGGTATTGAGGTTCGATACGGTCTTTTGCAAAAAGAAGCAGGCTCGCAGATGCGCCCGTTCATGCACTGGTGCACCCACAGAAGGCCAATGGTGACGGTGAAAATGGCGGTCGATTGCAATGGTTCGGTCGACGACCGCTCGGCTCAAGCACAACGCTTCACCTCCGAAGCATGCCTCGACTGCGTGCATCAACTGCGCAAGGAATGCGACGCCATCCTTGTCGGAGCAGAAACCGTCGAAAGGGACAATCCAACCCTCACAATTCGTCGAGTGGAAACAGATCGCCAACCGCTTCGGGTCGTGATTGATCCAAACAACCGGATTAATCCCAGCGCCGCCTTGCTTCAGGATGGACTGGAAACACTCCACATGACATCGAACTTCAGAGGACTCGAGGCGCTTCTGAATCAACTTGGTGACCGTGAAATTCAGCGACTTCTTGTCGAAGGAGGGCCAACAACGGTCCAACAGTTCCTACAGGCAGGTCTTGTCGATGAGTTCTTCCTCGTCGAAAGCAGCGTTGAACACGTCGAACCAGTGCCTTCGAAGATTGATGATTCGATGCTCAAACAAGCAGGTCTTGTCCGTGGCTCCAATGAGCAGTGGGGCGATGAAACGGTTCAATACTGGTCCCGCTGAATGGCCAATACGCTCCGCAGATTACACAGGGTGCTGGTGGGCGATGCAGGATTCGAACCCGCGTCGTCGGGTTCGAAGCCCGACAGGATATCCAGGCTACCCTAATCGCCCGTATTCCAAGCGAGATGGCCACCCTTCTTGAATAAGGCGGGTCGTTTCCAACGAACATGGCCCGCTCACTTCCGTGCATTCCAACGGGATGTTCAGCGTGTTGTAGGGAGACGACGATGCCGCTCACGAAGGCTGAAGCATCCCTCTTGTCCCGCCGCACCGGCATTGATGTCGATTCGTTCACATGGAAAAATAACGGTGTCCTTACATTGCTGAACGATGAAACAACCCGAGCGTGCGTGTTCTTGTTGACCTCATCAGCCGATGTCAACGCCGAAGGCATGTGTTCAGTCTACGAGGTGCGACCACGAGGCTGCCGCACATACCCCAATGTGCTCAACGATCAGGATGAAGCTATTCTCGATGAAGGATGCCCTCACCGCTCTCAATTTCCCAATCCATCTGAAGAAGATGCGATCACGCTGCTCAATCTTGAGGAGCAATTGTTGCGTGAAGTATGAGCCGGCTTAGGCTCGCATGCACATGTTCCACCCATCGGTTTTGAACTGACCAGTGTGCGTTACGAAGGGCATGTTCAATCTCCTGCCAATCGCCATGTAGCAAGTTGATGTCCGCTCGGCTTGGAATCGGCTCGTCTGGATGTTCACCCATCGGATGAATGGGGAGAATCAACACCAATCCAGCGTCAGTGTTCGCGACTTCCTGAGCGCTGGCGAGCACGCTTTCCAGCAATGCCATCGGTTCGATGGAGCCTTGGGAGTTGCGACCATACGGTGGGTCGAGAACAAACCCGCAGATGGGTGCGCCAAGTTCGCCAAGGGCCTCGGTCAGTTTTGTGGCATCACCAGTAAGAACCATTGCACTGTGTTCAGTTTTCCCTTCTGCGTTCAACGCCCACTCTAAGTTCTCAATGGTTCCTTCCACCATCATTGGGTCGAGGTCAAGCCCAACTGCGATCCGGTTTGATAGCGCCGCCTCAATGAGGAATCCACCCGTTCCAGTCATCACATCGATGGTGGCGCCCTTGCCAACAGGTCCTGATGCAAGGTTCACGGCAAGGCGTGCCAGCCGTGGGTCAAGGCTCACTGGTTTGAAGAAAGGGCGTTCAGCGGCCTTTCTGGAAGACACACCATCGGATTCATCGCCAAAGCCAAGCATCCAACCACAGGCAATGGTGTTTGAACTTGCATCGATCACCACGCCAAAGCGGTGTTGAGGATGTTCGAGATCAATCGCATAACCCATGTCATGCAAACGCCCTCCTATGCGCTGTGCAAGGCGACTTGGACCAACGCCTTCGATGCGCCCTTCATGGCGCCAAGCACGCACCGCCACCGTCCCATCACGTGGGTGGTTGTTGAGGTGTTCAAGAATGACTGGCATGAAGCGGTCGATGGTTGCCTCGCCCTCACAGGGCCACACAATGGCGTGGCATAGGATTGCTTGGCAGCCGCTTGAAACCGCCACAGCTTCTGCCAAAGCCATCTCTTCGCTCTCGCCAGCCAATGCCAGCAACCGTCGCCCCTCGAGTCGAGTGACGTTCATCTCTGGTAACAAGGCAGCAATTTCTGCCCGCGCAAGCGCAGGATGCCACCCGCGCAAGCATGCAATGTGCCTCACCATGTCAAGCGCTTGCCCCCCAACTTCTTGACGGGTTCGGATGCCAACAACAACATACCCTCACCCGTTGAGAAATCCATGGGCTGCAACCTTCGAGACATCACCTCCCCGGAGACCATCGATTTGAACAGCCTCGCTGGCAAGCGGGTTGGTGTTGATGCCTTCCTTACGGCGTTCCAATTTTTGACAACGATGCGAGACCGCTCGCCACAAGGCGATGGTGGACCTCTGCGTGCAGAAAATGGAAAAGTCGTCTCGCATCTCATGGGGTTCCTCAATCGAACCACGACCTTGCTTGCAGCAGGCATCAAACCGGTGTACGTGTTCGATGGAACAGCACCAGAACTCAAAGCAGAAGAAATCGCTCAACGCCGTGCACGCCGTGTTGAAGCGGAACGCATTCACAAAGAAGCACTCGCAGCAGGCGACTTCCCCCTCGCCCAGAAGATGGCGCAGCGGATCATGCATTATTCGCCTGAGATGGTTGCGGAGACCAAGCAACTTCTCGACCTTCTTGGCGTTCCTTGGGTTGACGCCAAAGCAGAAGGTGAAGGCCAAGCTGCTGTGATGGCTGCGAAAGGACAACTCGATGTGGTGGCGACCCAGGATTGGGATGCGCTGTTGTACGGAACGCCTTTGCTCGTTCGTAATTTGATGAGCCACGGTTCCAAGCAACATGGTCGTGTGGTCCAAGCACAGAAGATCATCTTGGACGAGGTGCTTTCAGAGAACGAACTCACCCGTGCTCAACTGATCGACCTTGCAATTATGATTGGAACTGACTTCCACCCGGGAATTCGTGGCATTGGTCCAAAGACTGGGATGAAACTCATCAAGGCCCATGGAACGATTGAGGCCGTTTGTGAGGCGAAGGACAAGGAGGTCCCAGAACGTCTGGATGAAATCCGTGCTATCTTCCACGATCACCCTGCAAACGAAGTGGCAGACGCCGACCTTGAACCTGGTCAGGTTGACACAAAGGGCCTGATTCAATTTTTACAAGTTGAGCGTCAGTTCAGCCAGCGCCGAATGGACAACGCCTTCGACAAATTACGTGAAGTAGGCCTCATTCGCGAAGGCGGTCAAACATCGTTGTTTTCCTTTTGAGGGGTCATGAATCGCAACGGACTGGCGAGCACATCCACGCCCTTGTGTTGGGTGACGGCCCCACGGGCCACGCTTTGAGGATCAGCCAGCGCTTCTAAGACGGTGTTCACAGGAGCGCACGGCACGCCATGAAGCATGGTTTCCAGTTCCCCTCGCCCGTGTTGGGCGATGGCGGCAGCGACACAGGTTTCCACCGCTTCTCGGTTCAGTACCCTTCCCTTGTTCGTGGCCCATTGTTCCAAGCCAGCAGCCCCCTCGAGGCCAAGGCGTTCGACCACGGTCGACCATTGAGCATCGGAACCAACGCCAAGAACGAACCATCCATCGTTCGCTTCAAACGCCTTGTATGGGACAAGGTTCGGGTGCGCTGAACCCATGGCGACAGGATTTTTCCCGCTCGCCATGGCGTTGTGTGCTTGATTGACAAGTGCAGCAAGGGCGCAATCCCACAGCGAGATATCGATGTGCGTAGCCTTCCCAGTCCGTTCTTTTTTGAACAGTGCAGCAAGGATCGCGTTTGCTGCGTTGAGTCCTGTGATGACATCAATCCAAGCAACCCCGACTTTTACCGGCGCAGCATGTGCCTCGCCAGTGATGCTCATGATGCCGGAACGGGCCTGAAGGGCCACATCGTATCCTGGCTCGTCGCGGCGCGGGCCGGTTGCACCATAGGCCGAAATCGAACAAACAATCACATCAGAAGGCATTGGTCCAAGCAGTCGTTCCAGTGTTCCAGGCTTGAAATTCTCAACCACCACGTCGGCCTCGGCGATCATCGCCCTGACCGAATCAGCGTCGTGTTTCAGGTCAAAGGTAGCAATGGTCTTGTTTCGATTGCAAGAAAGGAAGTAGGCAGCGACTTCTTTTCCATCAAAGCCCTTGGTGAAAGGAGGGCCCCAACCGCGCGTGTCATCGCCCCACGGTGCTTCGATTTTCGTCACCTCTGCACCTAAGTCTGCAAGCATTTGAGTTGCGTATGGGCCGGCAAGAATTCTCGACACATCGACGACTTTGACTCCCTCTAGAATTCCGCCCATGCAGGTGCGAAGTGTCCGAAAGGGTTGAACCTCACCCCCCGAACCACCCCTCATGGTGCTGTTCAATTTCGAAGATGAACGCACATGGAAAGGATTGCTTGCGCTCGGACTTTTGCTCAACATCGTGGTCTGCTTCAGCAGTGATTTGGGTCTCGACAGCCATGTCAAGATGGCGGTGGATGACGACGGGGGGCTTCCTTGGGGCGACTTACGGCCGGAAATAGCGGGTGTAAGCGATCCGAGTGACGCCGGTGAGCGCACCGTTCTCCCGATGTATTCCGGTTCTGAAGCCAGCATCAAGGCGTTTGCTTTGGTTGCGTTCTTCGCACTCATCGGTTTTGTGCATCGGAGTATAGGCGAGCGATCTGCAGCCATTTTGGCGTTGTCTCCAGCGTTTATTTTTTCGATTGGGCGCGGTTACGAAGAGGTCTACTTTGCCCTCGCATTTGCGCTGGCCTTTGGTTTGTTCACGGGGTTGTGGTCGAGCAACATGCGATTGCTTCAGAACTTCGCTGGTGGATGCACACTGATGATGATACCATATGCAAAAGGCATGACTGAACCGTCCTCTGTGCTTCTCTATGGCGCCTTCCTCGGATTGATTGGCTTTGCATGGCAGGCACTGCAAGAGCGAGAATCATCACGCTTTGCATGGATGCGAAATCCATTCAAGGCATCATGTGCCACCATCGGCATTATTGGAACCGTCATGCTTCTGGCTGGAATTTTTGATGCAACACCAACCTTTGGCGTGATGAAGGATTCGCCAATTCGTTTCGTGTCAGCGATTGCGTTCTCACTGTTCGATGCAATCGGTTTGTTTGTCTTGTTTGGCATGGTGCTCTGGCCATTACTGAAGCCGGCAGTGGCAGCACTGAGGGCTACAGATGATCCACAGACTGCAACAATGGCTGCGATGATCGCAGCTGCAATGACTGCGATTGTGTTCTACATCGCCGCTTTGTGGACGTACGAATCCGTGCTTTGGGGTGCTTCTTGGCCAGGTATTGTGTGGACAATGGGGAACAATGGTCGATATGTGACGCTGTTGTTCATCCCACTCGTCGTGCTCTTGAAGCAGTTGAACCTTGAAGCCGGTACGCCGACGTTTGAAGTTCCTGGCCATCACATTCGAGCGATCGGTGTCACCCTGTTGATGTTGGTGCCACTTTCTTTGCTTTCGGGCCTTCATGGTCAGACCATGTGGACAGACGAAGCTGCGGAGGAAATGGACTTGCAAAGCGGTGATCATTTCTTGTTTGTATCAGATGCGACCCTTGGGATGCACTGGTTGTACACATTCTATGAACCACTTGATGCAGATGCCAAGAACCTCACAGGTCATTGGCGTTCGACAGACACCAATTGGATTGGTGATGTGGAAGCGGATTTATCGCATGTGACAACGATCGTGCTCGCACCTGAAGTGGACAACGTTCCCACTGGGTGGTCTGTTGAATCAAGCGGAGAAGCAGATCTTCTCAACGGTGGGGGCGAGTGGCGCGTTTTGACGCGCACTTGACCTCAAGCGTTCTTGTCAGCTTGGACTTGGGTGCGCACATCTTGTGCAGCAGCCTTTGCGGCTTGCATGGCCTTTCGGACACGGGTACCAGCAGCAGCGTTACCCTTGTCGTGCTTGACAGCATCAGCAAGTGCAGCAGTTAAATCATCAATCATCGTTTGAACCATAGCCTCGACGGACATACCTCCCGCCCTGCCTGTTCAGTCTTTATCTCTTATGCCGAATTTTGTTGAAATGAAGGCTCAAGATTCGTGGGACAGCGAGCCGAGGGGCATTTTCTGCGCCCATTCACCCTTCTGATGGAAAAAAACTGCGACGCGGCCAAGGCGAGGGGTTGAAAACCCCGAGGTTGGAGGGGGTAGCAAGGAGGGGCATGAGATGCGCTTTGGTGTTCGAGGTACGCTGCCTGACCCAGACCCTGTGGCAACACAGGAATGGATAGATTCAATTTTGGCCGTTCACGACCAGATCGGTGAGGAAGAAGCACGGCGTTTGCTCCTCTCGACTGTTGGTGCTGCCAAGGATGCCGGCGTTGGTATCGACGTCGTCAACACCGCCTACATGAACACGATTCACCCTGACAGCCAAGGCACCTACCCAGGGGATCTCGATCTCGAAACACGCCTCCATGGCATCAATCGATGGAACGCAATGATGGTGGTGACTCGCGGAAACAAGTACTTCGAAGGTATTGGTGGCCACATCTCCACCTATGCTTCTGCTTCTCACGCTTGGGAGGTAGGATTCAATCACTTCTTCAGAGGCAAAGACGGTGCTGGCCAAGGCGATCACTTGTACTGGCAAGGCCATGCCTCACCGGGCATTTACGCCCGGGCCTGGCTCGAAGGCCGTTTGACCCACGAGCAAATGGAAGCATTCCGCCAAGAAACCGCCGGCAAGGGCCTTTCTTCCTACCCCCACCCACGTCTGATGCCAGACTTCTGGGAATTCCCAACCGTGAGCATGGGCCTCGGTGCAATGACCGCCATTCATCAAGCGCGCTTCAATCGCTACCTCGAGGACCGCGGCCTTGTTTCAACGGCCAACTCTCGGGTGTGGTACACCATGGGTGATGGAGAATCTGACGAACCAGAATCCCTTTCCCAACTTTCACTCGCAGGTCGAGAAGGCCTTGACAACATTGTGATGACCATGAATTGCAACCTTCAGCGCCTCGATGGCCCAGTTCGTGGGAACTCGAAAATCGTCCAAGAACTCGAAGGTCGCTTCCGCGGAGCAGGCTGGAATGTCATCAAGGTGCTCTGGGGCAGCAGTTGGGACGACTTGTTCGCCCGAGATACCAGCGGCGCTCTTTCTGCTCGCCTCGATTCACTCGTCGATGGTGACGAGCAACGCATCATGACCGCAGATGGAGCAACCATCCGCAAAGAATTGTTCAATTCTGAGGTGCTTCAAGCGCTTGTCGCTCATCTTAGCGATGATGATCTCGTTGACCTCTGTGCTGATGTTGGGGGTCATGATTTCATCAAGCTCCATGCAGCCTACGCTCAGGCCACCGCTCACAAAGGTCAGCCAACCGTTGTGCTCATGCGCACCATCAAGGGCTACGGACTTGGTCCCGCCTTCGCAGGACGCAACACCACCCACCAGAAGAAAAAGGCCGACATGGAAAGCATGCAGTACATGCGAGACGACCTCGGATTGCCGTTCACCGATGAAGACTTGGAAGCCTATCCATATGTGATGCCAGAGGATGTTCCTGAACTCGTTGCTTACGCCAAGGAGCGTCGGGCTGCAATGGATGGGTTCATGCCAAGCCGCACGGTTCCAGCGTTCGATCTCACCCTTCCAGATGCGGCAGCCTATGCGGAGTTCGATAAAGGCACCAAAGGAAAGATGCAGGTGTCAACAACCATGGCATTTGTGCGAATTTTGCGCGCCCTGATGAAAGACAAGGGCTTCGGAGAACGAATTGTCCCAATCATTCCGGATGAAGCGCGAACCTTCGGTATGGATCCATTGTTCGCTGAATTTGGCATCTACCATCCAGAGGGGCAATTGTACAAACCAGTTGACCACAAAGTGCTGATGAAGTACAAAGAATCGGCCAAAGGCCAACTCTTGGAAGAAGGCATCAATGAAGCGGGGGCAACCTCGACGTTCATCGCTTCGGCAACTTCGTATTCTACACACCACTACCCAACCGTGCCGTTCTACACCTTCTACTCGATGTTCGGGTTCCAACGTGTGGCTGACCTCATTTGGTCGGCAGCCGATCAGCGCGCCCGTGGATTCCTGATGGGCGCAACCTCCGGACGAACCACCCTCAATGGAGAAGGCCTCCAACACCAGGATGGCCACTCCCTCCTGATGGCCCACACCAACCCTGCCGTGCGAGCATGGGATCCCGCATTCGCTTACGAGTTGGCCACCATCATCCGCCATGGCATCGATGAGATGTACGCTCAAGACAAAGATGTCATCCATTACATTGCGGTTTACAATGAGAATTACCCGATGCCGCCAAAGCCGGAGGGCGTTGATGAAGGCATCATTCGCGGCATGTACCTGCTTCGAGGCGCACCAAAGGGCGACGGGCCAATCGTTCGCCTCATCGGCTCTGGCCCAATCATGGTCCAAGTGCTCGATGCAGTTGAGAAACTCGAAACCTATGGCGTTCGTGCCGAAATCTTCTCTGCAACATCCTATGGTGAATTGCGCCGAGAAGGAATGGCATGCGATCGATACAACCGGCTCCACCCAACAGAAGATGTGAAGCAGCCTTGGATTGAACAAATGCTCGGGAAAGCGAGCGTGCCTGTGATTGCCGTTTCGGATAACATGGCGGCAGTGCCAGACATGATTCGACAGTGGGTCGGTGGCCATTACACCGTGCTCGGTACCGATGGCTTTGGCCGTTCAGACACTCGAGAGGCGCTTCGCCGCTTCTTCGAAATCGACGGTGCTGCGATTGCTCTGGCAGCGCTTTCCGCCCTTGTCCGAGATGGATCAATTGATGGGGCGGTCTATGCAGAGGCACAAGCAGCGTTTGGTGTGTCAACCGAGCGTGAAGACATCACTGAATTGTGAGATCAGGACTCAATCTTGTCGAGAGTTGCGATCGATCGTTTGCGTTTTGTACACGTAATACATGGCAAGAAGGATGGCAGTAATTCCAGTCAGAGTTTCGAAGCCGGGAAGATCGTTGCTTTCCATGAAA
>QXYC01000023.1:0-129247 GCA_009887095.1 Candidatus Poseidoniales archaeon
TGTTTACCTGGTCTCATTCCGAACCCAGAAGTCAAGCCTGCCTGCGTCTCTCCCATTACTGTGGTACGAGAGTCCACGGGAAAGGTAGTCACTGTGCCCCTCTTCTTTCACCTTCGGGTCATCCTCAAATCTCACTTCGGTGGGCGCTTGGCCGGTCGCTCCTTTTGGAGTGCCGGCCTTTTTTGCGTTCAATAGACTGATAACACATACCCGACAGCACCCCAAAAGAGGACACCTGTATGCCAATTGACACAGCGGACATTTTCGGTAGTGATCAAGTGGGTATTCACCTTGCTGCGGTCGGAAATGTTGTCCTCCATCCTGCAGAACTCCCAGTTCATGTTCTTGAGAAAATTGAAACATGCCTGGAACTCGAAATGCATCCAATCTCCATTGGCGGCTCGAATCTCATCGGCGCTCTCGTGGCTGGAAACAGCCGGGGAATGGCCGTTGCAGATATCGCCACGGAAACCGATATTGATGCTCTGACTGCCTTCGGAGACGTCGTCGTGATGGAAGGTGGTGTCAACACCGCTGGTAACCTCCTGCTTGTCAACGAACAAGGCGTCATCGCTTCTCCGAGTATTCCAACCGATGGTTTGGAAATCATGTCAGAAGTGATGGGCGTTCAAGTTGCTGCTACAACCATTGCCGGTCAAGATGTCGTCGGAAGCTTGGGTGTTACCAACGATCAAGGTGTGCTGCTCCATCCTGACGTGACGCCCGAGGAAGTTCTTCTCATCGAAGAAGTTCTTGGCGTTCCACCTATGGTTGGTACCGTTGCTTTCGGTTCGCCATACGTCGGTGCTGGTTCATGCGCTTCGAATAACGGCGTTATCGCCGGTACGGAGACCACAGGCCCTGAATTGAACCGAATGGAAGACGCTCTTGGCCTCATTTGATCAGTGGACACTGAGTGAAATGTTCAAAGGCCTTATTTCATGGTCATGAGTCATGGCAGAGATGCTCTATCAAGGCAAAGTGAAGCAAGTATGGTCGACCGACGATCCGGATATCCTCGAATTCCGATTCACCAACCAAATTTCTGTGTTCGACCAAATTATTCCATCGTTGATTCCACGCAAGGGTGAATCCCTCAATCGGACCACAGCACATTGGTTCAAACTCATCGAGGAAGAAGGCATTTGTGGGACTCACCTTGTTGAGGTCAACGCCGCAGAACGATGCTTGGTTCGAAAGGTCGAGATCATCAAGGAACCTGGAATGATTCCTCGTGATATGGAGTGGGTCTTTGTTCCCCTCGAAATCATTTGTCGACATTACCTCTCAGGATCTGCTTGGCGCAGGTTCCAACGTGGTGAACTCACGCCAGAGCAACTTGGTGTTGCAGCAGACTGCGAGTATGGTGCAAAATTGGAAAAACCATTCCTTGAAGTAACGACCAAGTTCGAAGCATTTGATCGGAACATCACAAACGAGGAGGCCCTTGAGATATCCAACATTACGGAAGATGAGCTGAACGCTATCTTCGATGCAGTGCTTCGAATCGATCAGATGATTGAACGAGAGGCTGCGAAGAATGGTCTTATCCACGTCGATGGGAAGAAAGAATTCGCATTGGGACCAAACCGCAAGGTCGTACTCGTCGATACCTTTGGTACGCTTGATGAGGATCGTTGGTGGGACGCTGAGGCATACGCAAATGGTGAATGCATCGAATTGTCCAAAGAATCAGTTCGCACACATTACATCGAGACAGGCCATCAAGCCAACTTGAAAGCAGCCCGTGATGGCGGCGCAGAAGATCCCCCAATTCCGGCACTCCCTCAAGAGGTCATCGACAGCACTGCTGCTCTCTATGCATCAATGTACGAGCGACTTACATCTTCACCATTCTAATTAGGAATGGGTACGCAAAAACACGCCAACATCGCGACGTTCTGCCGCTCGTAGGACTGCGATGAGGTTCTTGCTTGCATCTCGCATGCCACCGTCAAGTGGCTCATCAGCGGTAACACTCCAACCACGTCCAGCGAGGCCGAGTCGCAAGGTTCGAACTTCTTCAGCGGAAAGATAGCCTCGGATGTCCATTCCCGCTTTTCCTTCATTGTACCTGTGATGGCCAATGTGTTGGTCGCTTAGGCCATGGTTCAACTTGTTGAGGAGAGTTAAAATTTCCTCCATGCCAATTCGCTGCGTTAAGGCGGCTCGTTGATGGTTTGGTCGCATGTATTCAATCATGTAACTGATGGGTGAGCCGTCACCAAATGGGAACCTGCCAATTCGCTCCCGTGCCTTACCATCGCCTAACGGGAGTGCTCGACCTTCACTTGTAAGCACGATTGCTGCCGTGAACAGGAGCGTGGGGTCGTCCCATGCAATGCTTGATCGGTCATTCGGATTTTCAATACCTTGGCCTTTGAGGCGCTCGGCAACAGATGGATTCTCATCCATCATTGTGGACCAATGTGTATTGTTTCCGGCTGCTGCTTCTTCAAGCGCAGAAACCAGGCGTGTGACGAGCGTACCATCACAAGCATCGAGTGTGATGAACGGACTCGTGCCGCCATCCAATCCATCAAGGTCCATGTTGCCGGCTTCGGCCGATGCATGATAAGGGCTTGCACCTGTATTGCTCACTGGTCACCGAAGAACCGGCGCATTCTGTCTTCTCTTCCCTCTGCAGAGGGTTGGTTGTCTGACATTTCATCCCGCAATGATGCCAAACGCCCGGATGGTGTAACATCTTCTTCATCTGGAAGGTCGATGATCTCCACCGTGTCAACTTGTTGTGGCTCTTCCGCGACGATGCTTTCTGTAACTTGTTCCTCTGTCAGTTCGAATGAGAATTCATCCTCTTCCTCGTCGACTTCTTCCACTGGGCTCGGTTCTGACTTTGGTTGTGCAGTGGTGGTTGGAAGCGGTTTCACCTTAGGCTTCGAATCTGTTTTCGGTTTGGTGCCCATCAGCCCGGCTAAGTACGCAACGACCAACAAGAGGCTTGCTACAACGAGTGAAATGACGATTTCACTGCTTTCCACAATTGGTTGTTGTGCTTTGGTGTAAAGGGCGGTCGCTTCATTGTCGCTTTGATCATCATCGACGTCATACGGTGTATCGCAGCCCAGCGTGGCTCTCAATTGTTTATTGTCTGCAAGGTCGGAAGGTGCTGGGATAATCACAACGGGCGGGAAATCACCTTCTGCGATATCGATCACTCGAACAAGCGGCTCATCCAGACTGTTGTCGACCGTGTTGATCTCCACCCGGCAGTTGACACCCTCGAGCACGTCATACGATGTTCTTAGAATACTGACTTTGAGTTCTTCATCCGCCGTGAACGAGAAAATGCCAACATTCCAACCTGATTTTCGAGCCACTACTTCAACGGTGTCTTCATTCAAAATTCGACCATGAGAGTCGACCACCATCACAGTGACGCTCATCTTGGCAGCCTCAGGTGTCCACGAACTGACATTCAAGTCATATGTTCCGTTTTCTCCACTGCCCAGTGAAATTCCTGATGATCGCAACGGCACCGTGTCGCCTTGGTCGGAAATGAGCAGGATGGTGGCTTTCACCGGTGCTTGGTCCGATGCTGTGATTTGACATTCACCGACACTTCCGGTGAGAACAATTCTTCCAAGGTTGCTGAACGCTTGTTCGTCAAGGTCACAATCAACATCAACGCTGGGGAGCGAGTACCCTGATGTGAAGATGGACATTCTGTTGGTGCTGTCGGTGGATGATTCGAGAAGCAGTTCATTTTCCTCACTTCCCATTGTGAACGAAATTGACTGTCCCCCAAATTCAACTGTGTCGCTGCTTGTGAGGCCGCTGTCCACTGGTTGTCCGAATTGAATGGTAATTGGAGTCCCTTCTTTTGCCAAATGGACCGGGGTCGTATGGAAGGTGTGAGACCCGTACTCGATCTCCAAATCGTGTGCTATCTCACCCAATGATGGATGGTTCACTTTGATGGTCACGAGGAATCGTTGGAGGTTCCAAGTTGCATCTGGTGTGAGCATCAGAGGAAGTCCGAGAAGTTGGCCCGGGGCAATGACCACTTGGTTCGAACCATTGAGCAACCATCCAGTTGGTAATCCCTCAATAGAAATCTGCACAACTGCGACATCATTGCCGTTGTTCTCGAGCCACGCAGTTGGCATACCACCGTCTTCGTTGACCTTCCACGTACCGCGATGTTCAACGCTGATGTTCGCCTCTTGTCCAACACGGACCGGAATTTCTTGCACGATTTGCCCGGCTCCATTGGCGTCTGAAATACGAATGCGCAGCACACCGACTTCGCCTGCCAATGCGTCTTCAGGGGGGGTGACAAACACCGTCATTGTTGTCGATTCACCAGGGTTGACTGTCTCGCCATTCTCTGGGAGATCAATCGGCCATCCTTGCCCGGCTTTTGTGAACCAGGGTGCCTCAGGGTGGTTTCCAAGCTGATCGACTTTCAGAGTGAGATTTTCCCCCCCTGGGGCGATCGTGAGCGAGGTGTCCGAAAGGTTGAATCGCCAAGCAGATGCATGAACTACGGAAAAATCAACAGTCTCATTGCTGACGTAGACATTGCCTGAGTACAAGTCCATCGAAAGCGTCACTTCGGTCATGAACCAAGCATTGTGTGGGACGGTGAATCCGATGCTCATCGATTGTGTTCCATTGACATCAATTTGCTCACTGCTGTTGCTTGAAGCGCTCCAAGTGGATGTGTCGTTCCCAGCATGGGCCACTGTAAACGACGGGTTGACTGTGAGCGTGTCGGGCGTGTTTCCTATGTTTTTCACTTTGAAATCAATGGTCACTTCGTCGCCTGGTGCCACCTCCGTGGCCTCGATATCGATCTCGTCAATTTCCCAACGGTAATCCGGCTCTGCCTGCACGGTCAACGCTGTCGCAGATGCTATGTTGCCCTCGCCCTGCGATGTCCATGTGAATTGTAACTGGAACGGGTTGAGAGCAGGTGTGTCTTCGTCAAGAATCACATCAACTGTTGCGATGGTGGTCGCAAGAGGGCCGAGGGTTCGCTCTGGATTGTAAATTGTGAATTCGACTTCTGGTTGTGGCGTCATGTTTGGATCAGCAACAACGGAGCCCGTGAGAATGAACGTGTCCTCGCCGTTGCCTGGGTTTTCCAGTCGCAGAAGAACAGACTGTGTCTCACCTACCTTGAGATCGACGGGATCGCCAAGAATAAGCGGGGTTGGTTCGAGAACGGTCGCTGCTGAACGGAACACTTGCAATACATGCAATGTGATGTTCAGTTCATAGTGGGGTTCTGTTGACTCGGCGGTTGCAAAAACATGACGCTGAGGTACTGCGTTCACAGGCAACGTCAGTTGGAGAACTGCTGATGCTGTTTCACCAGGTGTACCAACTATTTCCAGCGTTGTCCCATTGACCGAAGCATCGCCAGTTGCCGACCATACCCAGCCAGTATGAATCATTTGAGCTTGGGCCATGTTCCATTCGAGATGACCGTCCGAAGGCAGGGTGGCTTCCAATGTCCACTCGAGTGTTGAGTCGGGAAGGGTGCGTATGTGTGAGGGTGATGCTGCAAGTTCGCTTGCGTGGAAATTGACATCTAAGTCCTGGCAAAGGGTGTCTTCGCCACTGCCGATGCAAACGGTGAGCATGCTGCTTGTTGAGGTGCCAAGGGTCGTACCCACCGGGACGCCAAGGGTAGCGAACAACTCGACATCTTCATTGGGCGCAAGCGTGAGTGAGAACACTTCAGTGCCATCAGCTGTGTACAGCGCAGGTGTACCGCCCCACGATGGAGCAGTCCAATCGATTGATGTCGTGCTCTCTTGGGCGTTTCCTAGGTTTTCGACGACAAGCCATGCTTTTGCATCGTGATTCGGGCGTCCAATCCCGTCCGACTCGCTCAGCCCCGCAGGTCCAACGACTGAAAGGCCACGGGTCCGTAGCACTTCGATGGGGAGGCGCAGTGTTGAGGTGACTTCCTCATCATCGTCGAGGGTCAGCAACAAGTCGACATAGGAGTTTTCGTCGCCCAAGGCTGTTGGAGGGATGCTTACGCTAAAGTCAATGCTCATCGGAGTGCTTGGGGCAAGGTTGGGGTTGAGGTCCGCACCGGCAACTGGTGCAAAGGACCATCCGGAAGGAAGGGCTGTATCGTCGACAGACATGGTCCAATCAGCAGTGCGTGAACCCGTGGCCGTGAGGGCGATTTGAATCGTCTCTGAATTGCCAGGTGCGATTCGAATTGGGTCAAGCGGCGGATCGATGCGTGCAACATAGGGGTCAACAATCGTCAAGGTAACCGATTGGTTGTTGTTGTCCTTTCTCGACTCAGTCAAGTTATTATTCACATCGAGGACAAGCGTGAATTCATGTTCGCCTAATGCTGCAGTGAAGGTTGCGCTGAATGTCAGTGGACCACCTTCGCCACTCGGCGAGACTGGCTCAACATCTGCAAAGCGCTCACGAGTCAACTCATTCCCGTTCATGCGCAACACAACGTCCACATTGTCTTCGTTGTCCAGCGTTCCAACGTTCGAAAAGGACCCTGTCACGGTGACAGTCTCTCCCGGATCGGGACTTGCTGGATTGAAACTAATGCCCCGGCCATCTGCAAGCGGGGCCAAGTCGGTAGCAAGGTGAGACACCAACGTATCACCAATGAGGATGTCAATGGTACCGTCTCCGTCCATATCGGCTGCTGCAGGGCTCGCCCACACTCGATGTGGCATGGCGAGTGGCGAAGACCATGCGTCGTTGATGTCAGCAGATGCACCGGTCTCTCCATCAAAGCCGTAGAGACGCATGCCGAAAGGAACAATCAATTCGGGTGCTCCATTCCCATCGATATCTAGCCATAGTGGCGAAGCGACTGCGATCTCGTCGTTGTCGTTTCCAGCGCCCCGTTGGAGGTCCCTTGACCATTCTTTGAGCGGTGTCTCGTCGCTGATGTCATGACAACCTGTCAAGCCTTGACGGTTGAACGAGAACTGTGATTCAGAGTACCATGTCACCCAACACAAACGGTCATGCAATCCGTCACCGGTGGTGTCGACCACCAAGGGTTCAGCATCGGCGTACCCATTTGGTGCTCGGAAATTGAAAATTTCAGTCGTCGATGTCATCTCCATTCCTATGAACCGTGCTCCGAGGCCTGATGTTCGCCCGTTGGCATCGGTTGGAACAGTGAGGATCATTTCAGGGGCATCATCATTGTCTAACTGTGCAATGACAGGGCCAGGGAGGCGGAGACGTGGTGCATCCGAATCAGAATCAGTGCCTTGAACTGCCACACGTTCCCAATCCAGCGAACCTGAGGCACCATCAATTCTCCAAATCCACATCGATCCACCGTTTGAATCAATGGTTGTCAGGACAATTGCTGTGGTGCTTGAATCTAATGCCGCCCATGCAGGGGATGAAGGGTGGGTGCCTCGGTCGAGGGTCACTTCCCAGTTTGAATCACTCGGTACGCTTGATGATAATCCAAATGAGAGGACTGTCGGGTCGTTCGATGTTTCATCCACGACGGCTAGGACCAATTCGGGTGTACCATCGAGGGCGAGATCTGCAACGAGGGGTTGCGTAATCGAGAGGTGATTACTCTGCGATGTTGGTGCGTGTGGGCTTTGGATGCCAATTCGGTAGTCTACGTCGGAATAACTCCAATATTGCTCATTTTCATGGCCTGATTTCTGCCAACCTGATTCGCTGCATTCGAGTTCAGGTGACCATACTTCGATGTTGAGGGCGTTGGCTGTGTCGTACACGAGCACGATTTCCTGCCTTCCGTCTTGGTCGACATCAACGATGGCGGGCGTGGAACGTACGTCGTTGGTTTCCCCAATGTTCACTTCCCATGCTAATTTGGCATCATCCCCTGAAACCAGGCTTAGGTAGGTGTTTGTCCCATCGTTGTGAACGAGAACTGCGAAAAGATCATCTTCTGCGCAGCGTTCTTTGGCTGCCTCTGGAGCAGTGATGCTCGCTGAAAAGTCTGCAATGATGGAGCCGTACAAGTCGCTTCCATCATCGAGCGCCTCCCAGTTGACCCCCGGGTTTTCGATGGTCCCTAAGACGGTGACATCATCGACGGAGCCGTCCGCAGGCCCGCCTTCAGGACCGTGAGCAGGCATGCTGCCATTGTGAGTGGGGGTGTGGCCAAACTGACCCCATGGTTGTTCAAGTCCAGTCCATGCTCCACCTGTTCCAGTTTGCATGCTCGTGTGTTCCTCATCGAGATTCAGGTCTGAATTTGGAGCAACAACAAGGGGTGATAGGGATGCTAGAATGAACATCAACACAGGCACCAGCGCCGAGGCGAATTTCCGCCCGCTGTCCTGCGTTTCGCTGGTCATGAATGCACAGCAGGTTCCGGGGGTTGTTATGGGTTATGGCGCTCTGCCTCCAAAAGGAGTGATTCTTCTGGGGTCGAAGGTATCCCAAAACAGGTTGATGTGGCGTGGTTTTATCCATCCTCTCGCCGCATTGTTATGCGAGTGGATTAAATAGAGGTCGTTGGTGGCAAAACTGACTACGGTCGACTTCTCTCCAGAGGCGAGTGCCGGTGAAGGACGGAATGGGTTCCCCACTCCTCTTCACATCTTGCCTCCGAGCGGTCTTCCGCAGAGGTGAACACAATGTACAAAATCGTATCAAGGGAAGACACAATCCGCATTCCTGCCGAATACATGCGCAAGGGTGCATCCTTGAACGACCACATCGATCGTCTCTCGATGACAGCGTTCGAAGGCCGATTTGATGAAGAGAACCGTTTCATTCTCCTCACCACCAACCACGAACCCTTGGGCCGTGGTCGAATCATCCACGGAGACGGGGCAATTTACCAGCGGGTTCGTTTCGATGCAGTTCTTTTCTGCATGGAAGATTACGAAGTCGTCGAAGGCGCAGTTTCCGAAGTAAACGAATTCGGTGCGTTCGTCCGAATTGGCCCAATGGAAGCTCTTCTCCACAAATCCCAAATCATGGATGACATGGTCGACGCAAATGTTGGCATGGGATGGATTGAAGGCCGCCAAACCGGTCGCAGAATTGGTGTTGGTAACTCCGTGCGTGCCCGCATTGTATCACTTTCCCCGGATACTTCCGATCCTCGCCGCTCCAAGATTGGTTTGACAAGCAAGCAACCTGGACTCGGCTGCCACAGCTGGCTCGATGAGGACAACGAATGAGGTGATGATGCATGGCTAAGAATCCGTTTGCATGTGCAGAATGCCACCTCGTCTTGGAGGACGGTGTTGACCAATGCCCTCGTCACCCATCCGCCCAAGTCTCGACCGATCACCAAGGATACGTGATCATCGTGAATCCAAACCGCTCAGAAATCGCCAAGCGTTTGGAAGTTGAACTACCTGGCAAATATGCTCTCAAAGTAAGCAACCGATAAGGAGATGAACAGTATGGAAATCATAAACAGAATCGAAAACAAACTACTCAACCGTGTGGAAATCAGTTTCCGCTGGCAACACCTCGGAATGGCCACTCCTTCCCGCAAGGAAGTCATGGACCTTGTACGCACCCTTGAACCTGGGTCGAACCCAGACTGCATCGTTGTCAAGGACTGCAACACGCGCTTTGGCCAGCCATTGACCACAGGTATGGCATACATCTACAACAATCAAGAAGCCATGAGCGTTGAACCAGAATATATCCACAAGCGACACGAGCAATTCTGGACTCCAAAGGCACCAGAAGCTGAAGAATCCTCCGAAGGGGGTGACGAGTGATGGGCGACGGTCCTAAAGCTGGCGCAAAGTGGTCGAAGTACACCGTTGGTGAAGACGGCACCTTGACTCGCAACGCAGAGTTCTGTCCACAATGTGGCCCAGGCGTGTTCTTGGCCGTTCACAAAGATCGCAAATCCTGCGGCCGCTGTGGATACACTGTGACCATTGAGTGATTTTCCTCTGGAAGATCCCCTGCTCTTTACGAAGACGTTGAGCGCAAGCGTTGAATTGGGAACGATGCCCGTGTATGAGTGCTTACAAGGCTGAGTCAATCCACTCGCCGTTGTTCAGCAACATCATCACTCGCCGATCGACTGAGAGAATGTGAACAGGAATCTCAGGCATTGAAGTGCGCTCTACACCCTCGGCGGACAATCGTAGTTCCTCTCGCCAACCCGCAACACGCCACGCTCGCTCTTCCTCGTTCCAAAAGGCATGTTGAACGGGGCCGGCCAGTTTTCCTTCAACTAATGTGACGCCTCCATCCAGCCACACAACGGCTCCGTCATCGTAGACCAATAGTTCATGGGTGGCATCGGCGTAAACTTGTTGGAGAACTCCATCATAGTGGAAGACATGTGTCGAAAGCAAATCTCCTGAGTTCGCATCGTACGATTGAGTCCCACCGCCTCGTGACCAGACCTTCAACTGGTCATTTGAGTGGGTAATCGTAACAATGTCGTTTGCCCGTGGTAGTTTCTTCAATTCTGCCCATGTTGGGAGTTCCACTCGCCAGTGTTCTCCAGCGTCTCTCCCCATTGCATAGATACCTTTGCTGTACAAAACGAACGCAAATCCGGTGGGGTGACCACACAACGCTAACGGTTCTGCATCGAGGACATGGGACCACGCTGAGCCCGCAGGGTGTAGCGCCGTATCGATGCTTGTTCGGATGCGCAAATCACCTCGCTCAACACCATCTTTGAGCGGCGTATCGAATTTGAAGGCTGCCATTCTAGCCATCAAAAGTTCATGATCCACCCACGTTGCGACGACGACATCGTTTGTGATGCAGGTGTGCCGGACGCCCATTGGAAATGGCTTGCGCACTTCACCGGTGGGGGATAACGCTGCATCGAGGTATTGAAATTCGCCATCAATGCCCACAGCGAGGTGACCGGTTTTGTGTGGAATCACAGTCAAGGCGTGGAAGGGTACCTTTGGTGGAAGTTCCCCCGTCATAGGTCATGGTTGTCGGGGTGGTTTGTCAATCCTCCCACACAACAGAGTGAAAAGACAGGCCACAGTGGTAAACTCATGGGTGCGGACAATGTTGTGCTCATCGCAGTGAGTGGAGGCGACATCGCATCTACGAACCAAGCTGACTTTATCCGAAAAATTGGGGCATGGAAGGCCTTGACGGCTGTGGAGGGTTACCCCGCTTACGGAAGTCAACATGTCCGAATGTGGGTCTTTCCCGAAGGTGTCTTGCGTGAAGACAACATCGACCAACGTTGGTTCGAGTCAACAGGCGAAACGGTTCGTGAAGTCATCTTTCCATCACGCCACGTCGCAGAAAGTGGGCGGGCATGTTTGACAGTTCACCCAATCGGTGTGATGCAACTTGATCCTCACAGTCACCCTCCATACGGTGGGAAAGCAGGGGACGCACCGCCGCCTTCAACACGCCTCGCCTCTTGGTGGCGATGTCTTCTCGAACGCACGCCGAATGTCGACTTAGGCGAAGCGTTCGATGTTTCCCTTGAAGTAACCCATCATGGCCCTTGGCTCAATGTTCCATGTTTGTTCATCGAGGTTGGTTCCACATCGGCAACATGGGGTCACGCCGGCGCAGCGGCATTGCTCGGTCAACTCATTCACGATGGCTTGGGTTTGGATGGAGGTCCAGGCTTTGGTTCATGGGATGAAGAAGTGAACAAGGGCGAACCGGTTCTCATCACGTTGGGTGGCGGGCACTATGCGCCCCGAGGAAACATCATCGCTTCAACAGAAGGCGTTTGGTTGGGTCACATGCTCGCCACCTATGCGTTGCCATTTGAGGACGAACCAGAAGAGGGGCAACTTGCCTCTGGCTTGTGGCGGCAATCCATTGATGCAGCCCTTGCTTCGACTCAACGAGCCTTCCCCGGTGGAAACATTGTGTTCTCGATGGATCGAAAGGCGTTCAAGGGGTGGCAACGACAAGCCATTCGGAAGCATTTGTCTGACTTAGGAATTCCACTTTTGAAGCGAAAAGGCGTGCTTGGTTTAGTTGAATGATGTCAAACCCTTCAACCATAAGAGCAACAAGCCTCAAGAATCTCCTGCACTGACAATGAAACAGGTGAAGCCATGGTCGGTCTCTTTTCTCGAACGGTCGTGGCCGCTACCGTTCGTATGCCAAAATGGTTCGTCGGTTGGGTTTCACGGCGTTATGTGGCTGGTTCAACGCTTGATGATGCGCTCCGAATCATGAAACGTCTGAGCAGTGAAGGAGCATGCTTCACGGTCGATGTTTTGGGGGAAGAAATCTCTAACATGGACGAAGCGCAATTTTTCCTCGATGAATACGTTCGAGTTCTCCAAGCCATTCGCTCTTCAAATTTAGATGCGAATTTATCGATCAAGCCGACAGCGTTTGGCTTGCTTATCGACAAAGAAAAAGGCATGGCAAACATCGAGAAACTTGTTCGGATGGCTAATGAGCAGAATATGTTTGTTCGCCTCGACATGGAAGACCATCGCGTCACAACAGATACGATTCAGGCCGTCATCGACCTCCACAAACAAGGGCTCACCAATGTTGGTACCGTCCTTCAGGGTCGCCTCTTCAGAACGCTTGACGACATCAATTACCTTGAAACTGAACTCGGCCCAGCAGCTGACTACAGAATCTGCAAGGGAATCTATCTCGAACCAGAAGAAATAGCCTACACAGGTTACCAGGATATTGTTGACGCAACAAATGCCTCCATCGATCGAATGCTTGCGGCTGGTGCGTACTGCTCGATAGCAAGCCATGACCTTCCAGTTATCAACCACGCAACATCTGCATTGGAATCGTTCGGAATGGGTCCCGGGATCGAAGACCCTCGAACAAATTCAGGGGATGCCCGGGATTTCAAAGGGCCCGGCTATGAATTTCAAATGCTCCTTGGTGTTCGTGGACCCCTTCGTAGAAAATTAGCCGCTGCGGGTCACCGCACCCGGGTGTACATACCGTACGGCGAAAAGTGGTATGAGTACAGCATACGCCGTTTGAAAGAAAACCCAACTGTGGGCGCTCAAGTTGCCAAGGCATTCTTGATGCCCTGGACAAATCGTCCATAATCAGCGTCTTGGCTGCTTTCTACGACGGTTGTTTGGATTGACACCCTTCTTCGTAATTTCTTTGGGAAGCACTGGATTTGGATTGAATCCGAGTCGGCCCTCTTTCCATGCTTGGCGTCGTTCCCTCGGAGTGCGGGGTTCAAAGTGCTCAGGATTTGGTGGTTCATGCAAATACATTCGCTTGATATCTGGTGCATCGACCGTACCACGGAGAGTTCGACCTCTTCCCGTATGGATGGCTCGGATTCGCCATGTTTTTCCTTCGAGGTCAATGAGGTGTCCTGCAGTATATTTCGTCTCCTCAGGAACAACCAACACGTCAGCTTCAGATTCTTCCCCGCGCGTCATGGTGAGTTTCACACGCACCATGTCAGAGCGAAGGGCTGAGGCACGAGCGATGAGGCTCGCTTCGGCTCGCTTTGCTTTCTTTCCATTGTGGAGTTCAATCTGATTGATTCGCCAAAGTTTCTCACCGTCCTTGAAAACGTCCTCGAGTTCGATCATTTCATCGGCGTCTATTTCCAATCGAGAGGTGCTTGATTGGGGGCCTTCAGTGAGGATGAATGGGATTTCGACAACTGGTGGAGGCCGAATATGTACTGTGTGTACCTTGCTGCAATCAATGCATTTTAGCAAGTAATCTGCACCTGTTCCTTTGGGTTTCTCATTGAGTATTTCATGACCAGTCAAATCATCGCAAATCGGGCAGTGAACTGCATTTTCGAGAAAGACTTCCTCTTCTTCGAAAAAATCGTCCATCGATTTGTCGTCTTCCATGCAGTTCCCCATGCTCTGCGCGCAATCCCTCTCGTTTGAAGTCACCGGCGCATGATGTGGTCGGATGCGAGGCTTCAAGGGGGTGCCACATGAGGCCAATTCATGTCAAGTGAAGCGGGGGCCGATGCGACGCTCGACAAAACTGATGCGCTCGCTCAGTTGCTGAGTGCCGACCCATTGCGAAGCCGAGACGAGCCCGAAATCGCTGCAAATATTGGGTCACAACTTCAGCACATGGGCCTTTCTACATGGTCAATTTCTGTTCACCGACGCCTGCGGGATGCACTGGCCCGTCTCAAGCCCCAACGAATGATCGAGGTTGGCGGTGGCATCGGCCACCGCTCGGCTTGGGTGTATGACCTCTTCACCTCGGATGGGTTCACTCCCGAACGGTATGACATCATCGAAAATGGCGCTAAATTTGCCGTCATCTTACATCGACTCATGACCCGTTACGAAGGGGAATCCTACACCAAAATTGTTGTTGGCGTTCTCGATGCATTGGTGGGGGAAACCCTTGCATGGAAGGCAGCATCATCCACAGGACTTGAAGTGGGCGACGCACCAATCCAACCGGAAGCCGATGCCATCATTGTCGATGGGACAAACGCTCAACGGGCAAAGAATGTAGAACTGATGCTACCATTTTTGGCTCCGGGTGGCGTTCTTTTTACGCTCGAACCTGACATGCCAGTTGGCGATGTTGAACCCGAAGATGCGGACGGTATGGAACTCGTGAACGGGTTCAATGAATGGATTGAATTGATTCAATCGTGCAATGAAACACATCATATTGGATTCATGCCGCTCTTCGGTGGTACGTTGGTTGCGATGGTACGAAAATAATCATTCATCGGAATTTGCAGCATCGATGAGCGCCTTGATCTGTAACAGGCCGTAGCCGTAATTGTCGTCATGACCGGTTTGGGAGGGGCGTGGCATCGATGATTGCTGAATCCATTCCTTCACCTGATTGATGTTTGCGATGTCGTCTTGGGTTCCATTCGCTGCGAGTTCTGGGTTGTTTTGGAGCAACATGGCAATCGCTCCAGTGACGTACACTGTTGCAGCGCTAGTGCCATCACTTAATGACCAAGTTCCTTCCTTGTTGATGACGGCGACCGACTTTGCTGGCGCCACAATCTCTGGTTTCTTGTGAGGGTCCGATCGAGGCGTAATGATTGGCAGCGGCCAAATGCGGCCATTGTTATCTCCAACGGACGAACCTTCCCAATGGGTGCCTGATTGCGTTGCGCCACCTACGCAAATAACGGCTGTTTCACTGCAAGGGGTAGCGACGTCTCCATCGTCATCGTCCCCACCATCGTTCCCTGCTGCTGCGATGACAAAGATTCCAGATTCAACAGCTTCTTCTGCTGCTTGGGCAGATGAACGACCATTTCCAAAATTAAACGGGAGAATACCTGGCGCTCCACCGAGGGATAGCGAAATGATGTGTGCACCATTTTCAGCACACCAGTCGATGGCATCGGCCACGACTGTGTCATCGCCGGAGCCGTTTTCAGCGAGTGCTTTAGCGACCAGCAGGTTGACTTTTGGCGCCACTCCTTTCATCCATCCATCGGCGACTAAAATTCCTGCCATGCTCGTGCCGTGCCCGTGGTCATCGTAGGGGTTGTTCGCTCCGCCAACAAAATCCTTCCATTTGGTCACTTTTAGACCATCGAGGTCCTGATGGTCTGGATTCAGTCCTGAATCGACAATGCAAACTGTTACGCCTGCCCCGTTCAAGTTGACTTGATCAGCCTGAATCAAATCACTGTACACACGCTGGGAGTCAAGGGCTGCATCACCCGGGCGATAGCCTGTGAGTGCATCACCGTCAAACAGCACAAAACCAGCGTACGCAAGACTCACAATCATAATTAACGTGATTGAGAAACTGACGATTTTTTTTGCGGTCTGAATGTCCTCATCGAGTTGTGGTTGGCGTGTTTGTGGTGGGTGCAGGATTGCCTTTTGGCTATCCCAGACACTTGGCTGCGAGATCTGAGGCAATGGTTGCAGGGGCGGCATCACGACCCGGTTGTGCTCGTTCTGAACACCCTCATCACTAATTTGCTCTTCCATTTGAATCAACTGAACGCTTGGACGGCCTCTTCGAAGGTGTCAGCAAACAATTTCACTTCTTCTTCGGTGTTGTAAAAATATGCGGATGCCCTGAGGGACCCATTTGCATGTCCTCGGGCGTTAAACCATGAGTGGACACAGTGCTGACCACTGCGAACCATCACGCCTGCTGCTTCGTCGAGCAACAGTGCGATGTCATGTGCAGGAAGATCATGCATCAAAATAGAGCAGATACCGCCTCGTTCCGCAGGGTCTTTTGGGCCGATGATGTCCACACCAGCCAAACCACTCACTGTGTCGCTCATAATTCTGTTCAACTTGATTTCATGCTGCTTTACGGCGCTCATGTCAAGTGCAGCGAGGTAATCAATTGCCGCTCCTGTTCCAATCATGCCGGAAAAATGGCCAAGTCCACCTTCAAACCGTGCCGGTGGTGCAGCCCATTCGATTGAATCGTAGGTCGAGGTTTGAACCGTTTGTCCTCCAGCTTGGATGGTGCGTAAATTCTCCAGTAGGTCGTACCGCCCCCACAAGCCACCCATCCCGGAGGGACCACACATTTTGTGGATTGAGAAGGCGAGGAAATCGATGTCCAAATCTTGGACGTCGACGTTCATATGAGGTGTAGATTGCGCCCCGTCGACACAAATCAATGCGCCATGGTCATGTGTGATTTTTGCTATTTCTTTAATCGGGAGGGTGACTCCGTCGAGGTTGCCAACATGGCTCATGGATACGAGTTTCAGTTTTGATCCTGCTTCTGCACATGCTGCCTCAAAGCCTTCGATGTCGAATGAATTGTCTGGATTCGATGCTACGATTCGGTGGTCGACGCCTTGCTCACGTCCGAGTTGAAGCCATGGGACGAGGTTGGAGTTGTGCTCTCGGTCGGTTGTTAGCACGACGTCGCCTTTGTCCCACTTCATTCCATGTGCGACTTGATTCAAGGATTGAGTTGCGTTTCTTGTGAACACCATTTCGTTCTTGCTGTTTGCATTGATGAAGGCCGCCAACTTTGTGCGAGCTGTCGCTGTTTGTCGGGAAACTTTCGTTCCATACCTGTGAACCGAACGACCACCACATCCTGGACTTGTCGTGTAGTATTCATGAATGGCATCGACAACAGAATCCGGTTTCAGTGTCACGCATGCATTATCGAGGTATGCGAGGTTTGGATCTGCTCTAAGCGTCGGGAAATCTTCTCTAAGTTGCTTGAAATTCATCACCACACCTCCACATCAGACAGGAAATCGAGGACGGGTGCATTAATTCCACATGACGGACAATCATATCGAGTTGGTGTCGTTGATTTGCACTTTGGACACGCTTTGCCGACAGCCGATCGTCCAGTGCACCCTTCTGTTACGCACGGTACCATGATTTCACCCTTCTTGTTTCGAGATATGCTCACCTCTTCGTTACATTCCGGGCAGACCGATTTACCGTGGTTTGCAACGGAGGTGGTTCCGCTTTGAATCAGGAGTTCAGCATCTGCTGCTATGGCTGCTTTGGTGCGTACCACTGTGTCTTGGCCAAGCATCCGTTGTGGGTACCAAACAACCATCATCAGCACAGGAAGAGAAAGCAGTCCGAACACGATGTGCACGAGCAGTGTGCCGATTGTGCCAACGCTTTGATCGGCAATGTAATGCGCCCCAGCCCATGATGAGAGCGTTGTAGTTCCCGTCCATGTAAGCAACATGAGGCCCCAACCACTCAGCGAATGCTCTGCCATTTCCATTTCCATCAATCGAACGTCTTCGTGAAGGTGGTATTCCTCGATGTGCAAGTCTCGTGTTTCAGACACGGCTTTCCAAAAGAAGTAAATGAAGAAGAGAACGACGAGGATCACCAATGTTCCCATCATCATTTGGGATGCGCTCACTCCGATTGGGAACGATGGGTTTTCGTTGTGGTACAACAATTGTGCTACGATGAATAGATTCCAGAACGCGAGCAAAGATATTGCGTGGGTTCGCATGATTGGAAAGAGCGACCAGATCTGAACCGCAAACCAAACCCAAAGAATGACTGAGAGAATCATTTGGAGGAAGACAGCACTGGATACGGATTGAATCCCTTCGGCACCGATGAGCATAGGGTCGCCCCCACTCATCACCTCAGGAGAAAGTGAACCCAGCAAGAATGCCACTGCTCCAAGCGCCATTGTGATCCAATGCTTTCGCTCCCATTCGAAAATAGCCAGCTTTGTTTGAAATTGCACTTCACACTGGAGCCTGTCAAGAGGTGCTGCGAGTTCATGGAGGCTGGATACAGAAACGAGTGGTGAAAAATCACGAAGGCGGAATGGCATGCCTCCATGGTCGGTTCCTGCGGCTACATCCCCCTCTGAGAGTGCCACAGAGTCAGGACCATGTTCCTCGCTCATGCACTGGCTAAGAGGTCTCCCTATGAGTTCTTTTGCTCGGGCCACTACATTTTCTCATTGATATTTTTCCGTGAGCATTAAACGGGGAAGGCAAGTGGCCGAGTTACAAGCCGAGATCGCATAGCCTGGTATTGCGCGCGACTGGAAATCGTGTTTCCTTTGGATTCGGGAGTTCAAATCTCTCTCTCGGCGCTTTTTTGAGAGACTGCGTACGCTCCACCTGTGCGCATGGTGTCACACAAATGGCACGAAACTGCTGATGGTTCGAGTGTTTCGATAGAAGTTTCCACGTGAGGTGGTCCAAGTTTTTATTTTTGTGCGTTCCACAGGTAGCTCAATCAAGCACATGACGATTGTTTCATCTTTTGCTGTTTCGAACACTGAGTGCGTACCACAACGAATTGTTACGGCATCGATAAAGGTAAGGGCCATGTTTGGAAACTCACCGTTGAGATATAAATTTCATTCCGGTTTTGGCCCTTTCAACGACCGCGATTCATGAGGGGAGGAATCATTTCAAGGAGACGACTCGACCGGGGTAAGAATTTAAACAAGCGAAATTAATTATAACGCATGAAGTACAGTGCCAAGTGCTATGATTTGTCAGAGAGTTCTCGCTTTCAAAATGCGATCCTTGCTCTTATTGTCATTAACGCGGTGACCATCGGACTCGAAACATTTCCTTTCCCGCATTCGATTCTTTCAGTGCTGGATGGGCTTGACTCGCTTATTCTATGGATCTTCATCCTTGAATTGACCATTCGACTGGTTGGGAACGGCCCGCGATTTTTTCGTGATTCGTGGAACAATTTTGACTTCCTGATTGTTCTGTTTTCGATTGCTCCAGCGTCAGGTCCACTTAGCATACTCCGTGTGTTCCGTGTGTTTCGGGCACTTCGTTTGGTATCGAGTATGCCAGAGATGCAACGCATGGTTGAAGCCATGGTCAGGTCATTACGGGGCATTATGGCCATCAGTTGGCTGCTAGTCATCGTCATGTATGTCTTCTCTGTCATGGGTACGATGCTGTTTGCTGAGGGAGGGGATGCAGGTGAGATGTACTTCGGTAATCTTGGTCTTTCCCTCTTCTCACTTTTCCAAATCATGACCCTCGAATCTTGGTCAAATGGCATCGCACGAGCGATTGTGGAGGAACAGGGCTGGTGGGCAGCGAGTTTCTTCATGGCGTACATCATCAGCACTTCGTTCACATTCCTCAACATGTTCATTGCAGTGTTCACAAACACAATGGCGGCCATCGACATCGAAGACGAGGACGACCAAGGTTTTTCCAAAATCCTTCATGACATGAAGGCCGAAATGGAAGATCTAAAAATGCACATTATGGCACTTACCCCGCTTGATTCGGAAGAGTGAATGCTTCGGTTCAACCGTTCCATCTCGTTTGAAGAGTGAGAATGGAGCCACCGGCGAGAATTGAACTCGCGACCTCCTCATTACCAATGAGGTGCTATACCGCTAAGCCACGGTGGCAGTAGTCGTGGCGACTTACCGGACCAATATAACCGCTTCGCGTCGAACTGAACCTATCGAAATGCGAGGGGGAGGCGAAGTGTTGCCCTCAAAGGCTATAAGGTGATTTTAACAAATGTTTTCTTGGAGAAGGCAACTTCTCCGGATGGGATGAGAAATGGAGCGAGAGCTTGAAACAAAAACGGAGATGCGCCAAAGGGTGCGAGATCTTCAGAGCCAAGTAGATGAACTGAAAGACCTCGTGAACACGTTGCTAAGCGTGATTTGCGAAGAGCCAGATGGGGTGCACAGCGGAGCAGCACCAACCATTCCTGGCCAACCAGCAAACAACTACTGCATGTAAGGTTCAACCTTTGATGACGGCGAGAGGGTTCAATCGGACCACAGGCCGGGCGAGGTCAGCACGATCAGTGAGGGCGATGACTTCATCAACGTCTTTGTAAGCATCCGGTGCTTCTTCTGCCAAGACGTTTGGTGTTGATGCATGGATGCGAATGCCTTTCGCTTCCAATTCGAGTTTGAGGGCTTTTCCATCGATGGTTTTCTTTGCTTTTGTTCTCGAGAGGGCTCGACCCGCACCGTGGCAGGACGATCCAAATGCTCGGTTCGTGCCTTGCTTCGGACCGGCTAAAAGCCACGAGCCAGTTCCCATGTCGCCCGGAACCAGCACCGGTTGTCCGCTCTGTGCAAAGCCACCGGAAAGGTCACTGTGATCGCCACCAAAGGCACGTGTTGCTCCTTTTCTGTGCACACAGACCTTGCATTCCACACCATCGATGTGATGATGCTCTACTTTCGCAATGTTATGGGCGACATCATAGAGGAGACGAGCTTCACCATCAGTGCCAAGTTCAAGTCGGAGGACTTCGCGAAGGCGATGGGCAAGTGCACTGCGGTTGGCAAATGCGAAATTAGCCGCAGCGTTCATTGCGTCAAAATAAGACTGGCCTTCCTTGCTGTGGAAGGGGGCTGCAGCGAGTTGCCGATCTGGTAGGGAATAACCCCATGATTCCTCGACCCACATGCCGTTGCTTGAAGTGTACCTCGATTCTAGGGCCCGAACATGGTCGCTGCAAACCTGGTGTCCAAGACCACGAGACCCTGAGTGAATCATGGCCACGAGTTGGCCTTCATACAATCCCCATTCTTCCGCTGTCTCAGCATCCACTGTTTTCCCAACTGTTTGAAGTTCAAGGAAATGGTTTCCACTCCCGAGGGTGCCGAGGGCACGTAAACCACGTTCTCGTGCTCTTGTTGAGATGGCAGCCTCTTCTGTATGGAGCATTCCGTTGGATTCAATCTGGGCAAGGTCTTCGTCAAATCCAAAGCCAAAATCGACAGCGGCATGTGCACCCCGTTGAATTAAATCATCCAATTGCTGGCTGTTGATATCGAGTCCACCCTTCCCAGAGGCGCCCGCTGGGATGCGACCCGCAAGACGCCCAGCCAGTTTTTTCAGGTTGGGAATATCAGATTCTGTTGCATCTAATGCCAACATTCGTACGCCACAATTGATGTCAAAACCAACACCACCCGGTGAAATGGCCCCCCCGAGTTCACCAGCTTCAGTGTCTGTGGCAATCACGCCACCAATCGGCAGACCGTAGCCAAAGTGCCAATCAGCCATTGCCCATGCTTCTCCAACAATTCCCGGAAGGGCAGCGGCGTTGACAAGTTGTTCAGGGCCACGATCATCTGCATGGTTCAGGAGATGCTGTTGGTCCGTCACCAGCCTCGCATCGACCTTCATATTCCCATGGGCCTTGATTCGCATGGTTCCATCACCCTCGTCGGAGAGGTGATTGCGCCAATCTTCGCCCATGGGTGGGCGTTGGGTGAATCACCTTTGAGCATTGTTCAAGTCAATTGGATGATTCCACGGCACAGGTTTCAAGGAGGAGGCGTCGCTCGCAGAAGCGTTCCTCCGTGGGTGTGTTGCTATGAGTTTGCCACCAATCGATTTAGCCGTGTTCCACGAAAACGGTTTTGTTCGCAAACAATGCACTATCACATCGTTGTGGTTTTGGACCACCGACGATGATCGAGTCACATGCGGCGACACAACAGAAGATGAGTATTCTTTCATCGGTGCCCCCCTCATTCAGGGCTATCCGATGCGTGGAAAAGCATTGAAAGATGCCATGAGGGAGACATTTCTAAATTTCTTCGAAGAACGTGAGCACACTCGCGTCAATCCATACCCTGTTTTGGCACGATGGCGAGATGATATACACCTGACCATCGCATCCATTGCAGATTTCCAGCCCCATGTTACATCTGGCGAGGTGGAACCACCTGCGAATCCGCTTACGATTTCCCAACCGTGCATTCGTCTCACTGATGTTGACGCAGTCGGTCGTTCGGGCCGGCACCTGACAACATTCGAAATGATGGCTCACCATGTGTTTAACCGCCCTGATGAAGGACGCATGTTTTACTGGATGGAGGAATGTGTTCGATTCTGCCATGACCTCCTCACTGATGCACTCGGGATCGATGCCAACGAAATCACCTATGTTGAGAATCCATGGTGCGGTGGGGGCAACGCTGGTGCGGCCGTTGAAGTCATCGTAGGTGGGCTTGAACTCGCCACACTTGTCTTCATGAACATGGAAGAGCACCCTGAAGGCGATGTTGAACTCAAAGGCGATCGTTACAGAGAAATGCCCTTGCAAATTATCGATACCGGCTACGGTCTCGAACGATTTTGTTGGGCGGCTGCTGGAACGCCAACCATTTACGAATCCATTTATCCTGAATCCACAGCCTGGCTCAAAGATCTCGCTCAATTCTCAACGATTACCGCCCAATGGCCCGATTTGGATTTGGATGCCCTTCTTGGTGAGATGAGTCGACTCAACGGTATCATGAACATTGAACCAGGCGTCGATGCTGAACAACTTCGCTCGACATTCCTTCGTCGTTTGGCTGAGCGGGGTGTCGAAGTTACCGGGGAACAATTCTCTGCCGTTACAGAACCATTGGCGAAGATTTACGCAATTCCAGACCACCTTCACGCTTTGTGCAACATGTTGGGCGACGGTCTTGTTCCATCGAATGCGAAAGCCGGTTACCTTGCTCGCATGTTGGCACGCCGAACGCTCCGATTGAGGGATGAACTGAACCTGACAGTTTCTTTGGCCGATCTTGCCCAGCACCATATCGAAGTTAATCTTGGAGGAGCAACCATGAAGCAAACCCACGCCGGGTTGTTGGGGATCCTTGAACTTGAGGAAGCACGGTACGGCGAGATGTTAAGGAAAGGTGGCAATGTCATCAATACTCAATTGAAACAATTGCCTAAAGACGCTGAACGCATTCCTGATGAAACATTGTTCAACATGAACGATTCGCACGGATTGGCTCCGGAAATGGCCGTGAATTTGGCAAGAAACGCAGGCTGGACTTCAGTTTCAGTCCGCACCGGGTTTGCAGCAGAGATGGCAGAACGACACGCAAAGATGGCGAAGAAAGCAGCGCAGTCAGTCGAAGCAAAACCATTCGTTGGAGAAATCCCTTCGCTGCCAGCAACCCAACTTCTGTTTTATGATGATGTTCAGCAACAGGAATTTGATGGTTCAGTCCTTGCCTGTTTACCATTGATTGGAGAGGATATGCCAGAAGGTGCCACCCATGCCATCATTTTGGACAAAACCTGTTTCTATCCCGAGGGTGGTGGCCAGGAAGCTGACTATGGCGCCCTTAAGACCGCTGCAACGCAATGCAAAGTTCTTGACACGCGCAAGATTGGCGATCATGTTCTACATTTGGTCGATGGTTCGTTCGATACGGGGGACCTCGTCCACGGCAGCATTGATTGGAAGCGACGCAAGCAACTCATGGACCATCACACTGCGGTCCACATTGTAGGCGGTGCCGCACGTCAGGTGCTTGGCCCTCACATCTATCAGGCCGGTGCGAACAAATCGGCTGAGATGGCACGCTTGGACATCACGCACTTCAGCCGCCTCAACAGGGCAGACCTCGATGCAATTGAGGCGTTGGCCAATGAGGTGCTCGTCCAAGTCCAACGGACTGAAAAAACTGAGCTTAACAGAAAAGATGCCGACAAAAAATACGGTTTTGATTTGTATCAAGGCGGCGCTCCAAAGGGGAGCTCGATTCGAATTCTGCGCATCGCAGACCACGATATCCAAGCGTGTGGCGGTACACACCACGATGAACCTGGGCAAATCGGTTCGATCCGTATCGTACGCTCCGCAGCCGTACAAGATGGTGTGGAACGGTTGCATATTGTAGCGGGCCAAGCAGCGCTTGATTATGCGCACGAACAAGATCAGATTCTTCGACAAATCAGTGAGTTGTACGGCGTGCCGAATGGTGATTTGGCTCGCACCTCTGAACGGTTCTATACCGAGTGGAAGGAACAACGCAAGCGAATCGAAACCTTGGAGGCAGAAATCGTACGCTTGCGAACGTCCGGAGGTGGTTCCGATTCTCAAGAGCTTGATGGTGTTCGAATCGTCATCATGGAGGCACATGGCAACCTCAAGAAAATGACAAAAATGCTCAAAGAATTGACCCTTGACGCTGCGAAACCAACCCTCGCGGTGTTGGGCTCAAAAGAGGGTGGCGGAAAAATCATGATCGCTGTAACAGAAAATACGATCGCATCAGAACGGTACAATGCAGTTGACCTCCTGAAAGAAATCGCACCTCACATTCGCGGTGGTGGGGGTGGCCGACCAACCCTTGCACAGGGCGGCGGATCACACGCAGAGGGGCTGGATGATGCGCTGAACGCTGCGCGTTCTTCCGTTGGAATTTCCGACTAAAGCGACCGCAACGCTTCACGGTCGAAGTGAGAAACAGCAATACGTCGTGCTTCTTCAATGCCAAACCATTGGACCTCAGCAATTTCTTCTGTTTGCACATCCAACGTAGTTGGGTCTCCGTTCCAGCGGGCTTGGTAGGTGAATGAAACAAAGGATATGCCTTCATCAGAAAATATGTTTTGAGTCACAACTGGTTCGTTGTTTTCCAAAACGATGTCCAGTCCGAGTTCTTCCTTGGTTTCTCGTACACAGCCAACTGCGGGATGCTCATCGTGATCCATGTAACCCCCGGGCAGCGTCCAAAACCCTCGGAAGTGTCCACGCTCGACCTTTCCGAGGAGCACTTGACTTTGATCGTTGCATATCATGACTTTGGAGACCAAACGATGGATGGACCGATACATCGCTTCACGCGCAATTGGGTGGACTGAATTATCGCTGATTAAATCGTCTTTCAGGGCCCAGTGGCTCGGCCAATCGATTTTCGGGTATCCTTTGATGACCATGCATACTTGGTCGCCGAAACGAACCCGAGTTGGTCGAAACTCCAACCAAGGAATATCCATTGCATCCACTTCGTTTCGCGTTGGGAGTCGAAGCATCGCATCGGTTGACATTCGTCCTGTCACTGGCAGGCATGGCCCCTTCCCGGCCGCATCGACAAGGAGCACCCGTCCATCGTGCTCAAGGTGAACAACTTCGTGTGGGTGCATGTCGAACGCTCGGCACCATGCCACATCAATGCTCGTATGCGAATCATCTTCATGGTTGGCTTATGGTTCAAGTACCCCGTTGTTTTGGAGGTGGCATGGGCTTTGTTCAATTAAACACAACAGGCTGGGCAATGACCTACCTCGTTTGGGATGAATCAACCAATCAAGCGGCTTTGATTGATCCTGTGTACGATTTCATTGACCTCTACGTAGAGGCATTGGAGACTCGTGGCCTCAAACTTACGCACGCTATGGCCACCCACACCCATGCCGACCACATCACTGGCTGTTTTGTGTTACGGGAGAAGTTTGGCTGTGAGTATCTCATGTGGCACGGAACTTCTTGCCTTGGTGTCTCGCAATATGTCGAGGACGGGGAGACCCTCACCATTGGTGAAACAGACTTCACTTTTCATCACGCACCGGGTCACACAAACGACAGCATGCTCATCGAAACCGTTGGTCATGTGATGACAGGTGATTTTCTTTTCACAGGCACTGGGGGCGCCGGCAGGGACGATTTGCCAAGCGGTCGCGTTGGTGTTCATTGGAATTCGCTTTCAGTTCTGGACCGCCTTGACGGCCATCTGCTTGTGTGCACAGGACACGACCCGCCTGGGACTGAAATGAAATCGCTGAACTGGAACCGTGAGCACAATCCAGTCCTAAAGATGACCAGTTTCGCCGAGTACGAAGCTTGGCAGGCCGAAGTGACGGCAGGACTTGGTTCAGTCTCAAAAATCAAGACAGCAGTCCCTGCAAATTTGTTCGCAGAAATCCCAGAAACCATTCCATGGTTGGATTAAACGACAACACATCGCATGCGAATGCATTTGAAGGGCCACTGTGACCCAGTGTCATGCGCTCCTCCTCTGCACGTGGCGTCCTCATCGTTCTCGCTCTCCAATTGCTCATGGTCGGGGCTTCTGCTGCCCCACTCATGTCGTCGTTAAATCCCGCAGGGGATTATGACCGAATGGACGCATCACTTGAGCAGGCGCTGGAAACTTCTGACTTCGACGCACCTCTTTCTGTCGTGTACCAACTCAACAGTGAAGTTACTCAACAAGACCGCAAATGGCTCGAGCAACACGGAGCTGAACTTTTGGGGGAAGCACCGCTCATTGATGGCGGTCTCTTTGAGGCCACTGCAAGTGATGTGCGCATCATCAGCGAATGGTCGAGAACCGAGTATCTCGAACTGAACCGTGAACTCGAATTTTTCTATCTCCCTTCCGAATGGGGCGGTGATCCAGTCCCTGGAGTCATGATGCATGAAACCACTCACGTTGTAAATGCAACCACTTCATGGCACCGAGCCATCATCAACACAGACGGTACGGTTGCTTTCGAAACCGACATGTCCTTCACAGAATGGGATGGGGACGGAACAGCCATTGTAGACCTTGACACAGGTGTTGACGCTGGCCACCCCGATTACGACTACCTCGGCCCATGGGCTGGTGACAAGACCCTCTACTCTGCAAAGTGGGACGGTGTTTGGACTGAAACTCGCAACTCGGACACCTCCTCAGGCCACGGCACGCACGTCGGCGGTACGATTGCTGGGAATGGCGACGCAAGTGCAGGCCGTCGCGCTGGAGTGGCGAAAGGTGGGCAATTGGTCGCTCTTGGTACCGGTGATGGAGCCTCTATTTTTGCAGCCGAGCAGGGGCTTGAATGGACCTACCAACATAGCATTCCCGGACAAAATGAATACCACATCCGTGTTGTCTCCAACTCTTGGGGGACCGATGGAGACTACGATCCGAACGGAGCCGTAGCCCAACTCACGGATCGACTCACGTACGAAAATGGGGTTGCGGTCATCTTTGCAGCATCGAATTCAGGAGGCAATGGTGGCGAATGTGCTGGTGGACTGAAAACCAATGTTTACGCCAACACTCCATCTGCGATTTCCGTCGCTGCTCTCACTCACGACGGAACTGCCGTCACCTCCTTTTCGAGTCGAGGGTGCATGAACCAAATGCACACATGGCCTGATGTTGGCGCACCAGGACGGGACATTTGGGCAACGGCTCCTCGAGGAACGGCCATTGATGCTTCTACCAAAACTCAGGGCGATTTGTACTATATGGCCATCTCGGGGACGAGCATGGCAACACCACACGTCGGTGGAATGGCTGGCTTGCTCCTAAACGCCGCTCCTTCGCTCACCGTGGCGGATTACCACCGTGAAGACCACGACGAAGGCGATTCGCTTGTTGGGGGTGATGGAACTGCTGCCTACGGACAATTTGACGATTGGGACACGGCCAACTACTCCCGGGTCCACGAACTTGAACTCATCCTCGAACTTACGGCAACCTACGAAGGAATGGCCAATTCATGTGAGGCTGGCAACGATGACGATGCTTGCAACGATGTTCCAGTTGAGTGTTACCGCTCAGCCACAGGGCGTTGCCATGATTGGCGGGTCGGTCACGGCCTTACCGATGTCGACGCGGCCGTTGCGCTTGCTCGAACCCTTCAATTGATGCGTGATCAGAATGATGACGGTATTGTGGACCACCCAGAGTACAACGTATGGGATGCGTACGAGATTTACGATGCGCTCCGCACAGAGGAGGCAATCTCAGTTGACACGGACCGTGTCCGTCATGCTTGGAAGGGCGATTGGAACAACTTCAACAACGGACAAGATGGCTTGGTGTATTATACCGAGGATGCCCACTATGTATGGATTCCAAATGGTAGTTACAACATGCTTGTCCAATTCTCACCAACTGAAGTCGATGTTGAAACGGCTCAAGTCGGCAACTTGCAGATGGAGGTTGACCTCGGAGACGATGGTTCGAACGATGCACAGGGTCAGGGCACCCGTGTTTCGGACACATGGATTTACGATCTCGATGTGGATTCTTCACATTGGGGTACATGGGCTGCCTTCGATGTGACCGGTCAAGCCATGGCCTTCCTCGGATTGTTCGAAGATGCAGAATTCTTCGAAGCAAGCATTCCTTACACCGTTGATGTTGTCCTTTCGTTAGACCTCTCAACACCAGTTGACATCTCCATCCCACAACGACCTGACTTCTATTCCGACCTCGACCCAACAACCCGCTCTGATAACTGGGATGACTCATATGAAGGCCAACTTACGTTCACACGACCAACGTACAACCAGTCCGCACTTATGCAGGTCATCTCACCTAAAGCAACGACTGAGGAAGGAGAACAGAATTTCTTTGGCGCCCTTGGCAGTGTGTTCGCAGAATACACAGGGGCCTCGATGGTGTTTGGATTGTTCGCACTGCTTTGTGCGCTCGGCGTAGGTTATGTTCTTCGTAACACACGAGAAGATCAACCACTCACGCTTTCAAATGAGCCTGTTGATGCAGAATTAGAAGGATAACTCAAAGCGGGTTTTCCGGAATAGTTCCTTTGTTATCGGATGCAGGCAGTGCCTGTAAATCCGCAAATGTCAGTTGATCTGGTGGAGCTTCACTCAACGTCGTCAATCGCTCCTTCATTTCCATTCGCACATGGAAATCAATGCGACCTTTTGTTCGAGTCAAGTCGTAAGACAGCGGGTTGATTGCTTCGATGATTTGGGTTTCAAAGTCATCTTTGACTCGACTTCCACGCCATAGAGAGTAGCCCCATCGGAAGGCGATCCCAACAACAGCTGCGCCATACAGCAGCATGAGAATCGAAGTTGCAAACAGGACAGCGTTGCCTGAACGTGATTCATCAAGGAGGTTCCTTCCAATCAAGAACACCAACCCAATGCCAACCAGCGGTTTGAGGATGCTTTCAAGCCATTGGTCGACGGGAACCAATCGGCCTTTGGCCGGGTCAACGAACACCAAATCTGACTCAAAGGCAGTGTTCATCACACTCAAAGCCCCCAAGAGGACAATGTAGAGGCCTGTGGCGACGCCCAGTTCCATGACCCACGAATCAAGGTTGAAGGTCCAATGGACAATGAGCCATGCGAAGAGCCCCAAAAAAGCACCCTGTGGCACGTGGTTGAAGTGAGTGACGTGCTGAGAGAATTCATTCATCTTGGTTGCGTCTTGCGTGGTGCCTCTGTGAGGTTTAGGGATGTGGATGATTTGCCAGTGCATCAGTTTCTCAATCGCAGTCAAGCCTTTGACCAGCAACCTTCGGCGAATGAGAAGCATTTCAATCAAAATGAGCACTGGCAGGCCAAGAAGAATCACGGGCAACGCCATGACTGCTGCCAGGGGGAAGATGATGATGGTTGGCAACAATAGAAAATGCGAGAGTGTCAAAGGATGGAAGAGGTCCGCTTCAATCAAACGCTGTTGGCTCGGTTGGATGTGAAGGCTCCGTGCCACATCGTCCAGCGTCGCACGGAACGGTGCGACTTGTCGCCCCGCATCGATGATTTGTAGCACAGTGTTCCGGTACTGCGACTCTTCATGACCTGTTCCAGTGAAAAGCCGCCATGCGATCCGCATTGGCAAGGCAAGCAAGAGTGGGATGGACAGCAATCCAAGGGCCCACAACAATGCATTGACATCGACATCTGCCATGGTACCCCTCACGCCAGCCTACGGCTGAGCCCGTTTCAAACATTGGGCCTATGTTGGAACATGGCCTAAGATTCATGACCTTTCTCGGTTACACACGCCTCATGGCAAGAATCGCTGTCACAGACGGTATGGCCAAAGATGCTGTCACTTTGCTCGAGGAATCCGGTCATGAAGTGGTTTTAGGGACCATTGGTGCCGAAGATTTACTGAACGGAGCGTTGTCAGAATTTGATGCCATTATTGTCCGAAGTGCCACGAAAATTCCTGCCGCTGTCATTGAGGCGACAAGCGACCGGGTGCGTGTCATTGGGCGTGCAGGTGTCGGTGTCGATAACATCGACATTGAGGCTGCTGCGCAATCCGGTGTGCCAGTCGTTAATGCACCTCGTGCTTCGACCCAATCCGTTGTTGAACTCACCATTGGACATCTTTTGTCATCCTTGCGACACATCCCTCGTTCTGACCGTGGTCTGCGCAACGGTCAGTGGGAGAAAAAAGCCATGAAAGGCACTGAACTATCGGGGAAAAACCTCGGTTTGATCGGGTTCGGGCGCATCGCACAAGGCGTTGGTACCGTCGCACAAGCCCTCGGCATGGACATCCATACCTACGATCCTTATCTCCCACCGAAAGTAGCTAAAGCACAAAACACAATTCTTCACAAAAATGTCGACACCCTCTTTGCCAATTGCACACACATTTCGATTCACTGTAATTTGAACGATGAGACTCACCACTTGGTGAACGCAAAACGCCTTGCCATGATGCCCGGCCGGTCGAACGACGGCATCGACTGTGGCAATCACATTGTGAACTGCGCCCGAGGCGGTATTATTGACGAAAGCGCCCTGCTTGAAGCGCTTGAGACCGGCGTTCTTGCTTCCGCCGCTCTTGACGTGTTTGAAATTGAGCCAGTTCCAGCCGATGCCCCGCTGCTTCAGCATGAAAACTTCCATGGAACACCTCACATTGGGGCCGCTACAATGGAAGCCCAAGCACGTGTTGGTCGTGACATCGCTCTCGCAGTCATGGCCGTCCTTGATGGGAAGAAGTGTGAGACGACGGTCAATGCTCACCTGCTCGACTGATTCACTTTCACTTGAATCCTCGAGGGTCATGCGAAAGATGGTGTTCTTCCATCCGATGCTTAGAGCATGGGTCGAACAGTACCAACATGGCGGATGCGCATCGAAGATGAACTGAAGGCATTGGAGCCATTCCGCCGAGCGCTCCCTTCGACGGAAAAACGCCTGTTTGATGAATTGTTGACAGGGGTTCGGAATCGAAGAACTGCAGGTGGTATGTTGCCGTCACATGAAGTTTGGAAACCGATGCTGCTGTCCATGATCGTCGAAGTGATGGCCCACAATCAGCAATTACAACGGCGCATTGATGCCCTTGAACACAACGGATTGGGTGGGCATGAACGGAACGATTCTTGATGTCCAGCCCGCTCAGAATGGTACTTCACTGGACGTTTGGTTGGTCGATGATGCGAACGGATCGATGAAAATCAATGTCCCATGGTGCCCCTCGATCCATGTTCATGCAACTCGGCAGCGATTGAAGCATCTCTGGGCGTGGTTGGAACAACCCGAAATCCGAGACAGATTTGGACTCGGCATGATGCGGATTCACCGCTCCCGTCTGTCGCTTGATGCGTCGGAGGTCGATGAAGTGCTCGAAATCGATGTACACAACAGTTGGAATTTGAGGAAAGCAGCAACGCACATCGAATCGAGAGGCCAGTACCAACATTTCACCCTGTATTCAGTGGATGCCCACTTGGCGCAGCGTTTTCTTGTTGAGCATCGTGTGGCTCCGTTTCAAAAAGTTGTATGGACCGGTGGTGTGTTCCATCACGAAGGCACGGATGTCGACGCGAATCCAACGCTTCACATCCTTCACATGGCGTTCGTCTACAGCACAGCAAACGGTTTTCATACTGAGGATGCAGAACTTGAACGAATTGAATTTCGTACGTGTTCTTCAGATGGAACATGCGATGCTACCTCACTTCCAACAGTGAGCATCACGCGTGATCCGACCCGATGCGCATCTCATTTTCTCAATCAATTGGAGGCCACAATGGCGGAACTCGACCCCGATGTCGTCGTGACGCATGGCGGCGATGGACTCCATTTTCCTGCGCTGATGCGATTGGCTCAGGCATCAGGGGCATCGCTCTCATTGAGCCGTGATGGTCGTCCACTCGCAGCACGAACCTCAGCACGGACCCTGCATTCCTACGGACAAACATTGCACAAAGATGGCTACATTCCGTTGTATGGCAGGTTGCACATTGACCGAGTGGGGAGTTTCATTGTTCGAGAGGGTGGATTACAAGGCTTGTTCGAACTTGCGCGTCATTCCCAACAATCGCCTCAAGATATCTCCCGACTCTCCCCCGGTTCTGTCATCAGTGCAATTCAAATGCGCACTGCGATGGAAGATGGGGTGTTGGTGCCTTGGAAAAAGAACCGCCCAGAAGACACGAAGACGGCATGGTCACTGCTTCACGCAGATCGTGGCGGGCTCTATCTTGACAGCAAACCCGGTGTGTATTCACATGTGATTGAGCTGGATTTCGCAAGCCTCTTTCCGAGCATCATCGCCACGCGAAACATCTCCACTGAAACGCTCAACTGCCCCTGCTGCCAAACAGAGGGTGCTTCATCGTCTGCTGCGTTTGTTCCGCTTCATCCAGATGAAGCTGAACGTGTCTTCACTGAACGACATGCACGGCGTCATTTCGGTGCAGGCTTGTTTCCTGTTCGTTCGTCTAAAGCGCTCCCAGTACCAGGTCTACCATCGCACACTTGCGCACGCGTTCATGGTTTTCTTGGGCGCATCGTTGCACCCCTCATTGAGCGTCGAAGGTTCCTGAAAACGCTTGTACGCCAGAAAGGTGACACATTCGATCAGCAACAAAACGCCCTCAAATGGTTGCTCGTCACATGTTTTGGCTACACAGGTTACAAGAACGCTCGTTTCGGACGCATTGAGGCACATGAAGCGATTTGTGCATGGGCGAGGGACATTCTGCTCGAGACCATCGACATGGCAGAGCAAGAGGGTTGGGAGGTTCTCCATGCCATCGTTGATTGTGTTTGGATTCAAGATCGCCGGCAACGAACACCTGAGGAACGTGTGCATGACGCACATGCGTTTGCCCAGCGAGTGACGGAGAAAGTGGGGATCCCTCTTGAATACGAAGATCAGTATCGTTTCATCGGCTTCGTACCAAGTCGAGTCCACGGTGCAGGTTCGCTGACGAAATATTGGGCCTTTGGGCAACATGGATTCAAACTGCGTGGTGTCGAAGCACGCCAACATTCCACATGCCCATGGATTGCCAACATGCAACGTGCAGCGCTCCAACTTTTGGTTGAACATTCTGATGAGATTCACGGCCTTCCAACACCGGCCGGACAACGTGCTGTGGCCCAGTTGTTGCACAGTGAACTCGCATCACTTCGCACCAACAATGTGGCGTTGGAAGATCTTGTTGTCGCTCGTCGAATCAACCGTGAACTCGAGCAGTTTGACGTTGCGACGTTAGCTCATGCTGCCTTGCTCCGAGGAAGGCTTCACGGCGTCACGATTCCACCCGGTGGCAAGGTGAAGTTCGCTGTGATTGCTTCGAGAGGCACGGTCCAACATGAGCGTGTGATTCTTCTTGAAGAACTGTTGTCAAACAATCCTCGAGGTGAACGGGCAAATGTGGAGCACTATCAGGCCCTCGCAATCCGTGCCATATGGGCAATCTTGTCTCCTTTTGGCTGGGATGAAGAGGAAATTGCGACGGGCCACAAACGCATCACTCTGGAGTCGTTCACCGCCTGACATATCCGGTCATTCAATCTGATGATCGGTTCGTTGATCAATATGAGCATCAAGTCCAGTGTACCGATTGAGGTTGATTCCGTGTTGAGGCCATTGCCCGATGGCGCCACTTGGTTGATGGGAAAGCCAACGCCGTACGTTTCGCCCTCGACCATGGACATGTTCTAGCAACTGGTGAGTTGCTTGCCGCTCGACCATTCTCAGCAATTGTTGATGGCGCTTTGATTCTGGCTCGTGCCGGGTGATTACGAGGACGGCTGTGTTGACACGTTGTGCCACGCACCGCAATTCCTCGATCAACTGTCGCATCAAGCATCGAGCCTCATGGTCGCTAACTTGCCGGTCAAGATGCATGGCAATGGGGGCGTCGATGACCACGAGGGGTGCTGCAGTGATGGAGACTTCACGCCCGAGCCGTTCCACGAGTGTGGTCAGTTGGTGTACGGTAAACCCTCGACCTACATACAGTCGGTGCAAGTGTTCTCGAGCGGATGAATCCCGCACTGGGAAACGGTTGAGGATGCGTGCAGGGTTCATCCGGGAGGCACCATCAATCCAATGCACGCATTCACCTTGCATCAACGCCGCAACCGTCCAAGCCTCGGCATATTTCCGCATGCTGCGCCCCGCATGGCCATGACCGCGCAGGTGGTAGACATGCCCACGCAGCGGGGAAATCACATCAAGGTCGAGGGTCATTTCCCGCCGCTGAACTGGTGCATAGGTTGCCATACTTTGGAAGGTTGAGAGTGAGGCCGACTTTCCTTCGCCTCACCCGTCGGCTGAAAGTGAATGTAATCATGCCTCGCCACGTCATCAACTTGAAACACCGTGGGCAATAGAGACGATGCATGAGGGCGGATGATGTGCAGCCTTCCTCGAATGAAGAGAGGATTCTTGTTCACTGTGACCTTGACGCCTTTTTTGCCTCAGTTGAAATTCTTCATCGCAACCTCGATCCAAACCGACCACTGATCATTGGCTCGGACCCCCAAGGTGGACGAGGGCGTGGCATAGTGTCCACATGTAACTACGCTGCGAGAACCTATGGTATTCGGTCCGCAATGCCGATTGGCGAGGCATGGCGGCGATGCCCAGGGGCCCCATTTGGGCCAGGCCATTACATCAATGGGACGCGTGGATTGTACAGCCGTGCTTCCCGCAAGGTGATGGCCATTTTACGAGAACCTGCCGAACATTTTGAAAAAGCTGGAATCGATGAGGCGTATCTTGACATCACTCAAACAGTGGATGGCGATTGGGATGCTGCATATGCGCTGTGCCGCGAGTTACAATCATCGGTCGAGGAGCAACTGGGTTTGACCGCTTCATTTGGGATTGCTCCGACCAGAATCCTTGCCAAAATGTCGAGTGAAATCAACAAACCAAACGGTATTTTTCGACTCCTACCGGACGAAACATTGGAATTTTTCACGGGCCGTTCGTTGAGGGATGTGCCGGGTATTGGTCCAAAACGCGCGACACAATTGGCAGAGTGGGGATTCAACAATGTTGACGAAGCATATGAGCTTGGTGAGTTGGCGCTTGGGCGAATCGCTGGCGAACGGTTTTCATCGTGGCTGATCAACGTCGTCGATGGCTCGACAAGTCGGGAAGTCAGTCCACTTAGGAGTCGGAAATCCATCGGCAAGGAGCACACCTTTGCCGCGGATCAAACTGATAAAGAGCATGTTCTCCAACACCTCCAATCACTTGTTCATCATGTGATGACGAAAGCAAAATCCATTGGGGTTGCAGGTCGCTTGTGCGAAGTGAAAATCCGATACACTGGCTTTGAAACGCACACACACGGGCGTTCAATTCCAGTTGCAATGGATGACGTTGATGTGTTCGCTCGCCTCGCAGAGCGATTGTTTGCATTGAATGTCGATCACAAACGGTCCATCCGTTTGATCGGTTTCAGATTGGGTCAACTGGCGATGCCATCGACCCGACAGGCTAAACTTCTGCTCGAAGAAGAATGAATCACTCAAGCGAATGCATTCGGGTGAGGATGGCCGTGAACGCTTCAAGTGATTCAGGGATTTCGACACCACTCACTGGCTGATTAAGTGAGATTCCTTGTTCTTTCTTGTAGCCCCATGTGTCACCGTTGAATGTTTGAAGCGTTGAAGACAACGCTCGGAGTGCGTCACCCTTCTCAGTCCCCATTGCAACCTCTGGGTAGGCCTGCTCTGGAAAAGCATCGACATCAACCGCAGATGCATCGTAAATGGTGGAAGACACATGGTGGGTAAAGAACGGGCACACTGGGGTGAACGCAGACATGAAGTCACGAACCACGCGATGGAGCGTCCATGCTGCGTTTGTATCCTCATCGTAAAGTCGTGATTTGACCATTTCGAGGTAATGGCTTGGCAATACACCAGTTCCAAATGTCTTGAGGGCTTGTGTCGCTGTGTAAATGTCAAGGTTTTGCCACGCTTTTTGGACCGTTTCCATGGTTGCTTGGAACTCTGCCAAAATCCATTCATCTTCAACCGCGAGGCCATCGGGGCATGTGTCGAGGTCTTCTGGTACATCAAACTGGGACGCAAAGCGAGCCACGTTGAACAACTTGGTCAATACGCCGAAGTATTTCTTTTCAATTTCTTCTGGGTTGATGTGGAAATCATCGCCAACTTGAGCGTCGCAGGCTTTCCATAAACGGAAACATTCGCTCCCGATTTTGTTTGCTCGCAGGCTCACCGTCTTGTCTGGGCCCTTGACCTTCCAAGATCCAGTTCGGCCGCCTGCTCCACACTCCAATACGGAGTCGGCATCGATTCCGTTGCCAAGGGATTTGCTCATCTTTCGACCCCACGGGTCCATGCCCAAACCATCAATCCAAACATGTTTGAAACCAGGCTGGTCGAGCAAAAGGGTGGATTTCAGTAAGGTGTAGTAAAGCCATGTGCGAACGATTTCCTTCCCTTGTGGTCTCAAAGCGGTCGGGAATGCTTTTTCGAACACGTCAGGGTGGTTGAGGTAGCCACTTACGAAAAGGTTGGAGTTGGAAGAATCCATCCATGTGTCGAACACTTTTTCTTCGCCCACGATGCTGCCAAGGTCCTTTTCCATCTCCGCAAAGGTTCCAAGAACGTCTCGCGATGAGCGATCAAGAACTTGACTTCCCTCCGGTGGTGACTGGCACCAAGGTTGGACATACATTCCGGTTGGAGGAACAATGATTTTGTCGGCATCATCGCAATACCAAATTGGAATCTCCGTGTGGTACCAGCGTCGCCTCGAGATTGGCCAATCAATACTGATATTGTCCATCCAATCGAGGAGGAATTGTTTGTTTCTTGGTGGATGGAACTCCATCTCATCTGCATGTTCTTTGATACGATCTTGTGTGTGGGTTTGACGTACATACCACTCTTTCAACAAAATAATCTCGACTGGATTCTTGCCTCGCTCCGAAACTGGAATCTCTTGCTCGCGTTCGACGACATTGACCAACCTTCCTTCGCTTTCGAGGTGTTCAATAGCTGCGGCTCGTGCTTCGAGGACTGTCTGGCCGGCAAACGGCCCTGCGAGTTCGGTCATTCGCCCTTCGAGGTTGATGGCTTGGAACGGTGTAAGGCCGAGTTCACGAAACACGGCCACGTCGTTTTGATCACCAAATGAGCAGACCATTAGGACGCCGCTCCCAAAGTCTGATTTTACCGATGGGTGAGTTTTGATTTCGACGCTTGTTTCGCGACCATGAACGGGCATTGGCAATTGGATGCGTTTTCCGACCAAGTGACTGTACCGTTCGTCATCTGGGTGAACAACAACCACGCCACAGGCGCAAATTAATTCTGGTCGTGTCGTCGAAATCACAATTTCAGTTCCATCATCGCACGTCCATTGAACATCGATGAGTTTTGTTCGACGTGGCAATCGTTCTACTTCAGCATCAGCAATGGTGGTTCCTTCCACAGGGTCGTAGATGTTCGGGCGCAAATCTTCAATGATGGCTCCTTTCTTGAACAATTCAATGAAGATTGACTGAGTGACGGTTCGGTATTCTGGTGAGTCGGTGAGGTACTCTCTGTCATAGTCGCATGAAAGGCCAACTCGGCGGGCGGTTTTCCTCATGGCTTGAGTGAATTCTTCGATGGTTGTTTTGCACATTTCTAAGAATTCAGCACGATCGTATGTCTTCATCTTTCGCTTCGTGTTCTTCTCAACGGTGAATTCGATGTTGATTCCGTTTCGGTCGACCCCCCAAGGGAAGTAGACTTCCTTTCCGAGCAAACGTTGCGAACGGGCAATGACGTCGATCATTGAATATTGAGCCACTGCGCCGATGTGCCATGTGCCTGATGGGTATGGTGGAGGCGTATCAATGACGAAGATTTCCTTGTTGCTTTCAGGGTTGAATGCATACCTGCGTGCATAGACCTGTGGGTCTTCTGTATGCGCTTCTTGGATTCGCTTTTCAAGGTCAATCGACCATCGTTTATCGCTTAGTGTCGGGGCTGGCATGTGCCTCACCTGGCCCCGCTCGCATCAATGGAGCGGGTCCATTTGGGGCTGACACGACTCACCTTTCAAACCAGCGGGTTGCTCGAATGAACCCGTCGTTCTCAGTTTCTAATTTCAAATTGAGTGGACAATTCGTAGGTAGGGCTTTGAAGTGGTTGTGCCCACAGTGATGTGAAGGGGGTTCACCATGCCGAGCGACGGAGCATCAAAGTCACCAGAATCGGGGGGTGACAGCGTTGCAGGTCGCGTATCCAACCTTGCAGAGTACAGCCGCCTCCGCCTCCAGTCAAGTGCTGTGGATTTGTCGGCTCGTGTGAAGGAATTCAAGCCAAAAGACGCTCTTGATGCTGTCTTGGAAGCACCCGACCGCTTCAAGCGGGAATGGCAGAAAAACGGAGCAACGGGTGCCATCACTCGTTTCCCACTTGTCACCGTTGTCATCTTCCTTATGATGACGGCCTTCTTTGTCACACAATCTGGTTTCCTCGACAACACACGATTCGATGATGATTTAGACAATTCAGCACTGAATGTAAATGGAGACTTAGAGGTCTATCTCCCCGATGGTTCGGAGATTGCGAAGTTGCTCGGCAAAGTGGAAGAAGATTGGACCACAAATGTCATGGTTGTCTACATCGAGAGTGACGATCGAAACATTACCGATCAGCGTATTCTCCAAGAAATCAGCTATGTTGAAAACAAACTCAATCCAGATATTTCGGACCCGGGTGACGATGTAATCTACATTCTTTCAATCTCGACCGTTCTCAAGGAAGTGAACTCAAGCGCCCCTCGTATTCGTAAGGCATTCATCGACCAAATTGGGCAACTTGGGTGTGGTGTCCAACAGGGTGACGACTGCGCTTCCTCTGAGCTGACCGATGCACTCAACAGTATACTTGACGACACAACTGCAAACTTGGAAGGTGGCTATGAAATACCGTCGCAACAAACCATTGACTTAATCATCGCTGAGATGTATGAGGATGACGGAACGCCGACGCCAGGTTTGGATAAGTTGGCACGGGACATCAGCGATGGCGCTGAGGATGTCCCAGATGGTAAACTCGACCGAGCGATCATGGCCATTGCTGTCACAGAAGAGAAACCAGCAAAGGAAATCATCGAAAACACACAGGAACTCCTCGATAACATCAGCAAGACTCAACGCCCCTGTGAATTCAATCCTGACGGAACCCCCGCAACAGCTGAGATGTGCACATGGGATTCACTCGGTTTGTCAATGACGCTCACAGGGCCAGTGCCGATTACAAATGCCGTGACAGAGTTTTCCTTCGAGTTATTCTGGTCCATTTTCCCATTGGCTGTTGTGCTCGTGGCAATGGGTCTCTTTGTATTCCACTCCGATCTGTTACAAGCAGGCATCACGGGGATTCGTCCCATTCAAGGAATCAAGGTCGTGATCATTGCGGGTTTGCCGACACTGTGCGCTGTGTTCTGGACACTCGGAATCATCGGTTGGACTGGTTATGAAGTCACGATGACAGTGATTATTGTTGGTCCAATTTTACTTGCACTCGGGGTATCGTATGGGTTGCACATCACCAATCGTTACGCCGAAGAAGGCGGAACGAAATCGGAAAAAATGAAAGCATCGTTGTCATCGACTGGAAAGGCAGTATTCCTGTCTGCCGTCACAACGGTGATTGGTTTCATTTCCTTAGTGTTCACGCCAATGGCACCAATTCAGACGGTTGGTATTGCTTTGTCGGGAGGAATCGTGGTCGTGTATGTATTGACGATGTTCATGGTTCCAAACCTTACGTTGCTCCTTGATTTGAGAAAACCAAAGCACCCACCACTCCGGGCGTTTGAGGTTCTTGTTGACATTCCTGTCAAAAGAAATGTCGGTGTTATTGGACTGTTCGTCATGCTGATTTTGTTTTCCGCAACCGTTGGCCAGGCAAATGTCGAAGAAAACATCGATTTGCTCGGCATGGCACCTGAGGAAGAGTTGCCAGTCATCAAGATGAAGCAATACAGCCGGGAATTTAGTTCAGGTCAAATTGGAATGGTCTTGATTGAATCGAACATCAGCGGGAACACAAATGACAATGATCAGTCAAATGACGACCCTGCTGCGAATTTACAGGCGATTGACGAACTTGAAGGTCTTCTCAACACTGTGGACGACACCACGGCTGTTTCGATTGTGTTTTTGATGAAATCGACGGGTATTGCGCCCACAGTTTCTGGTGCAGGGATCAATGAGATTGTTCAAGCAAATCCTTTCGTTCCACAAGACATCAAAGACACAGCAGCAGTCTTGTTAGACAATTCTGTCACGCAAGACGCCTCGTTCTGGGACTTGCTGATGGCTCCTGATGACTTTGGCCTTCCAGGTGGTCCAGAAAGCGAAATCTTCCTCCTCAACGTCTTCTATGCATCCATCACCGATGAAACACGTGAAATCTTCATCAGCAAAGATTTCAGTCGAAACTTGATCTATGTCGATATGCCGTACCTTCCTGTCGCTGCAACGAGCGGAATGGTTGACGATGTCAATGAATTCGCACAAGGCTTCTCTACGCCCTACCAAGGTGACCAAGCGAACGATCTTGCCGGCGTTGCATCAACAGCGATCGAAGTCAACGAACTGATTGTTGCTTCACAATGGACATCGCTCGGCTTTGCTGTCGTTTTGACGCTGATCACCCTTGCCATCGTGTTCAGGGATGTGAAGTACTCAATGTGGACCACTTCTCCGGTTATTGCGACCGTTGCCATGCAATGGCTGGTAATGTGGCAATTGGATGTTCCGTTATCACTGGTCACGGTCATGATTGGTTCAATTCTCGTTGGTGTGGGTGTCGACTTTTCGATTCACATTGCGAACCGAATCAAGGAATTGGGTGGTGGCATCGATGCAATTCGTAGCGCTGCCATCGGCACCGGCATGTCCTTGTTCGAGGCGGCTGTTGTCACAACGCTTGGTATGCTCACGGCATACCAAATTCCGATTCCTGAAATCAAACCGTTCGTTACTGTTATCTTGATTCTGCTGTGGGTGGCTGCTGCAAGTGCACTGATCCTTCTTCCCGCAATCTTTGTCACACTCGAGAAAGCGGGACTGGGTGCGGTCGGTGGCAGAACCTCCATGGCCAAGCGGCTTGGACTGGGCAATTCGAAAACGGTTGATATTGATGTGCTCGACGCAGCATTGGTCGATGATGTCGTGGATGCTTGGTGAGGAACAGTTCATAGAAGCCCGACTTTTGGGTCAATCATGGTCAACTGTTGGTTGATGAAATCAGAACTTGATGTCTACCCGTACGCCCAGCTCGTGGCCGATGGCTCTACCCATTGGGATGGGGTTCGAAATTATCAGGCGCGAAACATGATGCGCGACGCAATGAAGGTTGGCGACTTCATCCTCTTCTATCATTCCAACTGCAAGCCACCTCACGTCGCGGGTGTTGCCCGGGTGTGCAAAGAGGGCTATCCAGACCATACATCGTGGGATGCATCGAGCAAGTATCACGATCCAAAATCAACAGCAGACTCGCCACGATGGTTCATGGTGGACATTGAACCGGTGTTGGAACTGCCAGAACCTGTATCACTGCAATCGGTTCGAGACAACCCTGCGTGTGAAAACATGCTGTTGATTCGTCGAGGTCAGCGCTTATCGATACAACCTGTCGATGAAGGTGACTTCGACACCATCTTGACGATGGGCGGGGCTTCGAGGGACGCCCTCTGACTCAACCTTCAAGAATGGATTGCTAAAGCAAGGAATGGTGAGGCTATGACAACGGAACAAATTCCCGTCGCACCACGTGCATCGAACATTGAATACGCCATCAGGGATGTCGTCGTACCAGCGACAAAACTGGAAGACCAAGGTCACACCATCCTCAAATTGAACATTGGTGATCCTATCGCCTACCCTGGCTTGCCGACGCCACAACACATGGTGGATGCCTACGCTGCAGCGTTGCATGATGGTCACAATGGATACTCGCCATCGTACGGTTTGCCTTCGCTTCGTGCTGCCATTGCTAAGGACGAACAACGAAAGGGGTGGCCAGCACAACCCGAAGACGTCTATGTGTGTCACGGTGTTACAGAGGCATTGCAAATTCTCTTTGCCTCTGTTCTTTGTGAGGGCGACAAAGTACTCGCACCTGGTCCACATTACCCACCATACATGGCCTATCCGCAGATGTACGGTGCGAGCACCGTTGAATACATGCTCAAACCAAATGACGGTTGGCGCCTTGACCTCGATGACATTCGAGAAAAAATGGATGATTCAGTCCGTTTGCTGGTCCTCATCAACCCCAACAACCCATGTGGGAGTGTCGCAAATGCAGACGAGATTGCAGGTGTTCTCGATATTGCTCGAAATTACCCTAACTGCATTGTTGTAGCCGACGAAATTTACGATGGTTTGGATTTCACAGGTGAACATGTGAGCGTTGCGAAATGTTCGGCGGATGTACCAGTTGTCAGCCTTAATGGCGTCTCTAAGGTCTACTATGCACCGGGTTGGCGAATCGGCTACATGGCGATTCATGACCCATCAAAGCGAATGCTGTTGGTTCGTGATGGTATTGAGCGGATGCTGCGTTCGCGTCTTTGTGCTTCAACGCCGGCCCAACTTGGCTATCTTGCTGGTTTGGAATCCGATCGTTCTTGGATGGAGGGCTATGCGGCAAAGGTCGTGGAGCAACGGGATGTGTGCGTGAATCGCATTCGGTCGATTGATGGTCTCGAAGTACAATCCTCGGGAGGTGCATTCTACATGTTCGTTAAACTCACCGATGAAAAGTGGGCACTCGATGATAAACAATTTGTGTTGGATCTGCTCCATGAAGAGCATGTGCTTGTTGTGCATGGGAGCGGTTTTTCCCCAGAACTTGGGCGTGGACATTTCAGAATCGTCTACCTTCCTGAGGTGGATGTACTCAACGAGGCGTTCGACCGAATTGAGAGGTTCCTAATCCGTCATCGCTGATATCACGTCGCCGATGTATTGATGTTTGATTGATGTGAGGGGCGGTCATGAATGGGAAGACCCGTAAGGTAAGGTTGGCCTTCCTTTCTTCTTTCTTCCTCATTCAACTGCTTCCGCAGGCAGCAGCGGCGAGTGTAACTGACGTGGACGATTTCCGTCTCGAGTACTTCTATCCAGCAATTGTTGCATTTGCCATTGCAATCCCCGTTTGGCGTTGGTTCATTCCCAATCAATTGGCAAACCTTCAGGTCGCTTTCGAAATCGATGATGACCTGTATGAAGTGCACCGAATCACACGCGATGTCGATGACGCCCGTGCATTGTTGCAAGAGGGCGGTACTGCTTTCGGTGTCGGGCTCTATGTCATGGGCATGACTGGTGTTCTGCTTCTGATCACTGAATTGCTGTTCAACGCAGATGTTTATTTCTTGCCGAACCTCTTCTTAATCGGTGTTTTGGTTCTGATTCCGGTGTTCATCTCACCATGGGAAACCCTGAATGCACAGCTGGTTGGCACTCGAAAATCCTCGGGTAAATCAAAGGGTTACGTGAAATTCGTTCGACGTCTCACCACTCTTTTGATTCTCCTTGGTGCCACGTTTGCTGTTGTGTTGTATGGGAGTTCTCAATCCACAGGTGCTGCCTCCATCCGTCCCATTTGGGTGGCAGCGGCCATGCTTACCTTCATGGCACCAACCATCTTTGCCTACGGTCGGATTATGGGTGCCTCATGGAACATGATTCTGATCAACAAGTGGCGAACTGCAAACGGTCGAGCAAATCCGATTGACCCAGATAAGCCAAAATTCCTCAATCGTTTGTTTTCTCTTCTGTTGGTTGTGTTCCTTCTTACCATGCCAATCACGGCCCTCAATGGCATCATCACGGTGTATCATATTCTCTTCAACGATGTTCCAGATCAACGGGCTTTCGACATCCTCAACTATGGCGGTGTTCTTGGCTACATGGTCTTTGAGCGGGTGGACCTTATCGCTCAGATCCTCTTCGAGTGGCAATTCATCAAAGAATTACCTCAATTTCTTTCGCTTTACCTTACAATGAACATTGCCATTGTCGGACTGGCATTCATTTTCGAATTGACTCGGAACCTGGTTCTCGGTGGACAATCCTTCGGTGGTTTGTTTGGTGTGACGCTTGATACACCCCGAGAAATTCGCACCGAAGTTGAGGCTCAATCCAGACAACTGACCTTTGCATTCGCGGGTTTTTCAGGTTATACGGTCCTGCTGCTAATTCTGGTGTGTTACAAAGAATTCGGCTCACTTATGCCATTCACTGACCTCTTGGAGGCCGATCGCTTTGGCTTCGATGAGCGCGCTCGTCTTGAAGCAACATGGATGTTCATCGCACTCGGCCAAGCAGTGTTTTTGTTCACATGGGCCTTGTCCATCATTCGTTTCCGATCGCTTCGTGCGTTGCGGTTTGACTTGAACCCCGATGAACGAAGGGAAGGTGCGGTTACCTTTGCCCAAGGTGATTGGATGCGCACCCTCGTCGAGGAAGCTGCTATTGCGGAAGATCTCGATGCTCTCATTCAATTCCAAAGGCGCTCAATCGAGGGAGATCCATCGTTGATTCGCCATGAAAAGGCACGAGCCCACATGTGGGAAATGGCGATTCGTGGACTTTGGCCGAAGGCGATTGAAGAAGCGAAGAAGGTCCTCGCACAAGCTGGTGGCGACGATGACATCTGCCGAATGATCGTGGCTGTGGGTCACATGGCTTCGAGACGTTTGGACGCCGCTCGTGAGGCACTCCATGGGTTGCAACAACCTGAAGGGTATGATGAACCTGAATTACTCGCGTTCGTTTGTGAGTGGCTTGATCCATGGCAAGGCACCGTTGAAGAAGACGATTTCTGGGATTGGGAGAACAATTCCTGCATCGATCATCTACAGGTCTTAATGCGTATGCTCCGTGGTTGGCAACCCTCTCTGACTGACCAAACAATTCACAATGACCGTTTGACCCATGTTGCTCAACTTTCGATGGTGAGTTTGATGCGTGCGCAACGCAGGCACGATGAGGCGCTGGAATTGTCACTTCAATTGGTTCGTGCAGAACCACTCGGTGTTCGACCGAGAATTGCTGCCTCCCTCTGCCTGATCGATAAAGGAGATTGGCACAGCGCTCGTTCTATTTTGTCGGAACTCAAAGTCAGCGATGGCCAAGACCCTCGCGTTCTTGCGCTGGCGGCTATTCTTGGTCAATCAGTTGACAGTGAAGAATTGGAGGTCGCCCTTGCAGTCGGCGGTGGCCGGAAAGTCCGTCAATTGATCAATGAGGCTCCAGTGAACCCAGTCGCTGGTCTTGTGGTGAAGGGTGGCATGGATGAAGCCATCAATGCGAACGTCCTGATCGCTGCTCATGAAGCAACCCGGCGTGGCATGCCGCCACGGTTCAGCTTTGGATGGTTGAATGTGATTTACAATTACTTCGTTCTAGGGCCCACTTGGATTGTGCTGGCGATTTTCGTTTACGGGCAACAAGGCCAACTTGCGGGGATCCTCGTATTGGTGACCCTCCTGCTGCTTCACACGGCGTCCCGTCGCTTTGCACGCCAGCAACGGCGCGTTATCCGCCATCGTGATCAAAAAGCGATGGTTTCGTATGCCAAACGAATGAAGCGATTCAAGGTTAAACCCGAACGAGGCAACATTCCCGTCGGCACACACCTGCTGTTGTCGGGAATGCTTGTTACCGTCAACGGTGTTGTTCTCGACCTTGGTTTGCCTGCATGGCTCAGTGTTCGCCTACCAAAGGACAGCGATAAGGCAGTCAAGGCTCGCCTGAAGCGGCAATCAAAATCGATTCAAAAATCACGCCCACCGCGCCTTCAACCACTTGGTGACGGATGGTGGCTCAAACGTCCGAAGGAAGAAGGGGCAGAGATTCCTGCGCTTGAACGATTGATTGGCCAACCTGCCTACCGTGGACGACAACAACAACGTTCGAGAAAGAATTCTCCATCCACCCCTTCGAAGGCCAAGGCCAAAACCGCTTCACCAAAGTCAGTGACTGATGTGAATCTCGGAAAGAGAGGCATACCCACCAATACCCGGGTCTCCGAGCGTGTTCAAAACCGGCCAAAACAAAGCAATGTGGTGGTAGGAAGCAAACAGACCGGGCCAAATGTACGCCCCGATGTGAAGTCGGATGATGACGATTCAATTGATTTCAGCTGAGACAACCGGCATCGTACCACATCAATGGGTTCAAAGACCGGCCAACAAGTGAGAAGAGCATGAGCAGAACACGTGGTTCTTGGGCACCTGATGCGTCAACCATTGAGAAAGCGAATGCCGTCATGAAAGCCGCTGCTGACAGCGGTGATCTCTATCGAAATGGACTCGGAATGATTGCCTCTGAGAACATTGTATCTCCGATGGTTCAGAAAATCGTTGCAAGCGATCTACATGGTCGTTATGCTGAGGGGTTACCTGGGAAGCGATATTACCAGGGCTGCGATGATTTTGATACAATCGAAAGCATCGGTATTGACTTGGCAAAGTCCGTTTTCAATGCACCGTTCGCCAACATTCAGTCAACATCTGGAACCGTTTCTAACATTGGGGCATTCAAAGCACTTGCAAAACCGGGTGACAAAATTACCGCGGTCTCGACGGCCGATGGTGGTCACATCTCCCACGCTCGGATGGGTGCGGTAGGACTTCGTGACCTCAATCTCTCCACCTACCCGTGGAATGAAGATCGGATGGAACCAGATATCGATGGCGCATGTGCTCTGATTCGTGAGCTCGAACCAAAGGTTGCGTTGATTGGTCAGTCAGTGTTCCTGTTCCCAACACCGCTTCGAGAAATAGCAGATGCTGCACATGAAGTCGATGCCAAGGTCATGTACGACGGAGCCCACGTGCTCGGGCTCATCGCTGGTGGTGTCTTCCAAGACCCTCTACGAGAAGGGGCGGATGTGATGACAGGTTCGTCACACAAAACCTTCCCTGGGCCACAAGGTGGTTTTCTTCTATCCAGCAGTGAAGATTCTGCCTTCCAAAAGCGTCTCAATAATGCTATATTTCCTGGTGTTTGCTCTTCATACCATCTCCACCATGTAGCAGGTAAAGTCATCGCATTAGCCGAGTTCGAAGAATACGGTGCTGCATACGCTGAAGATATTGTGGCGAATGCCAAGCATTTTGCTGCATCCCTTGCTGCAGAGGGCTTTGATGTGCTTGCGGAAAGTCGAGGTTACACGGCCTCCCATCAAGTGTTAACTCGCCACGGTTCCAAAGATTCTGGCGCTGGTGCAAAGGCCGCAAGGTTGCTCGAGGACGCAGGTATCATCACCAACATGAACATGCTTCCTGGCGATACCAAAGCCATGACTCCATCGGGGCTTCGACTCGGTGTTCAAGAATTGACTCGAGTCGGCATGGGTCTGCGAGAAATGGAGGAAGTGGCAAAACTGTACGCTAGGGTGCTTGTTCAAGGCGAAGATCCAACCATGGTCAAGAAGGATGTGGCTGCGCTGAAGGCTGATTATCAAACGATTCGATATTGCTTTAACGAAGAAGAACAAACCGGTTATCCGTTCTGAGTGAGGACCATGGGTGACGTTCCCGAGGCGCAAGTCCAAGGCTACGTGGCCGCCTTGAATTCTGAATTCTCGTCGATTAATGGTCACATCATGGATTCGAATGGAAGGCCTTGGATTATTTGGAAAACAACAGATTTGTATGCGTGGTGGCATGCATTTGAAGCAAATTCCAGCACGCCTCTCGGTCGAAAACTCATGAACGCCTGTGCCGACCAAGAAGAGCATCTTCTCATTCAAAATTCACTGCTGGATGTTGGTTGGTTTCGACGTTCAAAACGATTGCAAAACGCGATTGAACATCGCTGGAACATGCATGGATGGGGCTCATTCAATGTAGCCAAAGAGTCTGCTCAGACCCTTCTTTTTGCACCGGTTGCTGCCGGTTTCGCCCTCGCCACCAAAGAGCAATTAGCACAACAACGATTCAAATCTGAGTGGCAACAATTGGGGCAAAAATCCATCCAATTTGATTGGACGGCCGACAGTGCAAATATACCTGCTGCTCCTGAACCACCATCGCTCCCTTGGGGTCAATCCACTGCCCTGGCCATGGATACAGTTTCGATTCTGTCCGAGTTAGAATGGCTGAACGGTGGTTGGGCCCTCTCAGGAGAATCTGTTACTTTTCTTCCAATAGATGCTTTTACGCGGCTTTTTCACACCTGCCGTGCGTACCAACACACCCTCGATACTGAACACACGAATGCTTGGGTTACGCCCCAGTTAACAGACGGCGATCGCTCAGTTTTTCTTATGATCGCTGCGTCAATGGCAGAACTTGTTCAGTCAAGCGAACGGCCGATTTACATCGAGGACGTCTCGAGTTGGTCCGCACTTTCAGGCCACTATCTCGCCCCCTTCGGTTGGGGGGTGCCGATGGATGTCGAATCATTGGAATCATCTCACGGTGTGCGCTTCAAGCTCATCGACTCGCCAATGATCCCGTTCCTTGTCGGCTGGCTGGTTGCAATGTGGGAACGCGGTCATGGGAGGAGTTCCAAATTCTCGTTCGAAAAGTCGGACACTTTTTGGCTGCTTGAGGTTGATTCGCGACTCGACTACAATTGAGCATTAGTGGTACGAATGAATGATGTTTCATTCCACAAATCTGCCCATCTATGGTTAAGGACTATAACCACTACATGGTGTCGGGAAACTTGCACAGATGTGCGTGGTGTTCTTTATGTCGCTAAATCACAACCAAATGGCCTATGCCGCTATTGTTTCTACGCTCATATTTGGGTCCATCTTTGTCGGTCTATCCGGGTACTTCCAAACCAGTGAAGGCCTTGGAGGCTACGAAAGCGCCGCTGAAGACGATTTGATTGGAAGCGGTACCTCGTTGGGAATCGCAACCGATACTGACGGCGATGGGCTTTCTGACGTGTTGGAAAACACACAATACGGTACAGATCCCGAGGATCCAGATACCGATAAAGATGGAATGAGCGATGGTTGGGAAGTCGATCATGGGCTCAATCCACTTGATAACGGTGAATCTGAAGATTTGCTTCAGGACCCCGGCGAAGCCGATACGGATGACGCCAACATTGCAAACGAAACCGACTCATGGCCTGACCCAAGTCAGGGGCCAAACGGTGACCCTGACCGAGACGGCCTGATCAACAAGATTGAGGAAGAACTCGGAACGGACCCACAACGAAGTGACACCGACAATGACGGGCTCAACGACCGATGGGAATCTCTCTACACCATGACGGTGCAAACCCCTGGTGGCGATGTTACATTGTTTGACCCACTCAACGGGAACTGGGATTGCCTCCTGCTCGACCAAGCAATGGAAGACACCCTCTCCACTCGATTCAACGGTGAAGGCGATGCAGCAGATTGGGATGACCTAGCAAATTCAATCGGTGCTCACTCTTGCGACATGGTCCTCGATACTGACGATGACGGACTCGCAAATTTCGAAGAGGAAGCGTTTGGCACAAACCCAACCGCCCGTGACTCCGATATGGATCTCATCGACGACATCGTGGAAGTCTCCAACATGTCGGTGAACCTCTTTGTCGGCGTTGGAGAAAACTGCAACATTCCACTCCTTGAATCAATCAACCGTGCTGCTCCGTTCCAAGACCAAGAGCGTTCTTGGTTCATGATGGACATGGATGGTGATGGATTGCTCAACGGACCATCGGACTGGGACACAGACGGTGACGGCATGCCCGACGGTTTCGAATTCTGCTATTCGAACGTACTCGATGAGCCAGATAACAACGCACTCGAAACCCTCAACCCATCAAACGCATCCGATGGATACGGCGACTGGGATGAAGATGGCATGAACAACTACGAAGAGTACCAAGTTGCGAACCTCTTCGGACCAACCAACTTCACTTCGCCATGGCGCATGGACACCGATCTTGACGGAATGCCTGATGGTTGGGAGTCCTCGAACGGCCTCCATCCTCGTGATGGTGCAAACGGTGACCTTGACCCTGACCATGACGGATGGGACGCTGATGGTGACGGTGGTGTTCGATATGAGACCCTCGAATACGCAGCAGTCGTGATTGGCATCGATGTCATAGAAGATCAATGGGTGGAAGCAAACAGCACAGTTGCACGAGCACAAATCACCCTTGCAGGTGGTAACAAGCAAACCATTCCTATGATTGCCCCAGTATCTGGCTACGTGTATGAAATCCACGTGTCCCTTGGAATGGCTGTCGAATCCCGTTTGTTCACTTGGATGGAAATTGTCGAACCTGAAGAACAATTCACCAACTTGATGGAATACAATGCTCGAGATCGTGACGGTGACGGAATCATCGATGGACGCTCGACTGATCCTCTCAATCCAGACACCGATGGTGATGGTTTGATTGACGGCATTGAAGTCATGGGCTGGGAAATTCTCGTTGTTAACAATGGAGTCATTCGCACATGGGTCACATCTGACCCTGGTCTCTTCGACACGGATGAAGACGGATTGTCTGACTACAACGAGTTTGCCACCGTCTGCACAGGTGGATCGAATGCTTCCAACCCTGATACCGACGGCGATGGACTTGGCGACCAAACTGAAGCCCTCGCTGGCTTCTCTTGGGAAGGTGTTGCGTACTTCACCAGCCCTTGTATGTTCGACACTGACAATGATGGACTCGAAGATGGTGAAGAAGTGATTGCAGGCAAGGATAACTTCCTTACTCACGCTAACAACTCTGACACAGACAACGACAGCCTCATTGACGGCAATGAAGTTCTCTTTGTTCCACGACCCTTCCAAAACCCCACCAACCCTCTGATCAACGACACCGATGCAGACGGAATGCTCGATGGATGGGAGATGCAGGTGAAATCCACTGAAGAAAACACCAATTCTCACAGCCTCTGGGTGGCCACCTCGTCGTGGGAACGCCCTGGCTGCGTGCCATCCCAAAATAATGAATGCACAATGGAAGCAGGCGGCTATGTCTGGCAAAACAACCTTGGTGGATTCGTTATTGAACCAATGTTCCAAGTCTCAGAGATGAACCTCACAGGTTTCGCCATGCCGGAGAATCCATTCTGTGAATGCAATGGCCGCTGGGCACTGGATCCATCGCTTGACTCGCTCAAAGATGACACGTACGACATCGATAACGATTCCCTGGCAAACGGCGCAGAAGCACCTGACAAGTGGAACACAAACCCAGTTGATGACGACACAGACGGTGATAAACTCCCTGATGGCTGGGAAGTCTACTACTCCGGGCTCGCACTGGAAGCTGGCATCGTGGACAATGCATCAATCAACGCATACGGCGCTCGTGGTGTTCTTGATCCATCAATGCCCGACAGCGACCTCGACGGAATCGACGACGGATTGGAAGACCCTGACAACGATGGATTGAACCGTACCGGTTTGGTCAAGAAGTACTGCCCCGGTTACAATGATACAACGAACTCTGAATGTAACATTGACCCGGATTCACCAGACGGCAAGCGATTCTATGATAACCTCGAAAATTACACAAACTTCGAGGAATTCGAGAATGGCACCAACCCAATCTCAAACGACACAGATGGTGATGACTGGAACGATGGCCCCGAAGTTTACTACCAAGACCACGATCAAGACGGTATGGCCACTGGCTGGGAGTTCCACTTCAAGTTCGATCCGTTTGACGGTGCAGACCGTATGGTTGACCAAGACGGCGATGGGCACGTGAACTACTGTGAATACAAGTGGGACACAAACCCGAGAGATCCCACAAGTTTCCCAGGACAAGGTGAATTGTGCGATCCATTCGCCCAATGAGCATGAACAGGCGAGCAAATCGGCCTAAGATTCATGACTAACGGGGTCCGAGAGGTCAATATGAGGAAGCGTCATGCATCATGTGCATCGATTGTTTCCGTCCTCATGCTGTTGCTCACAATGCCGTTTGCCTCCGCATCGGGTGCGTCAACTGATTCACAGGTGAATGGGTTTCAATTGGATTTTTTCCAAGTGGAGGGCCACCATTCCACTGATTTACTCAACCTGAATGGTACCGCAAACATGCCACTCCATGCCGCCCAATGGCGCTTATTTGACCAACAAGGTGACGCTGATTCCCCTCCTCTTCTCACTGGCGATTACCTCTCAAGCGTGACGCCGTCTGGAGAGCAACGGTGGAGTTGGACCCTCGTGGTCGATGTATCGCACCTCAATTGCACGTGCGTTCTTACCATCACTCAGGACGATGAACTTCATTCAACTCGAGCACACATCAATCTGTACATTGGGGACACAAACCACCGCCCGGTTTTACAACAACCGATGCAGTCAACGTACCTCCTGGTGGGGGGCGATCTCGAAATCAGCATTGATGCTATAACGCCCTTTGACACGCTGGATGATTCAGTCATCTCGTTTACTGTGTGCGAAGCGCCAAACGCTGTCTGCCTAAAGGAACCAGAGCCAATGAAGATGAACTCCACCTTGTCTGACAAACTTCACTTGCACCTCAACGCAACAACACTGACGTTGGACGATGGGATTTGGAAAATCACAGTGGTGCTTTCTGATCGGGCGCTGACAGCATCAAATCCTATTTCATACACGCTTCAATTGGATCGCAATGCACCTGTCGTTCTCCTGACGAGTTCGATTCAGCAACTACAACCATCGGTCGGCACGGCCGAGGATGGTTCAGTTGAGGCAGTGGTGTATGAAGGCGAGGAGATCTTTTTCACAGCCGAAGTTAGCGACGGTTACGAAGGCGAATCAGAGGTTCTCACGTGGTCAAAGGTATCTCCAAATGGACAAGTTTCCGCCTTTTCTGATGCGTCTTTCATTCCTCCTGCCAGTGTAACCCTTCGACCCGATGTCGCAGGGGAATGGAGCGTCATTCTTCTCGTTAGGGATTCAGCAGGCCATTTAGTGAAGACAACATCAACCTTTACCGTTGCTAATACTGCCCCAGTCGCTCAAGTGTTCCTTGATGGTTTACAGATCCAGCAAGCTGATGTCCTTGTAGCTCCCACTGGGGATTCATGGGTATTGAACGCAACCAAGACCACGGACACAGACAATGATTTGACATCCCTTCGCTACAAATGGTACGTCGATGGAGCATTGATTCAGACCCAAGGACCTGTCTTTGACTCAGCCAAGATTAACACGACAGGTAGTCATGAAATTGAACTTGTTGTCATCGACGATGATGGGGCCGAAAGCAGGCTTGTGTTTTCTCTCGACATTCCCCAAGACCAAGTCTCGGGCTCCGAAGGAATGCTTGGAAGTAATTACTTCACACTTGGTCTTGTCTTCATCATAGGTCTCGCAGGGTTCCTTTTGGCACGAATGGGTTCCTCTGAACCTGAAACTTCCTTGCCGAAGTGGCAGAGGAAAAAGTGACCATTCATTTGAGGTGAAATCCCCTCCGAAGGTGCATGGACAAGGGCAACGGTTGAAGATGGTGGGCCGCCTCGGGGAATCATGTACGATGCTGCGTTGAAGCTTGTCGGCTCACAGCCCGAGCCGATTTCAGTTGAAGAGTATGCACGTCGAGTGAACCGACTGACTGCTCAACTTCGCCCCGGTGACCTTCTTGTCATTCCTTCTTCCCCAAGCGCCGTTCACTCAAACGATGTTCATTATCCATACCGAACTCAAAGCGATATGCTCTATTTGGTTGGATGGGATGAACCCGAAGCAGTCCTTACTGTCCATCACTCAGACGATGGTTGGATTCGAACGCTCTTTGTCCAGCCAAAGGACACACTCAAGGAAATTTGGGAAGGCCGACGACCGGGTGTCGAAGGTGCTCTCAAGGGTTGGTCCGTTGATGCGGCTCACTCATGTGATGACATGGAGGAAAAGATGAATGAATTGCTCTCCTCCTCGAAAAGGGTGCTCATGCGCACAGGCATTCGCTCTGATTTGGACTCGCTTGTCATGCAATCACTGGAGCGACGTGACCGTGCACGCCAGCATTTTGGAACCGGGCCCACATCGATGGAAGATCCAAGTGCAAGGATTGCTGAACTGCGTTTGCGTAAATCACCCGCAGAAATCGAACAAATGCGGTTTGCCTCAGATGTCAGTAGCATTGCTCATGTAGCAGCCATGCGCAACACAAAGCCAGGACGGATGGAGTACCAGCTTCAAGCCACCATCGAAGGCTTCTTCGCTTACGCTGGGACCTCTGGCTGGGCTTATCCATCAATTGTTGGATGCGGCGACAATGCCACAGTTCTTCACTACCACCAAAACAACGATGTGTGTGAAGATGGAGAGGTTATCCTCATCGATGCCGGCGCAGAATACAGAGGCTATGCAGCGGATATCACACGTTCTTGGCCAATCAATGGTCGTTTTAGTGAGGCGCAGAAAGAAATCTACCAGTTAGTCCTCGATGCCCAGCTCGCAGCCATCGACAAATGCCGTCCAGGTTTACCATACAATGCCCCTCATGACGAGGCACGCCGGGTGCTGGCCGAAGGACTGATTGACCTCGGTGTCATTGAGCAAACACTCGATGAGGCTTTGGACCTTGAGACGGGTGATTTGCGAAAGTGGTACATGCATAACACCGGCCATTGGATTGGGTTAGATGTTCATGATGTTGGCACATACAAACCAAATGGAGAACCGAGGTTGCTCGAAGAAGGCATGGTGCTGACTGTAGAGCCAGGTCTTTATTTCGGCGCTTGGAGGCCTGATGTGGATTGCCCTGAGCGATATGCAAACTTGGGAATACGAATCGAGGATGATGTCCTCGTCACAGCAAACAATCCTGATGTCTTGACGGCAGCCTGCCCAAAAACCGTCGAAGAAATTGAAAACATCACCGGCAAACCTTTCTGAGGCGAGCGTATGAATTGGGAATCGATTTTGCATCAACAGGCCGGCTGGACCACTGAAACGGCTCAAGAACTCCGTCTTTCACCAGAAGATGCATTGACATTGTACAATGATGCGCCACTTCACCAATTGATGTCGGCTGCCCACAATCGGCGCATCGCTATGCACGGTCCATCGAAGGTCACCTATCTCGTGGATCGAAACATCAATTACACCAATGTCTGTACCATTAACTGTCAATTCTGTTCATTCTACCGACCACCTGGCCATGATGAGACATACACGCAATCGCTGGAAGAGATTTCCGGACGAATCTCGGCGCTGGAAGAGATTGGAGGCGTCCGCATTCTCATGCAGGGCGGTGTCAATCCCGAACTCCCCTTCGAATGGTACGAAACATTGCTTTCTCACATTCGGACCAACCATCCAAGCATCGCAATCGATTGTTTTAGCCCGATTGAAATTGAAGGCATTGCTGAAGTGAGCGAACTCACGACCCTTGAAGTTCTCACTCGTCTCAAAGCTTCTGGAATGCATGGCCTTCCTGGTGGTGGGGCAGAGATGCTTGTTGATGATGTGCGAAAGGACGTTTCTCCGAAAAAAGGTCTCCCTGCGAATTGGCTACGTGTGATGGAAGAGGCACAAAGTTTGCAGCTCACAACAAGTGCAACAAATGTCATCGGGTTTGGCGAAACAAATGAACAGCGTATCGAACATATGCGGAGGCTCCGATCTTTGCAAGATGCGTCGCTTGAAGATCATGGAATCGGTTTCACATCGTTCATTGCTTGGCCAGTGCAACTCGAGACCAACAGCTTTGGCCGTAGAAACCGAGGCAAAAACAAGGTGCTTCTTGGGGCCGGTTCTTCAGAATACCTACGCCATGTGGCTGTTTCTCGCCTGTTCCTTGACTCGATTCCAAACATCCAATCCTCGTGGCCAACAATGGGCATTAAGACAGCGCAGATGGCGCTCTTTGGTGGAGCAAATGATGTCGGTTCCACCATGATGGAAGAAAATGTTGTGTCTGCATCTGGAACGACCAAATTTAGTGCCAGCGAGGTTGAACTTCAGCATGTCATACACAGAGCGGGCTTCGTACCACAGCGCCGAGACAGTGATTATGTCTTCCTCGAAACGCCGATTATTGATGCGAACCACGCCGATCTCCCTGCTCCGGTGCCGGCACAATCGTGAACACAATCAGGCCGTCGTGTTGTAGAACACAACCCAAATTTCAGCGTGAATGTTTCGTTGCCCGTTTCCAATTCCGTCAGATGGTACGTATTCTTGACCATTGAACAGACCTTGGTAGGTGAGGTGATTGTTTCCACCAGTGGAGTCTGTCCATGAAGTGATGTCGTAGGTCCATTGCTTGACATCTTGACCAGCGCACCAACCGGCACGTCCGTATGGCCACGAACCGAATTGGTTGGCGACGACTCCATTGGAGACTTCATTTTCACATCCTTCATTCGAGTACACAATTGGGTGCCACTCGTATGTCGAGAATCCATTCATTTCGTAGTGGTGTTCATGGTCACAAAATTCTGCACAATTGGCATTGTCTTTCCCAAAACCATGCCCCGTGATGGTTGCAACAATCTCTACTTTGGAAGCCCAAGATGGTACAGTGAAATTGAGATGACGGTTGTATCTTGACTCATTGTTGTACGTTCCATCAAATTGCCCGCCAGTAAATGCAAAGACCGCTTCTTCAGCGTGTTCACCAGAACCCCAATCGCTCAACAAGAGGGTGATCGTCAAATCACCTTTGTTTGCACCTCGATACTTGAAGGTGCGATTGTCTTCATCCTCCAGCATGAAAAGGTAGGGCGAAATGTCAGTTAGCCACTTTCCTTCCCTGCCATAGGTCGTAATCCAACGCATGAACTCTGTGCCACACGAAGAGTCATTGTCTCGGTCACAGATTCGTAGGTTTGCTTCGTAATCCCATTCATGGCAACCACCGTACGATCCATCTGACTTTTGGAATCGGTTGGCACGATCCTCGCAGGCATGTTCATGGTAGACCTCGAGGGTATCGTATTGAGTCATATTTGATGGGAACTCAGCACTTTGGGTTGAGGTGAAACCACCGCCCCATCCCCCTGCGTGACGCTCAAAATCCCATAGAGAGACTTCGTGTACCGCCTCATCACTTCGACGGATCTCTACAGGGAATTCTGCGTTCCACTGGTGAGGCTCATGGATGAGGTGCATCGCATCGTTGGACTGTGAGGTCCAAGCATACAATGAGCCAGTTTCTCTGGCTTGTTGGAATCGATCAATACCCATGTAACGTGGGTTGTTGAAACTTGAGACCATATCACCGATGCCGCCTGATAGCGTGCCGGCTCGTTGGTCGATGTAGTGAATGCGATCTGCCCATCGAGTCTCTTCATTCGGGTTGAGTGCGTTCTCCACTGCAGATTTCCTTTCGAGGACATCGTTGTGATATGTGCTGTCAAATGAACCATAGAACAAATGCACATTCTCCGGCAACGCTCTGATGAAAGGCCCAGGACTTTGGCCCCATGTTCCTGCATTGGAGTTCCCTGAGCTGTCTGTGTACTTGAAGACAAAGAAATAGATGTCGAAGCCAGTCCATTCTTGTTGGAAGTAAAACGTTCCACCAAGCGTTGGCATCGAGAAATGCGGGACTGTTTGCATGGGACCGTTCAGGCTGGAAGCACTCTTCCACGGTACGGGCGATTGAACGACGGCGCATCCTTCTGAATCGATGGTCCATTTCACAGGCGAATCTGGACAAAGGTCGTTATTGGCTGACACCCCATCTGAATCAATGTCAGCACAGCCGACCTCGTTGACTGCAAGTCCTACGGGCGTTCCCTCACACACATCCACGGCGTCGTTAACGCCATCTTGGTCACCGTCGCGCTGTTCTGCAGCGCAGCCAAATTGGTCAATGTCAGTACCATTTGCTGGTGTTTGTGGACAGCGATCGAGTGCGTCGCCTGTAGCGTTTACATCGTTGACTCCATCATTGTCATCATCCTCATCTTCGGTAGCATCAGCGCACCCATCATCATCGAAATCAGACTGAGTGGTCCGAATCCAGGAGGTGAACCCCTTTGGGCAAAGGTCATCAGCATCGAGGGCCCCGTCATTGTCATCGTCATCGTCCTCATCCAAATCTAAACAACCATCGCCGTCCCAGTCAGTGTAGAGTGTTGATCCCCAACCGACCCTTCCGTAGGGGCAATCATCGTCAATGTCGAGGACATCATCGTTGTCATCATCTTCGTCGCTATCTGTATCGTGGCAACCATCTGAGTCGAAATCAGCATCTGGCGTAGAAATCCATCCTAAGGAATCGGGGCAGCGGTCATGCAAGTCAAGCACCCCATCGTTGTCATCGTCGTCATCCTCGTCGTTATCTCGACAGCCGTCATCATCTTTGTCGCTGTTTGCGTTGGATTTCCAACCCTCCGCCTCACCGATCCCATTTGGGCATCGATCCTTTGAATCTTGTATGCTGTCTCCATCTGCATCTGCGCCGCCTCCTTCCAGAATAACCAATGTCCCTGTGGTATCAGAAAGGGGTTCAAATTGTCCACATGTTGCCGATGTCGTGATGGTCATCGTGCTTTCAATTTCGGTAAAATCAAGGAGAACCTTCCAAGTTCCGTCAGATTTTACAACAATACTACCGGATGAGCCATCTGAAATGGAGTACTCCATGGTGCATGTTTCGATGCCTTCGTGCGATAAGGTTCCCTCAAACCAAAGGAGGTTAGGTTCCTCCAGAACCTCACGAACAGGTGCAGTAAGCACAGGTGCCAATTCTTCTGGCGGTAGTACTTCGATTGTATGGGTGATCGTTGCCACTGTCGGTGCGATTGAATCTGCGTCAGTCGGTTCGATGGCGACATTCACAGTGTAATTTCCAAGCATTGCTGGTAGGAATTCAAGCGCATATCCGGTCGTGGTTATTGACCACCCATAGGCGTTGACTTGCTTGAATTCTGGTGTGGTGATCGAAGGAGTGAGTGCCCAGCCTTCGCCTTGATAGGCCACTTGCAGCACGATTGGTGTTCCATCGAGGCGAATGGTTTCGACCGGCGATTGCCAATCAAACGTGGGTGTTTCGAGCGATACAGGCTCTCCAATTTCATTTTCCACTTCTGGCTCAACCGCGCCTAAGCACCCTGCAAAACCAAGCAACGCGACGAGAAGGATGGCTGGAAACACACCTTGTTTCATGGCTGTCCTTAGTCGTGGCCGTCTTTCAATGTGTCGTGTTCAGAGTTGATTTGATTCAGTCCGACCATCGTTTGTCGGCAATGCGAAAATCTTTGCTGGTTCGGTCGGATGGGCCACCGTTACAGGTTGAACGTACATGAGCGAACCGCCCTTTTTCCGCTCGATTCTGATAATAATTTCCCAGTGAATGCGAATGAGGGAGGTGGAAACCGTGCCCGGCCATTGATTTGGAGGGGATTCCAATTCCATCGTTTCGGTTACCCAAGGCTTGCGGCCGCCAAAATCCATGACCCGCATTGGTCGCAAAAAGAGGCCACCCTTCACCTCATGATGTTCCATCGGTGATTCTTCACCACCTCCTGTCCCATCATCCAGCCCGATTTCCCAATGGTGAGGAAGGGAGGTGGTGAGGCCTGGTGGGGGCTGTGATGCTGTCGATCGTCCCAAGGCAGCGAAGACTTCTTCTCTGGCAGGAGATAATATGCCGACACGCCACATCACCTCGATAGCCTTCCAGTTTTCTGGACGTTCTTTGATGTCTACATTTACTTGAAGAGGTTGTCCTGCAGTTGGCACCCCTTCAAAATAAATGACCGGGTCTGTGGGAGCTGAATTGAGAAATTTTCGTTGCGATACCAAATCTACAAAATTTGCCGCCACGCGAAAGAGGAGTGGTGCAAAAAGCAGCGGAACTACGACAATGGCAAGGGTCGGGTAATCGAGCAACCCAATTCGAACGGTGCCTGTTCCGACGCTAGGTACCCCCATCGAACTCAAAACGGGTTCGATGAACAAATAGGCCAAGGATAGTAAGAGCACGACGACTGAAAACGACATAAATTGACGAACCGCTTTGTGGACAGGATTTGGTGTCAAGTACCAACCTTGCCGGTGACGCTTGACAATTCTTGGAATTTCCCTGTCCTCAACGTATTCGTTCGTTCGCTTAATGTTCGAGTCATCAAAGACCTCATTCTCGAAGATGTAGCGTTGTTCAACCAACCAGTTGTTTTCCGTTCCGAGTTGGAAACTCGGTGGTTGTTTGGAAAGATAGTCCACGACATCCGACGGCTCCACATTTGCGGCGATTTCAGTAATAGATGTGGCAATTGGCAGGGTTTCAGGGGCGAACCTACCGGGCTCAAACGGAGGGTATCGCACACGTTGCTCGAGTTTGATTTGTCCCATCAGCAACCCTCTAACGGAACATCAATTTGGTACCTGCCCGAAGCGCAAGTCGTCTAAATGCTGGTACTTTTTTGATGAGGGCTAGTCCGAGGGGCACTGGTTTTTCGATGTCCCCTATTTCGTTGATGAGATCAAGCACATCTTCCCGAGCAAAGTTAGTGAAATGCTTGTTGAGTTCTTTGTCAGTCGTGTCTGATACGAGTAAGTTTCTCAACGTTCGTGCTTTATCCTGATCTTTTTTCATCGCTGTGAAATGCTTGTTGGTGATTTTATGGAGTTGCTTCTCATTCAATTGGTCGGAATTAATCGCTTCTGAAAGCGGCTTGAGAATACCTTTGATTTGTCGGAATCCCGGTCCGATGCCTCCACCTGTGGTTGGTTTGGCCATTCCTGCTGCATCACCCAGAAGCATGACTCGATTGGCGACAGTCTTCTTGACCATGCCACTCGGAATTGGTCCACAATACCTTGCAGTTTCGGTTATTTTTGAGAATCGTTCGCTCCACATTTCGTGATTCAACAGATCTTCATAGCATTGCTCCACGCTTTTTCCGCCGAGTCTGTCTGGCGTGGACCAAACCCCAATTCGATGACTTCCAAACCCTGAGGGAATCACCCAAGCGAAGAATCCCGGTGCGATGGCAGAGCCGCTGTACATTTCCAGCCATCGCTCTTTCCCTTCATAGCCTTGAACTTCCGTTTGAAAACCAATCATCATCTCATTTGGACGCCCCATCTTGAAGTGGCGTCTTGTCCAACTGTGGGCTCCGTCACATCCGATGAGCAACTTGGTACGCATGTTGACAATTTCACCACCGATGCTGACCTCAACATCCACGCCAGCGTCAGTTGCCACCGCGTTAACTGGAGTTGACTGGAGCGAGAGGGTTGCACCAGCTTGCATGGCTTGCTGAACCACGCCTTGGTCGAATTGTTTCCTGCAGACAACATATGTTCGCAATTTACCATCGGTACCAACTGGCACTAATGTGCCGTCTGGCCCATGAATACGTGCGCCATCAATTTCTTGCAAGACCGAGTCGTAAAGCGACACTTCATGCATTGCTTTTGGTGTCACGAGGCCGGCGCACTGGAATGGACGACCGATTTCACTGTGCTCTTCGAGCATTAAGACTGAATGCCCAAGGGAGGCAAGATGGGTCGCAGTTCGACCGCCTGTTGGGCCTGCGCCAACGATGATGACGTCCCATGAAGGTTCGAGCATGTTTGGAACAATGGAGCGACACCCATGAATCTTCGCTCATGAACTGCTGCAATTGCGGCTGTTTTCGACGTTCAGCGCTTGGCGAATTTGTAACCAATGCTCTCGTTCTTCTTGATGTAGAGGGAAGAGGAGAAGTCTTTGTTTGTTTTCTTTGACTTGAAGTTGTCAAAGGGACCGAGTGTCTTCTTTTCAATGAGTTCTTTGGCTTCCTCGCGTGTGATTTCTCGCTTGGAAATCTCCCTCGCAATCTGCAATTTGCACCCGACAGCACCTTCCTCCGGTTGGTAATGGGTTTCTGTTTCAACAATGTTCACCTTGTGAGTGGGGCAAATGGCCACCACACCTCCGACAACGGGGAAACGGGTGGCATCTGCTGCAGCCTCACGTGGAGGGAAATCAAATTTCACGCGTGTGTTCTCGATCACTAGGAAGGCCTTGAAGGGTCGTCCTCGCTTTGATGTGAAATCTTCGAGGAGGTCGGATTTTCCTTTCGTCATGATGGCTTTTGCTTCTTCAGGTGTGATGAAACGCTTGCACATTTCCTTCGATAGTCCTCTAAATTTACAGTCATCATAATCGCAAGCGTACATGGTTTGACCAATTCGTATGGTCCCATGGTCACACGATGGGCAAGGGCACAGTTCCTCATCGTTCTCGTCGGTGGATGATTGTCCTCCGCCAACAAATTCGACGCGACCTTCGTCGGTGAGCTTGACGGTTGCCACATAGCCTTCGCCAGAGCGACTGAAGAATCCGTGCAAGTCAGCGAGTTCACGCTCTTGTAGGAGGCGCTTGGCAGTCACACGATCGAACCATCGGCCGCTCGTGTCCTTCCAGAATACGAAGGAGCACCCCTTGTCCCGCCCCTCGTTTTTCTCACACTGGTAGGAAAGGGTGGTTTCACGGATTGGTGCTGAACATGCCGGGCAGTCGCCAATTGATTCATCTTGTAGGTACAACTCTGCTCGGTCGTGATTCTTGATCCGCTCCACAAGCGAGGTTGTCTGGTTCACGATGGTTTGCATGTACGTCGATTTTGGATCATCACCTCGCTGAACACGAAGAAGCGATGCTTCCATTTCTCCGGTTAGTTCAGGTGATGTAATCCATTCGACAGGAATTCTACGGAGCACGTCGATGATTCGAATGCCGTGAGCGGCTGCACTGATGCTGCCTCCTCTTGCACGCAAAATGTAGCCCCGATCAACCAACTTTTCGATCGTGTCAGCACGGGTGGCAGGTGTGCCAAGTCCCTTTTCTTTGAGGGCAGCAGCCAAGTCCTCGTCTTCGATATGCTTTCCTGCGTGTTCCATCAAACGGAGAAGTCCTGCTTCCTTGAGTCGTCCCTTTGGCTTCGATTTCTCTTCTTTGAATTCAAACCCACTGATGTCGGCTTTACAGGGGTTTCCAGGTAGCGAGTTCCAGCCTTCCGGCAAGTCCTGCTTCTTGGGCCGAACAGCGCGCCATCCTGCAGTCTTGATGGTGCGGACTTCCTTCAGGAAACGCTCATTTTCGATGGTTGCAATGCGTTTTTGGACATCCCAGACAGCGTGTGGGTACCATGACGCAAGGAATGTTCGTACGATGAGGTCATACAACTTCTTGTGGTCTGTGCTTGTGAACCCGTCAGGAATTTTACCGGTTGGAATGATGGCGAAGTGATCGCTGACTTTCGCATCATCAAAATTTCGTCCCGTGTTTTGCAATCCATCTGAGATTAATGTAGAACTGTGGTTGTTGTAATCGTCTTGAGCACCCAGTTGACGGACGATTTTGGAAATTTCTTCCTTCATGTCGGTTGGCAAGTGGCGTGAATCAGTACGTGGGTAGGTTGTGAGTTTCAGGTCGGCATACAAATTCTGAGCGATGCCGAGCGTTCGCTTTGCAGACCACGACCAGAGGTTGTTGGCTTCACGTTGGAGGCTGGTTAAGTCAAAGTTTAGTGGAGGCTTTTCCTTTGCATCCCTTCGTGTTTCCTCGACATCAGCCTTGGCGCCTGACTCGACGATCGCCTTGAGTCGGTCATGCTCGGCTTGCTCGACGATTCGGTGTGGTTTGTAGTCGGGTTCATCTGGATTGTCAACGTGGTTCGCTCGTTCCCACCGTGCGTTCCATGAAGCATCACCGGCCTTGAAATCAGCATTGAGTTGCCAAAACGGCAAAGGCTTGTGAGCAAGGACTTCAAGTTCATGGTCGACGACCATTGCGAGTGTGGCTGTTTGGACTCGGCCAAGAGAAATTGCAGCACGCTCATTTCGCTTGCGAGGAAGGAAGGAATTTGCGATTCGGGATCCATTCATTCCAATGATCCAATCCGCTTCAGAACGTGCGTATGCTGCATCTTTCAGTGCATTGTACTCTGCACCATCCCTGCGCCCCTCGTACGCCGTTGTGATGGCATCTTTGGTCATCGATTGAAGCCACATTCGTGATGTCTTTGCTTTTGATTTGGTGTGTTGGACAATGGTTCTGAAAATCAATTCACCTTCCCGAGCAGCGTCACATGCGTTGACGATTTCGGTGACTGACTTGTCTTTGATTAGTTTGGAGACGGCGGTAAGTTGTTTCTTTCCTCGCCCACCGATCGGTTTGTATTCGAATGTTTCAGGAACGTAGGGAAGCCGGTCAACAGTTTTCCTCCAATCCTTGAAAGCAGCGTCATAGTCATCCATGTACTTCAGTTGGAGGAGGTGACCAACGGCCCATGTGACGACAATCCCATCACCTTGCCAGTGGGTCTCATGTTTTCCTTTGACACCGAGGACGTTGGCAATATCATTGGCGACGCTTGGTTTCTCGGCCAGAATTACAATCGTCATCGTTCCATACCGCATCGCCGAGGCTACTTGAACTCTCTCTATGCCCTTCTTTGGCAACAGATACTATAGTATCTGTACGATAAATCCTCAAAAATGTTGCATATTTTCTTCATCGTCCGGACGACCAACTTTGCCTGAATTTCTTTTCATCCCAAGGCAATTCACTGTTCGGCCCACCACATCCAACACATCCAGGGTACCCTGCCTCTAACAGGTCCTCACATGCTTCGAAAATCGCTGCCCATGCGTCATCCGTGTCGAGTGGAATCCAACATACATCGACCGCTGGCTCTTTTGGACCGAGCCGTGCCAAATGAGTTGACTCCGTAGGTGCCTCATTGTGCTGCTCCACATCGATAAAGGGAGCGTTCACCTCAATGACCGACGGGAATGAAAGCCTCGATGGCTGGGCGTCACCCATCAGGAGAATGAGTCGATCGAAATCTTCAACGAATCGAACGGGCGTTCGAATGATGAGCGAATCCTCACGTAAGATTCTTCGAGCAGCCTCGCGAACGGCCGGCCACATATGGTCATCAATCCGCACATTTCACCCCAACAGGCCGAAGTCTTGAAGGATGTCGGTTCAAGGCATCAATCATGGGAATCGGTTACAGGCTCACGAGTCGGCCATTCCTTGCCGTTCAGGACTCTGAGAAAGCCCACGGTCGGGCCATTCTTGGTCTGAAAATTTTAAGCAGCAACCCCGTCACACGAAGCGTACTTCGTGGATTGTATTCACCCAAGGCGCTCCCAGTTCATCGGTTTGGTTCCCACTATCCGACGCCCTTTGGACTCGCTGCTGGAATGGATAAGCGAGCGGAGGCCATACGGGGTTGGGAATCTCTTGGATTGGGCTTTATCGAAATTGGAGGCGTTACGGCGCTTGAACAAGGTGGGAATCCAAAACCGAGGATGTTTCGTTCCGGAACTTCCAAAGCGCTTGTGAACCGCATGGGTTTCAACAACCCAGGGTCCCAAAACATTGCAGCACAACTCGCAAAGCATGTCGCAAAATTTGGCAAACCCTCCGTTCCATTGTGGGCGAATTTGGGTAAATCAAAACTGACACCGTTGGATGAGGCTCCAGGTGACTATGCCACTACCATGGAACGGTTGTGGCCCTTTTGCGATGTTTTTGTGATCAACGTATCATCTCCTAACACCCCAAACTTGCGAGAATTACAGCATGATGATGCATTGGAATCAATTGTGAAGGCCTGCAACGCTGTGAACACCACAATGTCACAACAACACCAGGTCGTCGGGAAACCACTCCTCGTAAAAATAGCACCAGATTTGTCGGATGAACAATTGGTTGCGGTCGTCAAGACAGCCCGTGAGGCTGGATGCGATGGTATTGTTGCGACAAATACAACGATTGAACGTCCCGAGGCAACGACGGAAAAGGACAGGGAAATCTTCGGGCAAACAGGAGGCATGAGTGGTGCACCAGTGAACACCCGCTCGACGGCTATGATTCACCGAATCTATGAACTGACAAATGGTGAATGGCCAATTGTCGGTGTAGGAGGAATTAGCAACGCAGAGGATGCATGGGCAAAAATTGGTGCAGGCGCTTGCTTGCTTCAAGCCTACAGCGGCTTTGTTTTCGAAGGACCTGCTCTCACGAAATCAGTTGTCAACGGTGTTCGCAAGAAACTTCAGCAAAGCCCCTACGATTCCATCGAAGAAGCAATTGGCTTTGCACACCGTGAAAGCCAACGGGTTGATGAATGACCGCAGCGTGGATGTGACTGAATGTACGCTCGTAGAACTCGTTTTCTCATTCTCGGAACGGTCATCACGATTGGCTTGTTGGGTGTGATTCTGCTTCAGGCTCCAGAACCCACTCGGGCTGTTGACGATCTAATGGAAGACCCTGATGCATTTGTCGGGAAGGAGATAGCAGTGCGTGGTGAAGTGTTGGATGGTAGCATCGATAACACCACACTGGTGTTCATTCTCCATGGTGAGTCCCACGAATTAAGCATCGATTATTCGGATGCATCAGTCTCAAACGGTCTCGGTGACAATCGGACGGTGTATGCTCAAGGTATCCTCACGGTCGAGGATGGAGTCTACGTGCTCGAAGCTGACATTATCAAGACTTCATGCCCATCAAAATACGAAGAAGAACCTTCCTCTGACTAAACATCCGAAGTCTGCTACCGGCTCAACGCTTAATTCCAATGGGTCACATGGGGGCACATGGCTTCCGACTATGAGGGCAAAACAGTCATCCAACTCAAGGAGATGTGCCGTGAGAATGGTCTTCCTGTTTCTGGGACGAAGTCTGTGCTGATTGAACGGCTTCAAAACTTCGATGAGACAGAATCATCACCACCTGCAAGCATACAACTTTCCAACACACCTGAAGATGCCTCAAAGTTGGACAGTCCAGAATCCGCTGTAGAAGAAATGAACGAAATCAGCTGCGTCAATTGCGGTACAATACTGCGAGTTCCGACAAGTTATCACGGTCTAATTTCATGCCCCGCTTGCAAAACCAAACAACAGGCTTCTGGAAAGGCTGCATCACCCACCAGTGACTCCACCTCATCTCGTGCCGGCTTATCTAAAGCGCCATCAGTTGAGGGTCTCACAAACCAACAAAAATCCGTCATTATGATGTTGGTAGGTGTGGGGATCGGTTTGATTGCCATTTGGTTGGCGCTTGCTGAGTGGAATCTATGGTGGGATTGTGAAGTCGACTACAACCAGGCTGCTGGATACGATGAAATGGGTTGTGGCCAAAATACCTTCTTTTCAACGATGTTCACGTCGTGCTGATTGCTTCTACCTCTTGGTTTCTTTCTCACCTCCTTCGGATATAATTTAGGTCAGAATCAAGAAGTTACGCCTCAGGTTCACGCAGGAGCCGTTCCATATGCAGTCCCTGCTGGTCAACTACAAGGCCATCCACCAAATCAACAAACCTCTCCATTGCCTGCCGTCCAACAAGGTGCCTTCGGAAAGGCAGTGCAATCAACAGCTCTTGGCTTGGGTGTAGGGGTTGCTACTGTAACGGCCATTGCCATGGTTGCAGTTGCGTTGATCTTCATGTTGTTTTTGATCATCGTCGTAACTTGGTAAGATGATTCAATCCAACACATTTTCGTTTTGCTGCATCTTAACATATCGAGCAATACAAAAGAAACTACCTCCTTTCGAGGCAATCAGTCGTATTTTGTTTTATGATGTGGCGAGTCTTTTTTGGAGGAAGGATGTATGTTTGTTAGAGGGTTGCGTTCAAATAGAGTCAGTCACAGGATTGCACGGGATAGGTGGGGAGCTAGTCGTACCCTGTACCACAAATCGACTTTATGGTGGACCGAACGCCTTTGGGCGGCGAAAGCGGCCTTTTGGTTTCCATACGCGGACATTGATGTCTCGCCCCCACATGACTCGGGTGCCGAGAACTGTTCCCGGAGGGGAACAGTAATTGGATAACCGGGGGAACAGGTCAGGCCGGGAACGGAGCAGCCCTACCTGGGGCCATGAGTGCTGTGGGGTCACGGGATGGAGGAAGTGTGTGGGCTTGGCCAGAAGGAACGAGCGTCCACCTTAGGCCCTCCCACTTTTTTTTTATCTAAATATCAAAGACAACGTCGGCAACCCATCCGGGTCCAGCGAAATCTGGAACTTCTTCCCACTTTGAAACCGCAGTTTTTCCGGCTTCAACTTCAAACACTTGCAATTCATGTGTCGTAACGGCTTTGATCTCTACTTCCTGCAGAACATCATCTGCGTTGACCCATGACACTGAGGCATGTGCCTGAAGTTCATGCTCGCTTGAGCGAATCATGACATTGCAAGCAACGCACCACTGCCGGTGAACTTCAGCACGGTAAAGGACTTCTTCAAGCCAATGAACTAAGAGCATCTCATAATCCTGATTTCCTGCTGGAATCGCTACATTCCATTGCGCATTGTGGCGGATGAGACCATCACTTGTACCTGCGGATTCATCCGAAATCAGAATGTTTTGCATACCGATTGTCACTTCATCAAAGAGTCGAACCATCGACGGGGCAAATGCCCTCAAGCCAATATCAGCGGTTGTCGGACGTGGCCAGGCACTCACACGCTCACCTCAACGCTTTGAAATTTGAAGGTTCCACGTCATTTCTCCAATGCGATCCACAAGGTCTTCTCGACTTAGTGAGAAGGCTTCGGTGCGCTCCGCACCAAGGATGCATTCACATGCTGCATTTGCCAAAAGTGCAGTGTTCTGAACGGAGAAGGATTTGGAAATGGCGACCGCAATCGCCACAGCCGCTGCATCGATGAGACCAATCATCTGTCTCAAATCGTCAAGAGTGCACGGAGCGTGCACCGTTTCTTCATCGGCGGAATAAATGGTCACACCGGCTTCACCGGAAAGGACGACGAGGTGTTTCCAGCTGTGTTGGTCGATGAGACGTTGTGCTGCATCAGCACCGGTGGCGCTCCCCAATCGTCTGCGCATTAATTCGAGACCTTGGGCTTGGAACAAAATCCAGGACACGCCATGTGTTCGGTGGAGTCCAGTGAGTTTAGGGTCGGCGATAATTGGGACATTCTTGTCAAGCGCATGTTTGATCAAACGGTCTGCGCCTGAATCATTGACGACACCTTGGCCATAATCAGAGAGAATGACAACTTTTGCGTCGTCCAATTCCTCAATGGCTTGATTGTAAAGAGCGACCGACGCTTCATCGGGTACCGGGTCATCTTCTTCAATGTCCCATCGTAAGAGCAATTGCTCTTCCTGGACGAGGCTCTCTCGAGTCGCCAACAGGCGTGTTTTGACAGTGGTTGTTCTTCCTTCGACAATCGCGATTCCGTCGGTTTTGACACCTTCGTGGTCAAGCGCATCCAATATGCTGAGTCCTGCTCGGTCATCACCAACCACGCCAAACAAGTGGCTTTGCAATCCCATAGAATTGAGGCCTCTGGCTACGTGAGCGGCTGCTCCAACGTCTTCTTCGCGCATCGTTTCACGGAGCACTGGAACAGGGGCGCGTGAATTGAGATTGTTCGCATAACCATGGATATAACAATCCATAATGACATCGCCAATGAGGACAACCTTTGCTTCGTCAACAGTCTTCAATTCTCTTTTCAAATTAGTCAATTGGTCGTGAACCTCAACCTCTTCATCAGACATCCCCATGATTCTTCCTCCTCATTTATTCACGCCGTCTCGTAATTCGGCCAAGAGCGTTGCATGTTGTGCTTCTGTAACATTGAGTGACGCACGCAAGGTGGCGAGCATAGCGCCTTCATCCCCAGTAATGACACCATCGATCAACGCCGTTTCGAGCGTCATCCTGTATGTTTCTACATTCTCCGACCTGTGCGGTGTCACCTTTGCTTCTGCCAGAAGCTTGTCGTGGGTGAGGCGGTCGAAGCCAAAGGCGGTTCGGACCGTTTCAAGCAAGCGAATTTCATCATCAACCAATTCCCCATCAATCAATGCCTGTCGGAGCATGTCGAGGTAGATCTCCTCCGGCGGGGGTGCTTTTTGTTCTCTCCTCGCCTCGTTTGAGAGTCGGCGAACGCGTTCAGGGTGCATACCGAGGAACTCAACCACTTCTTGCAAGAGGTATTGCTCATCCTTTGTGATCTTTCCATCTTCCCAAGCACGGGCGAACAACCTGCGGACGAGGTGTTCACCAGCCTGTGCGTCAAGAGAGGCTACACCTTCTGGGTTTGACACAGGCGATACGACTGGATTTTCGTGATAACTCATTCCTTCGTCAATATGGGATAAGAGGTCGAGCGTCGCTTGGCCTCCCTTTCTTAGATCGAGCAGTGTCTTCATTTCTCCATCACAGCGAACCTTCTGGGCGAGAATGGTGGTACGAAGGGTTTCAGCCGTTGTTTTTCCCGTTTGTGATAAGCCATACACTTGGCGTCGTTGTTTGCTCCCGGGAACATGTCGTTTCGACTTGATGATGTCCCCACGAGTCTCCAATCGCTTTAGCGTCCGCGGTACATGCTTTCGTTGAACATGGATTGCAGCAGAGATTCCAGCCTGAGAGACGGCTGCGGGGGCTTCCCATTCACCTTCGGGAAGTCGGTGGTCAAGCAGGTGCAGCAATGTGCGCTGTTCGGTTGTAAGCGTACCGAGATACCCGTCAACCAATGTGCTCCCCAAACCATTGTCAACGACGGTAGCACATAGGACAATCGGTTGACCAACGAACTCAAATGAAGTGTTCACGACGCAAGGTCATGGGGCGGCAAAAGCGAACCTTCACCCCTCGGGTGCGAACCACGCGCCCCCTTGGCGTTCCAATAACGCCGAATCAAGCACCAGGTGTACCGTTCGAGCCACCCTTCGAAAAGGACGGTCAGTGGTACATTCCAGCCCCCCTCGCCTCAAGGCTCCATCAAAAAAGCGCCATAGGTCGAACTGAAACTGATGGCGGCGTCTATCTTACCAGTGAGGAAATTTTGTTTTGTCATTGGCATCGTCATGTCCCTTTGCCCTCCGAGGAATGGTTTGCACAAAGCGTTGAAACCGATCCTGACTTGGTCGCCCGAGCCGTGGCTTTTGATGTGGCTCGAAGTGGTGGCGAACTTGTTGTTCCGGTGGCGAATCTTCCACCGAAACGAGGCTTTTCTCCTTCCCCTTCTACTTGGGCGCTTCGATGGAACAGGGAGCAGAATTTTTCCAAAGAAGACCCCGTTGCACATGTCCGTTGGGCGTGGACCACTGATGACGTGAACTGGGTCGAACTCGAAGCTTGGACGGCCGATGTTACAAGTCGTGGCTTCTTGGCTGAACTCTTTGTCATCGACGAAGAACTTGACGTCACAATGTATCGGCTCGGTTATGCCGAAATTGCAGGCAACCAAGCGATATGGGCCATGCTCTCTCCCGAGCAAATTGAGGATTTACGGACCGGTTGGTCTTCAAGAATTCCACGAGGGGAAGGATGGTACATTCCAAACGAGCATGAATGGCCGTGGCCCGCCATTGGTGTGGAACATCTCTCCGGTCGGCACCTCCGAAATGAGGAAGGATTGTGGCTTTCGTCGAAACTTGAAGAAACTTCGATGCCTGACGACTTAGCCCTCTATGACGATTTGATGGGTCGTGGCGTTGTCCTACGACCGGGTTTCAAATTCGGTAGCCAATGGCGGATTTATGATGCGGCAGTCGGCGAAGCACACGCACCATGGTTGCTTCTTCCATCTGAACGGGCACCCGTCAATTGGAACGGTGCATGTTTGTCAGTCCGCCTTGCTGAAGGCGTTCACAAAATCTGGGTTTGTGCCTTTGAAAATGGTTCAACGTACCGTTACCTCAAGATGCAACGTTGGCTCCCTGGTCGCTGATTACTCGTTTCCGTCTACGGGCCGACCCCACGGATCGAGTTCTTCCAGAGGCCTGTCTGGAATTGGTGCCGGTTGAGCATTCTGTTGTTCCACTGGTTGAGTTTGATCTGGGGATTTCGTCCGTTTCGAATCAATGATTCCCATGCCAACCCAAACAGCCCCAACAAGGCAAACGATGCTGAGGATCCTGCCCGGTGTTCGCCACGCGTCCAGCGTCGAAGCATCGTTCGTTTCAGCTGTATAATCGAGATCATACGTCCATCGATGACCATTGTTGTCAATCAACACCAATTCACCCCGCACCTTCATTCCATCCAAGAGCAATCCATTCGGCACAATTTCAATCTCAAGGAAGTCGTCCCCGTTTAGTACGGCCCGGTTTTCAATTGTTGCAACCCTCGACATCGGCCCGTCAAGGTCTGTCGAGAACGATTGACTTCCGTCACCAGTTGATGGCAAAGCAATGCGAACCGTCGAAGGATTCAGAGCATCCAATGTCCCAACAATTGCTGCCTCGATTGGAATCCGTGCAAGGGTAAGGATTTTGCTCGAAAGGTCAACACGGCTCTCGTCGCATTCAATCACACCGCTAATGAGTGATTCCGAATTGGTTGTTCCATTGTAGGAAAAGGTGAGGGCAACGGAGGTGGTGCCGACGCCCACTGTGTTGGGCACCAAAACAACATCTCGGCCATCCGTCATTGTTAGGTTGTGTGTGAGGTCACAGTCGACGGTTGAATCGACCTCAAGGAGAAACGACTCAGATGGGAGGATGACAGCACCAAAATTAGGAGCATTCACTTGGATCTTCGATGTGCAATGAGGTGCAGTGAATTGAATGGTAATGTTTTCATCACCATTGACATGGGCCGTCCACGACACTAAAATTCCGTCATGGTCCCGAATAAGGACACCTTCTGCGCCAAACTTCGTCCCGTTCGTGAACAGATCGCTTGCTTCACCATCGTTGATTCCCAACAACATCTGATTTCCTTCATCAGCTTCGATCACTCGAAGCCAAGGTTGTTCCACATCTCGGTTTAACTCGTTTCGTTCTTCATCGCCGATGCTTCGATCTTGTTGGGTGACAAGAATTCCGTGTCCCGGCAAATGGCGATCAAACCCAACATCGGTGTGATGTTCAATCCAAATATATTGATCTTCGCCGAGTGGTATTTTCAAAGCACTGCCTCCTTCAGACATGCCCTCCATCACAATATTTGGGCCAATGCATGGCTGAACACTCGATGCAGGCCATGTCAAATCAAGTGTGGAATATCGTTCTAGACCAATCAATTCCATGGTGGCAGAGGTCCCTAAGGCAGGCCATACGCCGCCACCGTTCCAATTTCCACTCGCCATGATGTCCCAATTGCCAACACCGTGCCAATCCGTTTGTGGACTCACATCGTGCACAGGATAAAGATCCAACGCACCCATCTGATGCATCATTTCATGAAGAATTGTGCCCATGCCACTTGACCCTGTTCTCAAACTCGCCATCGTGTAATGGCCTACAGACTGGTCTTCCGTCACTTGTATTGGGTCTTCAAACTGAGTGAAGTGGCTCCAGATTTTGTTCGTTTGACTTGGATTTTCTTCCTGTCCCTTTGTCGTATGAAGGATTAGAACGCGGTCCACGTTCCCATCGCTATCCAGATCAAACTTCGACCAATTCACATCATCGGCTCGTTGGCGAATGACTTCTTCTGCCAAATTCATTGGTAGGAATTCACCTCGACTGTTTGTGTCTCGTTTTCCACTGCTATCTGCTCCGTAGACTTCGACATTATCGGATGCAAGGGACACTTCTGGATGAACAAGCACTGTCAATTGAGTTTCTTTGTCTGTCAGTTGTTCGATGTACGACCGAGCCACATCATCAAGCATGAGTTGGGCTTGGTTGGTCCCCCATGCTTCGCTGACTCGATCCTCAGGGAATTCAGTCACCAACACCAGCCACTGTTCATCGGGCTGAATGCCAAGCAACTCTGCATCAGATTCTTCTGACTGAAATTGGTTCTCCCTTACCCAATCATCAATTGTTTCTTCATTGGTAAACGCCCAACTGCTGGCCATGAGGAACGCCACCAATATTGGGACGCCGACCCTTGGGTTCATGATGTCACCTCAAGCCCATTTGGTTTCAATCCTTGCGATGTTCGTTCGGTCGCCGATATCTTTCGGGCTCGCGAGTTCCTTTACGCATGTGGGTGGAGATTTCGAATGTTGGCCCCAATTTCTTGCGACCTCTTCGTGAAGTCACTGTGTTCCTCTGGAGATATTTCGATGAACACCTCGTTCGGTTTGAGTTGTTGACCCCATGCCTTTGAGGCATCGCTTGTCGTGTAGACGTAGCTTGGTCCAATGTTGCGTTGCATCACTTCCATTACCCTGTTGAGTCGTTTCGCCTCAGGCCAAGGTTTCGAAAGTTGGGCGACCATAATTTCGAATTCAATCTCGGCATGGTGCTGTGGCTGCGTTCGGTAAGATTGCCGCTCTAGCAAATCCATTCCATTCAGACGCACGCCAATGGCTTGACAATTTTGTTTGAATTGTGGATTGAGCGGGTCAGAGGAACACCCCGTGATGTATGCATCAGTGGTTTTTGCATTGAGAACATCACCGTACAGGAGTTCTTGTTCATGCGCAGATGAGCATAAGCCGCTGTAGCGCACCACTGGGACATTGAGGTTCAATGGCGCCGGAAGCGGTGTTGCTGCACCATCACAACGGCATTCCACGATCAGCGGTCTTCGTACGCCACCTTCGTCGTCCATCAATGTGACTGATTTCACTGACTGGAGGGCTGGTTGTTTGAACCATCGACCGCATGTGGTCTCAATGGCCATGATCGAGGCAAGGATTAGGAGGAAAGCAAGCCCACTAAATTCTGGCAGGGATGCATAGAGCAACATGAGCACGAGTGCATAGCATCGCAATCGCCACCAGTCTGCTGTTTCCTCATTGAGTACTCCAATGAATCCCGCTAAGGCCATGCCCAATATTGCCAAGCTAACCACCGTTTGGGTCCAAATTACAGCCAACGCAATTGAGAGCATCAAGACTGGATCGTATTGAGCGCTCAAGCCCATATCAGTTTGAATGCCATGTCCGTATTGGAAGGTCATTGGCACAAGGAACATCATTGTAACAAGCGTGAAGGCGAACGCACTACAGGTGCCTCCAATCATCCACCGCAGCATCCACCTTCGTTCATTTGGCAACAGACCCTTGTTGCTGAACGCCCAGATTTGTTGGATGAGAAGGGGTGCGGAGACAAGAATGGCAGAGATTGTTGCGCTTAACCATCGAACTGCACTCCATTTCGCAGGGTCATAGAGGTTCAAGCAGCCTTCGGTGCATGGATCAATTTGGGTGAGCACTATGTCGAGCCATTCATCGATTTGAGTTGAAAATATCAACGTTAAGCCTGCAATTACAGCAAAAATGAGGGTGACACGACCTGTCAATTCATCGAGATGGTCTTGGACATGTGTCCTGGTATCCCGTTCTAATTGCAGTGGCATGGAGTGGCCTCAATCCTCCAGTAGATGGGGAGTGTGATTTGGTTCAAACGAGGTCTTTCGCATCAGGCTCTGCTCGTGCCTGTTCGATAGTTCGGTAGACTCCGTACATTGCCCACAGGGTGCACATTCCGACTGCAAGTTTGGTTTGCCATCCGGAGTCATTGTCCATCACATAGGCGAACAATAGGAGCAAACCTGCGCTTAGGGCACCTCGGCGAAGGCCTTGCGGTATGGCGAGGCTCTTATCGAGGTGCTCATGGCCTCCACCAAACTTGCGCTGGTAGAATTCGCCTTGAATTACTGCTGCAACGAGGAGAATTGAGAACGTTGCAAAGTAGTAGATGTTCCCTTCTTCGAAGAATGTTTCAGCTATTTGCGCTTGGCGTTCTGCTTCTGCTACTTCTGGGTCGACATCAGCAACAAACAAACTGTCGTAGTCACCAACACTGATGGTGCGAACGGCGAGTTCTTCTTCTCCATCATTGGTTGTGGAACCTGGTTCAGAGATCGAGAATGAGAGGATGTTCCATGCATCGCCTGGATCGAAGTTTCCGTTTCCATTCACTGCGTTACCGACGAGTTGGAAAGGAATGATTCCCACATCTTCGCTAGGCGCAGTCCATGTGAATACCCAGTCGTTGCCAACTGCGTTTTGACCGATTGCACCCGGTTCATCAGCCACAACTGAAGATCCTTCTCCAGGTGTAAGCGTGCCCATGTTGTAATCCCAAATCATGAAACCGCCACCATCGTTTGAAGCATGCTGAAGTGAGACGGTGAATGTGTATGTTTCGTCGAGCGTGTATGAGCGTGGTACGCCGGAAATCGAAACGACGACTTCAGTGGATGGAACGCCATCTCCGTGACAGGTGCACCCTGTTTCAACAACGAGTGAGTCACCGTTCTTCCAAGGTGGCCCACCTGGCATCCCTAGAGCGGGTGCAGCGAACAAGAGAACCATCAAGCCAACCATGAGGAGACGGGTATTGCGAGATAGCATGGACTCACCTTGATGTTCCCACTTGACCCAGCCCTTTGAACATTACTTCATGCCCACGAGCCAAATGCTCGCTCAATGGGTAGGAGTGGCCCATTCAAATTTCTTTGACAGCGGTGTTTAATCCACTCATCATAGCCTTACCATCGCCGAAGAGCATCATGGTTTTGTCCATGTAGAATAAGTCGTTGTCAACACCTGCGTAGCCAACCGAAAGGGAGCGCTTGATGATGACCACGGTTCGTGCCTGATCAGCATCGATGATTGGCATACCTGCGAGTGGTCCCTCGCCGCTTCGAGCCGCAGGGTTCGTCGTGTCATTTGCACCAATCACGAGCGCCACATCACAATCTGGGAATTCACCATTGATTTCATCCATTTCGATCAGTTGTTCGTAGGGCACATTGGCTTCAGCGAGGAGCACGTTCATGTGACCTGGCATTCGGCCAGCCACCGGGTGAATTGCGTACTTGATTTCGGTACCAAACTTCTCCTCCATGATGGTGGCAAATTCCTTCACTGCATGTTGGCATTGAGAGACAGCCATGCCATAGCCTGGCACAATGATGACCTTCTGTGCACCATCAAGCATCATGGCGACTTCATCAGCGTCAGAGCCTACCTTGGTTCGAGTGAGGTCTTGCTTTTCGCCGCTTCCACCAAAGGATTTGAACAGCACATCGACCAGCTTCCGATTCATTGCCTTGCACATAATGAAAGTTAGAATCAGTCCAGATGCACCAACGAGCGATCCCGCGATGATGAGGACCGAATTTCCGATGATGAAACCAGTGAACGCTGCTGCGATTCCGGAGAGGGAGTTGAGCAGTGAGACCACAACAGGCATGTCAGCACCGCCAATCGGGAGTACAAGGATGATACCAAGAAGACACGAAATGCCAATGATGGCCCATAGGTAGGTTGCATTTGTTGGCTCTTCAATGCTCATGTAAATCATTGCAATGACGCCGAGCAACAAGAGAACCTTAACTGGATTAAGCCACGTTGGTCCCCATGTTGGTGTCTTGATCCACTTTCCGAAGATTTCGACACCACCCTTGAGTTTGTACATTGCCAGCAGAGAGCCTGTGAGGGTCATCCAGCCAACAAGGGCCGAGAGTCCAGCAGCGACCATCGTGACTGTGAGTTCAAGTCCTTCAGGAAGCGTATTCGAGTCTGCGATGAACTTTTGAATTTCTGAAAGAGCCACGAGCGCCGATGCAGCCCCACCAAATCCATTAAACAAGGCGACTAATTCTGGCATTCCAGTCATTTGAACACGCTTTGCCATCCAATATCCGATCACTGAACCGAGCACGAGTCCTGCGCCGATCAATGTCCAATCAATTACGCCCTCATCGGAGAGTTGCATTTCTAAAATCGTCGTGATGACTGCAACGAGCATTCCCATGGCACCGAGTTGGTTTCCAAATGGTGCTGTTCGAGGGTGGCCTAATTTCTTGAGCCCAAAGATGAACAAAGCTGCAGAGATCAAGTAGCCGATTGAAACCCAGTCTTCCATCTCAGGCACCTCCACGCTTCTTTCCAGCAATCATGTTTAGCATTCTGTTGGTGACAGCAAATCCACCAACCACATTGATCATGGCAAGGGTAACTGCAACGAACGCTAAGATCCCTGAAAGTTCTGTGTTCCCGCCATCAAAGGCGACATTCGATCCGATGAGCGCACCAATGATGGAGATTCCAGAAATTGCATTTGCGCCGCTCATCAAAGGGGTGTGCAAGGTTGCCGGCACCTTTGTAATCAGTTCGAAACCGATGAAAATAGCGAGCATGAACAAGGTGATGTTTCCAATTAAAAATTCTGGGCTCATTCGAGTGCACCTCCGAGGCGAGTTTGCTTTGGATGTATTTCTCCGTCTTTGCAGATGAGGACGCCACCCATTCCATTGACATAGAAATCACTGCCTTCAGGTGCGCCAACAAGAATGTCGTCATCATCTGAAATCATGACTTCGCCATCTTTGACCAATGAGGTCATGAAGGTCGTCAAATTGTTTGAGTAAAGCATGCTTGATGTGGTAGCAAGCGTCCCGGGTAGGTTCGAAGTTCCGACGATGATGACGCCGTTGTCGGTCGTGATAACTTCGCCTTGAACTGTGTCTTCACAGTTGCCTCCAACATCTGCGTTCATGTCAACCACAACAGCACCGGACTTGAAATTTTGAACGGCTGTTGATGGAACCGTGATGGGGGCAGGTCGGCCGAAGATTCGAGCGGTTGTGACAATGATATCTGCGTCAGCAGCAACACCACAAACTGTGTCGTTGACCTTCTGAATGAATTCAGGTGTCAATGGTTTTGCATACCCAGATTCATCTTCGAAGTCATCCATGCCATCGACTTCGATAAAGCGCCCACCGACAGATTCGATTTGCTCAGCGGCGGACTTTCGAACATCGGATGCAAACACAACAGCACCGAGGCGCTTGGCGGTTGCAATCGCCTGCAAGCCTGCGACGCCGCTGCCCATGATGACGACCTTGGCGGGTCGAATGGTTCCCGCTGATGTTGTCATCATTGGAATCCCCTTTGGGACTTGGGCTGCACCAAGGAGAACCGCTTTGTAACCAGCGAGGTTGTCCTGAGATGAATTGACGTCCATGGATTGCGCTCGTGAGAGGCGCCGAGGAATCATGTCCATCGACAGAAGGGTAACCCCTGCTTTCACGCAGGCTTTGACATGCTCCGGATTTCGGAATGGATCTGAGACACACGCAAGGTTTGCTCCTTGTGAAATCCCGTCAAGACCCGGGAAACGGATGCAGACAATGTTTGCACAGCCAAGTGCGTCCGCACGAGAGCCAATGGTTGCACCTGCAGCTTCGTAGTCACTGTCGTGATAATTTGCCGCTTTTCCAGCACCGGTTTCAATCACCACATCAAAGCCAGCTTTCAGCAATTTCTTCATGCTTGAAGGAACGATTCCAACACGAGTTTCGCCTTCAGGTTCCATTGGTACGCCGAGTTTCATCTTGTTGCCTCATGCCCAATCCCCACGAATGTGGGTGTGGGATGTTTTTGTCCAACGGAAGGGGGTTTTTAGACAACTCGCTTAGGATGACTGAATTATTTCAGCGGATTGACAAACCAAGATACCATCTCGGAAGATGCTGTGCTTCATTTTCAACCATGTTCCTTATGGAGGTCCTTTAACTGGAACAATCAACGAAGGGACCACTATGGCGAGTAACCGAAGAAAAATTGCAGTGATTGGAGCAGGAAATGTCGGCGCAACATGCGCATTTGTTTTGGCTCAGATGAAAATTGCCGATGTGGTCATGCTTGACATCTATGAAGGATTTGCAAAGGGCAAGGCCCTCGACATGTCCCAGAATGGACAAGTTTTGAATTACGACGGCGCCATCACAGGCACTGCCAACTACGAGGACATTGCCGGTGCAGAAGTTGTCGTCGTTACTTCCGGGTTCCCACGACAACCTGGAATGACCCGAGAAGACTTGATCGCCAAGAATGCTGGGATTGTTCAGCAAGTTGGTGAAGGTATTCGAGACCACGCTCCTGAAGCAACAATCATCATGGTCACAAATCCACTCGATTTAATGACCTACCACATGCAAAAGGTCACAGGATTCCCTGCAAACCGAGTCTGTGGTCAAGCTGGTGTGCTTGACAGTGCACGCATGACCCACTTCGTTGCAAAGGCTGTTGGATGCTCAGAAGAAGATGTTCAAGCAATGGTTCTCGGCGGCCACGGTGACACCATGGTGCCACTCCCACGCTTCACGACGGTTGGCGGGATCGCTATTACACACCTTCTCGATGCAGAAACCATCGATGCGATCTGCAAGCGCACCGCATCCGGCGGCGGAGAAATTGTCAAGTTGCTCGAACGTGGCTCTGCTTTCTATGCACCAGGTTCAGCGGCTGCCATTATGGCAGAAGCAGTTTTGAACGACCGAAAGCGTTTGATTCCAGCATCAGCACACCTCACTGGACAATATGGTTTGGATGATGTGTACATCGGCGTACCAGTCATCCTCGGTGCAGGTGGCATTGAACGTATTCTTGAATTGGAACTTAGCGAAGAGGAACTCGCTTCACTCCAAGGCTCTGGAAACTTCTACAAGTCACAACTTTCCGAACTTCTTGGCTACTGATTACACTCTGATGATGGCCAGTGAATGGCTTTCGCCCTTCGTTGTAATCTCAGAGGGTTGAACATCGTCATTTGCTACAATTGACAAAGTTCGTCCTTGCTTTTTCCTGCTGATCATCCGAGTCAATACTTCTTGGCCGATGTAACATCCTTTGGAAGGGTGGATGTCTTCTGAAAGACCACATGCAAGCGCATGGTGTTTCGACGTAATTTCATAGCCAGCCCATGGAACGCACTTTTTGATCCGCCATGTGTGAAATGATTCCAAGTTTTCCACTGACTCAACATGCTTTCCTGCGGTTGCAACGATGAGGTCATAACCACTCTCTAGGTGGCCAACGGTCACACCATTTTCCGCCGAATGTAATCCAAGGTTTGCCTGCTCATGTCCGAAACGAATGTAAAATTCATTGTTGGCAGTTGCATCAAAGATCGAAACATCTTGTCCCAATATACGAGGGGATACATGTGCGTGGAGGGCTTCCCAAAATGGTGCGTGGCTTACACAAGCAACAAACTCACCCATGTGGAAAAGTGCCACACGATCGATGACCTTCGCAGTGGTTGTCGTAAACGTCGTCTGTTTGCATTCACCTTTGCGTAAATCGTGCACACGATTTGTCGATAACCCGTCAATGAAAGTGAGCACATCCGCGCCGCGCCAAACACTCAGATGGCCTTCTGAGTAACGGGCCGTTTGCATTTACTCTCCCTCATGCGAAGGATTCGCCGCATCCACATGAGGAGTCAGCGTTTGGATTGTTGATTTTGAAACCGCCGCCCATAAGTCGGTCGACATAATCAATTTCGATTCCATCGAGGAGATGGCTGGAAGCATTAGGGACGAGGACTCTAAATCCATTGATGTTGACTTCTTGACAGGATTGGTCGGTCTCTTCGATGATTTGTAGATCGTACATGTAGCCGGAACAGCCGCCAGACAAAACGCCGACAAGGAGTGCCATGGAACGGTCCTCCCCAAAGGCATCTGCAAGCATTGTTTGTGCTTTATCCGAGATGGTCAATGAGACCTCGACGACATCAGGTTGGACCACTTGAATGGGTCCAGCGGTTTCACAGGTTCCACAGTCCATGATAATCGCACGGGTGACTCGCCTAAGAACCTGCGCTCAAAGAGCCGAATCAATCTGTTCAGTTTTACATTGAATCTCAAAATGACATGAATCAGTTCCGTCGCTTGTGCACACTCGATCCTTGGAGAGGACGTCGACTTTGTGTCGAACCATCACGATGCCTTGTAAGACACCTTCATCGAGATGACAAAACATGCCGCCGACGGTGGGCTTTCCACCGCAGGCGCCTCCGTTCCGAACCACGACAGATTCTGGCGGCATTCCTTTCGTAACGATTTCACCCATGCCGAGTTCGCGCCATTCTTCAGTTAAGTGAGTCCAAAATTGTTCATCGTCCTCAACACTGCTCCACTTGTTAGCAAGCTCTTGTCCGATTCGTATGCCCACGCCCCCTAAGACATCATTGAGGTCGATTCCTAACATGGACAGGGCTGCTGCCTGAGGATTCTCTTGGACGGGGATTGGATCGCCAGAACGTCGCAAGAATGCATTTGGCGTTGATAATGATCCATCAACACTTTGCTCAAGGGATGTTCGCAAGCGTTCGTAATACGACCCTTCACCTAAGTTGAGCCGTAATGGTTCGATAATTTTCCCCTCAGTCAGTCTTGCCTTTGCTGCTCTGTAAGACGTTCCTGCACCCCATTGAATGGCCATCAGTTCAAGTTGTGCTGCGAGGAAGGCTTTCGATTCGATCAAGAGAGCGCTGTCATTTTTGCCGCGCCCTGTTGGTGTTTTCTCCACATTGATGAATTGGAGGCCAACTTCATCGTCGACATACACGCCCTGAATGCTGAAATCTTCATGGTGTCGAACTTCGATTCGATTGTCTAAGTCATCGAAGAACTTGACGGTTTTTTCGTTTAAGGATGTTGAAATTTTCACAACAACGCCCCGATTCACTGCTTCGATCATGGCTTCAAAGGCAACCGACCGTCGAAGGTGGAATATTCCCCAATGCCCAAGCATCATCCATACTGATTCTTCAGCTTCGCTGAGAATTGACTGTAGATTTGCCATGATTGCATGACGGTCTTTCAGGACAGTGAAGTTTGGTTCTTGATTCCCATTGTCATGAGAAAGAAGTGCTATGTGTGCATCGGATTTCATTTCACCCAGATGTTCCTGCATCCGACGGAGATCCATCTCTGATTTGCGGATTAACAAATCAAACACTTCTTCAATTTTAATTCCTAGGAATCGCATGGGTTTGTCAAGCGTTGCTTTGATGAGGCCCATGTCCTGCATCTTTCTCAGTGAATTATATGCATCCATCCGTGATATGCCGATTCGCTTGCCAACTTCGCTTGCTTTTGAGGGCGGGTGGGTTGCTAAATCCATCACAATTTGAGCATGCTTTGCTTCCATTCCACACTCGACGAGTCGAGCATGAATGTCCATACTTGCAGTTTTTGACACAAAAGCACCTCTGTTCACTTGCGACGAGCCTTTCGAGCCCGTTCCTTCTGGAGAATCGAACAGCGACGAATTTGATCCCTTGCACGAGCAACCTCATCTTGTTGCAAACCGCGTGGGATGGATTGCTCGAAGCATTTGATCGCATCAGGGTACCGTTCCATCTCTGCGTAAGCGCTGCCCATGTTGTAGAGGGTCTTGCCACGTACTTCAGCAGGTCGTATGAGCATGGCTTGGTGGTATGCTTCGACACACTTTGGGTATTGTTCTAGGTAGTAGTAGGCGTTTCCTTTGCCGTTGAGAATGCGAATCAACATGTCATCATCATTCGCAAATGATGGAAGCGCTCTGTCAAATGACGACAAGGCCTTGTCGAATTTACCATCATCGATCAATTGAACGCCTTGATTGTACCAAGCAATATCTTGGTTGGCAATGGACATTGAGTTCACTTCACCTGGCGTTGTGAGGGCAACTCGAGATGCAGCATCAAGGGCGGCTTTTGCCAAATCGACTTCTGGTTGTGGTGCTTGTTGTGCAACCAACGGTCGTGCTTCGATTGGTTGCATTAGAATATCACTTGAAGCATCATAGGTTGCTTGCACAGGAGCAGGTTGAGTGTTGAATTCTGGCGCTTGGGGTTCGTTGTTCAAACCGAGTGCTCCCATGTAAAAGTCAGCTGCTGCTTCATCGGGGTTCGGGGGCACCTGAGGTGGAACAGGTACATTTGTTGGAGGGGCGAAGGCACCTGTTAGGGCTGGTGCTGCCACTGCTGGCGCCTCTGCAACAGGGGTGGTCATCAATGCATCAATTGGCGGTGCGGGCTCCATTCCCATTGCAGGTACTGGTGCTGGTGCAGGTACTGGTGCATGTTCTGGCGGTGCTGCGACTGGAGCAGTTTCTTGCTCCAAACCGTTTGCCTTCGCATGACATTTCTGAGCGGTTTCTAAGTCACCTGCATTTTCGAGTGAACGTGCGAGTCCGCGCCAATTGTCGGCATTCTGTCCATCGTTTTGGATGAGGGAGCGCCATAGGGTGACCGATTGAACATGATCGTTTGCTGCAGAATAGGCTCGGGCATGAAGTTGAGATTCTCCTTGGCCAAGCAATGTGATTGCTTCTTGGGCCATTTGAGGTCCTTCAGGGAGTGTGGGTGGAAGTCCTTGCGATGCTTCGAGGACATGGGCTTCGCCTTCTGCAAGTCCAATGAGAACTTCCACGAGTTGATGGCGAACTTCGTTCGTTGGATCCGCAGTGATAACCGCCCTTGAGGCCGTGAGATAGCGCTCTATGTCACCGACTTCGTAGCAAAGCATGCTACATTTGAGGGCTGCTTTGAGGTATGTGGGTTGAGCATTGAGTGCTTGCATGTAGGCATCGATTGCTTTGGATGAATCTCCCCTGCGCTGATGAATCGAACCAAGGTTGAACCATCCGCTCGCTTGAGTTGGGTCGAGTGTTTGTGCATGCGTCAACGCACCAATGGCGTGATCGTCGAGATCCAATCGAGCCATTGCGCCTCCGGCGATTCGCCACGCACCAGCGTGTTGTGCGCCAATCGTTTTCAAATGGGGTTTGAGAAGGTTGAGTGCATCACCCGGGGCTCCTGCTCGAATCATCTGAGTCGCTTCCTCGACAAGTTGGTCGAGGTCCACCGTTGGTTGTGCTGGCGCCACTTGGGGCGCTGGAGCCGGTTCAGGTGCGGCGGTAGGAACGGGTTGGACTTCTTGAACAGTGGTTGCTGTTGGTTCGACCACAGGTTCAGGTTCGTCGTGAAGCAATGCTGGTTGGCCTTGAAGTGTCACTTCAACGACTTCTGTTGCTGCAACGACTTCTGCCGCCGCCATCAATTCGCTGAATTCAAGATTTTCATTCCCATCATCATGGTGGACGGCCTCTGCAAGAACAGCTTCCCTGTCAGTTGCACCGGTTTCTTCCATGACCTTCTTGACTTGTGCTTCGCTGAAGGTTTGGGTCGGCTCAATAACTGGCATTTCTTCAATTTCCACAGATTCTATGCTGCCTTTGCACCGAGATTGAAGTTCGGTCAGCGTTGGGTGACCTGGGAAGAACACAAGGGCTCTCGAAGCCATTTCATAGGCACCGACTTCATCGCCAATCCGCTCGAGGAGGATGGCGAGGTTGGCCGTTGCTGGCGCATGTTCTTCATTGAGGTCGAGACAAATTTGGAAGGCTTGTCGAGCGCCACGGGCATCTTGTTGGGCTTCGAGCAAGACGCCTCGGTTGAACCAAGCCATGTCACACGACGGGTCGAGTGCAATGGCTTTGTTGAAAGCCACGAGGGCTTCTTTTGGATTGTCATTGCGGGAATTCTCTTCACCTTCTTGGAGCAAGGCGGCGACCTCTTCTTCGATTGTTGCCTCTTCGTCTTCTTGAGGTGCGTTCATGTGCGCATATGCTTCAGCGGCGTCTACTAATTCTTGCTTGTTGAGGTAGCCGTTTTCATCGCCATCCATCGTTTTGGCAAATTCGATGAATCCATTTTCATCTTCAATGTTCTGAGCAACAATGACCTGTCGCATGACCTCGTCAGAGTATCGCTTTTCTGGGGTCGGAGTCGGTTCCTCAGGTGCCATAGAGATCCCTGCTGACTCCAAAGCGGCTGCCATCGAATCGAGAACTGAATCAGCGACAACGTCTTCGGCACCTTCTGGTTTGGACGGCTCTGGTTGAGTGTTGTCGGTGTCCATGAGTGGTTCCCCGCCCTAAAGGGATAAAGTATGTCGCATAAGGATTGCTTCTTGATGCGTTCCATTTGCGACCCTATATTGAAATGCCTCCGTACCGACGACCGCTCATGAGCGAACAACCCCTGCGCGTCCTTGGACTCTCTGGCGAATACCGATCCACATCAAAGAGCGGAATGATGGTGAACCATGCACTGAATCTTGCAAAGGAGTCCGGCGCTGAAGTGTTTTTTTGGGATTGCAATGAGAAACCATTGCCTTTCGTAGGTGAAGACGGATGCTGGGAAAATGCGAATGTCAAGGAATTTCAAGAACTTGCATCGTCATGTGATGCCTTTCTCGTCTGCTCTCCAGAGTACCATGGTACCATGTCAGGCGTTATGAAGAATACATTTGATTGGCTCTACGACAAACACATTGGAGGCAAATCTGTCGGTTTGATGTGCACGCTCGGAGGAATGCAGAACTCCAACACCCTCAATCACATGAGAATCATGCTTCGTTGGCTTCACGCTTGGCCAGTACCAGAACAACTCGCCGTTGGGCATGTCAAAGAAGCATTTGACGACGATGGGGAATTGACAGACGAGGCCACGAAAGAACGACTGAAGTCCCTCGTCGACTCAGTGTTGAACGCTGCTACGATGTTGAAAGCTTGAGACACATGTCAACACAGCGCCCTTTCTTTGAGGATGATTTTGGAGGCAAGTACCTTCTCGTTGAACCGGGATTGTTTGTCATGGGCGATGCGCTTGGCAATGGGCCGAAAAGCGAACGCCCCTCTCACGAGGTTACGATCTCGGAACCGTACTTTCTTGGTGAACGCCCAGTGACGCAAGCCCACTGGCAAAGCATCATGGACGACAACCCGTCAAAGTTTACTGATGGATGGGCAGCAGGGCTGCGACCGGTGGAGACGGTATCTTGGTTGGATGCTCAAGCATTCATCACTCGGTTAAATGAACGCGATGGCGAATCCGTTCGACTTGGGTTCACGGGGGAATGGAGGCTTCCGAGCGAAGCAGAATGGGAATACGCAGCTCGTGCCGGGACTTCATCGAGGTGGCCCTTCGGCGACCGGGATTCGGAATTGAATGACTACGGTTGGCACGCAGGTAATTCGGGCGCAAGCACTCGTGAAGTTGGTCAAAAAAAGGCCAATCCATGGGGTTTCCTCGATCTGTACGGCCAAACTGGTGAATGGTGTCAAGATGATTATGCAGCTACCTATGCTGGCCATGGCGGTACACAACACCCCCATCACGATGAGAAAAGCCTCCGAAAAATCCACCGGGGTGGTTCGTGGTTTACCGAATCGGATTCGACTCGAAGCAGGGCGCGTGCATCTGCTCCGGCGACTCAACGAAGTGATGGAATTGGTCTTCGACTTGTTTGGGCACCCCGAAATGCAAATGTACCAACATGAGGAGAACAGGTCATGATGGTGCTCTATCATAATCCACGTTGTTCTAAATCTCGTGCGGCGGTTGCGTTGTGCGAAGCATCCGATTTGGATGTAGAAATTCATCTCTATTTGAAAAATCCACTTCCGGAAGAGGTATTGCAGGATGTTCTCTCCCGTTTTGATGGCCCGGTTTCTACAGCAATTCGTACAAAAGATGCCAAATTCAAGGAGGTTGACGCGACATCGCTCGATCTTAATTCGCTCGATTCAGTCGTTGGTTTTTTGTCAACACACGGGCATTTGATGGAACGACCGTTGTTGGACACGGGGGTCATCAGCGTTCTTGGCCGGCCAATAGAGCATCTTGAGGCTCATCTTTAGGCTGTTCATCACCCTCAACAAGACCGGCGTCAATTTTCATCGACTTGTCCAAAGGTGCGAGCGTTTGATGGGCTGGAACTTCCCCCGGTTGAATCGACCACTTATGGGTAAATTGAGTCGTGAGGACGGTCATTAGATTTCTTCGTTTAAGTGCATCGATTCCTGCTGCTGTTCGATCAACAACTGGGGCAATATCTTCCTGAAAGACATCGTTCATATGCTCACAAATTTCTTCGAATGTTCGAGATCCGTTGCATAACTCCCAGAGCATGCTGTTCATGGGGTCAAGTGGCCGCCTGACCTCTCTCGGCGCACGGAAAATTTTTGCTAACATTCGCTCAAAGCGATTGAATCGCTTTTCGATGCGGAGGATGACTTTGCGCCCTGTTACACCGGGAAGATTAGGATGTCGTTCAGGTTCTCCAAACCTTGCCCACCAAACGGGAACACGGCATGGGTACATGCCTGAATAGTGGTGAGTGTCTTTGTCTACAATCTCCATTCCATCACCTAAAATTCGATCAGTGTCCATGAAAGCAAGGTCAGCATGGACATGACACCAAGAAATGCGGAGAGTCTTGTCGCCTCAACTCGTTCTGTAAAGTTTCTAAGAAACCAAGTGAGAACGCCAAAGATCATGACCATGACCCACAAAGCGTACCAAGCTCCAGGGTATGTGGCCATGATGCTTGCTGGTGTGGGTTGTGTATCATGCTTGTCCTTTGAGCCGATCCAAGTATTGTTCGCCGTAATGGCTCCACTGCTCCATTGTCCAGCCATCTGGTAACCCACCTTCAGGAAGTGGAGGTTGGGCTGCTTCAGTGGGCTTGGACGTCTCACCAGCAGTGGCATTGATTCCCGTACTCGGGTTTACAGGTGGTCCATTCGTCACCGGGGGCCCTGCTTGAATGATTTCAGTTGGGATTTCCTTTGGCTCATTCTCTTCGAAGATTGTTGATTCATTTCGTTTTCTGAGCAACACCACCATCAAGAGTGTGAAGGCTAGGATGCCTGCAATTCCACCGGCCATCACTTCGATATTCATTGAAACATCATCATTCACACGTTCTGCAAATGTGAACACCTGTGCGCCCTCCCAGGTGATTTGTCCATCGAGGCTCGTCACAGAAAATGTCACTTTCTCCTCAAGGGGGCCAGCCATTCGATGTAGGGTGCATGGGATGTCGGAGAGTTGGGGGGCCAAGTGACCAGCCTCGAAAGTGATGTTTTGCCCCTCATCACCAACAAGCACGCCGTTGCAAACAATTTGCCAACCTTCTGGTGCGTCGACTCCTAACACGACTGACTCTGGTTGACTTGAGGCACTTGAAAGGTTCACGAACAACGGGACACCCACGCCCGTGGCATGAATGAGGCCGGTTGGGTCGCTTAACTCACCCGAGAGTTTCCGTTGTTGGTCCACGATGATGAGGGCGTCGTAGGTCAACTGATACGGCTGTTGTTCTTCATTCATGCCCGCAATGACTTCGAAAGAAACCACAATGCGCGTGTTCAGCATCAAATCATGCGGGAGGATGAGATCCATCGTAAGGTGGGTAAACTGATTCGGCGCTAGCATAATTTCTACTGCTTCATCGATCGGTTTGGAGGTTGAACCGATACCTGTTGAGAAGAAGGCAACAATCCCGGCGTTCGGTGGAGATGAAGAAAAACTCCCACGGACGATGATACCATCATCCATTGCGTTGCCAATGTTGGTGAGGTTTGCTTGGACACTGACGGTCGTTCCAACCATGGCATAGGTCGATGCACTCGAGCCTTCGAGGGAAGGAATTCGAACGGAGGCTGTAATCGTATCAATTGACACAGAGTTATCGGATGCATCGATGTCATCTTCGCTCACAGCGTCTCTTACGGTGAAGGTAAGGGTGTGAATCACGCTAGCACTTTCTTCGCTTGGAAGGTAGATGTATCCCTCGAGCGTTATGTTGTTCGTGCCTTCTTGAGATGAGTCCAACGCAATTGGTCCAGTGATGTTCGCCCCATCCATGCGGTAAGTGACTGACCACGTCGAGGGAAGGCTTTCTGCGCTCATTATTACAGAAACTGGTCCATTTCCGTTGTTGACCACGTCGAACACAAATTTGTTGTATGCACCTGGTCTCAGTTTGTCGGGTGTATCAATCAATGAAATCCCAAGGTCGCGTATGGTGCTAACTTTGATGCTTTCAAATGGATCCCCTTCAATGCTCATCCCGCTTCGTTCCGAGGTAATTTTTGGCGTAAGTGCAGGTGCTTCTTCGCCTGCTTGGGCGTTTGTAGGCGCCGTGACAAGGGCTGTGAATGTGGTCGTTCCACCGGGGTTGATCACAGCATTTGGCCGGGTTGGTTGTTCGACAATCCACATTCCTTTGGATTCGTACTCAACGGCCATGGAAAAGATGTCCTGTCGAGACGCATTGTTCCAAATCGTGAACGATACGGGTTTTGTTTCACCAGCATCAATATGCCAATCAAGCGATGCTTGTGATGTGGTCATTCCGACATAGGCTTCGCTGATCATCGAGGCTGCAATGTTTATATCGAGAAAATGGAGCTTATCAGTGTTGTTTTGTGATGTGGCCTGGAGCGAGAATGATACCACCGTATCGGGGGTCGCATCAAGCGGCACGGTCATGCTTAACCCGACTCGCACTGGTTGATCGGGTCGCACAAGGATGGATGTTGATTGTGCCCAAGAGAATTGGACGCCCCATCCCGACGGGAGTCCTAACTGATTGATGGCGAGATCAAAGACATCCGTTGCATCACCAATGTTCTGAATTTCCACTTCGAAAGCGCACGTGTAACCTGGCGGGCATGAAGGGCGCTCTTCTGGTTGTATGACCAATGGTTCTCGGTCCGGTAAGACTTGGAACTGAACTGGAAGGCTCGTGTTCACCCATTGATATTGACTTGAGGTCGCTGTGAACGTGAGTTGGTTGAAGCCTGTAGTTGCATTTTCATCCGGCATCAATTTCATGTGAATGATTTTGGTTTCACCGGGGGATAGAAGTATGCCGGTTTGTGTGTTGATTGACACGCCAGAATCGTGTGCAAAATATACATCCCAATCAGCGGGCAAGTTCTCGACGGATGGCATTACATAATCAGAAATGTTTCCTTCATTGGTCAGTGCTATTCCTACGCTGCCCCAATCACCTGGCAGTGCTCCGTTTGTCGATACACCGGTTGATGAAATTGCATATTCTTTGGCTTTCACCTTTTGATCATAGACGATGACGATATCATCGAGCCAGAATCCGATGTCGTTGTTGATGGCATCGGATGTAAAGACAAACTGGAAGGTCGTCGCAGATGAAAATCCGCTTGTTGGTGCGGGTACAAGTGGCGAGGTTGCGCCTTGACTGGTCACGGAAAAGGTCTGCCAAGAGGCTCCATCAAGGAACGACTGGTCGATGGTACCGCTTAACGTACCAAGTTCTGAGATTTGTCCAGAGACGCCATTTTTGATTGAAAATTTCATCTCATCCCCGGATTGGGAACTGCCGGTGTAGAAAAACGATACACCGTTCGTTTTCGTGGGAGCGTTTACCGCGTCAGACATGTCAATCGGTGGTGTTTCAAGAAGGCTGGTGGTCGATGCCCCATATGCGGAAGCCTCTCCATTTCCTACATGGCATGCGCTTCCTTCCGACAGCGAAGTATCAGCGTTTGTACCCCAATCATTTGTCGTGGTCCACAAAGAAAGGTCATCGCAGTTAAAATAATGACTTGCGACGGTGAAATGACGATTGTATTGGTTGTTGGCTGGCTGGTCATCGAGGGTCGTGGAGGTAGCAATGGCTTGCAGCGAATGATTTCCAGCATATGTTGGCGTCACCGTGAAACCTACGCTGTTCGAACTTCCGCCATTGAGGGAGGACAGTTGCTGCGTTACATTGACCATTTCGAACTGTTGGTATTCATCGTGTAAGATCTTTAATTCCACATCGATGGTACCCGACGGATTTGTTCCAAGATTTTCAACGGTGATTTCAACATAAATTGGCACATCGAGGACGGCGTCAACGACGTACAGTGAGGCAGGTCGGTTGAACAACGGAATCGGATGATTGGAGGAGAACATTCGGTACTGTGCTTCATCAGTGCTCGAGGTGTATGAAAAACTTACATCATTGACGGTCAAGTCGACGCCTGTTGCTCGAGCGCTTGGCGCAAGCATGCTTTCATTCGTTGCTTCGAGCTCGGCCAGAGGTGAAAGCGATGCGAACAGAAATAAGAGAACCAACACAATTGCGGGTCGACTTTTCATGGCGCTCGTGTCGCTACAGCCCTTCAACGTATATGAGGAAACTGGCGTTCGTCATGAGGCCTCTTCGGTGGGATTGAGTGCTTCTTCCACTTCCTTTTCGGAGTTGGCCAAGCGTACTGCATCCCTCTTTTCCTTCGCATTTGCGGCGAAGTAGACCGTGAAGGATGGAACGAGAACCATTGAGAAGCAACCGACCACCGCTGCTAAAGCCCACATAAATTCAGTGGCTGTATCAACGGAAAAAGGTTTGAGCGAAGCAAATGCCTCGTTCACAGTGGTGATGGTGGTTGTTGGGGCAGTTGTGCGATTCCCGGTCTCGATGATTTCAATGCGCACGAGTGATGGCGAGTGAGTATATTCGATGGCGTTGCGGGCTTTATCCATTGCTCCCTCTGTGGTTTTTGCATAAACCGTACCGTTCGAACGTCGAGCAGGATCGGTGCTGGTGAGTGCGTTGATGGTGACCTCACCGCCATCTTCGGCGAGGACTGTGTGGGTTGAATTAAGGTAGCAATCTTCGCTGCAACTGAAACCATCAGCGTTCGCAGCGCCTAGCAGTGGATGGCTGTATAATCCGGCTGAATTGATAAGGCGGACTTCTGCGTTATCGGACAGTTCCACTGCTGTGAGATTGACCCATGTGAGGTTTGCACCGTTTGCGGGAATGGTCCATGTCCATGTGGTGGTGTTTTCGTCTTCTTGGTAGATACGCACCGGTTCGATGTCGTCGTGGACAGTGACAGTTGCATCCGTCTCGTAGAGGTAATAAGACGGCGAAACAGTTGCCCCATAAACGGCGTATGAGAGCATGAAAATCAATGTGAATGAGAGCCCGAGTAGGGTTCTCAACAAATTGGGGTTCTGAGCCAGGGCTTTCCTCATCAATTTGGCGACGGCCGAGCCCTTGATGAACCCTTGTCTGCTGGGTTAATCACTGCAAGAAATCGCTACATTGCTCGTCTTCCCTGTTCGTAGATGACCCGCTCTCTTCATATAGGGGCGTAAGGTCGGCAAATTGCTTGGTGTAGTGTCATGACGACTCTCTATGATATCCCCGCAGAACTCCTAAACCCCGCACTTGCTGCGCGACTCGCTGCTGAAAAGGCTGTTGAAACGCCAGATTGGGCTGAATTTGTCAAGACTGGCGTCTCCCGAGAGCGACCTCCAAGCCAAGAAAACTGGTGGTTCCTACGATCCGCTGCGCTCATGCGCAAGCTTGCCCGTGAAGGTCCAATCGGTGTAACCCAACTCTCTCAAGCCTACGGAGGACGCAAGGACAACGGCGCCGCTCCTAACACGCCAGGAGTAGCATCACGCCACATCATCCGTACAGCGCTTCAACAACTCGAAGCATCTGGCCTCGTCGAAAAAGTTCCAACACGAATCGTCGACACTGAAGAAGGACCAGTTCAACTCTACGCCGGACGACGCATCACCGCTGCTGGCCAGAAGATGATTGACTCCGTTGCCCACGAATGCCGCCCAGCTGCGGAAGAGCAATTCCCAGGACTCGCAAAGTACTGAAGAGGACGTGAAGAGGGTGGCCAGCATGTCGACATCACACGATGATGAACTGACCATGCTTCGTGAACAACGACGCGCTGCGCTCCAACAACAACTCGAAGCCCAAGCCAGTCAACAAGCCGATGCTGAAGTGAAGGCTCAGCAAGCGCACATGGAAGCCGCACAACTCGACGCAGCCATGCGCACCCTTCTCACCAACGAAGCACGATCTCGCTTGGCCACCGTTGCAATGGCAAAACCTGCACGAGCTTCAACTGTAAAGCAAACCATCGTCCAACTCCACCATGAGGGTAAGTTCACTGCCCCCATGTCAGACGAGCAACTCAAGCAGTTGCTCCTATCCCAGTCGAAGAGCCGCCGTAGTGCGTCCATCCGAAGAATCTGAAAAGGTGCTCGAACATGTCAAGAAATAAACCAGCAGCAAAGAAAATCCGCCTGATGAAGGCAGGCAAGCAGAATCGGCGTGTCCCAGTTTGGGTCATGCTAAAGACCGACCGAAACACTGTGTCGCACCCAAAGCGACACCACTGGCGCCGTAGCAAGCTCCAACGCTGAGGTGACTAATTATGGTACGAGCAAACGAATCTGAACTCACCGTTCCTCTCCGAAAGGCTTGGGGAATCACCCGATACAAGCGAGCGCCACGTGCAATGCAGATCATCCGCGAGCATGTGATTCAACATCTAAGCGTCCGTGAAGACGAAGAAGTGTGGATTGACCCATCCGTCAACGAGCACATCTGGTCAAGGGGCATTGAAAACCCACCTCGCAAAATCCGACTCCAAGTGACTCGTCACGACGAACCGGATATTCCAATCGAAGTCAAACTATTCACGGAGTGATCAATTATGGGAAATATTCGACCAAGTTTTATCAAAATCCGAGCCATTCATCTTGTTGAAGATCACGGTGAGAAATTCACTGATGACTTTGAACACAACAAGCAAATGGTCCAACAACTCACTGACGTTGAGTCAAAGAAATTGCGCAACTGGATTGCTGGGTACGTGACCCGGTACCGACAGCGCCGAGTTGACTGAGCAGGTGCATCCACGTGGCTCTGCGGGTCAACTGGGACCGCACACCAGTATCGGTTCACCACATACGAAAGGACGTGCTTGAGGCACTCATTCTCCACTTGAGAAACAGCCATGGCGTTCGGCGTCGCTCCATTGTGATGGAGGACCGAGAAGAAGGTCCGGGCTTCCTCTTTTTCTTGTACCAAGCATGCGACCCTCGCTGGATTGCATCGTTCAATGTGGCTAAATTTCTAGAAGAGGAGTGATTTCTATCGGCGATCGAAGCGAAATTCCATTGCCGACTTCGGCATACAATCTCTCGATTGTTCTAATTGGCGTATCTCATCCAGGGAACTTAGGGGCAGTCTGCCGAACCATTCTCAATTATGGATTCGTTCAACTTCGTCTCGTTAACCCACAATGTGATCCAAATGACATCGAAGCAAGGAACAGAGCAAAGCATGCTGGGCGTGTTCTTGATGGATGCACAGTTCACGCAAGCCTCGAAGACGCGACCACTGATGCCTCGCTGATCATCGGGACGTCTGGAAAGAGAGAGATTGGTTCGAAAACCAACTTCCGCCATTTCGTATACCCCTGGGAATTAGCGGAACGGTTGGAACAATTTGATGGAAATGTTTGCTTGGTGTTCGGAGAGGAAGGCAAGGGCATGTCCACTGAAGATTTGGAAAAATGCGATTACCTTGTGACCCTTCCAACATGGGAGGGATATCCAATAGCGAATTTATCCCATGCGGTAAATGCCTGTGTCTACGAACTTCACCGTTCCCGAGTCCTCGCACGTCAAGGCAAAGAGGCTGGCATACCGGACATTGTTCCATTGGAACGCGGCATCCCCCCAGAATTGAAGCAAGTTCTCATGCAAACGGTCCGTGAATTGGCAGATGCACTTCCCGGAAATGACGAGCGTAGGAAGAGCTTCGGGCACTCACTTTCCCGTTCCATCATGCGTTCCATGCCGACCAAAGGTGAGGCAAACAGATTGATTGGTGGTCTTCTCGATGCCACTACGGCCATTCAATACGTCGAAGGAAATGAAGCATGGCGCAGCCAACGCAGGCGCAAAATTAGCCGCGAAGAGGAGTAAGAATTCAAGCGTGCCAAGATGCTGTGCTTTTCGGTGTTTCACGAACATGCATGGCCACGAGTCGCAATCGATTCCCGTAAGCAGTCTTGATGTGTGGCTCCACTTGATCGAAGGCCCATTTCGCAAGGTTTTCTGCAGTTGGAATGAAAGGGACAACAACAGTTCGATGTTCTGAATCCATTGAAGCGAGTGCTGCCCTCGCTTGTTTGTCGTGCTCGTAAACCACGAATGCGTGGTCGACCACGTCATGGATATGGACGGTTAAGATGTGGCTGACATCGGAAAAATCCATGAGCATGCCTTCGTCAGAAACGCCTGTTTTCTGAACAACATCCCCCTCAATTTCAGCCTCGAAACGGTACCGGTGCCCGTGCATGTGCCTGCATTTGCTTTTATGATTCGGAACTCTGTGTCCGGTGTCTGTCTCGATGTAACGTCGTATCCGTGTTGTCATGAATCGTCCTCCTGGAAATTAATGGATGCTGAATTGATGCAATAGCGCATACCGCCATGCTGTCGTGGTCCGTCGTTGAAGATGTGTCCCAAATGGGCTGCACATTTCGAGCATCGTACTTCAGTACGAAGCATCCCGTGGGAACGGTCTTCGATGTGTTCGATGCTTGCGCGAACATGTTCAGAATGAAACGAAGGCCACCCGCAGCCAGAATCAAATTTCATTTCGGACGTAAACAAAAGATGGTCACAACAGATACATGTGTAGGTGCCTGTCCGTTTTTCATCACAATAAATGCCCGTGAACGCTCGTTCAGTGCCACTTTCTCGAGTGACATAGTACTGTAAATCTGAAAGTTTTTCCCGGTAGTATGCATCCTTATGTTGCCGTTCAGTCTCAAGCGCAGCTTCGAGGACGATTGACCATGGTTCTGTGTATTCAATCGGATCGACCAAATCAAGGGCGTTGAAGGCTAAGATTCGTTCAACATCCGAGCCACTTCGCCCAGAACTTCGTCCTTGCTCGTCAGGATTGTAAGAGGTGATGGTGTTCGCAAAGATCTTGTCAAAATTGAGACCGGTGGTGTCACAGGCGTTGAGTGCATCTTTGAGAATGGTGACTTTGTCGCCTTCGAGGTAGGGAAGGAAAAACGAGATTCGCTCGCTGTCCCAGTTTCCAATCCTGAATGCATGGTCGAGGGCTTGGTAGAACTCGGGTCTGCAATCGGGGTAAATGGCATGATCGCCGGAGTGGACACCAAGTGCAATCGAAACATCAGTTTCTTCTCGTTCTGAGACAGACAAGGCATAGCCATAGAGGATTGAAGCAAAAATTGCGTTGCGATTTGGAACCACCGTTGCCTTCATTTGTTCCTCTTCATAATGACCCTCTGGTATGGTTTTCTCATCATTGATGAGTGCGGATTCAAACAACGACATAGCCCCTGTTAAATCGACGATTTTGTGCTCGACCTGATAACCTTTTGAGTGAAGGTATTCGATGTTCTTTGTTGCACGTTCGACCTCGATATCATGCTTTTGACCGTACTGATAGGATACACAACTGACCTTTACGCCATCAGCCAGTAGTCGAACCAACAATGAGGTCGAGTCCATCCCTCCAGAGAGGGCCATCACGGCTCGCCGAACCATCAATCAACACCCATCCACTTATGCGTTTGAAGACTCAGTCGCCAACCCAAGTTTGTCTTGACAACGGCCTCTGTTTCTGCAAAGTTCTTACCGTTCCATTCAATAGACTCAGCATCCATGTAGCACGGTTGAAGGAACGCATGTTTGAACCCTTGTCGTAGGTCATCGTACATTGTCAAATCTTGACCAACGTACACGCATTTCAATTCATCACCCGTACGCTGCTTGATTTTAACATCAGGATACATTTGGTCCTTCGGTGAGACGCATACCCAATCAAGGAGTCCATCTGGGATTTCGATTGTTCCGTTCGTTTCGACGGATAGATTGTAGTTGCGCCCCTTGAGAAGGCGATGAAGTGGCCACAGATCATGCAGCATTGGTTCACCGCCTGTGAAAATAATTCGCTTGCAATCATACTTCATGACCTCGCCAAGGATGTCGAGGGCTGTCATTGTTGAATATGTGAGAAAATCTGTGTCACACCATTCGCACCGGAGGTTGCATGTTCCGAAGCGAATGAACACATGTGGAATGCCTGCATGAAATGCTTCGCCTTGGACGGAATGAAAGATCTCGACGATTGGGTACTCCTTTGCTAAATCAGCTGGGTCATCAACTGGCTCGTCACCAGCGATGGCGCATGATGCAAATTCAGCCATCCAAACACCTCAGAGCGGATGGGATTGTATGAGTTGCATCAATTCCTGTCGTGCTTCTGGCTTTTCAAAGAAAACGCCCCGCATGGCGGACGTGGTCATAATGGAATTCTGCTTTCGAACACCGCGGCACCGCATGCATCCGTGCGATGCTTCGATAATGACCGCTGCACCCAGTGGATTCAAGAAGGATTCGAGATCATCAGCGACTCCTTTCGTAATGCGCTCTTGATTCTGTAGTTTCCGCGCGTGCATGTCGACGATGCGAGCCAATTTGGAAATCCCAACGATTCTGTCAACGGGTATGTATGCAACATGTGCTCGGCCGCTAAACGGCTGCAAGTGATGTTCACATGTTGAATGGAATTCAATGTCACGAAGCAGAACGATTCCATCATAACCTTCGCCATTAAATGTTGAATCTAAAATTTCACCAGCATCGAGGTTGTAACCTTCAAAAATTTCTTGCCAAGAATCAATCACACGCTTCGGTGTCTTTCTCAAGCCCTCTCGTTCAGGATCGCTCTCAAGGTACGCTAACAGTGTGCGCACTGCTTGTTCTGCCTCATTTTGTGTGACCATTTTTACACCTGCCGTCCATGTCGTGCATCGATTTCGTCCAATTGATCCAAGAGTTTTCTACAAGCGGTGCGAACTGCATCTGCGAGGCTGACGAATTTATGCTCGTCGCCAACGTGCTTGCGCAAATCCTCAACTAACTCGGCTGGCATGTCCAACGAAATTTTTGGCACGGTGTTTGGTCGAACCCTCTCCATATAAGTATTCGTATAGTATTACTATGCTATTATCCCCGGCTTCTTGAAAATGTTTCATAATGAGACTCGTTCATCACTGTACGAGCGAATGTTCAAGGCATTCCGTATGTGACACAAGGTCGATGACAGTCATGATGCAACCAAACGACGCCTTGCAGCACTTGCACAACCTTCGTTCAAGGACAGGGGAAATGGACACCAAAGGTCTGTCTGATGAGGTAATTACAAGGTTTTGTGATATGGATCCTAAACTGACCCAAGCCATCATGGAAGCTGCTGAACGATTCGAAGAAATTGTCGCAGAATTTGGCGAAGACATGCTCCAGCGAGATGAGGCAACAATCGTTGATGAATTGCAAGGCGACTTTGTCAACTTTTACGCCCCAGCCACTGTCAACCCTTACGTCGCACTCGCTGGGCGTGGCCCATGGATTGTTACAGCATACGGAGCGGTTCTCCACGACAACGGTGGATACGGCATGCTTGGAGCCGGCCACGGGCCTGAAGGCGTCATCGAGGCCATGTCAGGTAACTGGGTCATGGCGAATGTCATGACACCGTCGTTCAGCCAAAAGCGATTAGCAGAGCGTCTCGAAAGAGAACTTGGTCACACACGTGGATCGTGTCCGTTTACCAAGTTCATCTGCATGAACAGCGGTTCCGAATCCGTGACAGTCAGCTTACGCATTGCCGATGTCAACGCTCGAAACCATACTGGCCCAGGTGGTCGCCACGAAGGAAAGGAAATCAAGCTGCTGGCCATCGAGAAAGCCTTCCATGGTCGGACCGATCGACCTGCTCAAATTTCTCATTCCTGCAAAGGATCTTACGACAAAAACCTTGCAACTTTCCGTGACAGAGACAACCTCCTCCTGGTTCCTGCCAACGATATTGAAGCACTGGAAGCAATGTTCCAACGAGCGAATGACGAAAACTGGTTCATTGAATTGATGGCCATCGAGCCAGTCCAAGGTGAAGGAAACCCTGGCGCTTGTGTTGACCGCTCCTTCTATGATGCTGCACGACGTTTGACCCTTGAACACGGTTCCATGCTTCTTGTTGATTCAATTCAAGCCGGAATTCGAGGCCAAGGCTGTCTCTCGATCATCGATTATGATGGATTCCAAGATGCTGAAGTGCCTGACCTCGAAACATGGTCGAAGGCATTGAACGCCGGACAATACCCACTCTCCGTTTTAGGAATGAATGACAGGGCAGCAGAAAACTATGTTGTCGGTATTTATGGAAACACGATGACGACCAACCCGCGAGCCCTTGAAACCGCATGCGCAGTCTTGGACGGCATGACGCCTGAGTTGCGCACCAACATCAAAGAGCGAGGCGATGAATTCGTTGAGAAACTCAAGGCATTGGGTGAAGAGTTCCCCGGAATCATAACCAAAGTGCAAGGAACAGGGTTGTTGCTGAGCGCTGAACTTGAGCCAACTCAGTTTCCAGTCGTTGGTTTTGATGCTGTTGAACCATGGTGCCGACGGCACGGTCTTGGTGTGATTCATGGTGGCGTTAATGCCCTTCGTTTCACCCCTCACTTCGGAATCACATCTGCAGAAATTGACCTCATAATGGATGTCGTTCGAGATTCACTCGTTGCTTTTTCAGCTTGATTACGAAAGACTCGTCACAATGTCTTCACGGCCAAACTGCCGGCTTGCGTAATAGGCTGCAAGGGCTGCATAAACCAGGCTTGTTCCAGCCCAAATCACAATGTGACCCGGTATGATTCTGTTCATCAACAATTCACGGAGTGCCAATAGAATATTCACGACTGGAATTGCAAACCACACTGACTCAATGCCATCAAGATTGATCACCTGAGTGAACAATGCAGGGAAGACGATGAGCAGCAACATTGGAGCGAGGATTGAACCTGCTTCCTTGACGCTGTGCGAACGCATGGCAAGCGCTAATTCGATGGCGACAATCATCACAGCGAACAGAAGAATCGCTGTGATGAGGAGCAGAATAGCCGTTATCGAAAGTTCTGGCAACCCGATCAAACTCGAGGATGCAAGGTAGCCAATGGCAAACAGTAAACCAAAAATTTGCAGGACAACACCAACACCCGTGATGGTTGCAACGGCAGCCCATTTTCCAAGCAATAGCTCGAGGCGAGTGCATGGAAGGCAAAGAAGCGCCTCCAACGTACCACGTTCTCTCTCACCAGCGGTCATGTCAATCGAAGGTTGTAATGCACTTGAGTAGGTCCATATCGCGAGGACAAGTGGGATGAAGAGCGAGAGAACCATACCTGCTTGTTCTCCACTTGTCGCCACATCACTCTGACCAACATCGCCATCCCACCTTAGCGGGTCGAGTGTTGCATTTACATCCAATCCTGAATTAGATATTCGTCGCTCGACTTCTTCATCTTCCCATTGATTGAGTGCGTCTAATAGGCGGTTCCATGCCTCATTCGAACGTTCTGAAGTCGACAAATGTAGAATCGCATAATTCCATGTAGTGTTGACCCGCTCAATTCTCAAAACAGCATCGACTGACAAATTTCGTACCCTGTCCATGTCTTCGCCCGGTTCAGAGAGTGTTGTTAGGTTGCTCAAATTTTCCAATTCAAACATGATTCCCGCGCCCACGATTGCCTCCTCGAGACTGGGCTCCAACTCGTTTGATTGGACGACAATCGAAAGTTCTAGTGCGTCAAGTTCAGCGGCTTCAGATTCCAAAAGAACAGGAAAAAGAATGAACAGCAATGGGAACATCAACAGTGGAATGATGATGATGGCCATGATGGTGCGCCAATCACGTACGAACTCGATGACTTCCTTCTTGGCAATCGCACGAACACGAAACATGGCGACTTTACTCATCGGTTTCCACCTCGTTCATGGTGATTTGGGGAGGCTTTGGTGTGAAGAACGAACGCCACCAGCCGGTGAACCGACCTTCCTTTCCATCCTCTTCGGTACGTGGCCGAGCGGTGTCTTTTGTAAGCGCCACATACGCCTCTTCCAACGTCGTGCTGTCTGTTGATTCCAGCAAAGCCTCGGGGGACCCATCTGCTCGAATTTCACCGTTGTGAACAATAACGATTCGATCACACACCTGCTGTGCTTCGGAGAGTTGGTGGGTCGAGTAAACAATCGTACCCCCCTCATTCTTCAACTGTTCAACGAGGTGTCTGACGGTCCTTGCGCTCGTGATGTCGAGCCCAGCCGTCGGTTCGTCCAGCAACAAAATAGAGGGCCCGTGAGCCAGTGCACGTAGCAATGCAGTTTTTTGCCGCATGCCGCGACTGAAGCCTTTGGTATGCCGGCCAAGGCTGTCCAACATGTCAAGATGTTCTGCGAATTTGGCGGTTCTCGCCCAAGCGTCCTTGTCTGAGATGCCATGCATTCTCGAATGGTATCGAATGTTTTCCCAAGCAGTGAGCCTCGAATACAATCCTGTCGATTCTGGGACAACACCGAGCGATTGTCGCATTGTATCCACTGGTTGACCGTTTGGCAACGACACTTTCCCGGAGGTGGGGAGATAAACGCCTGCCATGAGACGCAAGAGCGTGGTTTTTCCCGCGCCATTGCTTCCGACAAGACCGACGACCTCGCCAGAGCGTATTTCGAGATTGATTTGATCGAGAGCCACAAGGTCCCCAAAGGATTTCGATACATTGGAAATCGAGAGCAAGGCTTCCATCAGCGGACACCTCACGAGGCTCGGCCTGATTCCACTGCTGAATTCAAACCTGGATGTTTCTCTTCAAGTCTGCAAGCCCGAGCGAGTTGTTCTCTGAGTTGTCCAAAAATTTCCTGTTGTGGCACGCCCATTTCAACGAGGTTTCCAATCATGTTGAACGCCCCTTGAATTGCCCCTGCATCAAGATAGGCATCGTTAGAAATTTCGCCTGTCGAACGCAAGACTTCCAATCGACTTGCGATGAACTCGGCTTCCAATCGAACACGTGGTCCATCCACATGAGGGAGGGCAATAAGTGTGTCAACACAGGTTCGCATGGTGTTCACCTTGCCAAGGACGACTATGAGGGTTCCCCTTTCCGGCTATGGGAATGGGCTTAGTGGTTCGATTCTGTCAATTCTACCAGAACGCCACCAGTCGATTTGGGATGGACAAACGCAATTTGCTTTCCTCCGGCACCGAGCCGTGGCGTTTCATCAATCATCACAATTCCGTTTGCCATCAAGTGGCCAATTAGCCCTTGGAGATCGCCGACTCGAAAGCATACCTGTTGCACACCTGGTCCTCGTTTGTCGAGGAATTTTCCGATTGGAGTGTTTGGGCCGGTGGGTTCCAATAATTCGACCATGGGGGGATGGTCATGTTCTCCTTGGGGTGATGATGTAGAGAAAAACCGAGTGGTAACACCTTGGTCAGCCACCGTTTCATCATTGGCTGCCATCTCCAAGCCAATCAGGTTCCAGAACAGACTCGCTTCGTCGAGGTCGTTTGTTGCTATTCCAATGTGATCGATGTGGATTGGTCCGAAATTCATGTACTCACCTCAAAACCCACTCGGAGCCATCCATGTTCCAAAGACATCCTTCATGGCCTGCATAATTTCTCCAAGTGTGCAGCCAGCCTTGACAGCTTGTAGCACATGGGGGAAAAGATTTTCATTGCTATCTGCAACTTTTTTGATGTTTTCCAAAATCGTAGCACACGCCTCATTGTCTCGGTTTTGACGGAGATGTTCGAGTTTTTTACACTGAGATTCTCCGACGGTTGGATCCAGTTTCAAGACTTCAGGTTTCGAGGCTTCATCCATGACGCCATGGTTAACGCCGACAATTTTTCGCTTGCCGCTTTCTACATCGTTGAGATGGGAATAGGCTGCGTTGTGAATTTCACGTTGTTGCCAACCTTGTTCAATTGCTTTCATAGCTCCACCTAAAGCCTCAATCGCTTGAATCTGTTCAAGAGCCTCATCATGAATTCTCTTGGTGAGTTGTTCTACATGGAACGAGCCGCCCAATGGATCCACTACATCTGCAGCACCACTTTCCTCGGCGATGATTTGCTGAGTTCTTAGGGCCACAGTTGCTGATTTTTCAGTTGGAAGACCGAGGGCTTCGTCGTAAGAATTTGTATGCAAACTTTGGGTTCCGCCGCAGACTGCAGCAAGTGCCTGAATCGTCACCCGTGCTACATTGTTGAGGGGTTGTTGGGCTGTTAAGCTGACGCCTGCTACCTGTGTGTGGAAACGAAGCATCGCTGATTTAGGATTGCTAGGTTGATATCGTTCATTGATCAACTCATACCATAGTTGTCGTGCTGCTCGGAACTTCGATGCTTCTTCAAAGAAGTCATTGTGGCAATTGAAGAAGAACGACAATCGAGGGCCAAAGGTGTCAATGTCAAGACCTGATTGAATGGCAGCGTCAACATATTCAAGCGCATTTGCGAGGGTAAATGCAACTTCTTGAACTGCTGTTGACCCTGCTTCACGAATGTGGTAACCTGAGATGGAAATCGTGTTCCAACGGGGAACTTGTGCCGCGCAATATTCGAAGATGTCAGTGATCAATCGCATGCTCTGCTGTGGCGGGAAGATGTATGTGCCCCGTGCAATGTATTCCTTGAGTATATCATTTTGGATGGTTCCAAGTACCTGGTCTGAACGAACACCTTGCTCCTCAGCGACGGCGATATACATAGCGAGCAACACCATTGCTGGTGCATTAATGGTCATTGATGTGCTGACTTTGTCAAGTGGAATTCCATTGAGCAATTCACGCATGTCATCAAGTTGCGATATTGAAACACCAACCTTTCCCACTTCTCCAAATGACATTTCATCATCTGCATCAAGGCCAAGTTGAGTCGGCAGGTCGAAGGCCACTGAAAGTCCCTTTTGGCCACGCTCGAGGAGGAGTTTGAATCGTTCATTAGTGGCTGAAGCGCTGGAAAATCCTGCATATTGTCGCATGGTCCACAGTCGAGAACGGTACATCGTCGAATGAATGCCGCGGGTGTAGGGTGGCGATCCTGCATGTCCGATTGAATGGATGTCGACACCCGATTCTACAACGGATTCGGGTGTGCTCTCCAAAGGTAAATTGAGACCACTCAAAGTGTTCCACTCGTCCTTACGCAGAGTGACCATGCCCTGTCCAAGAGGAGGGGCTTCATCAAGACTCGCTTCAATCAGTCGTGGTGGTGACCGTCTGGTCCATGGACGTGGCCATGAGCAAGTTCCTCTTCAGATGCCGGTCGCAGTTCGACGATTTCAACAGAGAAAGTCAATGACTGACCAGCAAGGGCGTGGTTGAAGTCTGCAGTGACGGCATCGTCAGTCAAACTCGTAATGGTGAACGGAGATGGACCATGCGGCAGTTGTGCGACGAGCTGCATTCCAGTTTCGAGGGTTGCTTCTTGTTCGAGTTGTGCAAATTGCTCACGAGGAATTTCCATCACTGCATCCTTGTCTCGGTCGCCGTATGCTCGGTCCGAGGGAAGAGTGAATTCTCGGGTTTCACCCACTTTTGCTCCCATGATTTCTTCTTCGAAACCCGGAATCATTTGCTTGTGACCAACCAAGAATGTCAATGGTTCGCGTCCTTCACTGCTGTCAAAAACCTCGCCATTTTCAGGCAAAGTCCCTTTGTAATGTACGCTTGCTACCATATTGTTACTGACTGTATTTTCTGTCATAGTTTCACCTTCGTGTTGTCATTTTGTTGACTAAATCCCGGAGTTTCTGGGCGATGTTCTCAGGGAGAATTTCTTCGAGAACCTTCTGATCAATGAATTCAATTGATTCGACAACACCAATGCGCTCTCCCTTGGCCCAAATTTGACCAAGTACATTGGAACGGTGTTCTTCCGGAATGGAGGGTTTGTCAAGGATTTCTCGTGCAGCGTACTTGTATTCAAGGTACTTTTGTCTGTTGAGTTTCTTCTCTTGCTTCTGTCGCCCGCCGCCTTTCTTGTCGTGTCGTCGGCGCTTTCTTCGGCGATCTGTGTTGGTTTTAGCAACCGTTGCTTGAACGGTTTTGAAGACGTCTTTTGATTGGACCGTAGGTGTTGCAGGGGCTACTTCTGATGTTGCTGCTTTTTGAACAGTTACTGGTGTTGCAATTGTTACCGGTGCCTCAACGACTGTTGTTTCAGCGGCAACAGGTTCTGCGACGGCTTCGACAGCTTGCTTTGCTTTGGATTTTGCATTTTGCCGTGAAATCTCAGATTTCCGCCGGAGTTCGGCCAACCGATCTTCATTGGAGACTTGCGGCTTGGGGGGCACTGCCTTCGCAACTGAGTTTGTGATGGTGGGCGTCTGTTTTGGTTGTGCTGCAGCTGGCGCTGTGGCGGATTTCCCGACAGGTCCACCCTGCTTCTTCATCCGCTCCATTGCCTCTTTTTGCTTCTTTGCCAACTCGGTCATGCCTGCATTGGGTTGGGGTTGATTTGGAGACGGCCGAGCGGGTGCTGCACGTCGTTCGACGTTTTTGCGTTCGGTTTGGCGCTTATTGCGCTGAGCGGAAGCGTTTGGGGCGAACGGATTGAAGGGTTCGTCCCTCTTTTTTCTCCCGCTGCGGTCGCTAATGTGTAAGGCCCCCAACCCAATGCCGCTTGTGACCGTATAAAAACAATGAGTGTGATGGTGGTTCTTCAAACGGCCCATGTGACGGGTGTTTGGTCTGTTCGAAGGTACTGATCAACTGCACTTTGCTCAAGGGATGTAACCCTACCATGGTTCAGCTCGATATGGCCCAACAATGCAATCATAGAACCATTATCAATGCAATACATGCGCGGAGGGGCATGAGATGTTGCCTCTCGCTCGCCAGCCATGAGCGTACACATTTCTCTCAATCGAGTGTTGCAAGCAACGCCGCCGCCAAGAAGCAGTTCAGATTTCCCGGTGTGGGCGAGGGCTCGTTCAGCGATTTCGACACATGCTGCGAAGGCGTGTTCTTGTAACGACCAACAAACTGCGCCTAATTCAGCCCCATTGTCTAAGAGACGTTGGGCCGCTGTCATGACTCCCGAAAAAGCGAGATCCATGCCACGAACTGCAAAAGGTAATTCCAATCCGTCGAGGCGTGCCCCGGGGTTGTTCCCAAGCCATTCTGCGGCCTTCTTCTCAATAACTGGGCCTCCCGGAAACGGAATTCCCTGTGCGCGAGCGAATTTATCCAACATGTTTCCAATTCCAATATCGAGGGTTTCCCCAAGCACACGGTATCGTCCGTCTAGATGGGCTATGACCTGCGTGTTACCGCCGGATACATAGAGAAGAATTGGGTCTTGACAACCGCATTGTTGCCGCCCAATTTCGATGTGCGCCACACAATGATTAACGCCAATCAGAGGGACATCCAATCTGCTTGAGATGCCTCGCGCAATGGCTGCACCGACACGGAGGCATGGTCCAAGCCCAGGTCCTTGTGAATACGCAACAGCAGTGATGTCTGCTGCTGTAAGTTGGTTCGCATCGAGCAGGGACGAAAACAAACCTGCGGCTGCATCTTTGTGGTGATCCGCTGCTTCACGGGGGTGAATACCACCTTCATCTGGTCGGACAGTGGCAGAACTGGCTGCCACTGGAGTTCCATTTGCATCAACCAACCCAAATGAAAGTGTATGTGCGGTGGATTCGATCCCCACTGTCCAACCCGTTGGCATGATTGGCGGACAGAGCCATTGTTCTTCAACCCTCAGCCACTCCGATACACCATGCGGACCGTTTTGCTCAACTTGGGCCCACTCGCTCACCTCGCCGGTGATGGGGCACTCGTTGGTGCTTCAATGTCCGAAGTTGATTCGCTCGTAAGTCCTGCTGGAAAGGGGATTGTCATAAATGCCGGAGTGATTGAATCTATTCAAGAATCATCGGAACTCGAAGAAGAATATGGCAGTGAAGGAAAGCATTCTGATGAACTCCGTGTGGTTTCACTTGGCGGTCACGCCGTCATTCCAGGTCTTGTCGATGGGCACAACCACCTCATTTGGGCGGGTGACCGATCAAACGAATTGACACTCAAGCTGCAAGGTATGTCATATCAAGAGATTGCTGCAATGGGCGGCGGCATTCAGCACACAGTTCACCAAACGGAACAGGCCAGTGATGAGCAATTGCTTCAGTTGGGTTACGAACGCATGCGCAGCGCGCTTCTTCATGGCACCACTCACATGGAAACCAAAAGCGGGTATGGACTGAGCACAAGCAGCGAACTTACCTTACTCCGTGTCGCTCACCAGCTCAGTCAAATGAGTCATTTACCGAGTATGGAGTTAACCTGGTTGGGCGCCCATGATACGCCTAAGGATCTGACAAGATCAGCCTACGTTGAACAGATACTGTCTGAACAACTTCCCTCAGTTATTGAACAAGGTTTTGCCCAAGCCGCAGATGTATTCTGCGAACCTGGGTGGTTCACTCCTGAAGAGAGTGAAGATATTTTGGTGGCGGCTCGGGATGGGGGACTCACACAACGTATGCATATTGACGAATTCACAAATGGTGGCGGTGGCGAACTCGCCGCTGACCTCAAGGTCGTAACAGCAGACCATGCCCATTACACTCCGAATGAAACGCGAATGAAAATGGAAGCGTCTGGTGTGAACACAGGGTTTTTGCCGGGCACCCCATACACAATGGGTGCAGCATGGCCATCATTTAATCAAGCTATACGGGATGAGTACCGTTGGTCGATTGCTACGGATTTCAATCCAAATTGCAACATTTTGAGTTTACCATTCATTGGTTCATTATTGGTTCACCGAAACAAAGTCGATCCTTTGGCAGCGTTGGTGGCCGCATCGCGAAACCCTTCAGAGACAACACCCCATCCAAGTGGATTGACGCATGGCCGAATCGAAGTTGGGGCTGTTGCAAATTTGAACGTCATCAATGGAGTCCAGTGGGAATCATGGTGCAATCAACCGGGGTCATCTCCGTTCAAGGCCACCATGTTGAATGGTGAATTACACTATCATTGAACTTATGAGAATACCCTTTCATAAAGTGATTAAAATTGAAGGTTCGTGGATGAGATGAGTTCAGAAATCAAGAAGGTCTTTGTTGAAACGGTGGTCTGTGCTGGCGCACCAGGGAAAGAAGCACGATTCATACGAATGCTTGAATCACGTCAGACGTACAAACGCCGGCAAGATGGGTGCCTCGCTGCATGGACTGGAACATCCATCGATGGTGCGGGAATGGTCTTGGTTCAGTCGGTCTTTGTCGACAACAAAGCTTGGAAGAGAATTTCCGACGATGTCATGAAGGCACTCGACTCAAAAGACGGAGGATTGGAATCAGTTTTGGCAGGACCACCATTGGTAGGTATGTTCGAAATTGATCCTGAGAAACTTCGTTTGCCACAATAAGCCAAATGTCACCAATCCGCGCACCCCTTCCTGTCGCATAATGTATGTTATACGACAAAGGTGGAATTTGGTTTGGCTGAATGAAAGATTTTTTTGACGCCAATGGAACGCAGTGGCCTGTTTTTGCTAATTGTGATGATAAGTTCGTCCAATAAATCAACATTTTCCCCTTCGAGGAGGGGGGTAAGAGGCGGAAAAGTACCATTTCCTCACAATCCCAAATATTTCCATCTGTCATGACGAAGCAACTAAGAAATGTTGACCACACGAACAACCGATACACATGGCAACGGTCGAAGGATTCTGTTTGAAGTGCAAGACGTACGGTCCAATCAAAGATGGTCAATTGATCAAAATGAAAAACGGGCGAACGCGTATGGCTGGTTTCTGTTCTGAAGCTGGCTGCACCGGCAAAATATCCAAAATCGTGTCTTGAATCAGACCAGTTCAACCGATGCGATTTAATACACCTGTTCGCAGGCCAATTTACCTAGGGGCTCGTGGTCTAGGGGTTATGACGTCGCCTTGACATGGCGAAGATCGAGAGTTCAATTCTCTCCGAGCCCACCATCCATCAACAATCTCAATATTTGATTAATTGATAATTTCACATGCATTTGTATTTGATAAAATTACCTTTGGAGAAGTTAGTGACTATTCTTCAATGTTACTGAGATCTTCAGGGTCTGGTAAATCAAGTTCATCCGGATCGACTCTTGAGAGCGGTGGTTCATCGACATCTTCCATTGTAAAGTCTGAGGAGCCCCCTTCCCAAGATACAAGATCTTCAGTTTCTTCAAACAACTCTTCCGGCGCCTCCTGTGAGCCGGAAAGCGAATATGCTGTTGGATCGATAGGCGCACGTTCCACTGGTGGCGTCGTTGTGTCAACAACTCGTTCTTCCATGTGGATGCCAGAATGGAATGTACCGCATTCACCACAACGCACGGTACCTTTTCGCTCAAGGCAGCCACATGCAGGGCAGGCTGCTAAGTCCGCGTACGTCCGCAGGGGGTCGGCTTCCACCGAATCACTCCACGAACATATCTTCCTGGTATCCGGTGATGATGTCGCCGGTATCATCTTCTTCGATGGTGACCGTTTCTTCATCATCATCGAATTCAATGATGGTGCCAAAGACTTCCTCATCCTCAAGACTCAAACCAATGTGAGAACCGATGTCGATATCATCATCGCCTTCGTCTTCGTCGTCACTTGCTTCTTCAGAGGAATCATCTTCCTCTTCTTCGCCATCAAGTTCGTCAGAATTGTAATCATCTTCCAATGCATCTTCCATTTCTTCCTCGATTGATTCAGACTCTTCGTCGTTGGATGCTTCTTCATCTGGATTTTCTTCTTCTGCATCGGCCTTGTCATCCTTGACTTCCTTCATTGCTTTTGCACGAGCTCGCCATGATTTCATAAGCACAAGGTGGGCGTAGAGGGACCCACAAAGGCCGCCAAATCCAAGCACTGCGAAGATGATGCCGTCCCAATACCAACCTGCAGGCATTGAAGAGGCGTCACCAGCCAAAGGTGTGAGTGAGTTCTTACAATCTCCGATTTGGTATTCAGGATCGCAATCATAAATGTCACCATTCACCAAACCATCAGCGCGAACTGTATCACCCATGTCGAGGGCGACAGGACCGCCAGTGCCGTCAACAGAGAGCGGCCCAATTCCGCCAAATGCGTTGAGCACAATCAAGGCAATGAACACGCCAAAGGTGAGGTGGAGAAGTGGCCAAACCACATCATTCCATTGCTTGCCCATCATCTTCTTTTGCATGTCAGTAGGGAATGGCTTGGCTTCCTTCTTCTTACTGATAACAGCACCGTCATCCGCTGCTTCATCTGCATCGTCGAGTGCTTCCAATGCTGAGATGAATTCGATCATGTCAATACTTCGATTGTTATCATCATCAACCTCAGATAGGAATTCTTCGATGTCATCTGAGGTAACTTCATCGTCGAGGAGGGTGGTAAGTGCGTTGGTGAGTTCCAATACATCGACGTCACCGCTGCCGTCCTTGTCCAAATCATTGAAGAATCGGTTTGGTGAAATCCCATCTTCATCCATTGCATCAGCAATTCGTCGAATGAGTGATTCCGGTTCTTCGGATTCCTCATCCTGAGCATCATCGCTTTCCACTGAGGTATCGCCTTCCTCTTCAGACTCGTCGTCTTCGTAGGATGCTTCCTCCTCATCGAGAGGCTCTTCCTCTCCGTCGTCGGAGGTCGAATCAACATCTTCCTCCTCCAAATCTTCCTCTTCGGCTTCGAATGTTTCCTCTTCGACCTCATCATCGGACAAATCCTCTTCCTCAGTACTGTCCACTTCGACAGTGTCTTGGTCATCAGCGGGAATGTCTTCATCCTCCGCATCGTCAGAATCTTCCTCTTCGACTGATGCATTTTCTGGCAATGCTTCACCGGTAATGGTGGCATGGAGTTCATCAAGGTCGATCCGACCGTCGCCATCGGCGTCGATTGTTTCGATCAGCCGCTCAACTTGCGAGGGTGGCAGATCTGCAAGATTGAGGCTAAGAAGCCCAGTTTTCAATTCATTTGAATCAATTTGTCCATCTCCATCGGTGTCGAATTTTTGGAACAGCATTGGAATGGTAATGCCTGTGGTGGCAAGCCAATTACGGAGCACATCGACCACATCATCAGCGATGAAGACGGTACCGCAGTGTGAACATTTAGTTGAGTCAAGTGGGACCAGTCCGTGACATGCACCACACTCACCAAGCGCATCATCGGAGACTCCGGAAAAGGAAATTTTGCACTCTGGGCATTGCTCAGAATCCAATGGAATAACGGCTCGACAAGCACCACATTCTCCTGTAGCAACTTCTTTGGTCTTCTCTTCGGTCATGGACACACCTGTTTGCCCGACGACAACAATGGATATAATCATTCATAGTCTTTCAACGGTTACCCATACCAATGGAGGGCCTGTGGTGACAGTCGGTGAGGGGTTGGTTCTTGTGAAAGGACATCTTTTCAGCAAGGAGTTTGAGCATGATGCTCTGCTTTTAGAATGGCTCGATCGATACAGCCACTCCACCGACGAACATCTTGTCTATGTCTCACGTATGCCACATCGGCGACTTCTCAATCAAATCGATGTGACCAAGATTGAAACATACTGGATGACGCATCGAGCGGGCCAAGCTCACATCTCGCCGGATTTAGATCATCTTCACGCCCTTATTCAGTCGCGAATTAATCATCACCACGGCCTTATTGTGATTGAAGGACTCGAATGGCTTGTTTCACTTCATGGCGAAACAACCCTGCTCAACTTCATCAGGACCCTCCGAGATGATGTCCATCGTACTCAATGGAGCCTCCTTCTGCCAGTTGATGCCTTGGCATTCAACTCCATATGGCTCGCACGGTTCAAGCGCGAAGCCCCTGAACTCGTAACCCAAACGATGCCGAGTGAGCCAACTTCCAGTCCGATCGAAGAAGTGTTGGAGGTTTCTATTCCTCAAGTTGAAGCTACAGAAGAAGGCCTGCCACAACTCGTGATGCTCAATCGCTTGCCATCGAATGGATTCACCCGTTCACTTCTTCGAAAACGCATCCTTCAATGGCGACGCATGGGGCTTGATGTGTCTGAAGTTGAGCCTGCCCTCCACATGGATGACGATGATGCCTTTTCCTTGTATTCAAAAGTCGAGCAAAAAGTACGAATTGCTGTCGAACTCGAACGCGCCATTGAACACCACAAGTCGGCCTTCACTGCGAGTGAACTGACAACATCCAAATTTAGAATCCGTCAATTGACGGGACTGGAAGAAATTCGCACGATGATCGAATCAATTTAACGTGGAATCCGCCCTACTTCGGCTTCAATCCGCGCCAACCAAGCACCGTCAGATAGTTCCCGGGCAATGTCAATGAGTTCTTTACTCGTGGTCCGATCGCCATCGAGTGGTTTTGCGATGGTTCGAACTCGCTGCTTTAATGCAGCCACATACGGCGATGGCGACAACGGCTCAAATTCAAGGGCTTCACACGCCACGAACAGTTCACAAGCCAAGACTTCTGAAAAGCGCTGTGTAGCCTCTAATAGGTTCCAAGCAGCGGTCGCCCCCATGCTCACATGGTCTTCTTGTCCCGCTGATGTGCTGGTCGAGAAGGCAGCCCTCGGTGTTGCATGGCCATGGAGTTCTGCCAGCGATGCCCCTGCTACATATTGAACAATCATTAATCCTGATTCGAGACCAGAGTTTTTGGCTAAAAACGGAGGCAATTCACTGCGTGCTGGATCCAGCATTTGGTCGATTCTTCGTTCCGATATCGACCCAAGTTCAAACAATGCAGCGGCCATTGAATCTGCGGCCAACGCAATAACTTCGCCATGAAAGTTCCCTTGAGAAATAACTTCATGTGGACCTGGATTCTTCGGATCTGGGAAAATGAGAGGATTGTCTGTGGCGCTGTTTAACTCAATATTGAGTGTATCTGCCATCGACCAATAACGTTGTAACACGGCGCCGTGAACCTGTGGGGCGCAACGGAATGAATAGGCATCTTGGACGCGCTCACAATCAGCATGTGATGAAAGGATTGGTGAGTCTGCCATCAATGCACGGATGCGTTTTGCTACGAGGTTTTGGCCGGGGTGAGGGCGAGCATCATGCACCCTCGAATCGGACGGTTGAACACTTGCTTTTCGTGCTTCCATTGAGGTGCACAAGATGAGATCTGCCAATGGGAGAAGGGCGTTCAATTTTCGTTCAGCAAGCGTCAAAAATGACAGCATTTGGCTCGTACCATTGATGAGGCTCAACCCATCTTTTGCACGCAATTTTATGCCGATTAAACCATGTTCTCGCAAGACGCTAGAAGTCGGCACCGGTTTGTCATCGGCATCGAGGACCATGCCTTCTCCAAGCAATGAGAGAGCCATATGAGAGAGTGGAGCTAAATCGCCGCTGGCGCCCAAACTTCCGATACGTGGGACAAACGGTACGATGTCATTATTGAGAAAGTCAACCAACTGCTTCAATACATCAGGGTGAACGCCCGAATGACCCTTGACGAGGGAATTAATCCGAACGGCCATCATTGCGCGTACAGAGGATCTCGACATTGCATCGCCCAGCCCAGTTGCATGAGAACGGACGAGGTTTGTCTGAAGTTGAGCCAAGTCATCGGGTGATATTCGCTGATGCACCAATGCCCCAAAGCCAGTGTTGATGCCATAGACAGTCTCGCCCCGTGCGAGAATACCATCGACAACATTCCGGGCAATCTGGACCTTCCCCCATGCATCTTCGGAAATCGACACATCTGCATTATTGGTTGCGACCCGTTCAACTTCTGCTGGTGAAAGGGTTGATCCATCGAGGTTCACTGTTGGTCGCATCATTGTTCACCATCCGTCAAGGCATTCAAAATAATCTCTTCATCTGCGTATTCTGGCAGGGTAATTGAGAGCTTTGGTTCTGCTTCCATCGCTCTTTTGATGGCGAAATTGGCCCCATCATTCCTTGCCCATGCACGCCGAGCTACGCCATTGTTGACATCCCAGTGGAGCATTGATTGAAGGCGCTGTTCACAAGCCTCACTTCCGTCAAGAAGCATCCCGAACCCACCATTCATAACTTGGCCCCATCCGACGCCACCGCCGTTGTGGAGGCTTACCCACGTGGCACCACGAAACGCATCGCCGACAAAATTCTGTACCGCCATATCCGCAGTCCACATCGAACCATCACGGATGTTTGCCGTTTCTCTGTAAGGGCTGTCTGTTCCTGACACATCATGGTGGTCTCGACCAAGCACAACTGGCCCTGAAATTTTTCCATCGGCAATTGCCTTATTCATGGCCGATGCGATTTTCCTTCTGCCTTCGTCATCTGCGTAAAGAATTCTGGCTTGGGAACCAACAACCATGTTGTTGGCTCCTGCTTCTCGTATCCATCGAATGTTGTCCTTCATCTGTTGCATGATTTCAGGGGGTGCTGTTTCCATCATCGATTCCAGAACCTCCCTGGCAATCCGATCTGTAATTTCCAAATCTTCCGGTTTTCCAGAGCAGCATACCCACCGATACGGTCCGAATCCGTAGTCAAAGCACATCGGCCCCATGATGTCTTCGACATAACTCGGGTATCTGAATGAACCATCTGTGTTCAATACATCAGCGCCGGCCCTACCGGCTTCAAGCAAGAATGCATTGCCATAATCCCAGAAGTACATGCCTTGCCGCGAAAGGGTATTCACTGCGTCAGCATGACGACGTAATGTCTTGCGGACTTCATCAGCAAATCGTTCTGGTTCATTCGAAAGCATTGCGGCGGATTCATCGTAGGAGAACCCTGCTGGGAAATACCCACCTTGGAAGGGGTTGTGAAGACTTGTCTGATCAGAACCGAGATCAACACGAACGTTTCGTTCGACGAGGCGTTCCCACAAATCCACAATGTTGCCAATGAATCCGATTGACACAGCCTCCTTCTGTTCTGCAACTTCGACCATCCGGTCAATGGCTCGATCGATGTCGTCAGTCACTTCCGATAACCAACCCTGCTCGTGTCGTTTGTATGCAGCATGAGCGTTTGATTCTGCTACGATGCACGAGGCACCTGCGATGACGGCCGCTTTCGCCTGTGCGCCCGACATGCCGCCGAGGCCAGAGGTGACAAAAGTCACGCCACCCAACCCTTCGTCTCCTGAGAGACCCAAGTGAGCTCGGGCCGCATTCAGCAGCGTGATTGTGGTTCCGTGGACAATTCCTTGTGGCCCAATGTACATGTAAGAGCCTGCTGTCATTTGCCCATATTGTGTCACTCCAAGGGCATTGAGGCGCTCGTAATTATCAGGCGTTGATTCACTTGGAATCATCATGCCATTTGTGACGACGACACGAGGTGCGTTGATGTTTGAGGGGAAGAGACCCATTGGATGACCAGAATACATGACAAGGGTTTGATCGTTTTCCATTTCCGAGAGGTATTTCATCGTCAAGCGATACTGGGCCCAGTTTTGGAATACGGCACCATTCCCACCATAGGTGATGAGTTCATGCGGGAATTGTGCGACTGCGGGGTCGAGATTGTTTTGAATCATCAGCATGATGGCCGCTGCCTCGGGAATCTTGGCAGGGTATTCATCGATGGGATGAGCCTTCATCTCATATTCTGTAGGCCGGTACCTCCACATAACAATGCGTCCAAATGAATTTAATTCATCTGCAAATTCCTTGGCGAGCAATGTGTGATTTTTTTTATCAAAATACCTGAGTGCATTTCGCAGGGCAAGTTGCTTCTCTTTCGGCGTCAAAACCTGCCTGCGTTTTGGTGCATGGTCAACACTCGCGTCCATGCCTGGGTGCTGCGGCATGTCATGTGGAATGCCTTCGGCGAGGTGGATCCTCAAACCGTTCATCTCAGCGCCCATGCTGATGCGAAATGTCGCTCATCCTTGAGCGTTCGTATTGTCGTCTACTGTACTGTGGACTTGACCGCGTCTGGGCGCCATAGGGTGAAGAAGAGTCCAGATGCAATCATTATGATTGAAAAGATGATGAATCCTTGTTGGAGGTTGAAGAATTCGTTCTCCAAAAGATAGCCTGCAACTGCACTTGACACGGAGAATGCGACCGACATCATCAGCATGTCCATCGAAAAGACGCGTCCACGGATTTCATCTTCGACCCATTGCTGTGTGAGGATGGTTGAAAGAACCCAATTTGCGCCGCTCGCAGAGTGGGCAAGGATCACCAGCCCAATGGTAAGGTAGAGGTTGAATCCAAGGGTCCATCCGACGAGAAAATAAAACACTCCAGATAAAGATACGAGAAGTCCCACGAGAACCGGCCATCGTTTTTCATCCACGAAATACCGCCGCGATACAATTGGCCCGATGCCGGTGCCAATTCCACGGGCGAAAAAGAAAATTCCGAAACCAAAGGCCATACCAAATCCATCGATGTCCGAACCGGCTACGAGAAGGAAGACACCTGCTAAACCACCACCAGCGACATTCCAAGAGGACTTTGCAAACACAATCCGAAGCAATCGTTTCTCTCCGAAGATTCGCGTCCATCCTTTGCGGATGTTCTTGAACGTCGTGGAGAACAAGGGGCCTTTCAAGTCATCTTCGACGGTTTGAGGAATGGTGAGTTTCCGCAATAAGATTGCACTAATGGCAAACGTAAATGCATCGATGATGAAGGCGGCATCTGTTCCTTGAAATTCCACGACCACCCCACCAAGCATGGCGCCAGTGCACAATGCTGTGGACCAACTTGCTGCATCCAGTGCGTTCGCAGTGGCAAGATCTTTTTCAGGAACGATGTTTGGCAGAGCAGCGCGTTCAGCAGTCACGTACATGCCATGAAGGATCATCATTAATCCGGTGAGAACATAGATCCACACAATGTCTTCAGCACCCCTGATAAGAAGAAAACTCAACGCCAAAACAACTTGGGCCCAGTTCGTCCAAACCATGATGCTTTTTCGGTTGTATCGGTCTGCGAGTAAGCCTCCAAATGGTTGGAACACAGCAAAGCACAACATCCGAATGGTGAACAATAAGCCCAGTAAAAATTCAGATTCTGTGTTTTCATAAATAATCAAAAACAGTGCAATGGTGTTGAACCATTCACCAAGCATCGAGATGACTGAGGCCGCCCACAACCGCCTAAATGGGGCGTTGGTGCGGAGAAGTTCGAGGTACCCTATTTGGTTCATTCTTCCTCGGGCTCCGAATCCGATGTCATTTGCGAATCAATCGATACAATCACCCATTTTGAGGTTGGTGTGTTGGATTCGGCAGCCGTGGAATTAAGGGGTACGAGGCTGTTTGATTCTGGGAAGTAGGTGGCAATGTTTCCTCGCGGAATGTCATAAGCGACAAGTTGCCATTGCTCGGATGTGCGTGTTTCGCCTTCGAAGTGACTTGTCAATTGAACAACATGTCGATTTTTCCAACCACGTTCCGCCATGTCATTCGCATTCATCATGACGACTCTGCGGTTTCCGTGGATGCCACGGTACCGGTCATGAACGTCATAGATGGTCGTGTTGTACTGATCGTGCGATCGGATGGTCATCATGACATACTTGTCATCATCCAGTGAGACGTCCGGGAGTGCGTGGACCGTGAACTGGGCCTTGCCATCCTTCGTGGCAAAGCTTCGAGTGTCCCTTGGCGGATTTGGTAAGGCAAAGCCGTTTTCTTGTCGCACCCGTACATTGTAATCGTCAAAGCCGTGGAGTGATTTTTCCATTAAATCCCTTATTCCATCGTAATTTTCTACAAGTCCTTCCCAATCCAAATGCGAATTTTCGAGGCTTGCTCGTGCGAGTCGTGCAACGATATCAGGTTCACTCAGCAGAGATGGTGAAGCGGGTTTGAGGGTTCCAGTTGAGGTGTGAACAACACCCATGGAATTCTCGACCGTCACAAATTGGTTGCCAGAGGATTGCACATCGCGCTCAGTCCGTCCTAAGCAAGGAAGGATCAAGGCCGTTTTTCCTGTAACGAGATGAGATCGATTCAACTTCGTGGAGACTTGAACTGTCAGGCCGATGTTCCTCAGCCCTTCAGCCGTGGCATTTGTATCAGGTGTAGCTGAGAGGAAATTCCCGCCCATGCAGAAGAAAACTCCAACCTTCCCGTCATTCATAGCGCGGATTGCGTTGACCACATCGTAGCCGTGCTCACGAGGCATGGTAAATCCTAATCCTTGTTCCATTCGATCGAGGAACACATCAGTAGGCGCTTCCCAAATTCCGACGGTGCGGTCGCCTTGGACATTGGAATGGCCTCGGACGGGACAAAACCCGGCACCGGGGCGGCCCACATGACCTCCGAGTAGGAGAAGGTTGACAACTTCTTGAATAACAGCCACTCCATTCGGTTGTTGAGTCAAACCCATGGCCCAACACGCAATGGTTGCTTTGGACTTTCCTAGAATCGTGCCAATCTTGACAATCGTCTCTTTGTCAATGCCTGAATCTCGAACAATGTCTCTCCAATCCGCATCCTGTGCCGAAGCGACCATTGCATCGTACCCAGTTGTTGAAGATTGGATGAACGCTTTATCCAACACACCGTATTCCAAATGAGTCTTGATGAATCCCTTGAACAATGCTGCATCGCCACCAATTTTTACTTGGATGTGGTGATCTGAGAGTTGAGTGGTCTTGAGGTTGAGTTTCATGTAGTCCTGTGGATGTTTGAAACGTTGCAATCCACTTTCTGGCAGGGGGTTAATGTGAATGACTGTCGCGCCTTTGTGCTTCGCATCTCGCAATGCAGTTAACATTCGCGGATGGTTCGTACCGGGATTTTGCCCAATGACGAGAATAACGTTGGCATGATTGAAATCATCGAGTGTGACAGTCCCTTTCCCAATGCCGATGGTTTGGCCGAGACCTTTGCCGCTTGATTCATGGCACATGTTGGAACAGTCTGGCATGTTGTTTGTTCCTAACGCCCTGACATAGGCTTGGTAGAGGAATGCTGCCTCGTTGGAGGTGCGCCCCGATGTATAAAACACAGCTTCATCGACAGAATCCAAGTTGTGTATGGCATCCCCAATGGTCTCAAAGGCTTCATCCCACGAAAGGGGCTGATAGTGACTTTCACCCTTCCTCAAAATCATTGGATGCGCGATTCTTCCTTGCTTGTTGAGCCAATGGTCGGTCTGTTCTGCGAGGGATTGGATGCTATGTTTGGCAAAGAACGCCGGGTGAACAGTGGCTTTCATTGCTTCATCTGCAACGGCTTTAGCCCCATTTTCACAGAATTCGAAAGGCGTTCGATGATCGGGATCGGGCCATGCACAACCAGGGCAATCAAATCCAGCTTTTTGGTTGACCATGGTCAATGTTTTGACCGTTTTCACAAGTCCCATTTTTTTTATTCCATGTTTCATGGATGACACTGCGGCAGGAATTCCTGCTGCCGAATGTTTTGGCTTCTTCAATCGTAGATTGTGCGGGTCGTCGGGAGTTTCTGCTGAAAACGTCTCCCTCATGACTATGCCTCAAGTCCAACGGGACGCCTTTGGTTCTCAAGGCTTGTCCTCTAAATCGTCGCCTAGAATGCCAATTGCTACGCAACCCGTTGGCTTCACAAAGCTGTAAATTCTCATGCCGAGACTTCGCGCAGCATCTGCAGCAAGTGTCGAGCACGCGCCCCTGCATGCAAGGGTGCCAATGCCAGCCCGTGCCGCTTTTGCCACAATATCCCAGCCGCAACGACCGGAAAGAAGGAGGATCGCGTCATCTGGGATGCCTTCTGCAAGCGTGGCAAGGCCGACCGATTTGTCAACGGCGTTGTGTCGCCCTATATCCTCGGCCACATGTTGAACTTCGCCACCAATGAAGTACAATGCTGCACCATGCATGCCGCCTGTTTTTGCAAAACCGTCTTGCAGTTTGCTCATTTGCATGAACGCCTCGTTGAGATCAGTCAATGTAACCATTCGGTGTTCCTTACCATATCCGGGCAAAGTGTCAATCAGCGAATCCAATCCAGAGGAGTCGCATGCTCCACATGAGGAGGTGACCATACGCGTGCGATCATGTTCTAAATTTGGCATCCTGACCTCCAAATCGTATGTTATGTCATAGCCGCCTGCGAGCGTCGATTTAACCGAGAAGGTTGGCGTTCCTTCAATGGCGTACCCCTCACATAGACAATGGCCAATAAACAGGGCGTCAAGATGGGATGGGGTCCCCAGCAGTGTGACAAACGTTCCATTGGCGTCATTCAGACGAAGAAGGGTTTCTGTTGCGAGGTGATCCGCTTCAACCGTACGAGCTGATTGTGACACTCTTTGAATCCCGGTTGGACGGTACAAATCCTTCACGCTGATTCCTCCCCCGACTTTAGATGGCCAAGGTCAAAGAATTCAAATTGAAGGTCAACTAATTCAGCACTCGAAGTTGCAGCGGCGTAGGCTTCGAGTGGTTCTTTATTCAATTCGAAAAAACGCTCACCCCATCGGAAGGCGCCGAGTACTTCGTGTGCCTGCTCGACACGCCCGAGCAGAAAGAGAACAGTCGCGAGTGCTTCTGCCGTGGTAAGGCGTCCAGGTTTCCCCCAATTTACGGGGTTTGCAGCGAGAAGCAAGGGGAGCATTCGAGGTTGCAGTCTCGTCCGTTTCATGACTTGCTCCACACTTGATTCAATGTGTGCCCAACTGCAATCGAGACCAACGATGGCCCCGCCTCGTTCAAGAATGAGGTCGTGATCTTCTGGGCCAAACACCTTGCCGCACAATGGCTCTAAGATAATGCCACGTCTTGGAAGAGTGTTTATTTTTTTGTGAAGGCGGAGGTTGCCACGTTTGTTTGCAAGCACTGCCGTGTTCTTCTTTGGATCATCTTGAGCCAACCAAAGGGCATGAACGCTTGCTTCTTTCACGTGAATCACTTGGGGTCGTTGAAGTAATCGCCAAGCGTCATGCCACGGCTCGAACTTCGATCAATTCGTGTGGTCGTTTCTTCCGCAGCAAGGACCCACAAAGAAATACCTAGAACACGTTCGAATTTTTTCAGAACTCCATCAGTTGGGCGCTTTCCAGATTCAGCGGCTTTGATGATGTTGACTGTTTCAGCCATGCGCTTGCCGAGCGTTGCATGGTTCCAACCCTTTGCCTTTCGAGCATTCGTAATCCGCTTTCCGAAATCAGCAGCCAGCTCCTTTTCTGTTTTGAGCATGATGTCTTTGCCCTTTTTGCCTTTAGCGGCGTAAGCAGAAGTGTGAGGAGGGCGTGAATGCATCGATTGGGCCTTTGCAAGGCCTGGTGCCGTTTCCTTTGGCCCAAGATTCATTTTCTCAATGCAGCGTCCACAGGCAGCAACTTCTGTTTTTCCAGTCTTGACCCGCTTAACACCAACTTTCATGGCGCCACATAGTTCACAATCAGCCATAAAAATCAGTCCGTACCTTGTGGTTACGACGACATCCTTTGAAGGCTTCGTTGAATGATGTTGCAAGTAATATGGCCCTTGACTTCTTAAACAGTCGCCGATTAGCAAAAATGATTGCTATGGGCACGGATGTTGAACAAAACGCACCATCGAGGGTCATGCCCCAAGAGGACGATCTGAAAAACCTCGAAGATGCATACGCGCAATTACAAGATCAAGCCCAGAACTTGATCAATGAGCGGTCACAGATGGAAACTGACATTCGTAATCTAAAAAAGAGGGCGCAGCGACTTGATGACGAAGTAAGACTCCTAAGGGCTCCACCGCTGATTATCGGCCATCTCCAAGATGTTCTCGACGATCGAACCGCTATCGTTCGGTCATCGAATGGAACTGTGTTTCAAGTCTCACTTAATCAACGCCTCGAACCAAAAACGCTGAAACCGGGAACCCGGGTTGCACTGAATCAAGATACACTCGCCGTGATTGAAGTGCTTCATGATGCATGGGATCCGATGGTAAGCGGCGCTGAAATGGTCACGAAGCCCGATATTTCATACGATGCAGTTGCCGGGCTTGATGAACAAGTGGAAACCGTTCGAGAGGCAATCGAACTCCCACTGACATCGCCTGAACTCTTCCGTAAGGTCGGGATTACACCGCCAAAGGGCATTCTCCTCGTAGGGCCACCCGGTTGTGGAAAAACCCTCCTCGCAAAAGCCGTAGCCAACCAAACAGATGCGACGTTTATCCGCATGGTTGGTAGCGAACTTGCGCAAAAGTACATCGGCGAAGGTGGTCGAATGGTAAGAGAACTCTTCTCACTGGCAAAGGACAAATCGCCTGCAATTATCTTCCTCGACGAAATTGATGCTATTGGAGCAAAGCGCTTGGACGGATCGACGAGCGGTGACCGTGAAGTCCAACGCACATTGATGCAACTGCTCGCGGAACTCGACGGGTTTGATGCATTGGAGGATGTGAAAATCATTGCAGCCACAAACCGGCCAGATATCCTCGATGATGCCCTGCTCCGACCAGGCAGATTTGATCGCATCATCACGATACCTTTGCCGGATGAGAAGGCGCGCAAAGCCATTTTGGCCCTCCACATTTCAAACATGTCAACCAAGCGGGTGAAATTGCAAAAAATTGTGGAAAAGACCGAGGGGTACTCCGGTGCAGAATTAAAAGCAACGTGTGTCGAAGCTGGTATGATTGCCATTCGGGACAAGCGAAGTTCGGTTACTAATGAGGACCTCATGCTCGCAGTGACTCGTCTAAATGAAAAGAAGTCGACTGCTGGAAAGACCTCGACACCAGATCGACTCTACAGTTGATCGGACAAGCGGCACTGTCAACATTCAAAGTCCGAGTGGGACGAACAGGGTTCATGGACCGGATCGTCGAGTGCGTGCCAAACATCTCCGAAGGTCGAGATGAAGAAAAAATTCACCGAATTGTCAAAGCAGCCTCCGACATAGGCGGGTGTGCTGTTCTAGGCGTTGAACCCGATTCTGATTACAATCGGACGGTGATCACCATTGCAGGCTCACCTGAACGCGTTGCACAAGCAGCATTTGCCCTCGTCCGTGCCGCTGTGGAGGAAATCGACATGCGCGAGCACTCCGGTGAACACCCTCGCCTCGGCGCAGTTGACGTGTGTCCATTCATTCCGCTTCAAGGCGTGTCGATGGAGGAATGTGCGCTACTGGCGCATGGCTTAGCAGAGAAAGTGGCTTCTGAGTGTTTGGTTCCGACCTTCCTCTACGGGCATGCTGCACAGCACGAAGAAAAGAAACTCCTTTCGACCATTCGGAAGGGTGAGTATGAAGGCTTGGAAGCACGACTGAGTGGCGGTGAAACGATGCACAGCGAATCAACGCGATCGCCTGACTTTGGCCCCACCACATGGAGTGAACAGACTGCGAAGGCAGGTGGTTTGACGTTCGGCGCACGTGAGATCCTTGTCGCTTACAACGTGAATTTTGATGAAAAGGATGCAATTGTTGCCAAGAAGGCTGGTTCGCTGATACGATCAACTGGAAGATTGGTTAAACAAAATGATGGAAGGCGAATGCGATTGCCCGGAATGTTGCCGATGGTTCAGGGCATGGGCGTTATGCTCGAATCTCATGGCATCAGCCAGGTTTCCATGAACCTGAGAGACGTTACTGTCTGTCCAATGCATGTGGCATTTGAGGCTTGCAAGAGCGTTGCAGCCGATCATGGAATCAATACACCGGGAAGTGAACTTGTTGGTCTAGTGCCACTCTCTGCAATCTTAGAAGCAGGAAAATGGTATGCTGAAGAAGGACAGATGGATGAAGATTCATTGGTTCAAGCCGCTATTCAAGGCCTCGGCCTCGACCAATTGGGGCCATTTGAACCACATCAACGAATTATTGAGTATGCATTGCAAGGAGCGTTGGAACAATGAATTGGATGGAAATGACACTTGTAGACTTCCAAAGTGCGCTTGCCTCGAAGAAAGCAACGCCTGGCGGTGGCACTGCCGCTGCAGTTGCACTTGGCCAGGCCGCAGGGTTGACTGAGATGGTATGTTCGTTAACGCTTGGTTCGGAAAAATGGTCGGATGGTTGGCAGGCTGCCGAAATCGCACGTTTGGTCGCAGCAGAGGTGCTCTTGGACGCAGGAAGGTTGGCAAATGAGGACAGTGCGGCGTTTGACTCAGTCGTTGCAGCCTTCCGAATGCCAAAGGAAAATGAGGATGAAAAGCTCCTCCGTAGGGACGCGATTCGCCAAGGCACATTACATGCAGCAAAGGTGCCACTTGAAACTGCAAAAAAGGGAATGGATTTGCTCCAAACTCTTGAGCAACTCGCTGCCAAGGGGAACGGAAACGCGGCGTCGGATGTTGGCGTAGCGTCTCTTTTGGCAAGTGCTGCTGTCAAGGGTGCTTTGTTCAATGTCGAAATCAACATTGCATCGCTGCCACCTGAGATGGCATCCGGTGTCATTGAGGAAAGTCGTGGCATGCGTGAGGCATGCAGCCAAGTGGCGAGGGGCATCATGCATGCTGTGCATGATCGGATTCAATCTTGATCAACGAACTTGAGCACCTGTCGTTATGTCGCCATCAATGGTTATGAGGCGAACATTGTCGTTCCCATCGTCTGCAGCGAGCATCATGCCTTCTGATACGACGCCACGGAGTGGTCGAGGCTTCAAGTTGGCCACAAAGACAACTGATTTCCCCATCATTTCTTCTGGAGCGTAGAACGCTTTCAGACCTGCGCAAATCGTGCGTCCTTTCTCAGAACCATCGTCGATGGTGACGACATAAAGGCGATCTGCATTGGGGTGGTCTTCCACAGATGTGATTTTGCCCACGCGCAGATCGACTTTCATAAATGTGTCAAATTCAAGATAGGTTGTTCCTTCAGGTGCTTCTGGCATTTTTTTGTCTCCTTTGCTGTTGTGCTTCTTCTTCTTTCCACCCTTTACGCCGTGGCCAGGGTCGTCGGCCGCCACATCTGTGGCATCGGCAAGGGCTTGTTCAGATGCTAGAATTTCATCGAGTTCCAGTCGCTTGAACAATGGAGTGGGCATGGTCTCATTCCATGTCATTTGGATGTCCCAATCAATCGCAGATGACCACGATTGTGCAGATACTTCGCCCTTTAGACCAAGTGATTCCCACAATCGCTGGGCGCTAAAGGGCATGAATGGTTGTGTGGTGATGGCCAAGAATCTTGCAATACGCCATCCGAAGGCCAGGTCTGAGAGTGACTGAGTACGTTCTTGAGAAGGCGTTTCATCTTTGAGGTATTTCCAAGGCGTTGCAGCTTGCAGCATTTGGTTCCCATACTGAGAGGCATTCATCACTGACCGCAAAGCCTCCTTGTACCGATGACGTTGGAGGGAGGTCGTGATGGACTGGTGAAGTTCGTCCAACTTCTCTCGGTGTGCTTTCGTTAGACTCTTGGATTCAACGGAGGCTAATGGGCCGTCGTTGCCGGATGGCAACCGATGGCCGAGTGTGAGCACTCGGTGGACAAAATTCCCATAGGCTGCGATGAGTTCTGTGTTGATCTTCTCAACGAAATCAGGCCAGTTGAAATCAGTGTCATGATTTTCGGGCATGTTGATACTTAGGTAATACCTCAATGTGTCTGGGTCGAATCGCTCAAGGAACGATGGTAGCCAGACAGCATGCTTTCTCGATTTGGAAAATTGCCCGCCTGCCAACATGAGGTATTCCATGGCAGGGACGTTTGTCTCGAGGGCTAAATCCCCTGGTCCTGGCAACTGCACCTTCTCTTCAGCTGTTTTGCCATTCTTAGCATGATTGAGGCCCATGATGAGTGATGGCCAAATCACGGTGTGGAATGGGATGTTATCCTTGCCTAGGAAATAGAGGTGCCTTGGTGCTGTTCCGTCTTCGGAAATATTCCACCATTTTTTCCAAGCATCTTTTCCATCAGGGTGGCCTGCTGCGTCAGCAACTGAATCTGCCCATATTCGAGCGCATGTGGAGTAGCCTTGTACTGCCTCAAACCAAACATAGACACACTTTCCTTCCCATTCAGCCCCATCGAGCGGTAGAGGGATGCCCCAAGAAAGGTCCCTCGTGACGGCCCGCGGCCGAAGACCCATGTCGAGCCATTGCTTTGTCATGGCGCGTACGTTCGATTTCCACCTCGATTGTTGAGTGGATGCATGTTGCTCAAGCGCATCTTGGAACAAATCCAGTCGGTAGAACAAATGATCCGTATCGCGAATCTCTATGTTGGCTCCAGGATTCATTTTTGAAACAGGATTTTGCAATTCTTCGGCCTCATACGTCGCACCACAAGCATCACACTGGTCACCTCTGGCACCATCTGCGCCACATGCAGGGCACGTGCCTTCGACATACCTGTCAGGAAGGAACCTTCCGGTTCCATCAGCGTTTTGTTCGTAGTACTGCTTCATCGTCTTGGTTTCGAAAAGTCCTGCTTCGTGAAGCGATAGGAAATTTTCCTGAACCAATTTTTTGTGTCGCTCATCACTCGTACGGTTGAACAATGCGCCGCCATACTCAATCCCGCGTGCATCCACCTGAGGTTGCCAACTGCATCCAAGGTCAAGCAATGCTTTGCTGTTGAGCGTGTGGTACGTGTCGACCACTTCCTGTGGCGAAATGTTGTTTTGCTCTGCAGAAACGGTGATTGGGGTGCCGTGTTCATCTGATCCAGACACCATGAGAACTCGATTACCGAGTGCTCGTTCAAATCGAGCTTGGATGTCTGGTGGCAGGTAACAACCTGCAACATGGCCGAGGTGAAGCGGGCCGTTGGCATACGGCCAAGCAACACAAATCAGAACATGCTCTTCGGTCATAGCAATTCATTGGGTGCATGACTTAGCCTTAAACTCATCATCGATGCAATCCCGCTATTGATTGTCTTGGATGCGAACCATGGTTCTGCATTCTGAGGATTGGCATCTTCGCAAAGCGTCATTTTGAAGAACCCAATACACATGGAGAGACTTGCACCGGACGGACAGGAGCCCTCGAAAATCCATGGAATATTCTGCAATGGCAGCGGTAGGTACCGCAATTGATAGCACAGGCGAAGGAGACCTTACCCTTCTCATATTTTACGCAACACTGGCTCTTGGCGTGTCATTTTTGTGTTCGATTCTCGAGGCGGTTGTGCTCTCAATCCCTCATACACAAATCGCAATGTGGGAAAAGGAAGGAAAGCCAACTGGAGCAGTCTGGGCATCCCTCAAATCAGATGATGCCGTTAAACCGCTCACGGCGATTCTGACTCTCAACACCATCGCTCATACAATGGGTGCCGCTGGTGTAGGTTCAGAGGTTGCAAAAATCTGGGGAGCCGATGCACTCACATTCGCCTCCATCGTTCTCACGCTTCTTGTCCTCTTTCTTTCTGAGATTATCCCCAAAACTCTTGGAACTGCGTATTGGAAACAACTCTCCCGCCCAACGGGTTGGATGTTGCACAAACTCACACTCGTTCTAAGTTTCCTGATCATCCCGATTCAAATGTTAAAATCCATCTTACCAAAAGGTGGTCACGCTCTTGTGACCCGTGATGATGTGGCTGCTCTTGCAGATCTCGGCGAGGAAGAAGGAATCATCGAGAAAGACGAAGAAACAGTCATCCACAATCTCCTCAAACTTCGGGAAATGAAAATTGTTGAAATCATGACACCTCGAGTGGTCATGAAGGCATTTGCCCTGCAATCAACAATCAAAGAAGTGCTCGAAGAACACAAAATCATCCGAGTGTCGCGAATACCAGTGTATGAGAATAATATTGACGACATTTCCGGCATCGTGATCCGTTCGGAACTTCTCATGGCTGCAAGCCGCGACGAGTGGGATGTTACGATGAGTGATTTGAGAAAGGATGTCATGTTTCTTACCACCGATACATCCGTTGACAAGGCACTCGAAATGTTCCTTGAACAAAGGCAACAATTCGCAGTGGTCAGTGATGAATTTGGAGGCACTGCAGGGCTCGTCACAATGGAAGATGTGCTTGAAACATTGCTCGGTGAGGAGATTGTTGACGAACTGGATGAAGTCGACGACATGCGCGAACTAGCACGTGAGCAGGCTGAACTCCAAGAATCAGAGTGAACCACCATTTGCTAACCAATGCTCAATGGCGTCGTTGCGATCCTCATTGGTTCGTGCACCTGAATGTTTCAATGATTCAAGGGGAACAGCGGTGAGGTAGCCATTGTATTCAGGTTGCGCGTAGACATTGACAAGTTGCTCATAATGGTCCATGCCCAGGCGTTCATCTGGAACGGCCTGAATGCAAAGTATGGGCAACTTTGGCGCCCCCCACAATGGAATGTTAAACTCTTCAACGTTCGACCAGCGACCGATTTGTCCGATGGATTCATTGAACCGTTCGATAAGGCGTCGTCTGTAGGCTGGACGCAAAATCATGGGGATTCGATAGCCATTTGCAATTTCGTCTAAGATGGGCTCGTACATGGTCATGGGTGATTCTAAGATCATCCTGTTGAGTGGCAGGGTGGCAATGCGAAGGGATTCTTTTGAGGCGAGGCGGAGACCGATAAATCCGCCCATGCTATGACCGTAGTATGAAACACTGGTTACATCAGAAGGGTTGATGATTTTCTCCAATCTCGATGCGACTGATTCCACGGCCTTCAATGAACGGTAAGCAGACCAGTGACCGTATTCGCCTGACGAGCCATGATTTGGGAGTTCGATCATCACCACATGCCATCCGCGTTCGGTGAACCACATGGCACGATCTGCTACACTTGATGAAGAGCTCCGCCAACCATGAACCATCACCATGAGGGGCGAAGGGCCCGTTTGTATCTTCGAGACGGTGTTGATAGGGCAGCCTTCATAATCAAACATCTGGCTGTTCCAACCCTCGCCTTCGAAACTAGGTTTTCGACGGCCTGGAAGAAGGAATGAAATGCCTACATAGAATTCAATGATGGTGTGATAGAGCCCTAAGGCTACGATACATCCGATCAGGATAGTGGGCACATCCATGAGCCCGAAAACGATGCTTGAGAGGATCGTCAAGGCAAGGCCTAAGCCAAATCGAGCAAAGCGATGATCGTACATGAATCTCAACTGTGTTGACTTCACTCTGTCTTGTC
>QXYC01000023.1:129347-135614 GCA_009887095.1 Candidatus Poseidoniales archaeon
CATCCTCTGTCGCTTTTGTTACGGCCTTTGCGGTTTTCAGAGCTTTCTTTTGCGATGCTTTTTCTCTTCGCTGTGTGAATGAGTCGCCATAGTTGCCCATTCTGTTGAGACGTGCAGCGATTCCAGACAGTTCTTCACCTTCTTGTGGGACATACTTAACGAGGTACGCTCCGAAAAGCATGTCGTACAAGCCTTGGCTTTGATCGCTGTTGGATTTGAAGCGTCCATCAACGATTCGAACGACAACAAGAACCAACCCAATGATTAAGAAAATGAGACTTACGGGTAGAAGTTTTCCGGCATCATCGAACAATCGACCCATGAAGAACACAACAAGTCCAAAACCAGTGAGCCCCATCAACCCAGTAGAGTTGACCAAAAATCCATGCACTGGGTTTGGTTTTGCTTCATTTGCAGTGATGTAGCGGGTGCGGGAGATGAAATTTCCAAGGGTCCTTCCCGTCATAATAGGAATGACAAAGACGTTGGTGATAATCATCAAAAGGGCTGCAATTGCAGGAATCGTCGGTGTGGATCCTGCCACGGATACGAAAAGAGCAGCGGATAGTACTCCAAAATTCCAAACGAAGTTCATGAGCCAAGCAAGGAAACGCGCATTTTTTGTGGCAATTTCATAACCTTCTGGTAGTCCTGCATTGTTGAGGATTGGGCGTCGCTCTTTTGCAGGTTTTGCCGCCTTTGCTGCACGAGCTGCTTTCACAGGGTTTGCCGCCTTCACTGGTTTTGCGGCTTTGACAGCCTTGGCTGGTTTAGCCTTTGCAACTGCAACTGCCTTTGGTTTCTTAGATGCCACTGGCGTTTTGGTCGAGGTATCGCTTGCTTTGTCTAGTAATCCCATGTTGTTCACACTCACTGATACTGTGCACCTACGGTGCTATAAATCGAAAACTCGGATGATGCAACAAAGGCGTCGATGTCTTCCTGAGCCATGTTGCCAAGTTGTCCATCGACAATCGAGAAGAAAGCTGCTCGTAGTTCATCATCGGCATTGCTGGGGTCGCTTCCGACTTCTTGGTACACTGCAAAGTCAGGGCTTTCAACGAAGGCATTAACAATTTCTTCTGGGAGATTAGAACCAAGCAAATCATCAACAATTGTCACAAATGTCACGAAGAGGTCGTCGTCTTCTTGTTCCTCATCCGAGACTGGCTCGGCGGTCACAGGGGCCGCCTCTTCGCCAGCAAGAATGGATTGGAGGTTTTTTCGTTCCTTCATCAGGCTTTCAAGAACGGGGCGTAATTCTGCCAACACTTGCGCATCGCCTGAGGCTTTTGCTGCCTGATATTCCGGGCGGAGTGAGCGGAGTTCGTCTTCAATCGCCGTGAGTTGGGTTTCAAGATCATCTTCCTTCTCTTCGAGCAACTCAACGACAGGGGCGTCTCGTACTTCGGATACTTTGTCATCGTGTTCCTTTTTTCGAAGAACGATGATGTCACGGTCCAGAGAGTGGCCAAATCGGTCCGCATATCTGTCGAGAAGCGAGCCTGCGTCTGCAGATGAGATACGGTCAATGTGACCATAAATTTGGGGAAGTGGCTTTTCAGAGCGCTTGGCCCATAGATCACCGTACTGGTCGCTTTTGGGCTGGGCAGCTTGCCCTGCCTCAGGCCATGGGGAAGGTTCCGCTTGTGGAGCGGGTGCTTCAGGAAGCGGTGCAGGTGCCGGCGCTGGAGGGAGTGGGAGTGCTGGGGCTGCCGCAGGTGCACCCGGTGGTGCTGGCATTGGCGGCATACCGGGCAACGGAGGCAATGGGAGGCCTGGTGCTGGCGCTTCTGGAGCCTTGTTTTTCTTGCCTTTCCTCAGACCCACATGGTTCACCTCTAAACCGGTGGATGGTAACGCGGTCTTGAACCTTACCTTAATTGGCACAGCAATGAATGCGTAATTTCGAACCTTTGTTGGTCGCTAAGCGATGACTTTCGCCCATCCTTTCAGCACCAAAAATGTTGCACCTGCTTCATGTATTTCGAATTGATCGCCTGTCTGTTTATCAAACACTTTCTCACCAAATTGTGCAATGGAATCATCCACTGTCATTTCAACAGTAAGCATATCTTGCGTGCTGAGGGCCAGTGCCTCATGAAGAGGCGAATAAGGATTACCACCATCGGGATCGAGGCGTGAAAGTGGAAATTCACTAACTCGCATCCCTGATTTCCCATGGAGTGAAGTTGGCCAACGTATCTGACGGCGCACGTCAATCGTGACAACTTCATCTGTTTCACCGGCCGAACCAAGGACCACGGATGTATCGGTTTTCAATAAATCCAAGAACAGCGACTGATGCTTTTCCAAAACACCAAAATTGCCATCGCGTAAACGACGAGCGCGGTCAGGGTGGTTGACAATGCCAGCCAACTGCTCGATCGAACCTTGGCCTTTCGTTGATTTCCTCCCTTCTCGTTGGGATTGTGATTTCAAACCCTCATGGAGGGATTTGAGTTCCCTAGTGTACCCTTCATTTTTGTTTGCGATTCCTTGGAGTTTCGTGATCATGCCGCCCATACCATCGCGAATGCGACGTGTCCATCCTTCACTCGAAAGATCATGGTACCGTGCAAGGCCTCCTTTGACATCAACCCCTTCGCCTCTGATGTACGACACCATTTCACGACGCGCTTCCGAATCCAGATGGAACAAGGCTGGGTCGCGGTAGTGCAAATGAAAACCACGATGCCCAGAAAACGTCACTTGCAGGTATTTTTCCTGGAAACCGAACTCTGGTTCCAAGAAATCATTCCATAATGACCATGCTTGTTCGTGAATGACTTCGAGCATACCGGGGAAATCTCGGTCTGTGACGCCAGGCAGGTGATCGCCGTCCAAATCAAAAATCAAGTCCGCTCCAAGCCAATTTTTATCAGCCATTTTCATTTCAAACGGGCGTTCCCAATAGGCGGTTGAATAGAAGCATGAATGCATGGCACGCTCGGATAAAAAATGCCGAACGCTTTGCATGTCGCTGAATCCTTTGTGGCGAATTGGGGGTGCGCCGCCAAATGGGATAAACATCCATTCACGTGTTTTTAATCGTGGGGGCGTCCAAAATTCTGAACTGCGATAATACGCACCAAAACGGTGTGCGAATCGTGCCCATCCTGCAGCCATATGTGTGCCCTCAAAGACCTGTGTGGGCGAGGGTTATTGAATGCCTTGTATGCTTATTCATTTGACATCCAGAAGCGCTCTTCGGCTTCTCCAACAGATGTTGCGGTGTCTGCACCAGTGGCTTCCACATAGTGTTCCCAGCATAGGTAATCCTTCCCAACAACCATTGCACTACCAAAAGTGAGGCGTTTACCACAATCTTTGCAGCGGGGGCCAATCTCACCGTTTGGGGCTTGGGCAAGTGTGATGTGTTCGTGTGGCATGGATTTCCCCTTGTTTCTGCTGAAGAGGGCCGAGTCTTTGAAGTTGAGCCTTCGCAGAGGTCACCAGGTCGTCTGTTCCCACTGCGCAGAGTCACACCAATTCAGCAAGTCAAGTGCTACCTCACACGACTCCGCCACCTCAGGGTGGGGATCCTTCATGTGCGTTTCAAGAACATGTTTGACTGAGCGGTCACCGATAGCGCCCATCGCTTCAGCCGCCTCGTGGCGGACCATGATGTGCTCATTGGGATCTGACAGTCGTTCGATGAGTGTGGGGAGTGCAACAGAGTTTTGCATTTGACCAAGCACATAAGCGAGTTCGTGTCTCAGAAGTGCGCTTGATGTTACAAATGCTCCGCACAAAGCTAGGCACGCCTCATCAGAGCCGTGGTTGCGGAATGAAAACACGGTTCGCATCCGTTGAAACATTGGCGCATCTTCATCCATCAGTGTGGTTTGCCACTCGAGGAAGGTGCCATCAGGTTGCGGTGGAGCGGGATCGACAGAACCGTATTGACTCACGCCTGGTGCTCGATCGGTCATGTCCCTCACCTGTTCACTCGTTGGAGCCGATGAAAGCCATCTTGGCCACATCGAAATCAGATCGAATTAGGCCAAGTTCTTGCCCTTCACCGATGAATTTTCTAATTGATGCTCGACCTTCGTCCTTGTAATCGATGGTGCGATCGTTCACGTACATGCTCACGAATTCCTTGTTTGTTTCATCATCGATGCCACGACCCCATTTCTTAGCAAATTCAAGAGCTTCTGCTGGTGACTTAAGTGCGAACTCTATGCTCATTTTCGTGTACTTGGTGATATCTTCCATTGCCTGTAGCCCAAGGTCCCTTCGGACGACGTTTCCACCAAGTGGCATTGGCCACCCACCGGTACGCTCGTTCCACCAAACGCCAAGGTCGATGTGAACATGAAGGTCGTGCTCAACATAGGTAAGTTGTCCTTCGTGGATAATCAGGCCACTCATGTACGTCCCATCGAGAACCCTTGGGATGATTTCATCAAATGGCACAACAGCGACTTCGCAGTCGCCCCAAGCCAGTCGAAGGCCCATGTAGGCGCTCGTCTTTAGACCAGGAACGGCGATGACGTTGTTTCGAACATCCTCTTCTGTCGCGCCTTGCATTGATACAACCATAGGACCGTATCCTTCGCCCATCGACGCACCGCAATTCATGAGTGCGTAATCGTCAGATATCTCTGGGAAGGCGTGAATTGAAACGGCAGAAACTTCGAGGTCGCAGTTCATGGCTCTGTGATTCAATGTCTCGATGTCTTGCAGTTCGTGAACGAAATTGTACCCAGGCGTAGGAAAAGCACCGGTGGTCATTGCGTGGAACATAAACGCATCATCTGGATCTGGGGAATGGCCGATGCGCACAATTTTGTTGCCGTTTTCGTCGAGTGGTAGTTCAGTCACCATGCCCTTTCCACTGGTGGGTCCTTGATGAACCAACCGCTTTCATTTGTTGATGGGCGGCACAATTGTCTCATCGAGGCATCACCGATTGCTTTTCATCCTTGATGCACCCATGGCATCCTGTGCGGGGTCCACAAATGCGAGTCAATCATGCCACAACCATCTTGGCGATATTATTGATGTGTTTGCCGAGTGCAGTTGCGACCTCCTCCGAAATATCGTTTTTAGGCGTCACATCCTATCCTGAGGCAGACGGTTCGCGGGCGATTGCTATCGATCCTTCAAACGAGTATCTGGCTGTAGGTTACAATGACCACGCAACAATTATGTGGCTTGAAAATGAAACTTTGATTCTATCCATTGATCTTTCACGTCCAGTGGAAACGATGAAATTTTCCAATGATGGGGACTTCCTCGCTATTGCCCTTTCAGGCTCAGAAACCCAAAACGATGCAATTCAATTGTATGACATGAGTGCCATGGAAATGACAGCACTCCAATCCACAGCCAATGCTTTCCCAAAGGAGATAGCATGGTCGCCAGATGATGGCCTTTTAGCGATACCCAATTCAAACAAAGGTGTCGATCTCCTTCGAACATCGACCATGGAATTGGAACGGAGTTTGTCAGGCGGGCACAACACCGACGTGACTTGTATTGACTTTACATCGAACGGAGGGCACATCCTCACAGGCGACGAATCAGGCAGGCTCCTAATGTGGAACGCAGACGGGACCGAAACGAACAAGCAGTGGGAACTCAACTCAGAAGTCACATCCTGTGGCTTTGATCCAACGGACACTCGGATTGCAGCGATCACAGTCAATGGTCAATTGGACACCATGTCTTTTGCAGGTGGTTCGCTTCAAACGTCAACATTCACATCTGGTTCGAGCCTCTCCTGGTCAAGCAACGGCGCGTATCTTCATTTCATTGATCATGCATCGCCAGCTGTGTTAACCTCGGTTGATGCATCGAACTTTTCGGTTGTAGAGAGAACACATATGGCTCACCTCTCAACCGATATGGTTTATGTTGAAAATGATGCGGGCTTCATACACATAGCATACACAACAACCGACACACAACATGTCGCCAAATATGGCCATCACGCTGATCCTGATGGATACGGGCTGGCTGGGGCAGACTTGGATGGGGATCGAGTGCCCGATGCTTTCGATGATGATGATGATGGCGATGCAATTAGCGACATGTGGGATAATTATTGCCAAGTCGAAGGCGATGATTGTGCGCGAATACCAGATGAAGGTAAGATCAGATCTGTCGTCATAACCTTTAATGAAACACATCTCGTCATAAAAGATCAAATTTACCTCGATATCGTGCTCTCATCCTCAATTCGAAATATTTCACGAATCTCAGTCGTTGATGATCTCCAATTAAGTCAGAATGAGGCTGAACTGTTTGCATCAGCCG